>NZ_CAJHAL010000013.1:0-80494 GCF_904846365.1 Psychrobacter nivimaris
GCAGAGGCCAATCTTGAGCACTTTGATGAGACTTGGGGCAAGGAATATCCGCATGTCATCAAGTCTTGGCGTAATAACTGGGAGGGCTTAACGGTGTTCTTTGAGTATCCGAAAGACATCAGAAAAGTGATTTATACCACCAATGCGATAGAGTCGCTAAACAGTGTGATTCGGACGGCAGTGAATAAGCGTAAGGTCTTCCCGTCTGATCAGGCAGCATTCAAAGTGGTGTACTTAGCCACCCAGCAGGCGTCTAAAAAGTGGTCGATGCCAATCCGTAACTGGACGTCTGCTCTGAATCGTTTTATGATTATGTTTGATGACCGTATCAGTAAGCATTTAATCTAAATGGCAGTTACACAGAATCTGGGATGGTCTCTAAAAAGGTGCCGTTAAAGTAGAGTTATGTTGGTATGGATTTTCCTTACTCCCTATGCATTTTGCTTTCCAAACGCTACGTAAAATTCATACCAATAATTTTGTAATTTCTAATTAACTAATAGAGCTGGCTACAACTATTTTATATAGAGCTTATAAGCCAGTTACTACTTATATCTATAATTAATATCTCTACAATTAACATCATCCTCTTTCAAGTACAGCTTGCAAAATCAATGGCTGACTTATCATGACGAACATTTTTGAATCAGCGCTTATAAAGCGTGACAATACTTTCTTCATTATTCTCGATTGATCCTCTGAATAAGGCTTATAAGCTATGGCAAAAAATAAAAGCAGCTATGTCTGTCAGCATTGCGGTGCGCATTTTGGTAAATGGGCTGGGCAGTGTACGGATTGCGGGGAATGGAATAGCTTGGTCGAAGCCCCAAATGTCAGCATGCCACATCACAATAAGAGCACCGCGAAGCCTAATAACGCACGAGCTGCTACTCGTGGTACCAGTGCGCCAGCTGGTAACTACTCTGGTATTCACAGTGCTGTTATGCCGCTTAATGCAGTAAGTGTGACGCTCGACACACGCCTACCAACCGGTATCAGTGAGTTCGATCGCGTGCTGGGTGGTGGGTTAGTGGCGGGTTCCGTAGTGTTAATCGGTGGTGATCCAGGTATTGGTAAATCAACGATTCTGCTGCAAACAGCGACCAATATGGCACGAGCTGATTCATTGGCAGGTAGTGCGTTATACGTGACAGGTGAAGAATCACTTGCACAGGTAGCTATGCGAGCCAAACGCTTAGATTTGCCTGCTGATAGACTGCGTGTACTGGCCGAAACTAACGTAGAAACTATCTGTGCTGCATTAACGCAAGAGCAGCCAGCCATCGCTATTATTGATTCTATTCAGACGATTTATACGGACGCTATCAACTCTGCGCCAGGTGGTGTCAGTCAGATTAGAGAGTCTGCAGCGATTTTGACTCGCTATGCTAAGCAAACGGGAACGGCGCTATTTTTAGTAGGACATGTAACCAAAGAAGGTACGCTAGCAGGTCCGCGAGTATTGGAGCATATGGTTGATACGGTACTCTATTTTGAAGGCCAGTCTGACTCGCGTTTTCGTATGATTCGTGCGGTCAAGAATCGCTTTGGTGCAGTTAATGAACTGGGCATCTTTGGTATGACTGATATGGGGCTTAAAGAAGTCGCTAATCCATCAGCGATATTTTTGAGTCGTTATGACAAACCTGTTGCTGGGTCAGTTGTCATGGTCAGTCGTGAGGGAACAAGGCCGCTACTAGTAGAAGTGCAGGCCTTGGTCGATGATTCACAAGGCTCGCCTAGAAGGATGGCATTGGGTCTAGATTCTCAACGTTTATCCATGCTACTAGCAGTGATGCATCGCCATGGTGGGATACATACCAGTGGACAAGATGTCTATGTCAACGTCGTTGGTGGTGTCAAAGTCATAGAGACAGGATCTGATTTGGCCGTACTGTTGGCTTGTGCTTCAAGTATTAAAGAGAGGGCATTACCATCTTCATTAGCAGTATTCGGCGAAGTGGGTCTATCGGGCGAGATACGCCCGGTACCTAATGGACAAGAGCGCCTAAAGGAAGCGATGAAACATGGGTTTAAGCATGCCATCATTCCAAAGGCCAATGCACCTGCTAAAGATGCGCCTCAGTTTAAGGGTATCAATGTGATTGCTGTTGAGCGTCTGGATGATGCTATCGAAAGCGCATTTGAGTTATAAGGTATATAGAACTAATAGTACTTCGTTTTGAGTAGTTTAGTCGCTACTATTAGCCTAGAGCGATAAATATAAACCATAAAAAAAGCCTAACTAATAATTAGTTAGGCTTTTTTTGCTATATAGGCTAACAATATTATTGGTCTCTAAAACCGATACCTAAAACTAAGGTCCTGCAACGCGCTCAATAGCAACGTTACCCACGCCTTTACTCGTAATACCGAGTTTTTTGGCAGCACCATAAGATAAGTCTAATACACGGTTACCATGGAATGGGCCGCGATCGTTCACTTTTACCACGACACTTTTGCCATTAGTCTTGTTAGTAACTTTGACATAGCAGTTCAATGGCAATGAGCGATGCGCTGCAGTTAAACCGTTCATATCGAAAGTTTCGCCACTGGCAGTCTTGCGACCATGAAACTTACGACCATACCAAGACGCAAGACCAGTCTGCTTAAATTTGCTGACAGAGTTAGAGGCAACAGCTGTTAGACGCTCTAATACGTCTTCATCATTGGTAACTTGTGTCGTATCATTGGCTAACAATGAGCTGCTAAGTGCCAATGAAGTCGGCTGACGGGCTGATTTTACCAAGCTTGATGCACCATCATGTTGACGGCTTAATTCACCAAGTACACGGTCAATGTGGGAGGCGTTATCTTGCGAAATCATAGCAAGTGTGGTCTTTGCTTCTACAGCATTTGCATTGGTAGCAACTGCAGAGCCAGCAAATAACATTGCTGACATTGTAAGTAAACCAGATAAACGCTTGTTCATAAATACCTCTATAACTTATACATCAAAACCTAACTCTAAATATTTTAGATTGAGCATGGCATTAATGTATTGTTTTCATATTGATTAATGCGTGGCTCTTATAGATATTAATATATGGTAATTTTTCATTTCATTATCATCAGTGTTCAGCAGAAGTAGAGCTAAAGTGACTGACGATACGCTCAAATGATAGTTAGCGATAAGCATTGAATACAAAGTCCAAAATCAGGACTGAGTGACAATGTCACTATATGTTGTATTTACATGATGTGCGATATACAAACTTCTTTAGAATGCTACGTTAATAAAAGGTTCAGAGGACATCGCGTATCGCTATGTTATCAAACCGTTAATTAAGTAGTGTATTTGAAAGTCTGGAATCTACAAGATGCTAACTATACGGCTACGCTACAACCTAAATATATTTAAATGCAAAGTTTATTAGTAGCTATGTACGGGTTATGTATCAGAGTACAGTAAAACGAGGTTAACGCAATTTTTTGTAAAAAACAAGGAATAAAATCTTTCTAGACTTATAGGTGGTTAACTTATATTGGAAATTCTGCCTATTTACTATTAGAAATAAGAGGCGCTAAAACGAATAATTATTTCGGATTTGTAACTATTATAGTGATTGATACGAACATAAATTATATGAAGATCATTAAAATAAAAGAGCCATAGCGCTAAGAATAAAACTCTTCTTCGCGCCATGGCTCATTGTCTTTTATCAAATCATTAGTAGTACAAAACAATTTATCTTAATGATACTACCATAATTATTACAACAACTTACTTGAAAGACGAATTATACAGAAATTATCCTATCCCAGTTAGCCAGATTTATGTGTATGGATAGACATGAGTAAACCAAATCCTGCCATCAGAGTCACGATAGCCGTACCACCATAACTAATGAATGGTAGTGGAACACCTACGACAGGCAAAATGCCGCCAACCATGCCGACATTGACGAATATGTAAACAAAGAAAGACATAGCGATAGCACCAGCCAACAATCTGCTGTAAACATCAGGATGGGTGAAAGCGATATATAAGGCGCGTGATAAAAGGCAAAAGTAAATGAACATCAGTAGCATCACACCGAGCAAACCAAACTCCTCGGAGAAGGCAGCAATAATAAAGTCAGTATGGCCTTCTGGTAGGAAATGTAAGTGTGATTGTGTGCCTTCTAGATAGCCTTTTCCAGTGAGGCCACCAGAACCAATGGCTGTCTTCGATTGAATGATGTTCCACCCAGCACCTTGTACATCTGCTTCAGGATTAAGGAGTGTTAATACCCGTGTACGCTGATAGTCGTGGAGTAAAAAGTTCCAAGCAAAGGCAATAAATGGTACAGCTAAAACTACAGCAGCAGAAATTAGACGCCATGAAAGACCTGCTAAGAAAAGCACAAATATACCGCTAGCAGCGACCAGTAGTGACGTACCAAGATCGGGCTCTTTAGCAATTAATAGCACCGGTACAATGATTAGTGCCAAGGTAATAGCAATGCTAGACGCTGACGGTGGCAAATCACGCTTAGACAAAAACCAAGCACACATCATTGGCATACCAAGCTTCATGAACTCTGAAGGCTGCACACTACCGAACCCAGGCAAATTGATCCAGCGCTGAGCACCCATACGTACTTCACCGATAATATCTACCAATACTAATAATATGAGCCCTAAGACATAAAATATAGGCGTAAAAGTACGATAGAGACTGGGCGGTATCTGCGCCATGGTAAACATCACAGCGAATGCCACACCGTAACTGACCATTTGGCGAATGACCATACCAATATCTTGGCTGGCGGCGCTGTATAGAATCGTCAGACCAATGCAACAAACCGTCAATAACAGTAAAGTTAACCATGGGTCGATATGAATACGTTGCCATAGTGTCGGTGCGTGACCTTGACCCAAATGATGGCTTTGACGTGAAAAACGATATTGCGGGTTAGAAGACATAGGCAGAATTTGGCTAACAATTGGTGTAGGAGGGAAGTACTAACTAAATTAGCTCATTATAAATAATGATGAGAAGCGTACTTAAAAGTACCGACTTTAATAAAAATATGCGAGCAAGCAATGGCTATATCATTCACAAATAATAATAAAGTCACTCAATTATAAAAGTTGTAAGGATAAGTGTTAATTATCAATATTGGACTTCAAATTAGAAGCGATAGTTTAGCCTGCTTGTTGAAAATTTGATAGTATCGATAAAACGTTTTTAGCGGTAGTTTCTTGCAATGATAAAATCAAAAATCCATGCGTATAGGCAAATTTGCCAACCTATTATCACCCTTATCCTATGTGCTGGCAGTGTCAGTGCTCATGCCGTTATTATCAGTGATGATAGTGAACGCCGTATTCAAATACGTCAAAGTAGCAGTACAAGCAATAACAGTAATGCGTATATAACGCCATCTACTAACAGCTCAAATCAGCGTCCTGGTGTCACCATGTTGAGTGGTGCGAGTGCATCAAATGGCGACAGTATGCAAAACTTGATTGTGCAAAAGCAGCGTGATTTCGAGATTGATGCTAGGTTGTCCATTGAAGAAAACAAACGTGTGAATGTAGTGAGACGTGGTACTACTTATAGTACAGCAAACAACACCTATAATGGTGCTTATAACGATTCTATGAGTATGGACTTTAACGCATGGTTAAATAGCAATAGCTATCGTGCCAGACAAGTAGCAGAGTATGAACGCTATCTCAGCGCACGAGTCGGGTCGCAGAATGTACCGCCACTGTCGCAACTGCTGACGACTGCCCGTAGTTGGAGTAAATGCGGATATGAGCCTTATCAACTGCCACCTCAAGAACTATGGTCTAACATTGTACCAACATTACGCCTTTATAGTGAGTTGAAAAACCAAGGTATTTTACCACTTAGTAGTGAGATACGTTCGGTATATCGTAACCCAGGTTTGAATGATTGTGCAGGCGGGGCAGACGGTAGTAAGCATATGAATGCAAGTGCTATGGATATCTGGGTACCTGAGTACGAAGACAATTTATGGCGCTTGAGTACCATGCATGATGGCTTATGCCAGTTTTGGCAGTATCAAGGACAGCCTTATAACTTTGGCTTAGGATTATATGCGACAGGGGCTATTCATTTAGATACTGATGGTTATCGTAAGTGGGGGTTCAATCACGCTAGTAGTTCTTCTTCTTGCCGTTATTAGTTGACCTGCCAAGAATCGAAAATTCAAATAATTATAAAGTTAGCCGAGATAACGCTAGATATATATTCATTTTTATATATACTATTCCGGTATTTACTAAAAATAATAATTTTGTAATTATTTGGTAGGATTGATAGGTTAGACGCATGAGTTCATTAAAAATTTGTTTGGTCTTTAAAAACTATGCTTTAATAATATGTGTTATCAATCGCCTTTATATTTTCATGGCTCATAAAGAAAACCATCAAATTTACTTTAAGCGAAAACTATGAAAAATCAGCGCTCGACAATGAAAAACTATCATAAATTAAATAACGAAAAGCAAAGTTTTTTGCACTCGAAATATAGGTATGGCGCTTTGTTTACTTCTGCACTTATGTCAGCATTACTGATTAGTGCATGTAGTAAAGAGATGTCCTCTGAAAACAATATGATAGTGACGGATAAGGCTGATAGACATATACAAAGCTCTAAAGAGATAGAAGATGGTATCAAGAACTCTTATGCTCGTTTGGCATCTAAGCGCTCTGATGTCTGTCCAAAATTAATTCAAGAAGAAACAGGTAATCAGGTTATTGAACGTATATCAGAGGTCATGGTAAATGACTACTGTGATTATTTTTTATATCCGCGAGAGGGTCAGCGCCTCAATGTTAAAGTAGATAACCGTCAAATAGAAGCGCTATTAATTGTGCCGACGCTACATAACTTTGCCAATGGTAATTATAAAGTGACGTCTTATGATAAGCATGTTATCCGTTTGAGCTATAACGGGGCTACCCATAAGCCTGAGCATTTTGTCTATGATGTTACGCTAAAAATTTCTGATGCCAAGTATTCTTAATACTAAGCATTCCTAATATTTCACTTCTTATTTAAAGATTATAGCCGTTCAAATATTAATGGACATATTATGAGTAGTATTTTTTACCATTTATAATACGTCCATTGGATTGATAACGCTTATTTCTAATATTGCTTCCTAGCGATTTATTTCTTACTGGTTTTTTCTACCACTTTCTTTTCTTTCCAAGGATCTTCTTGCCCAACCGTAACTATTAAAAAGTTATCAGGCTTTAGCGTATCTCGCATGGTTTGATTGACCTCTGAAAGTGTGACTTGATCAATGCGATTGGTATAGTCAGCTAAGTAATTATTCGGTAATTGGTAAAAATTCATCATTCCAAGTAAGCTATTGATACCTACATTGCTCGCAAATCCCATCGGGAAGCTATTTTTCAGATTATCTGTAGTTAAGCGCATCTCCTCAGTGGTGATACCCTTGTCCAGCGTTTCGTTGATAACCGCTAAGCTTGCATCAATGGCCGCACGCGCCTTGTCATTACGTGTCGAAAAACCAATCTGGTAGGGACCTCGAGAGAGCATTGGGTTCATCGATCCTGAGATTCCATAAGTATAGCCAAGGTTTTGTCTCACCTCAGTCATTAGTCGCGCATTAAAATCACTGCCTGCCATGACTTCGTTTCCAACAGCAAAGTTGGTTTGCTGCTGCTGTGCTATTGGGTCGGTAGCTCGTTTGCTACCTAGCTGTCCCATGAGTACAGTGGTTTGAGTGCTTGGGAATGGAATATGAACGTGCTGCGCTTTGGTAAGCGGTTTCGGCTCAGGTAAATCAGTGGCAGCTTGGCCAGTAGGCAATTTAGCAGTGATGTCTTCTGCCAGTTTTTTGGCTTGTTTTAATGTCAGGTTGCCGGTCATAGCAACAGACGCGTTTGCTGCAACTAGATATTTATTTTTAAAGTCTATCAGTTGTTGCTTCTCAATCGTAGGAACGCTTTCTAGCGTGCCGACTGATGGATGCGCGTAAGGGTGAGTACCATATAGAGCCTCGTTGAAAGCGATACTTGCTAAGCTATTAGGATCTTGTTTTTGTTGCTGCAGGCCTACCAACAGTCTTGCTTTATTGCGAGCTAGAACTTGCTCGTCAAAGGTAGGTTCACTCACCATCTGTGTCATTAGGTCAATGGCTGGCAGGAGATGCTTATCATCAGATAGGCTACGCAGTGAAACAATAAACATATCCTTATAGGCGCTACTGCTTAGATTGATGCCCAACGTTTCCACTGCACGAGTAAATGCATTTTCATCTAGGCTTTTTGAGCCCTGTTCGAGCATCGTCGCTGTCATATTCGCAATACCAAAACCATCCTTTTTGATACTACCATCACGCGCGCTACCAGCATTAAAACGCAAATCAACATCGACAATTGGCAAGGTGGTCGTTTGTACAAACATAACAGGTACGCCAGACTTGGTCTTAAACTGTTGAATGGTCGGTACGGTGACTTTTAAAGGTTTGTCATCGGCTAAGCTGGTCAGTTTAGATAGAGCAGCAATTGGCGCACTTGCATCGACTGCAGCAGGTGAGCGGTAATCTTCAGCAGCTGTTGTATCAGCTTGAGCAGTAGTAGCCAAGATGCTAAAAGCAAAAATTACGCTAGCACTGAGATAAGATCCCTTTTTAGATGCGATAGTGCTTCTTATAGAGGCTGAAGCAGTTTTAAAAGATTTTGGTTTTGCTTTAGAGTCGTATTTATTCTGAATCATGAGTTTCTTCTTATTAAGAATACGGTGCTATGGCCATTTTTATGAGACATTTGATAATAGGCAGCGACTATTTCGCTGGGGTTTTACTGTCTTTAGGTGGCACGACATGCATCACCGTCAAGTTGTCTTTGACCAAATATTTTTTGCTGGCAGCCTGAATGTCAGCCACACTGATACCGTCGAGCTTAGCTGGTAACTTAGCAAGCAGTCTGTCATCTAGACCGATAGATTGTAACGAGCCAATCATACGTGCCTGTCCTTCCATGCTGTCTTGCGCATAAATCAAACCAGTAACCGTATTGGTCTTGGCGCGACTGATCTCGTCATCGGCAATAGGATCGGTTTTTAGCTTTTCTATTTCCGAAGTTATAGCTTGTTGTGCTTGCTCTAAGCTGACGCCTTCACGCGGTGTTGCTTGAATCAAAAACAGCCCATCACCGCGATCTAGCAAGTCGTAAGAAGTACCAACCGTCGTCAATATACCTTGCTCACGTATCAGTCGACTCTCTAAGCGTGTAGATAAGCCGCCATCGAGCACATCTTGCGCAAGTGAAAGGGCATAAGCTTGTTTTTCATTGTTGGTGCCTGCCGTGGCAAGGCTTGGCACGTTGTAACCCATCAGTAGAACGGGCACTTGAACGGCTTGCTCAGAGTCTACCTTTTGATAACCACGGAAGCCTTTTTGAGTCACAGAGGTACGTTTGGGTAGGTTGCTTTTTTCTAAATCACCAAAGTAACGTTTGACTTGAGTAAGTACTTCTTGTGGTTGCACGTCGCCGACGATGACTAACGTTGCATTATTTGGTGCATACCACGTCTTATACCAATTTTTTAGATCTGAAAGTTTAATCGATTCTAGCTCGTTCATAGGTCCAATGACAGATTCGCCTTTTGGGCTGTCAGGTAAGGCCAGCAGACGAAATGACTCATACGCTTTAGCAAGCGGATTGTCATCAGTACGTTGGCGACGCTCTTCCATGACCACTTGATGCTCTTTAGCAAATTCTTTGTCATCAAATATAAGGTTTTTCATGCGATCTGCTTCAAGCTCTAGCGCTAACGGCATACGATTGGCAGGGAATAGCTCGTAGTATCCGGTATAGTCATAGCTGGTAAAGGCATTATTGACACCACCAAACTTAGCAATTAGCCGCTCATAATCATCACTAGAAACGTTGGTCGTGCCCTTAAACATCATGTGCTCGAGTAAGTGAGAGATACCACCTTTATCAAGAGGCTCATCTGCTGAGCCCACTCGGTACCAGATTTGTGTCATAGCGACTGGGGCACGGTGGTCTTCTTTTATGACGACTTTTAGACCATTTTCTAACTGATATTCATGTCGACCTGACATATCCATTGTCAACTCAGACGGCTGAGTGTCTTTGCTCGTTTTATTTTCATCTGATATGTTTTGAGCCAAGCTATCAGTTGCGATTGAGCTTGTCGCAGTTGCAGAGTTAATAGGCATCGTATTGGTTTGACATGCAGCAAGTGACGCTGCTACTGCTAAGGCACAAGCAATGCGTAATGGCGCAGCTGCTAGAGGTAAAGACAATGGCATGGTATGGTCTACTTATATAAAATAATAATAGAAGAATTAAATGCTAATCATAGCGATAGAAGACATTACAAAGAGGTCTGAGCACCAACCATAACGCTAGCAGTCGGTCTAAACTCTTGCGTCGTGGTGCAACCTGTCACCAATATAGTCGTCGTTAATAAAATAGCCACACTGATGCTGCTGATTTTTTTGTAGTGCTTAGAGAATAATGACATAACGGATTCCTAATAAGTATTTATCGAATAAGTCTTGGTAGAGTAGGCGAAGTCTGACAAGTAGCAGGTCAGAGTTTTGTGTCTAAACCTTAAGCAAAACTTTCTCAAATCATTGAGTGATTTTTTAAACAGATAAATTTTGACGATAGTCTAATAGGGTAAGGGCTGAGCATGACTTGAATTATGCTAAAATAGGTCAAAATTAAGCGTCATGTCGCTCGTAGCCAGATGACAATATGCAAATCCATTAACAATAAACAAATAATTGATTGTGATAACTTTTAGGGCAAACTTATGAACAACCCAAACAATAGCAACCGCGTAGTCATTAACCTTGATACTGGTCTTGACGACTTAGATGACGATGATATTACCTTACCCAGTCTACCGGTGCAATCTGTGCCCATTATTGATGAAACAGAGAGTGTTGCTCCGCAAAAGGACAGTACGGTAAACCAAGACGTCTCTAGTAATGATGCTGCGGACAATATTGCTTTAGCGACGCCAATTGTTATGACAGAAGAGCATAATGTCCCTAAAGGTAATTCTGAAAGCTTTTCGAGCGCTAAAGAGACAGCCGCTGCTACAAGTCAAACTAATACTGCGTCAACCATTCCTGCTATGCCATTGCAAGAGCAATTGGGTGATACACCAAGCGTAAACCCAGTGGCTGACAGTAATGTACAGGCAGCTACTACCAAAGAGCCTGCTACAGAGTTACAAGAGTCACAAGAGACTAAAGAAAATAAGAAAAAGGGCAGCTGGTTTAACCGTATGAAAACGGGCCTCAGTAAGTCACGCAAAAACTTAGCTGAAGGCATGGTCAGTATCTTAATCGGTGGTAAAGAGATTGATGACGAGCTATTAGAAGAAGTCGAAGATCAGCTATTGGTAGCCGATATCGGCGTCAACGCGACGAACCGTATCATCAAGAGCCTCACCGAGCAAACAGATCGTGGTGACTTGATCTATGCACATTCTTTATATAAAGCATTGCAAAGTGAATTGGTTGATATCCTCACACCAAAAGTTGAGCCATTGGTGATTGATACTAGCAAAAAGCCATTCGTTATATTAGTAGTAGGTGTCAATGGCGTAGGGAAAACCACAACGATTGGTAAGCTTGCCAAGCGTCTACAAGGTGAAGGCAAATCAGTCATGCTGGCAGCGGGTGATACGTTCCGTGCGGCAGCTACTGAGCAGCTACAGATTTGGGGCGAGCGCAATCATATTCCAGTGGTAGCGCAAGGTCATGGTTCTGACAGCGCTTCTGTCATTTTTGATGCGATGCAGTCAGCCAAAGCAAAAAATATTGATGTACTCATTGCCGATACTGCGGGACGTCTGCAAAACAAGACACATTTGATGGCAGAGTTGGAGAAAGTCGTACGTGTCATGCGTAAAGCGGATCCAAGTGCCCCGCATGAAGGTATGATTGTGCTGGATGCTGGCACGGGTCAAAATGCTATCAACCAAGTCGAACTGTTTAATAAAGTTGTGCCACTGACAGGCATTACTATCACCAAACTAGACGGTACTGCTAAAGGTGGTGTGGTGTTTAATATTGCCGAAACGACAGATGTGCCTATCCGTTATATTGGTGTGGGTGAGTCGATCGATGACTTGCGTTCTTTTAGTCCGAAGCAATTTGTCGCCGCTTTGTTCGAGACCGATGATAAAGAATAAGAGGGCCAGTTTTATCTGGTAAATCATTTTTAGAAGAATAGGGAAGTAGACGCTATGATAGTTACCACAGCAGCCTTTGGGTCACATCGATTAACACTGATTGCTCGTGTCAATGAGCATGGTCAGCCTATGCTTGTTGAAGCAAACTGGCTGCTGGCAGGTAACTCATGGCATAGTTCAAAATCTGTACCCAAAATTAAAAAGTACTATGGCCTGACAGATGAAGACTTTACCTTTATAGATAAAAATAGCCTAAGCATGAACAAACCTGCTCAAGCATTATTGATAGAAACGATTTTCCAACTCAAAGACTATGCTGATGGTAAACGTAAGACGTTAGATTTGCCTTTAGACTTCTCTATGGGCACTGAGTTTCAGCAAAGAGTATGGCAGGCATTACAAGGTATTGAGTATGGCGAAACCATTAGCTATGCCACACTCGCGCAGCGTGTCAACAGTCCAAAGGGGTTTCGTGCGGTTGCGCAGGCTAATGGTAAAAATCCTTTTAGTATCATCGTTCCTTGTCATCGAGTCATTGCAAGCGACGGTAAGCTCGGTGGCTATACAGGCGGGCTAGATAAAAAAGAGTATTTACTAGCACTTGAAGGAAGTTGGACATAGAACTGAGTCTGGAGCTATCTTAATAAAAAAGGGCCAAATACTTTTAGTATCTGGCCCTTTTTACTGAACAATTAATAAGCTTATGCTTCAAGCTGAGCCATGACGTCAGCAGAGAAGTTCACGTTAGTATAAACTTCTTGCA
Organism: Psychrobacter nivimaris; assembly: GCF_904846365.1. Lineage (GTDB taxonomy): Bacteria > Pseudomonadota > Gammaproteobacteria > Pseudomonadales > Moraxellaceae > Psychrobacter > Psychrobacter nivimaris_B. The sequence goes on from NZ_CAJHAL010000013.1 coordinate 12,937, forward strand.
CATCATCAGCATCTTCTAGCATATCGATCATCTTCATGATCTTTTCAGCATCATCAACATTGTCGATCTCAGCCGTGGTAGATGGTGACATAGTGACTTCGGCGTTGTCAGAAATAAGACCAGCCGCATTAAGGGCATCTTGGACTTGACCGAAACTTTCCCATTCAGTAATAACGAGCAAGCTTTCGCCATCATTTTCGATATCAACGGCGCCCGCATCTAGTGCAACGAGCATCACTTCATCTTCTAAGCTGACATCGTTAAAAGTGATTTCGCCACGTTTAGTGAATAGATACGCCACTGAACCTGATGTGCCAAGATTACCATCATTCTTGGTAAAAGCATGACGTACTTCGCTGACCGTACGGTTAAGGTTATCAGTCATGGTTTCGACCAGTACAGCCACACCACCAACACCGTAGCCTTCGTAACTGACTTCTTCCATATTCTCATTATCGCCGCCGCCTGTACCACGGTCGACAGCACGATTGATCGTGTCGCGCGTCATATTGACGGATAGGGCTTTTTCGATAACGGCACGTAAGCGTGGGTTTTTGTCAGGATCGGGATCGCCTTGTTTGGCAGCTGAAACGATTTCGCGAATAATCTTGGTAAATATCTTACCCCTTACTGCATCCTGACGGGCTTTACGGTGTTTAATATTTGCCCATTTTGAATGGCCTGCCATATAACATCCTTAAGTTCTACGTACTATTTTTATGGGTAAAAAAAGTGATTAACAACAACCTTCGATCTCTGATTGCCTGATTTTATACTATCATTACTTTGTCTATTTGAGGTAGTAGCGCTACTGGCACGTTAACGATTTGTATGTTGTTGAGAGTGCTTTTTTGCTACACTGTGGCAACTTATAGATTGTATTCACTGTGATAGGTGAGCGATATTATAAACCAGTTTTAGCTATTTTGACCAACTTGCCCTTATCCATCACATTTTAAGTCATTGCGTGCTATCAAGCCATTGACTTTATAAAGTACTGATTCTATGAAGCAACCAACCGCCGAAGCTCTTACACACTTGCGTAACCGTACGCATATCATTATTGAAGGCACAGATACTCGTCTGGGCAAGCTCTTTGATATTGTATTGCTGATTGCAATTTTAGCCAGTGTGGCGGTCGTCATGCTTGATAGTGTGCTATATATGCGTTTGCAGTATGGCACGTTGTTCTTTTATGCAGAGTGGTTTTTTACTATTTTGTTTACTATTGAGTATGCGTTAAGGCTGTTTTCAGCACCCAACCGCTTACGCTATGCTTTTAGTTTCTTTGGAATAGTAGACTTACTGTCTGTATTGCCAAGTTATTTGAGCCTAATGTTTGTGGGTGTACAGTATCTACTCGTGATACGGGTATTACGTATTTTACGTGTGTTCCGCGTTCTTAAGCTCAAGGCCTATATGCAACAGGCTGGGTTCTTGGCGTCTGCATTAAAAACCAGTCAGCAGAAAATTACGGTTTTCTTCTTATCGCTTGTATTGTTAGTAACCATCTTCGGTTCAATTATTTACGTGGTAGAAGGGCCGGAAAATGGATTTACCAGTATTCCATTGTCTATCTACTGGGCAGTTGTCACGATGACAACGGTTGGCTACGGTGATATGTCACCCAAAACACCGCTCGGCCAAGCAATTGCAACCATGGTCATGATCACAGGTTACTCGATTATTGCGGTACCAACAGGTATTTTCACGTCAGAGTTAGCACGTAACATGCGTCCGCAGCTCAACCCGGTGACTTGTCCAAACTGTGGTAAATTCGGCCATGCAGTAGGGGCAGACTTTTGCGATCGTTGTGGACACGCGCTACATATCTAAAAATAGATTTAATCGTGAAAGTACATGAATATATTACGCATCGATGTATTCATCAACCAGTGGAGACAGGTCGATCTCGACGCCTAGATTGACCAGATTCCAGTATTGTCCTGATACAGTACGGTCTAGCATCATAGTGGTAGCTGAGGGTTGAAACTGACCAAAGTACTTTAAAGACGTACGCATCTGGGCAATGGCCTCGTGATGTACTTGGCTGCTGCCAAAATCAAATTCGCCTTCTTGATAGGGTCTAATGGATAAAGGCTTTAGACCAATCGATAGCCACTTTTCATAAAACTCACCAGGGATGTTTTTGTCATCTTCGCGGCGAATATCTAATGCAATCAGATCTTGTTCAAGTGCAGTGACGTCACCTTTTAGTGCATGTTTGACAAAGCGTTTAAATAGCTGCACTTCGCTATCACTATAACTGCGGATACCCCCAAAATCATATGCCACGACACTACCGTCATGACGGAACGCGAAGTTACCTGGATGAGGGTCACAGTGCATACGGTATAAGCCAAATAGCTGACCTGCGGTAAAGTGAAACAGACGCTCTGCTATTTTTTGTTTGATGTCATTGTCCCATGTCGCAGCGACAGTCAATGTTTCTCCCATCTCTTCGGTCAACGTTAAAATCCGTCTAGAAGAGTGGCTACTAATCACTTTGGGAATAATAAGGCCTTCATCTTCTGCATGAAAAGCGCCGAATACGCGTAAGTTATGAGCTTCTTTAACATAGTCTAATTCATCGTGCAGACTCTGGCGAATCTCATTAAAAAGCTGCTCTTGTAGTTGCTTACTCATATTGAGCACGCCAGCTATTTTTAATGCCATACGTACTTGTTTGAGATCGCTATCACAGTTTTCATCAACATCAGGATACTGGACTTTGACCACCACTTTTTGACCCGATGGCAACGTTGCTTTGTGCACTTGTCCAATGGATGCTGCGGCAAAAGGTGTCTCTTCAAACTCGCTAAACAACTCTAAGATCGGCGCTTTCAATTCACGTTCAACTTGAGCTTGTATTTGCGCATACGGCATTGGCGGCGCATCTTTCTGTAGCTTTTCGAGTGCTGACGCAACCTCAGGCGGGAATACATCCTTATATTGTGAAGCAATCTGTCCGACCTTCATCACTGCGCCTTTCATCTCACCCAACGTTTCGGCAATTTGAACGCCCACGTCTTGCATCAGATCTGAGCGAGCTTGCAGACGTTTTTCTTCGTCACTTGAGAGATGCTTAAATGAGTTTTTAGCGGCTTTGCCAGCAATACTCGCTGTCATGCCAGCGAGTTTCATAAAGCGTTTTCCGGACGATTTTGCCATTCATGTCACCGTATAATGGGTTGTCTACTCAGTCGTAATTCTATTATTTTAATTGCAGGATTACTGTTTGACTAATGTGTGAAAACGCGAGTAATCATTGATAAAAAAGTAAGCACAGTCATATCATTTGCTTGTGTCAACTGCATACATATTGCTCAACCAGTAATCAAGTGCCATTTGATAGCCTAATTGTCCCAAGCCGCAAATAACTCCGACCGCAACGTCACTTAGATGTGAATGATGACGGAAAGGCTCACGGGCATGAACATTGGATAAATGCACTTCTATAAATGGTTTTTGCGTGGCCAATAGCGCATCGCGCAGAGCCACTGAAGTATGCGTAAATGCAGCTGGATTGATGATGATAGCATCGACTTGAGCAGATTTGTCCGCCAATAATCCATGATGCTGGATGTCGTCTACTAGCTTACCTTCATGGTTGGACTGTATACATATTAACTCTACACCGTGGCGAGCGGCGCGCTTAACTAGTTGCTTTTCTATATCAGCAAGTGTCGTATGACCATAAATGTGCGGTTCTCGCTTGCCTAGCAAATTCAAATTTACGCCATTTACCAGTAGTAATTTATGAGTCAATATTTGATTTGAATTTTCGTTAGTCGATTGTTCGGCTGTTTTTGATGGAGTAGAAGAGGTCATAATGGTCTCGGTAACTATTGGGCGGTGTTAATAATTTATTATAATATAAGAATAATCTAAGGTGCGGGTCACCGGACTAAACCAGCTTCAACGCATTTTGCTCTTTATCATAACAGCTTGCCAGCTAGGTTATAAAAATTTGTCTAAAAAAATTATTTAGATATCAAAAAGCATATTAAAAGTCTTTATGTTGCTAAAAACCCGTGCTATGATATTTTTTACGCAATAAATATTGCAAGTTTGTTGCTATCATCAAATTTCATGACGATAAGCGCTTTTGGCGAATTCGTTATGGAAGCACTATGTAGGTAATTGAAGTACTACATAGACGATGGTAAGTAGAGTAGTAATACTCTTAATTTTTGATTTCATAATCTTAGACCCTGTTTATATGCAATGTCGCAAAGGAAGCTAGGGCTAAGCGGACTTTTTTAGGAAGTAATATTATGTCAGCTCGTGAGCAAGGTATCGTTAAGTGGTTTAATGACTCAAAAGGCTTTGGTTTCATTCAACGTGACAGCGGAGAAGATATTTTTGTCCATTTCCGCGCGATTCAGGGTGATGGCTATCGTTCTCTAAAGGATGGCGAAAAAGTTGAGTTCAGCGTAGTAGAAGGTGACAAAGGTCTGCAAGCTGAAGAAGTCAGAAAGATAGAAGAGTAATTTACTCAGACATTAAAGCGGTTTAGTTATAATGTCTGTACAAACTACTGATATACTACTGAGTCAAGCCCATCTTATCTTACCTATGTTGAGTGAACCGCAGCATATTTGGTAGGATTGGATTCGGGCTTGGCTTTTTTTATGCCTATATGTCTGATGGTAGTTGGCAGACTCGATAAGGCTACTCTTACTGATTACGGTTTAAATGCTCCATTTGACACTATAAAGGTTCATTGTGAGCATATTTATAATTAATAAAATACAAGCAATTCATTTAAAAGGATATTTTTTTGAGCAATTTTACAACGTTTACTGATTTGCCACTTTCAACAGCGACCCTGCGTGCAGTAAGTGATCTAGGCTTTACTGAATTGACGCCGATTCAAGCAAAGATACTACCGCATACATTGGCACATCAAGATGCTATTGGACAGGCACAAACGGGCACAGGGAAAACAGCAACTTTTCTACTGACTATTATGGAAGCCTTACTTAAGCGTCCATTTACCAATGACGAAGAGCGCTATCTCGGTGAGCCGCGCGCTGTGGTCATGGCGCCAACTCGCGAACTGGCTCAGCAAATATTTGATGACTGCATTGCATTAACCAAATATACTTCGCTACACAGTGTTTGTATTATGGGCGGTACTAACTATGAAACTCAGCAGCACGAGCTTGAACGTCAATACGTTGATATCTTGGTAGCGACGCCTGGTCGTCTAATTGATCTTGCTAACAAAGGCATGGTGTATCTAGATAGAGTAGAGGTATTGGTACTTGATGAAGCAGATCGCATGTTAGATATGGGATTCATTCCTGATATCAAGCGCCTAGTTGGTCGAATGCCTGCCAATACGGATCGTCAAAGCTTGCTGTTTTCTGCAACCTTTAACCAAGATGTGATGAATTTAGCCTATCGTTGGTTACATGAGCCTCAGTTTGTTGAAATTGAGCCTGAACACAAGACCAGCGAGTTAGTAGATCAGCATTTTTATTTGCTGACAGAAGATCAAAAACTGGACGCCTTGCAGCGTATTATCAGTGATGAAGCAGTAGAGAAAGTCATCGTCTTTGCCAATCGCAAAGATCAAGTAAAGCGTCTATATCACAAACTGCGTCAAGCGCATAATATCGTGATGCTCTCGGGCGATGTCATTCAGCAAAAACGTGAGAAATACTTACAGCGCTTTAAAGATGGTCACGCGTCTATCTTGGTGGCGACAGATGTAGCAGGGCGCGGTATCCATGTCGATGATATCAGTCATGTGGTTAACTTTACTTTGCCTGATCAGCCAGATGATTATGTGCATCGCATTGGACGTACGGGCCGTGCGGGCCAGACAGGTATTAGTATCAGCTTTGTGAGTGAGGATGATGCTTTTAATATACCGGCATTAGAGAAGCATTTAGAAACCAAGTTTACGCTTGAGCAATGGCAGGAATAATTGCTATAAACTGAGCATTATTCAAAAAATAAAAGCCCTCAATATCGAAAATGGTATTGAGGGCTTTTTTATATGCTAAGTGTTAATAGTATCTGTTACCGATAACTTTATTGAGCGTGTTCCATCATTTCAGTATGCTCATGGTGATTCATGTCCACTGATTCATCACTCATGTCATTCATACTATGATCCATATCCTGCATGTTGTGATCCATGTCTGCTGCCATATCCGTATCATGATTCATTTGGCTCATGTCGTGAGAGTCCATATCAGACATCATAGCAGTGTGGCTACCATGATTCATCTCACCATGGCCGCCATGCATATTTGCCATGACCATCGGCACGACTGCTACTGCCAACCCTGATATGACCATAACCGCACCATTTAACTGCCTTAAGCGAAAACGTCCGATCTTATCACGTAGCCAACCGACCGTTTCGTGCGTCGCAACCAACATCGGTATGGTTCCTAGACCAAAGACAAACATCAACGCAGCACCGCTTAATGGATTATGAGCAACGACCGCAATTAGTAGAGCGCCATATACCAAACCACAAGGCAAAAAGCCCCAAAGCAACCCTGCTGTTAATGCGCGCGGAAAAGTATTAAGTGGAAATACCTTTTGACGCAATGGGCTAAGATACTGCCAAAAGCGCATACCAAAACGTTCAAGCTTAGTCAAAAACGGCGCACCAAGCATCGTCACACCGACGAATACCAGTACCAATCCTAATAAAATACGCGGTGTACTATTACCCATCATCAATGGCTTTAATACGGTAATACCGATTAGCCCTGCAATTAAACCCAATAATGCGTAACTCGTTAAACGCCCAAAATGATACGTGGCCACCAAAGCACGACGTTTGGCGGGGCTGACATCTTTCATAGACAGACCAAATGCGGTCACAAGACCGCCACACATGCCTAAACAATGCGGTGAACCAAAGAATCCCATTAGTAATGCCGCCACAAGTAAAGCGATGGTCATGAATGCGTCTCCTAAGAATAGTAAAGGGCGAACTTGCTAATGCTGAATTATTTAATAAAACGGCACCAATAAATTACGCATTTATAAGGTAGATAAGATTAGATTTCTGAGTTTTTATCTATCTCAGAATGTTCGTTATTTCCATCAGTTACCGCTGTTTGATCTTTTTGCTGGGTAGGTGCTGAGCGTTCATGAGCCTGCATGGTTTGGCGGCGTTCTTGACGGTCATCCAATATAATACGCTGTGATGCATTGTCCAGATCTTCGAATTGATTTGACTTGACCGCATAACGCACCGCCCAAATAGCAACCACAAACAGCATGAGACTTAATGGAATTAATAAAAATATACTGAGCATGGCAAATCTCTTAAATAGCAGTGTCTCTTATTATTATACACCCATCACAAATGTAGTGGATGTTCGGTAGCATTTAGGATGAGTTTCTCAATGGTATCGTATATATCTTTAACGTTTATTCGTCAGAGTTTTTTGCAACACTGCCTCTTGGGGTCAATAGCTGCTGTGAAGTCACATCTTTGGCATGGCGGCAGTCCATCTGTGGACGTATCACATCGCGCAGGTAGGCTGCGACCTCATAGACAGCGCGCCTTGAGTGACTTAAATTGTACGCAGGCTTCATCCAGTCGCGTCTTACTGGCAGTGGCGCAGGAAGTGGTGTGCTATTGATACCGTTTAAGGCAAACTGTCTGCGTGCACGTGCCATATGATAGCTGTCAGTAATCAAATATACATGGCGTAGCGGAATGCGTTTGGCTGTAAAACGGGCGTTTTCACATGTATTCATGCTGGCATTTTCACTGATCAGTCCGTCGATACCGTGTTCCATCAACCATTGACCGAGCCATGGAGCTTCAGCACCACTCAGTACGATCGGTAGAGGTAAGTCATGGTAAGCGCGTGCAGCGGTACGGGCGCGATTGAGGCTATAACGATTCAAGATAATTTGGTTGTTGTGGTCGTTGGTCAGACCGCCGCCTAAGACTACATAGGCAGTAGGCGGTGAGCTCATGGCAGCAGAAGGCATATCAGGTAGTGGCAATAGAGAAAAGATATAAACGATTGCTTGCGAAAACAGCGGAGTAAATAGGCTAATAATCACTAAAATGACAGACGTGGAGCCTAGTATAAAAGTAATATTGATAATGCGAAAAAGCGTCACCATGCGTTCAGAAAACCGCAAGTAATATCGCCATAATCGTTTAGATAATAGCCGCTTAGACCATGATTTTTTAGGCCACATGCTCAGCATATCCAATTGAGCCATCAGCATTTACCCAGACTGGCTCACGTGACAATTGAATGGCAAATTTTTCATAGACAGTAGCAGCGATATGTTTCTGCGCTATGGCTACATCTTCTTGCGTGGCTTGCTGAGGCGTATGGTTGGTCAGTACTAGTGCTTGCTGCTTGTGTGTAAAAATAGGTGCAATGCCGCCGCCTTTTAACCCTGCTTGTTCAATGAGCCAACCTGCAGCAACTTTTATCGTTGCATCAGGCATCGCATAACCAACGATAGCTGGATAAGTTGTTTGCAGCGCTGTGAACTGCTCCTGAGCGATAATAGGGTTTTGAAAAAAACTGCCACAATTAGGTAGCTGTTTTGGGTCTGGCAGTTTTTGTTGTCTAATATCTATAATGGCTTGCATAACATCATGAGGCATCGCTTGCTCGCGCCCTTGTTGCTCCGCATAGCGCTGCGCCACAGTCTGTACATCGCCATAACTGGCTAGAATATTGGCAGGATCAGTATGTAATCTGAAACCCACACGACTAATAAGCCATGTGTTTGGTGTGCGTTTAAAGATACTGTCACGATAGCCAAATTGACAATCGGCAGCTGATAAATGGTGCCAAGTTTGTGTCGGCAAATGATAGGCGCGTACATACTGTAAGCGGTCTTCTAATTGTACGCCGTATGCACCGATATTTTGTATGGGTGCTGCGCCCGTCAGGCCCGGTATTAGTGCAAGGTTTTCCAATCCATACCAACCTTGATTGACCGTATGTACGACCAAATCATGCCAGTTCTCACCAGCCATTACCTCGATATCAACATAATTGTCGGTTTGATTGGTCAGATGAATACCACGCATCTTTGGCTGCAATACTATAGCCTTCAACGCGGCAGGCAATAAAACATTGCTACCGCCAGACAGTACAAACAGTGGTAGCTTGTCTGCTGTATCCTCTATATAAGCTGCCATAAAATCATCAAGCTGCGCTTCATTCTCTAATGTCACTACAGAGTCAGCAACACAAGCCAATGCCATAGTATTATCATGTGACAAATCGATTGAATCATTAACTACGGCAGTCGCTGAAACATTCGAAACATCAGAGCTGATGGTAGACTGAGTACTGTGGTCAAGGCGTGAAGCTTGGGTCATAACATAGCCTATGTGGCAAAAGGATAATAAATGATAAGGTAGTTATAGTTGTTTCAATTTAAAAGAGATACAAAGCAACTGAGTGCAGACGTAACTGTGATACTTCAAGCGAGGTTAACGCTGTAGCTCTTTTATAGAAGATTAACCTTATTATAGAGGATACCGGATGCAAGAGTAGCAGAAATATAGACGGTATGGCTAGCAGGCTTTCCAGCTTTCTATCCAAGCTTGGGCGCTTGATTCGATACGCTCGATCACTTCTTCGAAATCATCGTTATCGCCCTTATATGGATCTGGCACATCGCTACCGCAATAGGTAGGGTCTTCTTCACTGAACAGCGCTAGTGTTGCTAAATTATCTTCTGACTCTGCAATGCTGTCTTTAATAGCTTGTAGATCAGCTAGATTCTGTGAATCCATGGCTAAGATTAAATCAAAATCATGAAAATCACTGGTACTGACTTGACGAGCGACCAGCTTATTAATTTTATAGCCGTGTGACTTAGCATGACGTTGTGAGCGAGCATCAGGCGCACTGCCAACGTGCCAATCACTGGTGCCTGCTGAGTCTACTTTTATAGATAGTCCAGCAATCGCTGCTTGCTGACGAAAAACTTCTTCAGCAGTAGGGGAGCGGCAGATATTTCCCAAACATACCAATAATACAGACGAGGGAGTACAGGCTTTCATCAGCATAATATGACCTTCTATAACAAAAAAAACATGCTATAAGAGACCAGCATTGTTAATGCGGCTTTTATTAGCATGCAATCGATTGAATCAGCTGCTAGCGTAACGCTTAATGCTTGGAATGGCAAGGATAGAGACTAAACAATAGCGTCATTTAACAATGGAAATTTGGCCATATGATGCATGGCCAAAAGGTGAGATAGTGAAACGGTTTTAATCTTGATTACTTTTAAAACGCTGTAGATCGCGTCGCTCTTTTTTGTTGGGTTTGTTGTCAGGACGAGCAAGGTTGGCCAGTTTGCGCTGTTCGGCATAGTAAGCACGGCGCGTCTCGCTTTCTTTGGTCTCTGAATATAGTACCTCAGCGGCGGTCGCATTGCCACGCTGTGCAGATAGCGCCTCAACAACGACAGTCTTTTCAGTCATAGCGGTCGCTGAGCCTTGACGAATGGTTAGCTCATCTCCGACTGAAATCTCTTTACTGGTTTTTACCCGGCTACCAGCATAGTGCACGCGTCCACTTTCAATCGCTTGTTTGGCTAGGGTGCGTGTACGATAAAACCTAGCTGCCCAAAGCCATTTATCGAGACGGATTTTCACCAAACCTTGGTTATTATCATCAGCATTAGCATTTTTCTTCATAAGAGTCACTCTGCATTCGTTTTTATATTAAATCATAGTTTTATATAAATAATATTAGGGCAACTTTACTATTTGCAAATGTATTTTTGTGATTGTAGTGCTTAGGACGTGTTCCCAGTTCAAACGTTTATCACCATTTTTAAAATAGGGACATTCCCTAGTATCGGGTTATATGATGCAAAAAGCGGCTAATCATAAGAGAAGCCGCTTTTGTTATTCATCTTAGGAACATACTCTTAAGAGGTTATCTTAAAAACAACTGATAGCCAATGTTGTCATTGACCGTGGCACAGTCATAACCAATATCTAAAAGCGCGTCTTGTAGCTGACGAGAGTTACCTTCAGAGGCTTGCAGGCCAACCAGCACACGACCTTCAGCAGCACCATGGTTGCGGTAATGGAATAAAGTAATATTGAAGTCATCACCCAATTTTTCTAAGAACGTTAGCAATGCGCCTGGACGTTCTGGGAATACTACTTGTAGCAATTGTTCGTTTTCGACATGAGCATGACCACCAATCAAATGACGAATATGTGATTTGGCGATATCATCATCAGTCAGGTCGTGAGCAGTGTAGCCATCGTCTGACAATTGGTTACTGATGGTTTGACGCTCTTTTTCGCCTTCTTTTAAAGCGATACCTACGAAGATTGAGGCAGGCTCCATTGAGTCTGGTGACTTTTTGCTGTCAGCACGGTAGTTAAACTCTGTGATGTTACGGCCATGTAGACTGCGACAGAAGTTCAAAAAAGCGCCTGTTTGTTCAGGAATAGTAACCCCAAAGATGGCTTCTTTTTTCTCACCGATTTCGGTACGCTCAGCGATATAACGCAGGCGGTCAAAATTCATATTGGCACCGCAAATGATACCGACGCAGTTTTTATCTTGAATATTATTGGCTTCGATATATTTTTTCATACCAGCGACTGACAACGCGCCAGCAGGCTCAACGATACTGCGATTCTCTTCAAAGATATCTTTGACAGCCGCACACACTTCATCATTGGTACAAGTGATCACTTCAGGCTCAACGATAGGGCCTGAGTTATCGCTTTTTTGCGTACGGACGACATCAAAAGGCAATTCACCAATCTGCGCGACTGCCACCCCATCGACGAACAATCCTACTTGCTCAAGTTTGACACGTTCACCTGTTTCAAGTGCTGCTTTTAGACAAGCTGACTGCTCGGCTTCTACCGCAATCACTTTGACATGTGGTGCCACTTCACCTAAAAATGCGGCCACACCTGAAATCAGACCACCACCACCAACGGCAACGAATACATAGTCCATATTACGCCACTGCTGGGTCAGCTCAAGACCGATGGTACCTTGTCCTGCGATGACCAGTTCATCGTCATAAGGCGGAATAAAGGTCAGTCCTTCGCGTTCAGCGCGGTCAATCGCATAGCGGTTTGCTTGATCAAAACTATCACCGTGCAGATCTACATTGCCACCAAGTGCTCTTACCGCATCCACTTTGATGTCAGGAGTCGTGGTTGGCATAACGATGATGTTATTTAGTGATAATTTGCGTGCAGAGTAAGCCACGCCTTGCGCATGATTACCTGCTGAAGCACAAATCACGCCGCGTGCTTTTTGCTCATCGCTTAACTGACTGATACGGTTATAGGCACCGCGCAATTTAAATGATTTGACTGGTTGTAAGTCTTCACGCTTAAATCGAATGTCATTGGCAAAACGTTGGGTCAGCTTGGGTGCCGTTTCAAGTGGTGTTTGAATAGCAACGTCATAGACGGTGGCTTGTAAGATGGCTCGTACCCAGTGTGACAGCATAGTAATCCCTAAACAGAGTGAATATAAAAAGTATAAATGAATATAAAAACGAAATAGATTAGCCTATGCCGATTTTTAGTATCTTGCAAGACTCAATTGCAGTTTTCTTGGGATTTCGTACTTGAATTTACATGAAGTGCAGGTATTTGCCGAAGTTAAGTCTTAGTGTAGGCACGATAGGACTCACAAATTAGCGTCATGATGCGCTAACATCCGTTAATATCATCGGTTATAATAGCCGCGCATTTTATCTGTTTTAGCCTTTTACTGTTTTTAAGACCATACGTTTATTTTCCAAGGATTTATGATGAGTGATCAGCAAGCACAAAAGCAAGCCGCGGCCAAAGCTGCTCTAAGCTATATCGAAGACGATATGATACTTGGGGTAGGGACAGGTAGTACGGTCAACTGTTTGATTGAGTTGTTGCCACAATTGAAGCTTGCTGGCGCTGTCGCTAGCTCACAGGTGACAGAAGACAAACTTCGTGCGCTTGGTATCGAAATAGTCGATTTAAACTTTGCTGGTACATTGGATGTTTATATCGATGGTGCTGATGAAGTCAATGAGCACTTGCAACTTATCAAAGGCGGCGGCGGTGCATTGACTCGCGAAAAGATTGTGGCTGCAGCTTCAAATAAGTTCGTCTGTATGGTCGATGATAGCAAAAGCGTTGATATCTTAGGTCGCGCGTTTCCAGTACCGATTGAAGTATTGCCACAAGCACGCTCGTATGTGGCTCGCCAATTGGCCAAATTGGGCGGTGAACCCGTATACCGTGAAGACTTTGTCACTGATTATGGTAATGTCATTCTAGACACCTATGACTTGGATGTGAGTAATCCAATCGCGCTCGAAAAAGAGCTAAATAATATCGTCGGTGTGGTCTGTAATGGTATCTTTGCAGCAAACCAAGCAGACGTTCTGCTGAAAGCAGGTGCTAATGGTGTGACAACGCTCACGCGTTAATCTATGATCAAATCATTTGTATAAATAAAAAAGCCGTCCAGATCTGGACGGCTTTTTTATTTGAGAACTTATTTAGGAGTTTGTTAGCAAGTTATTGTACTATTTATCTCACTGTCTTTTTATAAAATAACCTAAGTTATGCAGGCAACTTGATTTTGTCTTTAAGTAAAAACTCCATCAATGCTTTTTGTGCATGTAGGCGGTTTTCAGCTTCGTCCCAAACGACAGAACGTGGGTCATTAAGCATGTCATGAGAGATTTCCTCGCCGCGATGGGCGGGCAAGCAATGCATAAACACCACTTCAGGGTCGGCTTTGTCTAATAGAGACGGTGTCACTTGATAAGGCGCAAAACGACGTGCACGTGTGTTTTGCTCTGATTCTTGACCCATACTTGCCCACACATCAGTGACAATTAAGTTAGAATCTTTTGCCGCGTCTTGTACGTTTTCTACCAGACTGACGCAATGTGAGAAGCGTTCCATAAGTTTCGGATCAGGCTCAAACCCATAAGGTGCTGCCACGCGTAATTCAAAACCAAACTGATTGGCAGCTTGCATAAATGACGAGCACATATTGTTGCCATCACCAACCCAAGTCACAATCTTATTTTCGATACTACCGCGATGCTCGTAATAGGTCTGCATATCAGCGAGCAACTGGCATGGATGATAGTCATCGGTCAACGCATTGATAATCGGTACGCTTGAGTATTCAGCAAAGGTTTCAACTTTTTCGTGCCCGAAGGTACGAATCATGATGATATCAACCATGCTAGAAATCACGCGTGCTGAGTCTTCTAGTGGCTCGCCGCGACCGAGCTGCGTATCGTTTGGTGATAAAAATATGGCGTTACCACCAAACTGACCCATGCCCGTCTCAAATGAGATACGGGTACGCGTTGAAGATTTTTCAAATATCATGCCAAGCGTACGACCAACAAAAGGCTGGTATATCTCGCCTGCGTGTTGCATCTTACGCAATTCGCTTGCGCGTTTGATTAAGTTTTCTAGTTCTTGTTTGGTTAAATCAGATAAGGTTAAAAAATGGCGCAAACTCATAGTAATCCTAGCAGTCGATCGCAGTCAGTGAAACGTTATCAGTCTTCAATAGCATCGCGTCAGTGCGTATACTGGGTTGACAACAAACTTTTAGTATAGCGTATTTACTTTCAATGTAAACGTTCATTTTTATCAAGATTAAATGGCTTGCCAAATAGACCAAAATCTCCTTAGCAAGCCGCAATATCTTATATGCTAATGACTGTGCCGCTAATGATTATGCCTGTGTACGGTTTGGACGTATGCTAAGGCGACATAACAGCTCATAGCTAATCGTCCCAGCATGACCTGCTACTTCGTCGACACGAGGCGCATCGCCCCAGAGCATGACCTTGCTATCTATAGCAAGACTCTCAGGTGCATTACTGATATCAATGACAATCATATCCATAGCTACTCGCCCAATAACTGGGCAGCGGTAGCTTTGGCTGTCGTTAGCATCCATGACAGTAACATACGTATCATCAGTGACCACACGTGGATAGCCATCGCCATATCCCACGCTGACCAACGCCGTTCTGGTGTCTTGCTGCGCACGCCAGCGGCTACCATAGCCGATTGTATCATTGGCGCTAACGGTTTGTAGAGCAATGATTTGAGCACTGAAATCCATCGCGGGCTGCAAGTCTAGTTCTTGTGCACTTTTATCGACGACAGGTGAGCTACCGTACAAGATAATGCCTGGACGTACCCAATCATAATGATGTTCTGGAAAGTTGACGATACCAGCAGAGTTGCATAATGAGCCTTGGATATCTGGGCTAATGATGTCTTTCAAAGTCGCCAGTACGCTTGAGAAACGCTCAATCTGCATCGCATTTAATGGGTGATCGTGGTCGTCAGCATTGGCAAAATGCGTGGCTAGGATCAGCTGATAACCCGCTTCATGTAGGCGTTTTGCTGCTGATAGCACACCCTCAGCATTGAAACCCAAACGGTTCATACCTGTATTGTATTTGAGCCAAGCCACTCTAGTTGCACTGCCAGCTGGCGGGATGTTTTGTAGTGCCCACTCTAGCTGTGGTCCATGGTGAATCACGCAGCTAATCTCATGATCAGTCGCTTGCTGCCACTCATCAGCGGTAAATGCACCTTCTACTAGACCGATGGTTTTCTCCCAGCCTAATTGTCTGGCTTCTAATGCTTCGGTTAAAGTCGCGACCCCAATACCATCTGCTTGCTGCAGGGCTGGCAAGACTGCCGCCACGCCATGCCCGTAAGCATTGGATTTGACCATAGCCAATACCTTAGACTGAGGTGCTCGTTGTTTGACTTGATTTAGGTTATGAGTAAGGGCTTTTGGTTTTATAGTAATTGTGCGCATAATCGCCTTCTTTATGAGTAGAATTATGAAGTTATAAAGCCAGCACTGCATCGATTGAGTTGATGCGGTACTGGCTATTGTATTAAAACTGGTTATGTAAAATTATTCATTAACCTATAATTGAAACTGAGTCTATATAAGGCTTAGTCTTTGTTAGGGTTAAATTTTATAAGGTTAGTTACTCATCATTCTCAAAACTCACGCCTTGATAGTACTCTGGCGTTAGATTGATAAAGCGGGTAAATTGACCTTCAAAGCCTAGACGAATAGTACCGATAGGACCGTTACGCTGTTTACCAATGATGATTTCCGCCACGCCTTTGTGGTCCGAGTTTTCATTATAAACCTCATCACGATAGATGAACATAATCAAATCGGCATCCTGCTCAATCGCACCAGACTCACGTAGATCCGACATGATAGGACGTTTATTTGGACGGTTTTCTAGACTACGGTTAAGCTGTGACAATGCAATCACGGGACATTCAAGCTCACGTGCCAGTGCCTTTAAACTACGAGAAATCTCGGAAATCTCGCCAACACGGTTACCATCTAGACTTGGTACTTTCATCAGCTGAAGATAATCGACTACGATAGCACCCAAGCGACCATCATGGTTTTTGGCGATACGGCGGCAGCGGGAACGCATCTCAGACGGCGGTAGGGCAGTACTGTCATCAATATATAAATGCTTTGATTGCAAATGTTGAATGGCGTTCATCATCTTTGCCCATTCATCTTCATTCATTTGCCCAGAACGCAGGTGCGTCTGGTTAATCGCGCCCCATGAGGATAGCAGACGCATAACGATAGATTCGGCAGGCATCTCCATCGAAAACACGACAACAGGCAAATCTTCATTAAACAAAATTCCTTCTGCCAAGTTCATCGCAAAAGTGGTTTTACCCATCGAAGGACGCGCAGCGACAATAATTAAGTCACCCGCTTGTAGGCCTTGGGTTTTGTTATTCAGCTCGGCAAAGGGTGTCTGCAAACCAATCATGCCATCGGGATTTGATTTGAGTTCTTGAATCTTATCGATAACATTGGTTAAGACAGAGGTAATACCAACAGGTCCGCGCTGTTCCGCGCGTTTGTTATGCTGCTCATTGATACTAAATATCTTACCTTCGACATTATCGAGAATGTCGCTAACGCTTTGGTCTTTTGGATTATAAGCGAGCGTCAGCATGTCATTACCAGTGGTAATCAGCTGGCGTAGGGTTGATAGTTCACGCACGCGCTGAGCGTAGGCAGTCAGGTTAAACAAGGTAGCAGGACTTTGGCTCAAAATATCCGCCAAATAACTGTCACCACCTGCGCCTTTGAGTAGCTTTTGCGCTTCTAACCAGTCGTGTACCATGACTGTATCATAAGGCTCATTCACTGCCGCCAAATGGGCAATGGCATCAAAAATATATTGATGTCGCCCAGCATAAAAGTCATCTTTGGTGACAATATCGGCAATCTTGTCGTACGCCTCTTCGATACTCATCAAAGACGCGAGCAATGCCTTTTCAATATCAATATTGTGCGGCGGTGTCTGATTGAGTAAGTCGTCGGTTTTGTCGTTTTCTGCCATGAGTGCCTAATGAGTTAAAATGGGTATGAAAAAGGATGTCGATGATAGAGCAATACAAACATAGCGCGCCTCTACGATAGAAGTACCAAAACGCGGTCTCAGGTTTGTCTGTAAATGCTACAATCAGATGCGAAAGTTTAACACATAATGTGGTTTTTTAGACTTGATAAAGCACTAAATCTGAAGTGATTGTTTTTTATGAAGTAAGAGATACCATACAATGTCTAAGTATAAAAGATTAGAATAATAATTATAAATATAATAAAATCAGTAATTTAAATAAAAGGCTATTGTTATGACAGAAAAAAAGCGCCCGCTATTAATCACTACAGGTGAGCCTGCAGGTATTGGCATGGACGTAGTATTAGGACTAGCAGCAGAGGGCAAGCTGCAAGATTTTGACCGTCCCATTTGGGTGACTGCTGATGCTAAAGCCATGCAAACTCGCGCAGAGGAGTTGGTCGCGGCTGGCGTGCTCAAAAGCATACCTAGTTGGCATACTATCAATACAGCTGTAAATGCCGATAACTTCGATGTTAACTTGGTAGAGCAGATATCAAAGCAGAATATAGATGCTGATAGTGTTTTTATTCTACTGAATATCCCTTGTGCCGCACCAGTTGTCTGCGGGCAAATCAATATTGCTAACTCAGTGATGGTGGCTCAGCAGTTAGATATTGCTCATAAACTGGCAATCAATAATACAGTCGCTGCCATCGTCACCGGACCATTGCAAAAATCAGCGTTGATAGATGCTGGTATCAAGCTATTAGATGGCACTATGTTTAGTGGTCATACTGAGTTTTTTATGCAGCAAAGTGGTTGTGAGAAGGTCGTCATGATGCTTGCCAATCAAGCGATGAAAGTAGCACTTGTCACTACGCATTTGCCATTAAAAGACATCCCTGCTGCGATTACTGCCGACAATGTACGCCAAACGGTGCAGATTGTCATTGATGATATGCGAGATAAGTTTGGTCTCACGCAGCCTCGTATCTTGGTTTGCGGCCTCAATCCACATGCAGGCGAGGGTGGGCACTTAGGGAGCGAGGAGATTGAAATCATCAATCCAGTCTTAAGAGACTTCATCGATGCAGGCGTCAATATATCAGAGGCGATGCCAGCCGATACGTTATTTACCACCAGACATTTAGCAAACTGTGATGCGGTCATTGCCATGTATCACGACCAAGGATTGCCAGTATTAAAATCGCACGGTTTTGGCGATACGGTCAATCTAACCTTGGGCTTGCCTTATATCCGTACCTCTGTCGATCATGGTACGGCGTTAGACTTGGCAGGAAGCGGCGGTGCGAGTGCGACCAGTTTATACCAAGCACTAAATATGGCTAATGAGATGGCTGATAAATCACTTATCGATTCTTTTGAGTAAGTGGGTGTCTTAGGAGCATTTATCACGCAGTATTTGGCAACGTTAGCATCAGCAATGCCTATCTAAAAAGGCAGCCGCCTAAGACGATTTAGTAAAGTTTTTATCGTGCATGAGGAACAGCATCTGTCTTGAACACAGGCTCGAAAGCCTAGGGTTAGGACCCTAAGACTGTCTGGTTACGGATACCGATTGGTTGACCAGCTCCATGGATCCGAACGAGGTTAAGAACGCGACGCTGGACGCATCGGACCCAACACCGATGCGGGCCATCGTGTCGGCACCTGCCATACCCGTTGGATCAATGAGGTGCCAGCTTCCTTCAAGATAGACCTCGGCCACGGCATGAAAGTCTTGTGGTGTCACATCGGGCGCATAAACACTCACAAACCTAGCTGGTATCGACGACGCGCGCGCTAGTGTTACGAGAACATGCGCAAAGTCGCGGCATACGCCCTGACGTTGAGCAAAGCTGTCGAGTGCGGTGGTTTGTGCATGGCTCGATCCGGGTACATAGCTAAATGCCGACTCGATCCAGTCGCGCATCGCGGCAATCCGTGCGCCGCCAGTGAGATTGCCAAACTCGGCGTCCACGAAGGCATGGAACTGCTCTGACGGGCAATAGTGAGACGGCATTAAATGCCTGATCGTCTCTCCGGGCAAAAGATGCAGGGGCGTTTGGGACAGTGCCGATATGTCCAAGGCAGGACGGTCAACGGCGATTTCTGCAAGGTAAGTGCAGCTAAAATCTCCTTCAGCGTGAATCCAAATCCGCTCTCCTATACCATCATCGGCGGCGACCCGTGAAAAATGCGCAACGTCTGATGTCCAAATCTCGGTCGAACGCACCCGCTGATCCACAAGATTGGCGGCTTCGATCTGAAGCAAAAGATCCATTGGCTCTGAGAGTCGATAATGGAGTGTGACGTTAAGTTTCAGGATCATAATTGAACTCCCTAAGGGTGTTTATTTAGCGAGCTGACGATCGCGTAGGGCTAAACCGCCTCGACTATATCAGAGACTGACTTACTGGAGTCAGGCAGCAATACCTGACAGGGTTAAATTATTATAATACCGCTTTTCAGAATCAAAAGGTGAGACATAACCAATTGCGTTATACAGTCGGGCTTTATTAAACCTAAAAATCTTTAAAAATCAATTAATTATCGATTTATTTTTACGCCGCAATCGTTATGAGGACTCCATCTTTGGACTTGTTTCTGTCTGCTAGCGCTTGGTTTGACGCTACCATTTAGCATAATCAGAGTTTATATTATATGGATGTAGGGATAAAAAGTTACCGAGTCAGTTACTCAAAAGCATGGCTCGTCTATCGATAATAATTATTCAAAAATACAGCCTAATTATGAGCTGTGCTATAATTTGTTATTATAAAGTCAGTATATCGCTGCCATGACATTATCATCGCCCATTTATCTTTTATACATTAAGACTCTTTTATGTCCAAAACTTCATTTGATGCTCAAACTATTTCTAACAGCTTACGTGCTGCCAAACATCAGCCGCGTAAGCGCTTTGGCCAAAACTTCTTGCATGATACTAGCGTCATTCGCGAAATCGTCGAAAGTATTCGTCTAGAGCGCGATGACAATTTGATCGAGATTGGGCCTGGTATGGGCGCATTGACCGAGCCGTTATTGGCAGAAGTGGATGCGATGACCGTGGTGGAGCTGGATCGCGATTTGGCAGATAGCTTGCGTATTCGTATCGGTGCCAATAGCCATCCAAACTTTGAGATTATCAAAGATAACGCGATGCATGTGGACTACCGTGAGCTATATAGTGAAGAGCGCGGTAAGCTGCGCGTGGTAGGTAACCTGCCATATAACATCTCAACGCCTATCTTATTTCATCTGCTTAGCTATGCCGATGTGATCCAAGACATGCATTTTATGTTGCAAAAAGAAGTGGTCGAGCGTATCACAGCCGACGTGGGTAGCAAGACTTATGGCCGCTTGTCGGTCATTATGCAATATCACTGTGATACAGATTACTTGCTGACCGTTCCTCGCGGTGCGTTTAATCCACCACCCAAGGTGACCAGTGCTGTCTTCCGCCTGACACCGCATATCAACAAACCAGTAGTCGCAAATGATGAAGAGCACTTTGCTATTGTCGTGCGTGAGACTTTCAACCATCGTCGCAAGACGCTACGTGCTATCTTCAAAAAATCAACGTTGCTACCGACATTGAGCGAAGACGATTTTGAGGCTTGTGGTATTGATCCGCAGGCACGACCTGAGACATTAAGCGTCACAGACTTTGTGAACCTAAGCAATCATTCACAACAGCTAGACGTATAATGTATTTTTGATACATAAAAGCATGCTACTAACCGTCAATTATAATGGCGGTTTTTTATGCTTTATTTTTATGACTAGTACTTAAGTATTTATTTCTTATCGAGCTGTCTTTAACTATCGTATTTAAATCGTTGAGGTGTTATGAGTTTTCGCCATCAGTATGTTATCGGTGACTTACAGGGTTGCTATGCTGCATATCTACAATTGCTAAAGACACTGGATTTCGATCCTGCCCAAGACAAGTTATGGTTTGCTGGTGATTTGGTAGCACGCGGCGAGGACTCATTGAACACGCTGCGTCATGTCAAAGTGTTGTGTGAGCAAGGCGCTGCGGCAACGGTATTGGGCAATCATGATCTTAATTTGATAGCAGTCTGGCGCGGGGCCGCCAAGCTTAAAAATAAAGACAAAACGGCACCTATCTTTGCTGCGGATGACTGTGATGAGTTGCTCGAATGGTTACGTAGGCAGCCGATATTAGCCTATCCTGATGAGCACACGGTGCTAGTACATGCAGGGATTCCACCGCATTGGAGTATTGAAGCCGCTGCAGGATACGCACAGCAATTAGAAGCTCAGCTGCAAAGCAATTTGGCGCAGCTCGATCAATTGCTGCCGAATCTATATAGCAAAGAAGCGGATGAATGGCATGCAGGTATCGAAGGATTTACCAAGATGCGTGCAATTGCTAATTACTTTACGCGTATGCGCTTGTGTAAGCAGGACGGGTCACTTGAGTTTAGCTTTTCAGCAGGTTTAGATGAGGCTATGCCAACCGATTTTTTGCCTTGGTTTGAGTGGCAAGTACCGCGCACTCGTAAGATACTATTTGGACATTGGGCTGCGCTAAAAGGCGAAATTGATTTGCCACATGCGCGCGCACTCGACGGTGGCTGCGTGTGGGGTAATTATCTATTGGCTTATCGATTGGGTGACGGCAAAGTAACAACTTCAAGCGCACAGTGCCCGAGTCCATAAAGAGGGTTATAAGCGTCTTAATATATAAGGCTAAATAAACAGTCTGTTATAAGTAGTTCCATTATACCAGTCTATTTTAAGTGGTATGTTAATAGGTTTAAAGGGTGAAACATCTGGTTTCGTTGGGGTATACCTTAATAAAAATGGTGATAAAACATGGAAATGACTATAGATTTTATAGGTGTTAATACAGCGGACAAGATGCACAAAAAATTAAAGCATGCTTTTGGTTTTCCAAATTTTTATGGTGCTAATATTCATGCCTTAATTGATTGCTTAGGTGACATACGCTATCCAGAATACGGCATGTCGGAGGTTACTGTAGGAAAAAATGAAGTGTTAAATCTAACGATTAAAAACTTTCCTTACGAGAACGACATAATTATGAATGTTTTTTTTCTTGCAATAAAATCTGTAAATGAGAAGTCTATTAACCGTCATGAAACTCCCTCAATACATTTGATACTAATTTAGGTCAACTAATAAGTGACCCCTGCCGTCAATCCCGTAGAAATTAACTTGGAAGATTCTAATCATACAGCTCGATAATCCTATGCTGTGGGTTTTATAGTAATTAAGTTCATGTCTAACACTAGCAGATCGATGCCTGTATAGCGCACCGAACACGTTCCCATAACAGACGTTATTAAATATAAGGCTTAGCAGTATGTTGAATATAAACGATGTTATTAAGGTATCAAAAAATATTCAAGACGATATCAGAGCAGGTCATTTGGGTACTGTAGTACATATTTTTGATCAAAATCCCCCTGTGTACTTAATTGAGTTTGTAGATGATGAAGGCCGTACAACTGAAATGGCATCTCTAAAAGAAGAAGACATGAGCCTTTATTGGGTTGCCAGCACTGAAACATATGTCGAATAGTTAACGGTGAATTGTCCTGACTATTAATGACGACGTAATAACCTAGTCAAAAAACAATTAAGACAGGCTTATTAAGTACACTCAGATGTACATTGATTCAATATAAAAGCCTATACTCATAGTAATCACTTGGACTACAGCCAAAGGTTCAAGTCCTCACTAGGGTACCGAACCAGTGAAAGCACCTGATTGGTTCGCTGTAGGTACATCTTAATATGATAATACCTTTAAAGTATTTAGTTTAGCTGGTTCATATCCTTGTCTATCAGAGTAGAGTGGTCAATTTTAAATATTGGATACACATCAATAATAGTAAGTCTTTTAGCGTATAAATCCTGATAATTCAGATATTCTATAATGATCTGATTTTCATATATCATGACCCTCATCGCTCCTTCTTCATATATCTTAAATATTAATGCTTCATCTTGATATATATAAGCAGATATTGAGTTCTGAATATCACTGATAGAAAAAACCATTTTTTTATTTTGTGTATCAATGAATGTGGATTCTAGCAAACCATCATTATCTATATGACTCTCGCATCCAAACATCTCCATAAAATCTACATCTTTAGGATAAAAGAATGACATTTTCTTTCCTATGATCAAAGTCTGTGGTCAATTAATTTAGTACAATTTAGGATGATAGACAAAAGAATGCTAATTATATAGCCAATGCTTCGCTACCTTTATAGCGCATCGAACATACTCTGATAACAGACGTTATGACAAATAATTTTAGTAACAACAGTCGATCGAGCAAAAACCCACCGCAACTACCTATTTAACTAGGCAGCTTTGGTGGTTTTTTAGGTTTTGGTAGAGGTGTTTTTGCGTCACCAGTCTGCTTGTCATCAGAGTCAGTGTGGTATGGCTCATCACTAACGACATCGCTATCAATCGCACTTATCGTTTTGGTGGCCTTATCGTATTGGATATCATCGGTATAAGGAACGCTGTTTAGTTCGTCATCGACTAAACCATCATCCAGATCCATGATCTTTTCAGGAGAGTTATACGGCTGCGTATGCTCATCTGTCGGCTGTTTTTCATAGTTGATGTCGGTATTCGTCTGGGAGTGTTGAGCATCAGCATGTTTAGATTCAGGCAAGATTCTGACATCGGACAAACGCCTCACCACATAATTACTTGGTATAGATTTGCCATTTTTTTGTGCGGAAGTGTCATCAAATATCATGTGACCCTGACTGTCGATACGCGCATATTTCATTGGCTTATCACGTGGCCAGAAAAAGTCAGACGGATGACTAATAATATGGCCAAACACCAGTTTTGTGAGGCGACTCCATTCAAAAAAGCGAACTTCTTTAGAACGTAGGGCGACAAACAGTGCCAGTGAAAAGCTAACGATTAAGTTGACCAGACCAATAAGTGCCACACCAAGTATAGAAATTAGAATGAGGCTCCAGCTGATATCATCAGCAGATATGTTGAATAGTCCGTGTGCCAAGTTTGCTGAAGCAAAGGCAATGTGACGAATATCAATTGGTAAGCCGAAGATATAGCCGATAGTCGCGGTACTACCTAAGAACACCCCGAATAAGAAGTTACCCATGATAGCGCCCAAATTGGCTTCTATAAAGCCGCCTAAACGCTGAAGCCATGAACTAGGCAATATGTATTTTAATAATTTGTGACGTTGTATACGCGCGCCTACGTTGTTATAAACTGCCAAGTTATCGTAGTAGCCGGCAATCAAACCAGATAAGAACAGGTAAACCCCAGCAATGGCAGCATGGGGTAGTGCTAATGAGTGAAAGGGGTCGAGATCATGTAACAGGTGTCCTGCTTTTTCGGTATCGATCATTGGCGCGCCAGTATATTGCAACCAAGCAAAAGAGATAATCAAGGCGACGGGTACGGCTAACATGACGTTACCCATGATAGCAATAAACTGGGTGCGCAAGATATCGACGACCAATTCTGATAGCTTAGTTAACTGATGTGATTTTTTACCAAAGCCTTCAGATATGGTAGAAGCGATTGCAGCCGCGGTCATGGCTGGCTGCTTAGTCGCGACTGTGCCGCGAATAACATGAATAAATACGAAGCCCAAACCATAAATCATACTGTTGATGAACGCGCGACCCATGGGTGCGAGCGCTAAGTGATACGCCAGTATTTTTATGGTTGCCATAAATGCAATGACAAAACCACCAATAGAGGCTTTTTTGAGCATCTTTTGATAGCCAGCTTTGTCGGTACTAATATAATGCTCACCGACGCGGCTGGCATTTTCTGTGACTTTGCGAGAGAGCAGTTTGGTATTGTTATCAATCAAATAACCAATACTATAGCGCTGATTGGCCGTAGTAATGAGCGCTTGTATCAGTTCGATAACAGCGCGATCTCGCTTTTGATTATCGTCTGTGACCAGCTCAGTTAAAATCCGCATACGCTGCAAGCTTTGATCCAAACGCAGCATCATATTGGTCAAACGGATAGAGATACCGGTCTTATAAATCCGCTTGCGTACGGTAGCGACGATATCTTCGCACTGTTCGAGCATAACCAATAGGGGTGCAGGATCGACTGCTTGCTCGGGCGTGATATCTGTCAAGGTATCAAGCTCATGTGCTTGACGATATTGATTGACGAAGAGTACGGCTTCTTGATTTTGTGCAACGAAAGATGCGGAATAGTTCAGTATTTGTGGATAGGACTCCATCAAATCAGGATGTAAGCCGATACCGCTGATGCGGTAAGATAAAATGATAATGGCGTTTAAAATACTGTTTTTTGCGGTAGCGACTAGATTTAAATGTTTCTCTTCTACGCGAACCAGCTCAACCAGTTTGTCCCATTTTTCCTTTTCAATATTAGCAAGCCAACGTTCATCAGAGCGTTTATTAAATAAGTAGCCCACCAGTTCAACGACAGAATCATCTTGTGGTAGTAATGGTAAAAACCGATGGCCAATCAAACGGCGTAAGCTGTTAAAGAACCCTTGATCGGACATGATACCAGTATCGGTATACAGCGCAATTTGTCGATATTGGATAATCAGTTTTAGCACAAAACTAGACAACCCATCTCCATATTCTGGATGCTGATGTATGATATTAATAAGGGATTGAATTTTTTCGTTGGCCAATGCAGGTTCTTTATCACTGACTCGTAGCTCATCAATCAAGCGTTTGAGTACCGCAGGATCTGGCACGTCGCTCAAGGCGGTAATCTGTTGTAAAATGCGTTTTAATTCTGACACGTCGCACCCTTTATCATGGTTGTTTCAATCGTTTTTATTATTTAAGTCGGTATAAGTGGTTGAGTAATGTTTGCCAATCGTTCAATTGTAGTCGAGCGACATCTTGTCTTGCGTTATTTTAATCGGAACTGCCAATTGATATTGAATTATTTTGTTAGCAGTTATTTTGACAAAAAAAAGGACAGTAACACGACTGTCCTTTTAATCAAGGTATTTTAGGTTAGTTTTAAAGCTAACTTAGCTTGCAGGAACGTCGAAATAAGCAAGATCAAAGTTCATCATTGGGTCACTACCAGCTTTGACCATTTGTGCATGAGCATCGATACGCGGTAAGACACGACCAACGAAGTAATCTGCAAGCTTGGCTTTATTAGTATAAAACTCGCCTTCTTTGCCATTAGCGGCTTCTACCATCAACGCAAACATGTATGAGTAAGCAAGGTAGCCAAACGCATGCATGTAGTCAACCGCACAGCCATTGATTTCGTTTTTGCGTTCACCGATGTTGTTAAGCACAGTTGTGGTTAACTCTTCGATAGTATCTGCTGCATTTAACGTAGCTTGTTTGATAGCGTGATCTGCTTGCATGTTGCTAACAAAGTCACGAATCTCACCCAAGAAATGAGTGACGTACTTACCGTTGTTACGAGCAACTTTACGACCTAGTAAGTCAAGCGCTTGAATACCGTTGGTGCCTTCATAAATCTGTGCAATACGGGTATCACGAACGATCTGCTCCATACCCCATTCGCGGATATAGCCATGACCACCAAATACCTGCTGACAATCAACAGTTGCTTCTAGTGCTTTATCAGTCAGGAACGCTTTAGCAACTGGTGTTAATAGAGCAACACGAGCTGCAGCTGCTTTGGCTGACTCAGGATCGGTACTAAACTTCTCTTCATCAAGATTTTTGGCAACGTACATCGCAAAACAGCGTGACGCTTCAGTGTTTACTTTGGCGTTCAATAGCATACGGCGGACATCAGCATGATGGATAATAGCGTCAGCAGGTTTTTCTGGGCTTTGTAGCTGTGTATCGCTACGACCTTGACCGCGATCATTGGCATATAATGCTGCATTTTGATAGGCAAGCTCAGAACCACCAAGGCCTTGCAAGCCCATAGTGACACGCTCATAGTTCATCATGATGAACATTGATGATAGGCCAGTGTTTTCCGCGCCAACCATCCAGCCTTTAGCATTATCAAAGTTCATGACACAAGTCGCAGAGGCTTTGATACCCATTTTGTGTTCGATAGAGCCTACCGCTAATGTATTGCGCTCGCCTAAGCTACCATCTGCATTGACCAAGAATTTTGGTACGACAAATAGTGAAATGCCTTTTGAGCCCTCTGGTGCATTTGGTGTTTTTGCCAATACCAAATGAATGATGTTGTCAGTAAGGTCATGCTCACCACCAGTGATAAAGATTTTGGTGCCAGAGATATCATAGCTACCGTCATCATTAGGCACGGCTTTGGTTTTGATAATACCCAAATCAGTACCAGCATGCGGCTCTGTCAAGCACATAGTACCTGCCCATTCGCCGTTGTACATTTTTTCTAGATAAGTTTGCTTTTGCTCTTCAGAGCCAGCTGCATTTAAACAAAGCGTCGCGCCTACTGTTAGGTTTGGATATAGTGCAAATGACTGGTTGGCAGTGAAAACCATCTCTTCGGTGAGCATGGTAACCATTTTAGGGAAGCCCTGACCGCCGTATTCAGCATTACCGCTTAAGCCGACCCAGCCGGACTCAGCATATTGCTTATAGGCTTCTTTAAATCCTGTCGGAGTCGTGACGACGCCATCACCTTCGAAAGTTGCGCCTTCTTCATCACCGCTACGGTTAATAGGAAGTAGAATGTTTTTTGACAGTTTTCCCATTTCTTCTAAAATCATATCGACAGTTTCCATGTCAACATGAGCCAAGTTTTCGTTGTTTTGCCAAAACTCTGGCGCCTTGAATACGTCATTTAAGATAAAGCGCATGTCATTAAGAGGGGCATTATAAACAGCCATAAACATTCCTTTGGTTCAAATAATTAAAATCGAAGTTGTTAAGATTATCAACTGTTCTCTTGGTATAACCTTAGCGATTAATAATCAAAGTTTAACAAATAAGCTTGTGAGCGAGTGTATTTCTTCGTGAATTGTGCGTACACCAAAAGTTAGCAACGGCTATTGAAGTGCTTATAGATACCTTGCTGATAACTATAATGTGAGAAGGTAGACGGGTCGGTGCTTATAGATAGTTGCTACTGTTAAAACTATGTTGATAGTTGTCATAAGCACGCGCAAAATAAAGCGGCAACACACCGAAGTATATTGCCGCTCAGATTATACGATTACGAAGTTTAGCGCTTTAATTAAAAGGCAAACTGATCAACGTCCATGCTCATGTATGGCTCTACACCAGTGCTGATACGCTGTACGTGCGTAGTCGTACGTGGCAATAGCTTAGCAAAGTAGAACTGAGCTGTTTTAACTTTAGCGTCATAGAATGCTTTTTCGCCAGTACCGTTTGCGATAGCAGTCTGAGCAACCAGTGCCATACGTGCCCATAAGTAGGCTAGAGTGACATAACCGCTGAAATACATATAGTCTACTGCAGCGCCGCCGACAGCATCTGGTGTTTCAGTTGCTTGCATGCCGATGCGTGCAGTCAAATCGCCCCATTCTTTAAGATGCTTGGCAAGCGGGCGGATGAACTGGCCCATCTCGTCATTTTCTTTGTTTTCTTCACAGAATTCTTGAATAACGTTTACAAAGTTGGCAAGTAGCTTACCTTGTGAACCTAGGACTTTACGGCCTAACAAGTCAAGTGCTTGAATCTCTGTGGTACCTTCGTATAAGCAAGAAATGCGCGTATCACGTACGTTCTGCTCCATACCCCATTCACTAACGAAACCATGACCACCATAAACCTGAATACCATGGTTGGCAGCTTCCAGACCTGTTTCAGTCAAGAACGCTTTAGCAATTGGTGTCAGTAGTGACAACATTTGGTCAGCAAACTTCAACTCTTTGCCTTCGCCTTTTGCGACGGTATCTGCAAAGTGTGAGAGATAATACACTAGCGCACGACCACCTTCAGCAAAGGCTTTTTCAGTCAATAGCATGTTACGAACCGCTGGATGTACGATGATAGGGTCAGCCGCTTTCTCTGGTGCTTTCGTACCTGATAGTGAACGCATCGCTAAGCGGTCTTTTGCATAAGTCAATGAACCTTGGAACGCATACTCTGCTGCAGTCAAACCTTGCACAGCAGTACCGATACGTGCCACGTTCATAAAGGTGAACATACACTGTAGGCCACGGTTTTCAGGTCCAATCAAGTAACCCGTTGCGCCATCGAAGTTCATGACACAAGTTGCAGAAGCTTTGATACCCATTTTGTGTTCGATAGAGCCACAAACGACATTGTTGCTTTCGCCAACGCTACCATCTGCGTTGACCGTCATTTTTGGGACAATAAACAATGAGATACCTTTGGTGCCAGCAGGTGCGCCTGGTAGACGAGCCAAAACAATGTGGATAATGTTATCAGTTAGGTCATGCTCACCGGCAGAGATAAAAATCTTTTGACCCGTGATGCTATAGCTACCATCTTCTTTAGGCTCAGCTTTGGTACGGATAATACCCAAGTCAGAACCCGCATGCGCTTCAGTAAGACACATGGTGCCTGACCATTCGCCAGTGACCATTTTTTCTAAATAGGTTTGTTTTTGCTCGTCAGTACCATGATGCTCGATGGTTTGAATAGCACCATGTGATAGGCCGGGGTACATAGAGAATGACCAGTTAGCCGTACCAACCATTTCATTGATGACAGTAGATAATGAGAACGGCATGTTTTGACCGCCAAAATCTTCTTCAGCAGATAAAGCAGGGAAGCCAAGCTCACAATACGCGTCATAAGCTTCTTTAAAGCCTTTTGGCGTGGTGACCTTACCATTATCAAACTTACAGCCTTCAGCATCACCGCTTTGGTTCAATGGTGACAGTTCGTTTTCAGCAAAGCTTGCAGCCATTTCAAATAGGCTGTCCATTAGCTCGCGGTCAGCTTCTTGGAACGCAGGCAAAGTTTTGTAGTGGCTTTCACTATCGAGTAGTTCATGCATAACGAATTGGATATCACGTAAGGGCGCTTTGTATTGCATAACTTCCTGTCCTTTTTGGAATGTAACCGATCATAGCCAATAATGAGCATATGGTCGCACTATCCTCTAGTGCGTTATTCTTACCTAGCCAATCTGAAAATCTAAATAAATGATAAACAGTAAAGCAGGTCAACCATGCTATCGATTACATAAAATAGTGTTGAAAAGAGTGGTGATTATCAGAGTCAATGAGAGATTAAATGTACTCTAACAAATTCACTATAAAAGATAGGCTTTCATAGGTGATTATACAAGTTTGGTGACAGGACTGATAAGTCATGAACCTATCTTGCATCGGTTATGCAATCGACGTTAGGCGCTAGGAAACAGCAGCATTAAGCATATGAAAACTCTAATGTTACTAAGACAGATAGTCCTTTATATGACCGATATTAACATGAAAAAACGACAGCCAAAAAAATAGCGTTCGCCATAAAGACAAACGCATCGGTATAAATTACAGCACTATTTGGTAGAACCGAGCATGTAAGTTATTTCACATATATAAACATGAAACATGCTCGTATGCTAGGAGTCTTAACATATAGTCGATCCAATTTAAAAGTAGTACAAGGCAACCGAGTGCAGATGTAACTGTGATACTTCAAGCGAGGTTAACGCTGTAATAATTTTATAGTGGATGACTATAGTAGTTTATGATTAATAACTTATAACGAATAGCTTAGCGTTTACTCAGAAGCATTTTGTTGAATCAGCATCGCAGTGGCGACATCAGCAGCCACGGGTTTGCTAAACCAATAGCCCTGACCAATTTTGCAACCCATATCTAACAACACATCGCGCTGCTGCTCAGTTTCGATACCTTCAGCAACGACTTGCATGTCTAAAGCGACTGCTAAGTCTAAAATGGCTTTTACAATCGCGTGCTGGGTACGATCGGTTTCAATATTGGAGATAAAGCTCTTATCAATCTTGATAAAATCAAATGGATATTCTTGCAAGTAGCTCAATGATGCATAACCAGTACCGAAATCATCGAGCGCTAGACGTACGCCAAGCTCTCTAAGCGAGTTAAGCTGTTTTTTTACATTATCATGACGCTGAATCAAAGACGACTCGGTCACTTCAATATGCAACTGATGGGCAGCAACGTCATTCTCTGTCAGTAGTGTGCTCACCATATCAAAGAAGTCAGGGTGGCTAAACTCAGCAGCATCAGCGTTGATACAGACGTGTTGATGAAACCCTTGCTGTTGCCAAACGGCTAGTTGTTTGACAATTTTAATGGCCAGTTGCGAAAACAAATCAAAGGAGAGCTTGTGCGCGATAATGGCATTGATAAAATGAACGGGCTTGAGTAATCCGCGAGTAGGGTGCTGCCAACGTACCAATGCTTCAAAACCTGTAATAGCACCAGTCTCCAATGAGAACTTTGGCTGATAATAAGGAACGAATTGACCTTCAATGGTAGCAGTC
This sequence comes from Psychrobacter nivimaris, assembly GCF_904846365.1. Taxonomy (GTDB): domain Bacteria; phylum Pseudomonadota; class Gammaproteobacteria; order Pseudomonadales; family Moraxellaceae; genus Psychrobacter; species Psychrobacter nivimaris_B. The sequence goes on from NZ_CAJHAL010000013.1 coordinate 44,755, forward strand.
CTAAGCTCAGACTCTAACTCTAAACTGCCAGCGGTGGCGCTTTCAATGGCCTCATCGTACCAGCGAATATCATCGCCACCGTGCTGCTTGACATAGTCCAGCGCTTTTTCTGCCTTGGTCAATAAACCCGTTACTTCATTATCGTCTTTTGGAAAACAGCTGACACCCACAGAAATATGGTAATAGATATTTGCGTCTGTCGCATGGCTCTTATCAGTAGAGAAGGGGCGTTCACACATTTGCATAAGTGTGTCTAGCTGATGACGTACCATATTGGCATCTTTAACCTCAAACAGTAGCGCAAAATCATCACCACCAAAGTGAGAAAAGGAGCGTAAATTATGTAGTTTGAGCTTCTCGACTCCTTCTGCAAAGTTTTTTATTAAGTCATTGGCACCATCAGGCCCTAATAGGCTGGCAAGATTGCGATAACGGTCAATGTTTAAGCGTACAAGGACAACCTCTTGGTAACTATCCAATAGCATGTCACTTGTCTGACTCAAAAATACCTTGCGGTTAGGGAGACCTGTGAGCTGATCATAGTTGAGTAAATGGGCGACCTGTTTTTGATCTTTAATAACTGCAGACATATCACGCAGCATACCAATATGATAAGCCATTTGATCTATATAAATTCTGCGATAAGTAATATGACAGTCAATATTCTGTCCATAACGGTTGGCCATCGAAAAATCAAGTTCATAAAAACCATGTTCGTTTAAGTTTTTCTTGATATCTTTTAGAATTACTTGCTCTGCTTCTGATAAAAATTCAGCAGCATATATACCAAGTGGACGACCGATTAAAAACTCTTCTTTGTAGCCAATCAAAAGCTCATAGCTAGGATTGACAGATAAATAACGTAGATTTTCGTCTAGTATAAATATGGCATCTTCAATTCTCTCACACAGTTCGGTCATTAACCGTTGCTTAATCGATGCTGGGATAGTGTCAAAATCGCTCATAATAGTGGCTCACAAAAGATAAGGGCTTATAAAAATAATAACTGCATTATCAATTTATTAACATTGAGTTGGCATCGCATTTTACTATGTACGATACAGAACAGACGTTATTTTTGACTATAAGCATAAAAGATAAAAACTACGATAGTCATACTAATACTTATCAGTTTTTACTAGGGGCTTAAGGCATGTAGAGTAGCTAACGCTACCACTGGTGCAGTCTCGGTACGCAAGACCCTTGTGCCGATTTGCCAAGGCTTAAAGCCAACACTTTCTGCCTGCTGACATTCATCGTGACTCAAACCACCTTCAGGCCCGATCAACAGTTTAATATAAGGGGTCTGTTGTTTGAGAATATCAGATAGAGCGCTAGGCATGGCAGGTTGTCCTGCTGCTGGTACGCTCATCTGCATACACAGGTCTGCAGCGTTTGCTAATACTTGGTAGTAAGGATCATGACTAAGCACAGAAACGATAGAACTGACGGCCATTTGCGCCTTCGTAGCTTCAGTAGCCTTAGCGTCAGAATTGGTATTGCTTAGCCATTCATTGATAGATTGTGGCGCAAGAATAAGAGGTGGACGATTAAGTCCGCACTGTTCGCAAGCTGCGATCGCCACTTGTTGCCAATGCAACAGTTTCTTCTCAATTTGTGCAGGTTTTAATGTAACTTCTCCGTGGTGGCTACTGAGTAACTGAATAGCAGTCACGCCAAGTTCGGTCGCCTTTTGTATCGCATAGTCCATACGTTCGCCTCGGCTCATTACTAAGCCGATTTGAGTGATAGTAGCTGCCGTACGATCATCGTCTATATGAGCAAGTAAAGTAGCAGTGGCGTTTTTTTTACTAATAGCCTGTAGTTGTACTGTATATTCGCCGCCAAATCCATCGAACAAAATCCCTTGATCACCAATATTGGCTCGTAGTACACGGCACCAGTGATGAACAATACTATCGGGTAATTCGACATTGCTACCTATCGGTAACTCACCCAATTTAGGTAGTGCTGAGGCATCAGCGTTGTCGTTGCTAACGGCATAAAAAAAACGTCGCACGTGGTCTTATTCCTATTATTTGATTGAGTATAGTTATTATTAGATCTATAGAATATCACTTGAGACAATTAATGACATTTGTTTTATGAGAATTTTTCTTAATAAAGATAATTATTTTTAGAGCAGCATTATTACACAGTGAAGAAATTTTTAAAAATCAAATAAGATAAAGTGTATGAATAAAACGGTAAAGGGCTATTGGTCAAAATTTTGACAATAAAAAACTGGCGCTCCTAGAAGCGCCAGTCATTAATAATGTATTCAGGAATGATTAAGGGGCATTTTAGAATGCTTACAAGTTTAAGCGGTCAATCCCAATGCTTCTACCAAGCGTTTGTTTGGCTCAACTTTGTTCATGCTATAAAAATGCATGGCAGGTACGCCCTCGGCAATCAAGCGTTCACACAAGCGATAAACCACATCAAAGCCAAACTCACGAATAGCCTTACTATCGTCACCAAAATCCATTAGCTGTTTACGTACATAGCGCGGAATATCAGCGCCACAGCTATCAGCAAAACGCAAGAGATTGCTTGAATTGGTAATTGGCATGATACCAGCGACCAAAGGCTGAGCTACTGTATCAATACCGCGTTTCTCTAACTTATCACGCAAGTACAGATAGCTGTCAGCGTTGTAGAAAAACTGGGTAATCGACGCATTGGCACCAGCTTGGTATTTATTTACCAGATTATCGATATCAAACTCAAAGCTACGCGCTTGTGGGTGCATCTCAGGGTAGGAAGCCACTTCGATATGGAAGTGATCACCTGAATGCTCACGAATGTACTTTACCAAATCTACCGCAAATGGTAGCTCACCCATGCCCACCTGACCTGATGGCAAGTCGCCGCGTAGCGCTACTAAGCGTCTAATACCTAAAGTCTTATAATACTCGAGCAATTCAGCGATTTCACTTTTGTCATCGCCAATACAAGACATGTGCGGCGCGATTTCAGTGGTACCACGCGCACTTAGTGCCTGTACGATATCTAAGGTGCGGCTACGGGTTGAACCGCCCGCACCATAAGTTACCGAAAAATAAGCTGGCGACAACTTATTAAGCTCATCATAAGTGCTGAGAAGCTTTTCGTGACCTTGCTCGGTCTTTGCAGGAAAGAACTCAAAGGAGAAAGCAGGCTTACTCACAGTCAGGCTCCTTTTAGTATTTATAAGCATCAGGCTTGAATGGACCTTCAACTGGCACACCCAAATACTCAGCTTGCTTTTGGGTCAGCTTGGTTAGCGTACCGTTAAAGCCTGCAACCATCGCAGCGGCTACTTCTTCGTCTAACTTTTTAGGCAATACTTTTACGTATAGGTTGTCAGTACGTTGGTCAGCTGGCAAGTCAGCGAATTTTTCTTCGAACAGATACATTTGAGCCAATACTTGGTTGGCAAATGAGCCGTCCATCACGCGTGATGGGTGACCAGTTGCGTTACCTAGGTTCACTAGGCGACCTTCAGCAAGCAAGATCAAATAATCGTTCTCATCGTCTGAGCGGAAGATTTGATGAACTTGTGGCTTGATCTCAACCCAGCGCCAGTTATCACGCATAAACTGTGTGTCGATTTCTGTATCAAAGTGACCGATGTTACACACCACAGCACCAGGCTTAAGGGCTGCTAGCATATGACGGTCACAAACGTGATAGTTACCAGTCGTGGTGACGATCATGTCAGTGTCTTCAAGCAAGCGCTTGTTAATGCTGGCTGCGCCGCCCGTGTTGTCACCGTCAATGTATGGTGATAAGACTTCAAAGCCGTCCATACATGCCTGCATAGCACAAATAGGGTCAACTTCTGAAACACGTACGATCATGCCTTCTTGGCGTAAGCTTTGTGTAGAGCCTTTACCTACATCGCCATAACCGATAACCAAAGCGCGGCGACCAGCAAGGAACATATCGGTAGCGCGTTTGATAGCATCGTTTAAGCTATGACGGCAGCCGTATTTGTTGTCGTTTTTAGACTTGGTAACTGCATCGTTGACGTTGATGGCTGGTACTTTAAGTGTACCTTTACCAAGCATCTCAACCAAGCGATGAACGCCAGTGGTGGTCTCTTCTGAAATACCGTGGATGTTATCAAGAAGCTCTGCATAATCATTGTGAATCAAAGCAGTCAAATCACCGCCATCATCCAAGATTAAGTTAGCATCCCAAAGTTGGCCTGATGCTTCGCCGCCAACATGTACTTGCTGACGTAGGCACCATTCATACTCTTCTTCTGTTTCGCCTTTCCAAGCATAAACAGAGATACCAGCAGCAGCAATTGCAGCAGCAGCATGGTCTTGAGTTGAGAAGATGTTACATGATGTCCAGCGTACTTCAGCACCTAGCGCGACTAGTGTCTCGATAAGTACAGCAGTCTGAATAGTCATGTGGATACAGCCAGCGATTTTTGCGCCTTTAAGCGGCTGGTCGGCTTCGTAGCGACGACGCAAGCCCATTAGGGCAGGCATTTCGGCTTCAGCAAGGGTGATTTCACGGCGGCCGTAATCAGCAAGGCTGATGTCAGCGACTTTGTAGTCAGTGAAAGAGGGGTCGATCGTATGGGCAGATGGTGTAGTAGACACTGCGTCCATAATATGCTCCTATCAGTGGTTAACGAATGATAAAAAGAATAAAAACGCAGGTGCCGTTGTTTGCGCTGTGAGCGACCAAAAATATGGAATCTCGACAGTTAACCGAGCCTAACATAACCTGTGATTGCATAACTATAGAATGTTAATGCAGTAAATCACTGTTATGGCGCAACACCTCTCGGAGGTCGTTATTGTAATAGATGAGTGGTTAATTGTCACCTATTGACTGAGATAAATGATAAGCAGTCATGGCATAAGTACCTGTATATTTTTCATAGGTATAAAAAAAGGCCACCTGTAGATGACCTTTTATATCTAAATAAGCGCTAGAGTTTTATAGTGCTAAGTTAGCTTAGTACCAGTTGTAAGTTAGAGAGGTGAAGAAATTGGTGCCGTCGGTGCTGTATTCTGTGCCGAACTGATTAGATAACGTGTAATCTTCGTCAGTGATATTGTCAATGCGCAAGTTAGCACGAAGATTAGGTGTAATGTAAACAGAGCCACTTAAGTTTAGTAAGGTGTAATCATCTAACTTAGTCGTATTCGCCGCGTCGGAAAATCTTTCGTCAGTATATTTAGCTTCTAACCGCACATCAAACTTTGGCTGTTGATAGCCTACATAAATTGAACCGCTATTTTTAGGGCGGTAAACGAGGTAATTACCGTAGGTAGACTCACCAAATGCAGGTTTTATAGGGTTTCTATCTTCTGCGTCTAAATAATTATATCCAAAGCCAAATAAGAAAGAATTGATTTGCCAATCTGACGTTAAACTTAAGCCTTTGATCTTTGCTTCACCGATATTTTCCCCAGATGCTATTAAGTTTTCTGCATCAGTATGGTAACCAGTAAGTCGTGATAGCTGATTATCAGTGACATACTCCACGAATATTTCGGTGTTCTTAGTGGTTTCAGGTTTTAAATTTGGGTTTTCATAGCCTGGGAAGTATAGATCGTTAAACGTAGGAGCGCGAAACCCTGTGGCATAGCTTGTACCAATACGTACACCTTTTAACGGACGTATAGCAGCACCTATATTGTAGGTGCTTTCATTGCCATATTGGGAATTATCATCAACACGGTAATTAGCTTGCAAGTCGTAATACGTGTCGGCTAATTGATAGCCGATAAAAGCACTTTTTATAGTGCGGCTATCGACATCGTATTCAGTAGTAGAGTCTATCTTTTGCTTTAAGTGTTCAAGTCCCAAAATCGCATGACCATCACCTGCTTTAATTTGGCTTTCTAAACGTGCATGGTCTTGTTCAGTATCAAAAACAGTGCTGTTATTTAAATCATTACCATCTTCATAAGTAGAGATTTCATCGATACTACGACCATAGCTTAGCTTAGTAGTAGCAAGATCGTTAGTGTGTTCAATAAATGCTGTTGCTGAACCATTTTTCTGATCACTATGAGCATTAGGATGTACAGCCCCAGTTGTCCAATCAGCAAATCCATCAAATTCAGACGTTGATTTGTTGTATAAAGCGCTTAGACCTGCTTTTACATTAGGTGCGATTTTTTTTGTCACAGCAAGGCTTGCGGAAGTCATATCAAATCCATCGTCATCTGGATTGAAATTGCTTCCAGTTTCGACAGCATTGAAACCATCAGTATCAGTATGACTAATGCCTAAGCTAAGCGTTGTATCTTGATTGGTATATTGACCATTTACTCCCAAGTTATAGAGGTTGTGAGACCCTGCTCCCGCCGTGACTGAAATGTTGTTTTGCTCGATGTCAGAGCCTTTGGTAAATATTTGAATGACACCGCCCATAGCGTCAGAGCCATATATACTAGAGCCTGATGCACCATATAGTATTTCGATACGGTCAATTTGATCAGCAGAAAGTAAGTTTAATGCTGGCGTGCCTAAAGAAATAGAGCTATAGCGGATGCCATCAATAAGTACAAGTATTTGCTTGCTATCGTAACCGCGCATGTAAAAGTTACTAACACTTCCCATACCACCACTTTGAGTAATGTTGATGCCCGGTTGATTCTTTAATACATCTGTTACGGTTTGACCTTGATAACGTTGTAACTCTTCCTTATTAATTACTCGTGTTTGCGCGATTACATTACTTGTCTTAGTAGGTGTGCGAGTGGCTGTCACGACAATTTCATCAAGCTCAACTTGTGGTAGGTTACTATCGTTGATGGAAGTGTTTTCAGAAGTGGCTGCCATTGCAGTATTTACTGCAAGTAAGCCAAGCGCGCTCAAAATACTTAAACGAAGATAGGTACGTGAAGATGCACGTGATACAGACATAGTCGATTCCAAAGTAATCAAGTTAAAAATGCAAAAATGATAGGTAACTATTATGACGTAAAAGGGGTCAAAAGTTACAAAAAACAGTATATAAGCAAAACTGCGCTCATTATCTACAAATTGTCCTGCTTTATAAACTACTTTAACCTAATGTTTATTCAGGTTAGGCTGAATACTACTCATGTTAGCTTGCTAATAGTCTATTAAAAATTACTTTACTTAGATATTCTATGAGAATTTATACCACTGTATAAGAGAAGCCTATCCTTAAAAATACCTACTATATTAGAAGCGCACATAGAGTAAGAAACCAAATACCAATACAGTTAGCTACAAAATTGCGTAATCAAAAGTACTGCTGTTATAAATAATTGTTACTATAGTATGGACATCACCTGTCATTTATAATGCCATTTTTAAACTAAGAGGTTTGTTTTGTCTATCAAGCATAATCTGACTCCCAGTCCTTTGCCTAATTTATTCTCTGCTATTACTAAAATGCCAATTATAGCCGCAATGTTATTATTGACTATGCTGTTGAGCATTGCCTTGCCAAATAATGCTTATGCTGTCGAGGCTGGTGCGCTTGGAGTGGGTAATGACAGTAGTGGAGAGACAGTAAGTACGCCATTGCCTGATTCGTTTGGCCGAGATACGCCGCGTCATACGGTACAAGGGTTTATCAGTGCGCTGGGTGAAAATGATTATTTGCTGGCAAGTAATTATCTCAACTTATCAAAGTCCGATAACCCAACGACCGTTGTGCGACAGTTTAAACAGGCACTAGATGCAGGTGGGCGTTTTCAGCCGGATCTACAGATTAGTAACTCACCTGAGGGTAATCTAACTGACCAGCTGCCACCTAGCCAAGAAAATGTCGGTGTGATTAATATCGGAGAGCGAAGTGTTCCGTTACTACTCGAAAGGGTGGTCTCAAAACAGAATGAGCAATATTGGCAGTTCTCTAGCGATACGTTGACCTCAGTACCAGAAGTGATAGAAAATACTGAGCCGACCTTAGTATCGCGCTACACGGTTGATTCTTTAGATGGTAAAAAGCTTTTCGGCTATCAGCTAGCTGATTTGGTTGCCGCGCTCACCATGATTGTGACTAGCTTTGTACTTACTTATGTCGCGGTATGGTTGCTATACCACTTATTAAGGATTGTTTATCCGTATTTGCGTGGTACGCCATTGCCGTTACCTAACAAAGTAATATTGCCACTCTCTGTGGTCATTATGGCATTGATACTATCAGAAGTGATGGTTTATGCAGGCGTATCGGTGACACTACGTGAGCCAGTCAATCGCTTTACGGATATAGCCTCTTGGTTGGCGCTGACTTGGCTACTATTACGAGTGATCGATGCGATATTTACTCGAGCGGTAAATCTAAGCTACAAGAAAAACTATACTGAGCGTGTCTCAATTTTGGGACTGCTGCGCAAGGTTGTCAAAGCGCTATTACTGATATTTGCAGTGATTGTTATTTTTGGCAATTTGGGTTTTGATTTGACCACTGGTATTGCGGCACTGGGTGTGGGTGGTTTGGCGTTAGCTCTTGGTGCGCAAAAAACCATTGAAAATCTCGTTGGTAGTGTCGTAGTCGTCGCGGATTCACCAGTACGTATCGGTGATTATTGCAAATTTGGCACTTATGAAGGCACTGTTATTGACATCGGTATTCGCTCATCACGTGTGCGCACATTGACACGGACCGTTGTCACGGTGCCAAACGGTGATTTTTCATCGATGCAAATTGAAAACTTTACCTCGCGTGATATGTTTCGTTTTTTCCATTACTTATATATTAAGCGTACCGCTGATCTTGACGTAATATTCAAAATGGTTAATGACTTGGATGAATTTATAAAAGAGCATGATTTGACCAATCAAGAATGGAATCAGGTCAATATTTTGGAGCTGCGCCAAGATTGCTATGTTATTCAGTTGCAAGCTTATGTGAATGCTATTGGTATCATTGAGTTCTATGACAAACAAAACGCTTTGTTTGTCGATATATTAAAGAAAGTCGCGAAATATAAAGTAGAACATGCATTGCCGACTCAGCAGTTGATTGTTAATCAAACGGAGCTTGAACATCATGTGGGAAGTAGCACTGATGACTCAGCAGAAGGAGATGAATCAGACAACAGTAGTAACTCTGCTAATAATGAAGTGTCTGATAACAAGGAAGTAAACACAAGCGTATACAGGAAAGATTACAACGACGATGGCGTTGATATTCGTAAAGATAGTGACAAGGCTAAAAATGATGTTGCAAGTCACCACAAATTCTCTATGGCGACCGTCAGCAGAAGTGGTGCGCTTAAGGCACTAAAGCATAAAAGTCATATGCTAAGAAAAAGTAAGTTTAAGCACACTAAAAACAAATCTGGCTTTTCTATATGGAACCAGCCTTAAAAGAGACTTTTTGCTCACGAATGGTAGTGAATAACACTAGCTATGTTTTTTGCTCTATTAGTTATAAAGGTACTGCGGTTTTATCACGTAATGAGCCGTAGTGTACGACCAAAGCAATAGGCTGGCAGCACTGCGATAAGGTGACCAGTGCTGAGTTAGATCTTTAAGCTGCTTGGGTGTTGGGCGCTCTGCTAAGCCTAACAACTCCATGGCTGCAACTTTAATGGCCAAATCATCGACAGCGAGTATGTCTGCACGTTTTAGCGAAAATAGTAAATACATCTCAGCTGTCCAACGTCCAATCCCTGTCACAGCTGTCAAGGTTGTTATGACATCTTCATTTGGCAAAGTTTCTAAGGCTGCAAAGTCTATATCATGATCTACTAATGAACGCACATAACGAGTTTTTTGCTTAGACAATCCTTGTGTCTTCAAAGTATCATCTGTCGCCTCGCGTATAGCTTGCGGAGTGATTAATTCTGCATCAACCAACCGTTTCCAAATGCTGGCAGCGGCGGCAACTGATAACTGCTGACCGACCATCGCTCTCATCAACTGCTCAAACCCACCTGCATTATGCCTAAGGTTAGGTGTACCGACCTGCTTATGGACAGGAGCAAACCTTGGTTCAATGGCAATCAGCGCAGCAATCTGCTGTTCTAGTTCGTTAATGTTTTCAATAGTCTGTATATTCATAGTGATTTCGCTTTGCTAAGTAGAAGGTGCTCAAGTCTATATATTAATAAAAAGTGAGAAGCTCACATTAAATGGAATGTACATTAAAGAGAGTATTCATTAAAGGAAACATTGTTGCAGTCCATGTCTAGTCCATAAGTGATTGATAAAAAAAGGACTGCGAATAAGCAGTCCTTTTTATATAGTACCGTATCACTAACAATAGACCTATTCGCCATCTGCTTTAGGTTTTTTAAGTAGTACTAGTACAGCACCGTTACCACCATCTTTTGGTGGCGCAGAGCAAAAAGCTAATACTTCTGGCAATTGACGTAACCAGCCGTTAATACAAGTTTTTAGAATCGCTTCGCTACCTTTACCATGGACGATTTTTACCATAGTCTCGTTTTTCTGCTTGGCTTGGCTCAACAGTTGAGTCATCGCTTCACGTGCTTCTTCTATCGTACAGCCATGGATATCTACCGCATCATACCAACGCAGCTTGCCTTTTTTGAGCTGATCAAAGATTTTATTTTGCAGTGTTGGCTGCTTATAAGACAAATAAGCTTCAGCAGCGACAGGGTTCAGTAGTGCTTGCATATCTGACAAGCCTGCGCCTAGATCACTGGCTTCACTACCTTGAGCTGCAGCACGTTTTGATAGTGTCGCTGCATCAGGTTTGCCTGCCTTAGTTGCGCTGGCAGGTGAGCGGACATTTTTGTCTTCTAGCTGATTGACACCGTGCATGGCTTGCATAAACAGAACTTTATCGTCATCGATATGTTCACTATTTAGCTGCTTAACCGTCTTTTTTACTTGCTTTTGAGTCGGTAGCGATACCGGTTCAGTTGGCTTTTGATTCTCACCTTCAGGTGAATTGGTATCACGCCCCTTGCTCAGCTGGCCTTTGAGTTCTTTGAGCTGGTCTTGCATTTCTTTTGAAAACAGAGAGTTTGACATAAAAGTTAACGTATCGTTGATTGATGAATGGTTGATTGAACTATGTATATAGCGCAGACATTGTTCAAGCTATTAGCATATATTTAAGCATAAATTATTGAGTTACTTTACCCGTCTGCTGCGACACCCGCAAGTAAGGATTGTAACGCTTGCCCTGGATGGTCGGTTTTCATAAATTGTTCACCGATTAGAAAGTGCTGAATATCATGACTTAACATCAAACGAATATCATCACTGCTATGAATACCACTCTCGGTTACGATAAGTGGTTTTTGTTCAGCGCTATTAGCATCAGCAGCGAGTGCGTCGTTTAAAATATTCTTAAGATCAAGCGTGGTTTGCAGGTCAACATAGAAGGTATTTAAATCACGGTTATTGATACCGTAGATATTGTGTACTGAACGTGGCAACTGTAGCGCACGCTCAAGCTCAGATTTGGTATGCACTTCTATCAATACGTCCATACCAAGCTCAATACTGAGCGCATGTAGCTCTCGTACTTGGGCATCATCTAGGCAAGCCATAATGAGTAGGATGCAGTCAGCGCCCATTAGGTAAGATTGATAGATTTGATAGACATCAATCATAAAGTCTTTACGTAATATCGGTAAGCTTGAGGTATTAGCCGCCTGAACAAGATAGATGTCATCGCCCTGAAAGTAATCACGATCGGTCAATACAGACAGACAACTAGCGCCCGCTTGCTCATACTGCTGCGCAAATAGAGCAGGGGTAAAGTTATGATTGATAATGCCTTTAGACGGCGAGGCTTTTTTAATCTCAGCAATGATACCGATACCATTTTCTTTAGTGCCAGCAGCACGTAATGCCGCGGCAAAACCTCGACGCGGTTTATCATCAGCTGCGACCTGTGCTTTCAAGTCCTCTAGAGACAATGCTTCGCGAGCGGCTTTTACTTCTTCTACTTTGGTGGCGACAATGCGCTGTAGCACTGACGGTATGTCTGAATGGGTTGTGGTCATACTGGTATCCGAATATCGTTAAATGTAAATATAGTCAGAAAACTATTAATAACTACTAAGCGGCTACGGCGTTTCCCTTCCTAGATGTACGATTTGTACAATCTATGGTTGGCTGCCTTGTATCCGTTTTAGATTTCTTTGACTATAGACAGTAGATGAGTGCTTATAAGTTAACCTTGAGCGACTAGCTGCTGGGTATAGTTGGCCAAAGACTCAAGTTTGAGTAAAGCATCGCCATTTTGAATGATTTTTTGTGCTCGGCTAACACCGTTAGGGTAGTTGCTGGCAAGCCCTGCGGTGTATATCGCGGCACCTGCATTTAGCGCAATCATGTCACGTGCTTTAAGTACAGCACGGTCATGGGTGTCGGCTCCAGATAGCGCAGCACGAATCAACTCAAGACTTTGTGCTGGAGAGTCGACATCGAGGCCAATAAGGGTTTGTGACTCGATACCCGCATCTTCTGGCATTATGTCATAGACTGATATCTCACCATCTTTTAGCTCAGCGACTGTGGTCGAAGTCGCAAGACTGATTTCATCAAGACCATCTTTTGCGCCTACTACCATGACATGACGTGCGCCTAAGTTTTTCATCACCTTGGCAATTGGCTCACATAACTGCGCGGTAAACACACCGATGACTAAGTTTGGTGTGCCAGCAGGGTTGGTCAATGGGCCCAAAATATTAAAGATGGTACGCGCTTTTAATTCACGGCGTACAGGGTTGGCGTAACGCATGGCGCTGTGATGATTGGGTGCGAATAAAAACCCGATACCCTGATTTTCGATACAGTCTTTTGCTTGCTCTGGCGTGAGCGCAAGACTGATACCTGCTTGCTCAAGTAAGTCTGAGCTACCAGATTTGGTCGAGACGCCGCGATTGCCGTGCTTGGCAACTTGTGCACCAGCTGCCGCAACAACCAACGCTGATGCAGTCGAGACATTGAACAAGTTAGCACCATCACCGCCAGTACCAACGATATCTACCAAATAATCACAGTTCTTTGGTTCAATATTGGCAGCTAGTGCACGCATGGCACTGGCAGACGCAGTAATCTCATCAATGGATTCGCCCTTCATACGTAATCCCGTCAAGATAGCGCCCATCATAGCGTCGCTGCATCTACCTTGCATGATGATGAGCATCACTTGATACATCTCATCAAAAGTTAAATCGATATGTTGGAATATTCTACCCAAAGCTGTGGTTAACAGTTGATGTGTTTGCTCATCAGACAATTTTGCAATACTCTCTGGTGTGTGCGTTTCTTCTGTTTTTGTCGTACTCATTATGGTCTCACTTACTATTATTTTTTATATGAATCTGTGTGAAATTTGGCATGGGCTTAAGAAAGCAGTATTTTTACCGACGTGATTTTAGTCAAGTTTAACCAACTTGTGGTAGCTCATCGGATGTCAGAGTAGCCAAGCCATGAGTCTGTAAAAAGTTATTGAGTAATTGGTAACCTGCTTCGCTCAATATCGACTCAGGATGGAACTGGACACCTTCTACAGGCAGCTCCTTATGGCGAATACCCATGATTTCCTCAATACTACCATCAGCATTCTGTGTCCATGCGGTGAGTTCAAGGCAGTCTGGTAGGCTTGTCTTGTCAATGACGAGCGAATGATAACGCGTAACCTGTGACGGATTAGGTAATCCAGCAAACACGCCTTGCTCGTTGTGATAGATAGCTGATAAGCGGCCATGCATGACTTCGCCAGCTTTAACCACTTGACCGCCAAAGGCTTGACCGATCGCTTGATGACCCAAACAAATACCCAGTATAGGAATAACCCCTTTAAATGTCTCAATGGCTTGCAAAGAAATACCCGCACGGTCAGGATCGCACGGACCTGGGCCAATCACAATCACATCAGGTGCAAGGGTTTTAATCTGCTCAATGCTGACCTGATCATTACGCCAGACAGTGATGTCCTGCTTTAGCTCACCGAAGTACTGTACGATATTGTACGTAAAGCTATCGTAATTATCGATCATCAAAATCATTAAGGCTTCAACTTATCAGTTTTATTATATTTTTAACATAAAATTTGTTCTCACTGTTATCGAGTCACTTGATTGCCGAACACAAGCAGCTCTGACTATAACAGAGGAGGTTATTGCGCGCGGTTATCTTACCACTATTTTGTTTTCTATCAAATGTAGGGTACGGGCTATCTAAGTAAGCACCAAGTAAAAACATATTTTTTATTATTTTTTTGACGCATAAAATAATGTAGTCAGAGACAATGTTATAAATTCAGCTATTAACATTGCACTATAAAATAGCATTTCAATAATAAATATATTTGTATTTGCACCAATTAAGTGCCTTTGGTTCTCAACTGGTGCTCTAATTAAGTGCTATTCTAAAAATTAATTTGATGGGAATTAATGAATATATAACGATATTAATCGTATAAATCACTGTAAATATTGATAATTAAATCTATTTATAACTATATCTGTTATCAGAGTGTTAATACATTGGCATAGCCTTTGCATTATTGCTGTTATGATTATTTTTAAAGCCAAGAAATTGGTCTAAAAATAATTATTAACAAGAGCCCGAAGAGTTCAGCATTATGAGTTGTATATTGCTAGAATGTCGTTAGGATTGAATTGGCGTATGTTAGACCATGTGCACAAATATTGGTCTGATTAAGTAAACGCTTTAGATGAGCATCTTGACTAATACGCAAAATAGTGCTGATAATAAGCATAATATCGAATGCGCTGTTTTAGTATTGAGAGCACATCTGACATTCTTGGACAAGAACATCATATTAATAATTTTAAATCGCAATTACGTGATCAACACAACGGAGACTATTCATGTCGAATAAACTATTAGATCTTATCCAATCCTCTAATGCTAAATGGGTTGATTTTCGCTTTACTGATACACGCGGCAAAGAGCAGCACATCAGCTTCCCAGCGCATACCGTTGATGAAGATGTCATGGAAGACGGCAAAATGTTTGATGGCTCATCAATCGCTGGTTGGAAAGGTATCGAAGCGTCAGATATGATCTTGCGTCCTGATCCAGAAACTGCTTTTGTTGACCCGTTCTTTGACGCGGTGACTGTGGTAGTGACTTGCGATATCATCGAGCCATCAACGCTACAAGGTTATGACCGTGACCCACGTTCTATCGCACATCGCGCTGAAGAGTATTTAAAGTCTACTGGTATCGGTGATACTGCTTATTTCGGTCCAGAGCCTGAATTCTTTGTATTTGACGATGTTAAATGGTCAGTCGATATGTCTGGCGTTAGTCATAAGATCACGGCTGAAGAAGCAGCATGGTCGACTAACGAGACTTACGAGTGGGGCAACATGGCGCATCGCCCACGTGTGAAAGGCGGCTATTTCCCAGTACCACCGATCGATAGCTCACATGACATGCGTGCTGTTATGTGTGAACGCATAGAAGAAATCGTTGGTGAAGGTTCGGTTGAAGTTCATCACCATGAAGTGGCTTCTTGCCAGTCTGAAATCGGTGTTGCATTCAACACGATGGTACGTAAAGCGGATGAAGTTCAGCAATTGAAATATGTTGTTCATAACGTTGCGCATCAGTTTGGCAAAACAGCTACCTTTATGCCTAAGCCAATCGTTGGTGATAACGGTTCAGGTATGCACGTACATATGTCAATCTCAAAAGACGGTGTAAACACATTCTCTGGTGATGAGTATGCTGGTCTGTCTGAAACAGCATTGTATTTCATTGGCGGTATTATCAAGCATGCTCGTGCGTTGAATGCGATTACTAACCCATCAACGAACAGCTATAAGCGCCTAGTTCCTCATTATGAAGCGCCTATTAAACTTGCTTATTCAGCATCTAACCGTTCAGCATCTATTCGTATTCCACACGTAAGCAGCCCGAAAGCGGTACGTGTAGAAGCACGTTTCCCTGATCCAACGGCTAACCCATACTTAGCGTTTGCTGCACTATTGATGGCTGGCCTTGACGGTATCCAAAACAAAATGCATCCAGGCGAAGCTGCTGATAAAAACTTGTATGACTTGCCACCAGAAGAAGAAGCACAAATCCCAACGGTTGCAGAGAGCTTAGACGTTGCACTACAAGCATTGCGTGACGATCATGACTTCTTATTAAAAGGTGATGTCTTCACTGAAGACATGCTAGAAGCGTTTATTGCTTTGAAAGAAGAAGAAGTACAACGTTTGAACGTAACTGTACACCCTGTCGAATTTGACATGTACTACAGCTGCTAATTAGTCGCTAAAACACTCATTTATTTTGAGTCACAAAACCAGCTAAGGTTAACTTGGCTGGTTTTTTTATGCGTATTAATAAAGTGTATCAGTCCAATTGCTGAATTTTCTTTGAAATCGCTACTGATTTCATGTCAAAACTCACGCATAATAGTTTTATAAAATTATATTAATAGTAGACACTATCTAGGTTGATGGATTATGACTTTATTAGCAAAACCGAGTTTCTTGAAGAGTAGGATTAGAGTTGGGTTATGGACTACGGTTGCTCTCGCTAGTCTTTGTACATCTCTCACGAATGCTGCACCTATTTACAAAGTGGTCGATGAGCAAACCGGTCAAGTCACCTTTACCGACCGTCCACAGGATTATGAGCAGCAAGTTGGCAAACAAGTCAGTCAAATGGCTATTACGACGGGTAATGAGACGAGCAGATCAACTAGTCATACGACAACCAATCCTAATACAAGTCGCCAATCATCAAATGCGTCGCAGACAGTGACTGCTACTGAGTCGCCTGCGATAAATACTAAGGTGACCACGCCAGTAAACTATCAGTTAGCCATTACTGAACCTAGCGAAGAGAGAGCCTATCGTCGTCCCGTACAGAATATCGATGTCAATGTACAGATTCAGCCTGTGTTACAGGTAGGGGATAGTGCCCGTATTTATTTTGATAATAAAGAAGTTGCACAAGGTTTGAGCGCATCTATTGCTACTGTTGATGTTTTACCAGGTGCTCATACAATCAAAGCGGTTGTACAAAGCGAAACTGGCCAAACACTTGAGCAAATTACACGTACTGTATACGTGATTCAAAATACAACCACATTGCAAGATAACAAAAGAAAGGCTGCGCAGCTGTTGGCTTATCAAAAGCTAGCTTGGTATCAAAAATTGATGCTAAAGCTGCGTCAACAGGAAGTTGCTCAGTCACAATAATGATTGAATATGATGGATAGATATCGCTATCAAAATAAAAAGGCAAGCACCGTCAACGATGCTTGCCTTTTTTAATGTAAATCACTTATTTTATTTTAACTATAAGCTGTATTATTTAGTTAACTCGATGGTACCGTTAGCAGTCACCGAAATAGTACTGTTGCCAGACTCAAAGCTTTGACTTGGTACTGACTCGTCTGCCATTCCTGATTTCATGCTCATAGCGCTATACATCGGACGTGGATAGTTGCTACCTGTGTTTAGGTTAACATTGACGACGCGGTAGCCACGAGCATCCCAAGCGCGGGTAAGGCTCTTAGCTTGCTGCTGAAAAGCGCGAGAGGCTTCGGTCATTAATTTTTGCTCTAGCGCATCCTTTTTAGTATCTGATACACCAAAGTTAAGATTGTCCATCACTAAGGTTTCTTGCAAATCAGCAATTAGTTGGCTGGTTGCTGAAAAGTCTGTACTTTTTAAGTCTATGTTTGCTTGACCTGTCCAGCCGATGATTTTATCGTTTTTGTCATAGCGTGGATAGGTGCGCTGTTGCCCTGTGCTCACGGTCACGCTAGGGTAGCGCTTGGCAATTTTCATGGCATTGTTGATTGAGGTGTTAAGCATTGTAGCTAAAGTCTTAGAGTCAGTTGCTTGTGATTTCTTGTACAAGCTGGCTCGTACTTCATCGTTCTGAATCTCTTCTTTTATTTCTGTCTGAAATGTCAGTTGATCATAGCCTGTTGGCTCTGCATGGGCGCTACCCATCATCGCTGTCATGAGACAAACCGTACCAGAAGCTAGTGCTGCTTTATTCAATAAAGTATTTTTCATTATTATCTCCTAAGTTGATTCTAATAATATATAAATGACAATTATCAACGCTCATTCATACATGAAAAGTTGTCCCTATTGTTCTCTAGAAATCGACATGGGTGCAACTTCATTCACTAAAATAGCAAAATTCATATAAGTTGCTGTGAGAATTTTGTGACCTAAGTTACTGATATAATTTGTGCTCATACATTGCGGACCTGAGCTAATGAACTAAATGACAGTGCTATTTAGGGCCTAAAGCAAACAGTTTTAAGATAGGGGTTGTAAAATTAAAAATTTCTTGTATAATTTGCGACTGGTGGCTCCATTGGTAGCCTCGCAACATTGTTCTATGAATCCCGCCAGGACCGGAAGGTAGCAACGGTAATAGTTATAGTGTGTGCCGAGGATGTGCTGATGGAGTCGCTTTTTTTTGCCTAAAATTTGATAATTATATTTATAAAGTATCAAAGACATATTTGTAATGTATTAAGCCCTTCATTGTAAAGGGCTTTTTTTGGGTCAAATTTTTGTCTGATGGTTAGCTAATTGCTTATGTAGTTTTCAATTTAATTTCCTGTTCGATTTCCTTTATAGTTCCGATCTAGTTCTAAGGTTTTATTGATTAATATGAGTTAAAATACAATGTATTAACTTTTTATTAACATTCTAGACACCTTGGAGTTTGATTATGAAGATGTTTGTTTGGCTATTCATTGCATTTTTGGTGTTGGTAGTTGTGTTTGGGGTATCTATTTTTAATAGATTGGTACGCGCACGTAACCAAGCAAAGAACGGCTTTGCTCAAATAGATGTGCAACTAAAGCGTCGTCATGATCTGATTCCAAACTTGGTCGAAACTGCCAAGCGTTATTTGAGTCATGAAGAAGAAACACTCACTCGCGTCATTAGCGCGCGTAATCATGCTCAAGATCTACAAGACTCTAATAAGCATCAGCCAGACTCGCTAGAGCATATGGCACTGTTTGCAAAAGCAGAAGGTATGCTGTCTAAAGCGTTGGGTCAATTTTCCGCTGTCGTCGAAGCCTACCCAGAGCTCAAAGCCGATAGTATGATCAAGGAACTCATGGACGAACTAACCAATACGGAAAATCGCATCGGATTTGCCCGTCAGCATTATAATGACAGCGTAATGTTTTATAATAATGATCGCGAAGTCTTTCCTAATAACCTCGTTAGTACGACGTTTGGCTTTCGTCCACTCAGTCAGTTGGTATTCGAAGACAGAGAAGCGATTGCTCAGGCACCGATTGTCAATATGGGCTAAGGTTTAGACAATTTTGGCGAACTCTAGGCAGCCTAATCTGATGGATTTTTTTGGTGAACAGCGGATACGTACGCGGCGCAGTCTATTACTTTATGGACTGTTTTTCCTGATTGTACTTGCTCATATGGCAGTGGGACTGGCTGTCATGTCTATACTGCTGACAGTATTTACAGGCGGTATATACTACTGGGTATTGGTTCTGGTCATTGTCTTGACGTTAGGCAGTTTCGTTGGTGGTAGTTTTTTAGAGTATCGACGCCTGCGAGCAGGTGGCCGCGCTATTGCTCAGCGAGTAGGGGCGGTTAGGCTATTCATTGATAACAGCCAAGAAGCATGGGAGCACAGTCAAGGAGTCGCTCATCAACACGAAGCTGAAGAAAAGGTTCGCTATAGTTCACGTCATATAGCAGTACGTGACGAGCGCGATTTTCCGCCCGTTTATCGTCGCTACTATGAAATCGCTCAACAACTGGCCATTGCGGCAGGTTTGCAAACCCCTATTTTGTACGTGCTACCTGACGAGCAGGGTATCAACGGTTTCGTCGCTGGTCGCCATAGCTCAGATATGGTACTCGTCGTTACCCAAGGTGCGCTAGATAAACTGTCTGACGAGGCGCTATACGGACTCATTGGTCATGAATATGGTCATATATTGCACGGTGATGCTACGTTCAATTTACAGCTGATGGTGGTATTGGCAGGCTTGCAGATACTATACGACTGGAGTGACCCAATATCTAATTACCGTTATTTTGATAGCGATAGTATTTCCCAAAAGTTTCTATCACAGAGACAGGTTGATACGCTTGCACGCAATACAGAAGCGCAAACCGCTAATTTCACCACGCATAGTGAATGGGTCGCTTATTGGCAGCAGCAATCACAACAACAGCAGTCCTCAGCCAAGCGTCAGTCTAAATGGGTGCAAACGCCACCTATAATAGATCGTCAAGCCCCGCGTAGTGTCTGGACATTGCTACTGCATGGTTTGAGCTTCTCTAGTATGGCAAGCGCGCAGTTGATTAAGCACAGTTTTAATCGTGAGCGCGAGCTACTTGCTGATGCCACCAGCGTTCAGTTAACACGTATGCCTGCGATTATCGAAACCTTAAAAGCTATTCATCAAGACTCGCTCGGCTCGCGTTTGTCTGGCATCGCCGATATCAATGGACTCAGTCATTTTTTCTTTGCTAGTAGTGGGGCAGACTTGGGTGATGTGTCATGGTTTGCCACACATCCAAGCTTGACTGAGCGTATGAGCGCTATTAATGCGGATGCTTATCATGAGTTTGCGGTACAAGTTGCCAAAGAAAAGCGAATAAATCAGCAAAAGGTCAAAGAAATATATAGGCAACGACGCTTAGGTGATTGGGGGGCAACAAAAGAGAATAGCCTAAGTGAAGATTTGCCAGAAAGAAACGTGCAGCATTCGTCAGTATTTGAGACTCAAACAGCTGCAACGATTAATATAAGAGACAATAAACAGATAAGTGACGCAAAAGTTCTTGCTGAATCTATAAGCGAAAATCGTAATAAAGATAATGGCGAATTAGAGATTGATGACGGTTTAGAGTTTGCCGTAGAAGCTGATGTGGTGGTCGATGGGCGGCTTCAAGTACAGGCCGAAGACGTTGGCGTTCATCAGCTATTAAAACCGTGGCAGTCCAAACCTGACGCTGACCTACCAGAAAACACATTAATTGGGTTTAATGATATTAAAAAGGTATCACTACCTCAGTACATACTCAACCATAGTCATCATCCTTTAGGTGCGCTAGCATTAGTCGAAGCTGTCTTGCTTTGTCATCAGCATCAATCATTATCAACGACTGCCACTTATAGTTTGAATGATATTTGGAATGATGGCTTCTCTGTTGCGACTGACTCGACTTCCCATGAGCAAATATTACCGCATAGGATAGATACTAAGCTGATGACAGTAGTAGCCAGTTTGGACAGACGTTTAGACAGCGCTTTGATTGAGCTCGCCTTAAACCAATTGCATCAAAAGAATTTATCTGAACTATGTATTGAAGATCTAAAGCTCAAAAGTAAAAACGATCATAGTCACGACAGTCATCAGTACTATAAAAAACAAGAGAAATGCCGTACGATGTTGTTGCGTTATCAGCAGGGCATATTTGAGCTGTTTAACCAACAGCTGACATCTGACTTAACCAAAAGCTTAGCTTATGATTCGTCAGATAAAAATATAGCTAGTGATAACGCTCATGCGGTTGCGATTACTCTGAATAACCCGTTAGCTTTAGCACATCAAAAATCGCCAATATCATCATTATGGCAAGCGCTACATTTGCAGCAGTTACTACCGATATTGTCTAAAGTTTTACAAGATACGGACTCGCAGGTTCTATGGCCGCAAATACTGAAGACTGGTATGGAAGACGTAAGGGCGCAATTGGACCCTTCAGGTCAGGTGTTTACAGGACTTAGTAAATCAGAAGTATCAGTTGTTGTCTTATTGGCTTATCGACTATCAAAAGATGCAAAAGGCCAGATGATTTCAATGCATGACCGATCGTTATTGAGTGAGGGTAACGACAGTGTGGCGCATTATATTGTAGATTTGAGACGGCATGCGCGCTTGATTAATATTGATCTTATGACAGTAAGCGATGTTAATTTACAGTGGCTATTATTGACCGCACAGCACTTGAATAGCATTCAGTTATTGGCGATTATTTCTGCGGTTCCTGTCTCTGCCAATCACTTTATCAAGCGCTTGGTAGGTGATCCGAATGCTGATAATTATCGAGAGAAGCAACAGGATGGTAGTCAAATAGATTATAATGAAAGTGAAATGAGCCAGCCTACTCATAATGAGTATCGCCAATGGCTAAGTACGTTGCATACGGTGATGTTACACGATACGATAATCAGCCAAGATGAATACGATTGTTTGTTGGCAATATCAGAGCGTTGGCTCGGTATTCGACAGCTGTTTTGATGGGCATGTATTTATTACTTAATTGATAGTATAGCGCATGCTTAATGAGAGCTGCCAAAACCATAAAAACATCTATAAATGATATAAACAAAATGAGTAGGATAGTAGAGTCGAATGAGTGATACCCAAGACCCGCTAACTGTATTACAGCGCCGTGTGCAGCAACGCCAAATTCTAGCGATGATAGGTATCAATCAGTGGGTACAACCTGAGTCAGAAACCATCAATATGGCTGACATTGCGACAGCTTCGGTTGAGCAGTCAAATATTGTTTCCACTGATATTGAGTCTAGTAACAATGAAGTAGTGAGCGTTGGAATTTTAGGCACAGTTGATCGATCGACTGATGGTTATGATATCAATGATTACAATGCTAAGGGCTATGTTGCCGATGAGTATGATCCTGATTTGCAAGCTACCGCTGAGCAGACGGCTAGCGAGCAAAGCCCTGTTATTTATAGTTTTGATTCCGTTGATTCAACTACTGTTAGTTCAAGTACTGGGTCTATCTATCATGACATCCCAAGTACTACATCGAACCAAACTGCTGTAACCTCTACGAATGCACCTATTGAGCAACCTCAATTTGCGCAGAATAATTTTCCGCAAAGTAGTTTTCCACAGAGTGCTAGTGATGACAGCATAAATGATGATAGCTTAAAAAAAGTAGCACCATTTGACTTGCAAGGTGGCCGCTATGGTGACTGGGTAATAGTGGTTGATATCAAAGCGCTAAATAGTGACAGTCAAAAACTATGGCAAAACATCATTCAAGCGCTATCAATCACTTGCGAGACAACATCATTCCCGATTTGCGACGGTATGGATACTGCTGAGCTTGCCAATGCCAGTCTTGCAGGATATATCTTTCGAATTGGCCGGAGTGAAGAGATACAAGTTGCTGCACTGACAGCGCTGCCTAACGGCCTCCAACATCCCAATCTGACCACTGTGCCGACATTAGAAGCAATGCTCGCAGACAGTGATGCTAAACGTCAGTTGTGGGAGCAGATATCTCATTGAGTTGTATAAAAACTAACATCGATACCATTGCCTTTATCAACAAACTGAAATAAAAAACATCCTTTTATTTCATCATACCTAGGACTGTGATTATGCCTACAACCCCAACGTCTACAGCAACTGCCACCCCGCATCGCCTGCCAAATTTTTGTGCTGGTCCTGCTACTATGCCAACAGCCGTATTAGCGCGCGCGCAGAGCGAACTGCTTGATTGGCAAGGTCGCGGCCTGTCGGTCATGGAAGTCAGCCATCGTAGTAAAGAGTATATGGCCATTACTGACAAGGCGGAAGCTAAGCTACGCACGCTTATGGAAATACCAGATAACTATAAAGTGCTGTTTTTGCAAGGTGGCGCAAGTTTGCAGTTTTCTGCGATTCCATTGAATCTGTTAAATGGCGGACGCGGTGACTATTTGACGACAGGAGCGTGGTCAGGTAAAGCAATCAAAGAAGCTAAGCGCTATGAAGCATTGGGTTTGGGCGAGATTAATTTAGTTGCGACTGGCAAAGAGAATAACTTTACTGACGTACCAGCGCAAAGCGATTGGAATATCAGTAAAGACGCCGTTTATTTTCATTACTGTGCTAATGAAACAATTCATGGCCTACAGATATTTGAGCCGCCACAAGTAGATGCGCCAATCATTGCTGATATGTCATCTTGTATCTTGTCGCAGCCGATAGATGTGTCTAAATTTGGCATGATCTACGCGGGCGCCCAGAAAAACATCGGTCCTGCAGGTCTAGTCATTGTCATTATCCGTGACGATTTGATGGGGCAAGCAAGTGAATGGTGTCCTATGCTGCTGAACTATGAGCATCAAGCTGACAAAGAGTCTATGTCTAACACGCCAGCGACGTATTCTTGGTACTTAGCAGGGCTGGTGTTTGATTGGTTGGAAGAGCAGGGAGGTGTAGCTGCTATCGGTAAAATCAATCAGCAAAAAGCTGACTTACTTTATAAGACAATCGATGACAGCAGTTTTTATAATAATCCAGTAGATTCTAAGTATCGTTCTATCATGAACGTGCCATTTACTTTAGCAGACAGCAGCCTTGATAAAGTATTCTTAGAAGAGTCAGAAAAGGCCGGATTGCTCAATTTAAAAGGGCATCGTGACGTAGGTGGTATGCGCGCCAGTATCTACAATGCCGTACCGCTTGAGTGGGTACAGCAATTGGTTGATTTTATGATTGCGTTTGAAAACAAGCATGGTTAAGACCGCTCATCGCGACTGACTTTTTGGTACGCACATCAAAAAAAAGGCGCAACTGCTGACGGTTGCGCCTTTTTTATACGACGATTCATAAATATGTAGTTGTGAGTATCCATCACGCTGATACGGAATGCGAATGACAAATTAAGCATTTTCATTAAACGATGGGCACGGCAAACCATTAGGTGAAAAAACCTAAGTTTGTTATGATAAAATTTTGCTATAACGCTGTTTTGCTGTCAGGCTTTACGTTTTGATATTTATATTGGTTAGCATAGAGGTTTGTTATAACGTCATGATAATAAAAAACGCCCTGTTAAAAGCTGTATTGCTAACCATCACCGTCAGTTTGATACCGAGCAGTATCGCTGCACCTATCACGACGACCGCGCTTGGTCACAATAGTCCTACTAAGTACATCGATGCACCTTATTTACCTTATGCCAATCCAAAAGCGCCATCAGGAGGTACGCTGTCTCTAGATGCTCGCGGTACGTTTAATAGCGCCAATAAATGGATGACCACAGGCGTCGCGATGATTGGCACAGACTATCTGTATGATACTTTGATGACTGGCTCATTAAATGAAGCATTTACCATGTATCCACAGCTGGCAAGTAAAGTGACATATGATCCAGATGATACCAGCTGGATTATCTATCATCTCAATCCTAATGCTCGTTTTTGGGATGGGTCGGGTGTGACCAGTCGCGATGTAAAAGCGACTTTTGAGGCGATATTGAACAAAGGCCCCATGTATATTCGCAGTTATCTTAGCGATATCAAAGACATTCAAATCATTAATGATCAACAAGTAAAGTTTGTCTTTGCCTCTGCTGAAAACAAAGAGATTTTACTGACTGTTGGCCAGTTCCCTATATTTGCCAAGTCTTCCATTGATGCCGATTTTGAGAAAATCAGTCTGTCACCATTGATGGGTAGTGGTCCTTATAAGTTGGGACGCGTCGATGCTGGGCGTTCGGTAAGTTATATACGTGATCCCAATTATTGGGGTCGTGATTTGATGGTCAATCGTGGCCGCTACAACTTTGATATGATCAAGTTTGTTTATTATCAAAGTGATGAGATTGCCTTTGAGGGTTTTAAATCTGGTCAATACCGTTTTCGCCCCGAAAATAAAGCATCGAACTGGGTAACTGGGTATAATTTCCCTGCCGTAAAAGCAGGGCTTATCCAAAAAGAGACGATAACCAGTCAAAATCCAGTACCGATGCAAGCGTTGGTGATGAATTTGCGTCGCCCAATCTTTCAAGATATTAAAGTTCGCCAAGCACTGACAGCTGCTTATGATTTTGAATGGATGAATAAAACCCTATTTCATGGGCAGTACGAGCGTTTGCAGAGCTTCTTCCATGGCTCAGAGCTTGCAGCAAAGGGTACGCCATCTGATGCAGAGATGCAGGTATTGACACCGTTATTGTCTGAGCTCGAACCGATTCAGCGCAAAGCAACATTAGCAGAATGGCAGCTATCCACCAGTGATGGTAATGGTTTTAATCGTCAAGGATTATTAGAAGCGCGCCAGCTTCTATTAGAGGCTGGGTTTTATTATGAGGATATGAAACTATATCAACTTGATGGATCGCTTGCTCAGATTGAGATTTTGATGACAGGCGAGACCATGGGCCGTGTCTTGTTGCCTTATATTCGCAATCTAAAACGCTTGGGATTTGATGCAACATTGCGCCAAGTCGATGGGCCACAATATTATGAGCGTATGCGCCGTTTTGATTATGATATGGTCGTGGACGTGTTTGCTCAAAGTCTATCTCCTGGTGCTGAGCAAGCGGCATTTTGGGGTAGCGCTGCTGCTGACGAGCCGGGTAATCATAACAGTGCTGGTATCAAGAATGCAGCCGTCGATAAGGTCGTTGCTGCCCTTGGTAATGCTAAAAATCGTGACGAGATCGTACTGTATACGCAGGTGCTAGATCGGTTGTTACGCGCAGGGCATTATGTCGTACCGCTATACGGCAAATCTGGCACCAATGTCGCCTATTGGGATCAGTATCGCCATACTGAAAAACTACCGACCAATGCTGTTGGTATCGATTACTGGTGGGTGGATAAAGAGGCAGAAGGGCGTATCAATAAATATTTAAAACAATAAACAGTATTTACTATAAAGCTTGACCCGATAACAACGGACAGCTGAGCCTATATGTTGTTTTATTAAATATATGCTATTGCTATCAAATAACAGTTAAATTAAATAATTTAAAATAACACGTAACAAAAATAACTACCGGTAAGGATTTAATATGAGTATTCGTATTCACCCAATCAAAGCATTTAGCGATAACTATATCTGGACATTGATTAATGAAAATAATAAGCAGGCGATTGTCATTGATCCAGGTCAAGCCCAGCCGGTCATTGATTATCTAGAGACGCATGAGCTCGAACTAACCTCGATTTGGACGACTCACCATCATCATGATCATATCGGCGGCGTCGCAGAGTTGCAGGAATCGTATCCGATGACTCATCTGGTTGCGCATAGTGAGCATGGCGTCGATGAAGATCAAACTATCAAAGACGGTAGCACGGTGAGCGCATGGGGCTGCTCTGCGCAAGTCTGGGATGTATCAGGGCATACCGCTAGCCATATGGCCTATATTTTGGATATCGATGGGCAAAAGCATTGTTTCTGCGGTGATACGTTGTTTAGTGCAGGTTGTGGACGTGTGTTTACTGGTACGATTGAGCAACTGCATGAGAGCTTTAAGCGTTTGAACGGCTTGCCTCATGAGGCGCTACTGTATCCGGCGCATGAATATACGGCCAGTAACCTACGTTTTGGTCTATCTATTGAACCTGACAATGAATCGATGCAGCAAGCCTTAGCACGAGCAGAGGTACAAACTGAACAAGGCATGGCAACGCTACCAGTGACACTAGAGCATGAGCGCACGGTAAATGTGTTTTTACGTACACAAGAGCCGAGTGTAATCGCAGGAGTTAAATCCAAAATGCCTATCGATGATGAGAAGTCGTTAACGGTATTTGCAGCGTTACGTGAGCTGAAAAACAACTTTTAAAGTAAGTTTTTAACAAATAGTTTGCTTTTAAGCACCTATTTAATACACCACAATTCGCTGCTGAACGTCATTGCTATCTCTCTTTATTTAGGAAGTCGCCATTATGGGTCGTTATATCTTAAAAAGACTACTACTGATATTGCCGACACTATTTTTGATATTGCTTGCCAATTTTGTGATCGTACAGGCGGCACCGGGCGGGCCTGTTGAGCAGCAGCTGGCACTTATTGAGCAGGGCGCAAAAGATAATGCGCTTGGCGGTAATATTGGTGCGGGCAGTGCAGGTGGCAACGACAGTACTTATCAAGGCACGCGTGGTCTCTCTGAGGAGATGGTCGCTGCGATCAATGCTCAATATGGCTTTGATAAATCCGCTCCAGAGCGATTTTGGCTCATGCTAAAGAACTACGCTCAGCTAGATTTTGGTGAGTCGTTTTTTAAAGGGCAGTCGGTGACCGATCTTATCATAGAGAAGCTGCCAGTCTCGATATCGCTTGGGCTGTGGAGTACGTTGCTCATCTATATGATCGCTATTCCGCTAGGCGTCTATAAAGCGATGCATCATGGCTCAGGCATTGATAAAGCCACTGCTATGCTGCTAGCGATCGGACATGCAATACCTGTGTTTGTCTTCGCAGTGATTTTACTGGTTTTCTTTGCAGGTGGCAGCTATTGGAATATCTTTCCATTACAGGGACTGACGTCCGAAAATTTTGATCAGCTAAGCGCGCTTGGTAAAGTAAAAGATTATTTTTGGCATTTGGCGTTACCGCTGCTGGCAAGTACTGTAGGCGGTTTTGCAGGTTTGACCTATCTGACCAAATTCAGCTTTTTAGAGGAGCTGGGCAAGCAGTATGTACTGACTGCTCGTGCTAAAGGCTTAGGTGAGCGTCAAGTGCTATACGGACATGTTTTTCGCAATGCGATGTTGATTATTATCGCAGGTATTCCAGCCGCTATTGTTGGTATCTTCTTTGCGGGTAACTTCTTGATTGAAATTATTTTTAAACTTGATGGCCTCGGTTTGCTAGGTTTTGAAGCCATTCAACAACGTGATTATCCAGTGATATTTGGCACACTATTTATCTTTACCTTAGTGGGGCTGCTACTGCAATTAATCAGTGATTTGAGCTATCACTTAATCGATCCTCGTATTGATTTTGAGGGGCGCTAATGTCAAATAATCAACCTTCACCAAATCGCAGTACTATTAATAGCGAACCAGATAAAGCGCCAATGCCTGAGCAGCTATCTACCACAAAAAAGCAACGCTTGAACCCTATCTGGCAAGCACGACTCAATCGCTTTCGTCAAAATAGACTTGGGGTGATATCGCTGTTTGTTTTCGCAGTGATATTTGTTATTTGTATGGCAGCTAACGTCATTGCCAATGACAAACCTTTACTGGTTCAATATCAAGGCGATTATTACTTTCCGGTATTAAAGGCCTATCCTGAAACGACGTTTGGCGGTGTATTTGAGACCGAAACCAATTATAAAGACCCTGCAGTGCAGTCGCTGATTGATGAGCAAGGGTTTTATATAATGCCGCCTATTCCGTTTGCCGACCAGACGCCCAACGTCGAGCTTGGTCTACCTTATCCAGCAGCACCCAATGCTCAGAACTGGCTTGGTACTGATGATATGGGACGTGATGTGCTGGCACGGATACTTTATGGTATGCGAGTGTCGTTACTGTTTGGTCTGGCCTTGACGCTTGCGGGTGCACTGATTGGGATTATCGTCGGTGCGGTACAAGGCTATTATGGCGGCTGGGTAGATCTGGCAGGGCAGCGATTTATGGAAGTATGGGGCGGTATGCCTCAGCTGTTTATGATTATTATTTTGGTCAGTCTGTTTAGTCCCAGCATTATTATGCTGTTCGCCATGATGCTACTGTTCGGTTGGATGGGTCTGGTTGGTTTGGTACGGGCAGAGTTTTTGCGAGCCCGTAATTTTGACTATGTGCGAGCTGCACGCAATTTAGGCGTTTCGGACAGCCAAATCATGCTTAGACATATCTTACCCAATGCGTTAGCTTCTAGTTTGTCGCAGTTGCCATTTATTCTAACGGCCAATATTATCGCTTTAACTGCGCTGGGTTTCTTAGGATATGGATTGCCGCCTGGCTCGCCGTCTCTTGGTGAGCTAATGGTACAAGGGAAAAACAACCTTGATGCACCATGGCTTGCTTTGTCAGGATTCTTTAGTTTGACCTTTATTTTATCATTACTCATCTTCGTTGGCGAAGCGCTGCGTGATGCATTTGATCCGAGGCGTTCTTAATATGACTAAAAATATTATCGCTACCGAGCACAGCAACGCGCCAGATAAATGTCTGAATCATGCACAAGATAAGCTTATGCTAACCGTAGATAGATTAACTATTACTACGACTACAGGTGTCCAGTTGGTCGATGCGCTGTCTTATGAGCTAAGACAAGGGCAAACTTTGGCTATTGTAGGTGAGTCAGGCTCGGGCAAATCAATCGCCAGTCTTGCGCTATTAGGTCTGTTACCTGATAGTTTGACAATTACTGGTGAAGTTCAGTTGACAAATACGGCAGGTATGTCTACCTTGCCCATAGCGAATGATAAGGCGCGTAATGCTGCACTGCGGTCTATTCGTGGACAGCGGATTGGTATGGTGTTTCAAGAACCGATGACCGCATTAAACCCGTTGCATACGGTCGCTAAACAAATTGCTGAATCGTTGCGTCTAGTTGGCGTAGCTAAGAAGCAATGGCGAGACACCAGCATCGCTTTGCTAAATGATGTCAATATTGCAGATCCTGCTGACAAGTTGAACCGTTACCCACATGAGTTATCAGGTGGTCAGCGTCAGCGAGTGATGATTGCGATGGCATTGGCTCAGCAGCCTGATATTCTAATTGCTGATGAGCCAACGACTGCGCTCGATGTTACCTTGCAGCATGAGATTTTGGCGCTACTAGACGATCTCAAACGCAAGCACAATATGGCAATGATCTTAATCAGTCATGATCTCAATCTGGTCAGGCGCTATAGTGATGAGGTTATCGTTATGCGTCAAGGCCAAACGATTGAACAGGGTCAAACGTCAGCGGTATTTGACCAGCCTAAGGCCGATTATACTCGCACACTTATCAAGCAAGACTTTGGGCAAGCATTAACCATAAAAGACGATAATGCAGATCAGCAACCAAGCGTACTAGAAGTCAAGCGTCTTAACGTACAGTTCCCAATTGAAAAAGGTCTGTTTGGTGGTACCAAGCGCTGGTTCGATGCGGTTAAAGATGTCGATATGACACTGCAAAAAGGTCAGGCATTGGGTATCGTCGGTGAGTCGGGTTCTGGAAAGACCACCATTGCATTGGCACTTAGTCAACTACTGAGCAACCAAGCACGTGTGAATGGGCAGGTAGTGGTCAATGATCAAGATATCTCAGCATTGTCCAAAAAAGCGCTACGCAACTTCCGCTCGCAGATACAGATGGTATTTCAAGATCCATTTGCCAGTATTAATCCGCGTATGACGGTCATGCAAATCGTTGAAGAGGGGCTGCTGGTACAAGGCGTAGCTAAGGTCGCCCGTCAGCAAGCGGTGCTAGATAGTCTTGCTACGGTACATTTGCCTTTAGCATTTGCGCAGCGCTATCCACACGAGCTGTCAGGTGGCCAGCGTCAACGCGTAGCACTGGCGCGTGCACTCATTATGAAACCAAGCTTACTAATATTAGATGAGCCGACCTCTGCGCTCGACAGTACCACACAGGTCACAGTAGTTAGTTTATTACGTGAAATTCAAGAAAGACTGGAAATCAGCTATGTCTTTATCAGTCATGATCTCAAGGTAGTACGTGCACTGTGTCAGCATATTATGGTGTTAAAACAAGGCACTTGCGTAGAATCTGGACGTACCGAAGATCTTTTCAATCACCCACAACATATTTATACTCAGCAACTGTTAAAGGCAAGTACTGACTAGTTTAAACGACTTACTGTAGCCACTTAGATTGATCAATCAAATTAAGCGACTAAATTAAGCGACCTAGTATAAAATTGACACATTGCAGTTCATAATAATAGCGACATATTGAAAAGAGCAGTGGTACAATAATTTTAGAGAGCTGCCCATTTTATAATGCTGTGATGCGTATCTTTATACATTCTGGCGCTCGTAAATTAGTAATATTTAACTGGCTGGCAAAAACGGTCTTTAACGGTCTTTATTGCCGTTAAAACCATCATTAAAAAGGATTTTTGTGCTCATGAAAACACAAAACAGTATTACTAAATTGGTAAAGAACAACAGCTTGCAGCATGCTGGTTATTTGGCTGTGGCTAAGACTCGGGCAAAGGTATTAAAAGCAGTATCTTATGTGATACCTATCAGAAGACCGATGTTATTCGTTGGCGAGACTGCCTGTGACGAGCTATGCGATATGCTTATCAATGAAGGCAATACCAATGTGTTTATTGTCACGGATGCAGTGCTCAACAAACTGGGCATACCAGCAAAAGTTACCGATTATCTAGATGCGAAAAATATCAGTTACCACATCTATGACGGCATTACGCCAGATCCTACTTTTAAAGTAGTTGAAGAAGGACTACGTCAGTCTATAGAGGCCAATTGTGACTCTATCGTAGCCATTGGTGGCGGTTCAGTGATCGATGCGGCCAAAATGATAGCAATGTCTCAAGGCAATAAGTGCAAGCCAAAGCAGCTAATCGGTATTCTTAAAGCAAGAAAGCCTGCAACGCCGCTATACTGCGTACCAACGACAGCTGGCACGGGTTCAGAAGCGACACTTGGTGCAGTAGTGTCTGATGACAAAACGCATCAAAAAGCATTGTCTATCGACCCAAGAATGGTACCACTAGCCGCTGCGATTGACCCAGTTATTATGAAAGGCATGCCAGCCCATATAACAGCAGATACTGGCATTGATGTATTGACCCATGCCTTAGAAGCATGGATGAGTGCCAATGCTAGCGTAGAGACAGATTATTATGCAGCCTCTGCCGTAAAATCTGTTATGCATTACCTACCACTAGCTTATAAAGACGGTGGCAATTTAAAAGCAAGAGAACAGATGGGTATCGCTGCTCATTACGGCGGGATAGCCTTTAACAAAGCAGGTCTGGGTTATGTGCATGCTATCGCGCATCAGTTAGGCGCTTACTATAGTATTCCGCATGGCCGTGCCAATGCCATCGTGTTGCCTTATGTGCTTGACGTCAATCGAAAAGCGAGCAAAAAGAGACTGGCTGCACTGGCGAAAAGAACTGGTATGGTACAGAATGGTCAAGCAGCTAATGGCGATAGTGAGATAGCAGATAACCTGATTGCGCAAGTTAGAGACTTGATTGCAGATCTAAATATTGATCCAACTGTCAATGGTATGCAAACCAGCGACTTTAATGATATCGCAAAGGCAGCAGCAAAAGAAGTCAGTGATACTTATGCCGTGCCAACCTATCTATCAGCATCTGAAATCAAAGAAATTCTAACGAAAATTAAGCAGGCAAGTGACGAACGTGCTGATAAAGGTAGCCAAAAATCTTCATAATCCTATGCTTACATTGATAACCTTACGATAAATAAAAGCCCATTACTTTTTTGAGAATGGGCTTTTTTATTGCATTTGAGATAATAAAGCTTTCGTCTTATTTCTATAGTTAACTCATACTAAAATATATAATCGTTATCAAATAATCGTTTAATTTATCTTGTGATTAGGGCGTGTCTTCATTTTAAAAATGGTGATAAAAATGAGATAAATTGCAGTCAAACAAGGAAAATAGCGCAGATAATATCGAGATATTAGTCAGCTATTTGACACCGTTTGGCAAGATTTAGCCATTTTTAACCCATTTAGATGACTATCGATTGAATTGAGGACACGCCCTAAACTCAGTTGCTAAAAAATATCTTAATAAACTGTAAATATATAACAGTATAGGAATGTTTCAGTGATACAAAAGCGTTAGGATATTTAAAGGACATTACGCTTAGGAGATTTTCATGAACCGCATATTACCATCTAGAATTATAGGGTTAGTTATCATAGCGAGTAGTGCGATTTACGCAGGCTGCGCATCCACTGAGAACAGCTCTACTGTAAAGAACACAACTGCCGCTAACCCATATGCACCGACTACGCCAGGATTGGCAGTAGCCACAGTAGCGGGTGGGTGTTTTTGGTGTGTTGAAGCAGGTTATGAAAAAATCCCTGGCGTGGTAGAAGTCGTGTCTGGCTATACGGGTGGCACCGCTGAAAACCCAACCTACAAGCAGGTGTCGGCAGGTGGTACTGGGCATACAGAAGCGGCGCAGGTGTATTATGATCCTAAGAAGATTACTTACAATGGCATAGTACAGGCGCTATGGAGAATCGCTGATCCTACTGATGATAAAGGACAGTATGTTGATCGTGGCACACAGTACCGTCCAGCGATTTTTTATAATAATGCGCAAGAAAAGCAAATCGCAGAAGCGGCCAAGCAATCACTGCAAGCATCTGGTGTGTATGACAAGCCAGTAGTGATCGAGATTGTACCTGCTAGCACTTTTTATCCTGCTGAAGAGTATCATCAGGATTATTATAAAAAGAACCCGATACGCTATAAAGCCTATACCTTCAATTCTGGTCGCTATCAATTTATCGAGAGTGTCTATGGTAAAAACTATGAGCTTGATTTTAGTAAGTTTACGCCCGAAGCAGACAGCACACAGCAAGTGACGTCAAATAACACATCAGATAGCAAAGTAAGCAAAGGTTTTAACCCAGATACATTTGTAAAACCTTCACAAGATGCGCTAAAGAAGTCCCTTAGTGATATTCAGTACAAGGTCACACAAAAAGAAGGTACCGAGCGCGCCTTTGATAATGAGTACTGGGATAATAAAGAGCCTGGATTGTACGTGGACGTCGTATCTGGTGAGCCACTGTATTCTTCGCGTGATAAATATAAGTCTGGTACAGGTTGGCCGAGCTTTACTCGCCCATTGGATACGAGCTTAGTGGTTGAAAAGCCAGATAGAGGAGTATTTGGAACCCGTACTGAAATTCGTAGCCGTTACGCGGACTCACACGTGGGCCATGTATTTGATGACGGTCCAGCACCGACAGGTAAGCGCTATTGCATGAACTCAGCAGCGCTCCGCTTTATTCCGCTTGCAGATATGGAAGCTGCTGGTTATGGCGATTGGATAGATGATGTAAAACCAATTGGTTAGCATCAATTCTTGGTATGGAAAATGCTCACTACTGTCTAGACGGCATAGTGAGTATTTTTTTTGTCCAATGCGATATTATTTCTATTTAGTAAAAAAAAGTGTTCTTCTGAGGTATTTTTTATAATACACTTGCTTAAATGTATACTTTTAGTTAAATTTTGAAATTTAGATTTTTTAGTATACAAACTTTAAAACTTTAAAGGCCATAAGCTATGTTGGAAAATTCACAGAATCCTGTTGTAGATACAACCGTAGTTACTTCTATTCGCAAAGAAGATCATAAAGCAGGTAAAAAGGCATCGTATCTAGCAATCAGTATGCTGGCACTTAGTGGTATATCCCTAACGACAGAGTTTGCATTAGCATTAGATTATCAGACTATTGAGTTGTGTCTAAATATACAGGATCCTGCTGCTTGTGAACAATTCAAGGGCGATACAGGTCCTGCAGGTATGCCTGGTATGAACGGTATAGATGGTAGGAACGGTATAAATGGTATAGATGGTGCTCAAGGCGTGAAAGGTGATACAGGCGCTAAGGGTGATACTGGCGCTAAGGGTGATAAAGGCGACATCGGTCTGACTGGCGCCAAAGGTGATAAAGGCGATATCGGTCTGACTGGTGCTACTGGTGCCAAAGGTGATAAAGGCGACATCGGTCTGACTGGTGCTACTGGCGCCAAAGGTGATAAAGGCGACATCGGTCTGACTGGTGCTACTGGCGCCAAAGGTGATAAAGGCGACATCGGTCTGACTGGTGCTACTGGCGGCAAAGGTGATAAAGGCGATAAAGGCGATAAAGGCGACATCGGTCTGACTGGTGCTACTGGCGCCCAGGGTGATAAAGGCGACATCGGTCTGACTGGTGCTACTGGTGCCAAAGGTGATAAAGGCGATATCGGTCTGACTGGTGCTACTGGCGCCCAGGGTGATAAAGGCGACATCGGTCTGACTGGTGCTACTGGCGCCCAGGGTGATAAAGGCGACATCGGTCTGACTGGTGCTACTGGCGCCCAGGGTGATAAAGGCGA
>NZ_CAJHAL010000014.1:0-77921 GCF_904846365.1 Psychrobacter nivimaris
TTGATAAGAAGAATTTCCATTTATTTTTAAAAGAGTGCGAGTTTAGATTTAACTATGGGTCACCATCTAATCAGCTTAAAACGCTGAAAAAATGGTGTGATATTTAATCCTTATCTACTACAGCCCCTTAATTTTTATTTATCTCTATTTACTCAATCTATAGTAATCATGGCGCAATAAGTCCGCGTACAAGTGTCATTTTGATATGGTTAGCGAAATTGCCGCCGTGGCATTTTTATTGTCAGTAGACTGTAGTTAACCATATTATCAGGCAAGCACTTGTCAATTCACCAGAAACGTTACCTTTCTTAATACTTCATAAATGTTCGTAACTTTTAACTGTCGTAATATACTCCTATCAACAGCAAGTATTGCATTTCTAAGATGGCTGACCATAACGAGCGATAACGTTCAACAGATGGTACTTGCGAGATAAAAATTTAGTGTTTATTAAATCAAACTCAATGTAATCAAGGATCTTATGATGAAAAAATTACTATTAGGCTCAGTATTAGCAGCGTCTAGCATATTTACAGTAACGGCTTGCACCAGCGTTAACGCGACTACTGATACAACGCCAACTTCGCAAATGCAAAAGAACCACAAAGATGGCATGAAAAAAGGTGAGATGAGAGGCCCAATGTCAAAACTGGATCTAACAGCGACACAGCAAGCGCAAATCAAAGCCATCATGCAAAACAAACGTGGCGATCGCACTGCTGACCGCGCAGAACACCAAGCAGAACGCGCGCAAATGGATCAGCAAATACAAGCACTGACCAATGCCAGCACTTTGAATACTGCTGCTTTGAACCGTCTGGCTGATCAACGTGCGGCAAAAGAAAAGCAACGCTTTATCGAACGTGTACAAACACAACACGCCATCGCTCAAGTATTGACTGCTGAGCAACGTGCAAAGATGGAACAAATGAAATCAGAGAGACAAGAAAAAGGTCGCAAGCACTCAAAAGACCGTAAAGGCCATGACAAACAGCATCAAGGTATGTAATAAGCCACTCCGGAAAAGTGTTATTTTACCCAGCTGTATACGTATAAAATGAAAAAGCGCGCCGTTAATAGGTGCGCTTTTTTTAGTGCAAAACTATCCTGTTCAAAAACTAATAATGCTTTCTATTTACTCATTAATACTCTAATCAGTTACTCAACCGAACCAATACGCTCTCTGACCATCGGCAACATGTTAAAGACCATCTTACCTACTGCCGTGCCATTACCATCTTGGTAGTATTGCAGCAGCTCTGGAGCATACTTTCGTAAATCAATGCTATTGCTAGCGTTCGGCATCTGCACATTACTTGGTAAGTTAGGAAACGCCAAGTCCTTAGTGCTAATAGCAGAATACTGCTGCAACACATCTATCTTCATACCCTTATTACTATTCGTTTCGCTAGTATTGTCCAACTGACGACGTAAGTGCTCCCACTTGAGTTGACCACGTTTATCAAACCCGTATAGTTCCTGTACTTCTGTGTTGGCAACGGTTTCACCTGTCGTTGCTCCCTCATGCATTTGACCTTTTATCATAGCCAGTATTTTTTGTACAATAGACTTACTGGTAAATGCCTTTGGATTTTGAATCGACTCAAACGCTGTCATCGGTTCGGGTTCTTGTACCAGCTCTGGGTATTTTTCACTGATCCGATCATAGAAAATCTGCATATATTTCTGTTGCGACGCTTGATAATCCCCAAAGCGTTGTACTCGGCGAATGATTTGATCGCTTGGTAGCATAGCCGATAACTGGTGCGCGGGCAGCTTTGGAGACAGTGAAGCAAGTGAGTTAGGGGCAATATAATTAAACTGGCTGACAGGCGCCGCGTCATAAGTCGCATCTAACGCTGCAAAGTGGCTTTTGATTACTTCACTACCAAACCCTTTAGGCAATGTACCATCATCAATGGCTATTTTTAACCACTTGTTTTGCCATTTTGTACCGAGTTTATCGTCTAACAATTCTGAGTTTAGAATCGCAAAATTATCTGCCCATAGGTAAATATCACCGTTTTTAAAATCCATATAAATAGGCTGGTTGATACTGCTGTGATGATTACGTGCTTGATATTGCGCACTAGCGAGCATCGTAGCCTTGCCTGCCATCGGTTGATAGATCCCTTGAGAGTCGATAGAAAGCGGCTTTAGTAGATACTCATCTAATAACTGTGCTTTCTTCACATCTAATGGTCTTTGTTTATCCTCATAATTATCAAATAGCGCTTGATAATCTGGTGCTACTTTTACATCGCTATCGTATTGATGGTCATCCCATGCATGATAGGCAGCTACGCACTCAAAGTACGACTGCCTTATGCTGTCACGCTTAGTATCGTAATCCACCGCTAAGATATCTTTGTTTTGCTGTTCGGCTTGCAAGATTAGAGCGGCGTACGCTTGGTCATGTGCCTCTTCGCAGTGTTCATCTACATAGTCTGATACCGCCATTTTCTCCGTACCAGTATCAGTATCAGCATCTGTAAATTGTTGGTTATTGCCAATCTCAAGATTGCTATGATAGCTAAATGACTGACGACGCTGTTTTTGTAGTGCTGTTTCTAGTGTCTTTTTAGCAACGCTAGGTGCTTGTTTTACAGCCGCCGTGTTGGACTGGCCCAAACTGGTAGACTGGCAACCTGTTAACAACAGTGCCCCTGTCAAAAATGCGCTGGTCACTAGCAGATTATTTTTAGTCTTAAATGGCATACATTGTGCAATGGTGTGATGTACTGTTTTCATTTTTTATCCTTAATAGATATGAGCGTAAATGCAATGAGATGAGGTCATTTGACTTCTATTCTTCATTCATATCATCTTGAGCATCGTCAACTCGGCTCTCATCGACAGCGTCTGTGCCATTGTCATTGTCATTATCGTTACTATACTCATCGCTGCCATATTCATCACTGCTATAAGCACCTTCGACACCGCTATCTTGATAGTCGTAGCGTGCATAGCGAGCCGTTTGTAATCTGTCTTTTTTCTCGCGCTGCGTAGCTATCCATGCATTGCCATCGATAGGAGGCGTAGCGTCTGAACCAAAAGACTCAGCAAGCAGTGGTGTCAAGGCATGACGGTTAAAGCTGGCTTTATCGTAACGTACTTGGTTTAGCATGGTTGTGGTCGACCCCATAAAATCACTACCGATATTGACACGTTGCTGCTTGGCCAGCAGTCGATCTGAGCTGTCTAAGTAATAGTAGTTGATTTGATTAAACGAGATAGGACCGATAGCTTCGATCAGCTGCAATAGCGAACCGACATCCGCGCTTTGATAGCCTTTATTGTATAATTGCGCTTTAGCAAGTGCTGTCTTTAGTGCGGCACCATCAGGATATTTATCTGGATTGGCATCTACGTATTCTTGCAGTGATCTCGTCACATATTTGAGCGTCTTACCAATCATTTCACCGCTTTGCTGACTACCAAAATAGACTTTGACTGCGCGAGTCGCACCGACTTCTTTGGCAAACGTGTCACCACTGATATCTACTGCGCTAAAATGCTCAGGCGCCAGCTCAGCCATGCTGCTCTGTATCGCATTGAGCACCGCATCGTAGAGCACCGCTGGTGGCAATTGTGCCGTGATACTTTCAGGCAAACCAAAACTCACCGTATGCGAGGTCATATGTGATGGTAATGGCGTATTCTCAGGGTTGACAAGTGCAACAATCGGCATGATGGCCGATGAATCTACTACGACACTGCTACTATTAAAATCAAATGCTAACGGTATCTGTATCGATGAGCTAATCGTTGGTGTGGCGTAGTCGTAGCTATAGACGCTTTGTAGTTGGCGCTGCTTGGGACGGTATTGACTGACACTATTGAGAATGTTAAATGCTCATACTGATAAGCATTGGATGCAGCTATTTGCTCAGGAGTGCGGTGGAACATATCAAGTATATTGCCAATCATGCCTGTAGATGACATTGGTAGGCTGCCACGATTTACCGTCTCTGTCTTAGCTTGCTGTTTTGCCATTTGCATGGCTTCATACTTTGCAGCCATTGACTTGGGACTTAAACCCGACATCCCTGAGAGCATACCTTCAGCACTGCTGCTGTATTCAGCATAACTATCATAGTCGTCACTACTGTAATCATCGCTGCTATAGTCATCTGCTGTATCGTAGGCATACTCGTTATCGCTGTTGGTATCACTGCTCGTAGGCTCATTCTCCCCTGCTTCAGCCAATATAGCAGCAATAGCTCTTCTCTCTGCTTCAGCTTCTGCTCTAGACTTATCATAGTCACTAGGATAGTCGGACTCTATCGAATCTTTCGCATTATCATAATCGTTATAGTCATCATTGTATGGCTCATCATCACTTCTGTTATATGCACCCTCAGGCTGATACACATAGGTTTCTATGATCGTTCTGAGCAAGCTACTAGATCCTGCGTCAATACTATTTGGGTCAATGAAGGGTGCTGATCGATAATTGGCTGTGGCGACTGCGACATGATCGGTCGCCAAGTGTTGACGAATGGCTGCTAGCAAGTGTGATTTGGCTTGGTTTTCGGTATTTGGATACTTCTCTTGATTAAACAGCTGCTCATAACGCGCGGCCTGAGCATTTTGACTGGCAGTAAAGGCTTGACCCTGACTTTGGCTCTGCGCGGTATCTGCAACACTAAAGTCCATCATGGTACTAGAAGCGCTGCTATTCGACGACAGATTGGAAGATGAGCTGGCTGCAGTTGATTGGCAACCTGCGAGTACAAGTGAAGCACTACCAACTATCAAGGCGATAGACGTCAATTTACTGGTTGGATATAGATGACTGTTATTGTTTTTGCCATTATAGTTTTTATGATCAGTGGTAGATAAATAAGCAGGCGCAGTCTCAGAGTAGCGCTGTCGATTGCGGTTATTAATATGGTGTGATGACATAGTAATCTCTTTGTATGAATAGACAGTCGATAATGAGTGTACATTGGTACCGTTATTTATATCACAAGACGTTACAGTTTAGTAATATTAGCGAATATTTTTAAAGAATTTCTTCATTCATAAATAATTTTCTCTGTATAACAGCTGTTTTATCATTAGCTCCATTTATTTGTAATACTGTTGATACAGCTAAACGCTATAAAAGCG
Organism: Psychrobacter nivimaris; assembly: GCF_904846365.1. Lineage (GTDB taxonomy): Bacteria > Pseudomonadota > Gammaproteobacteria > Pseudomonadales > Moraxellaceae > Psychrobacter > Psychrobacter nivimaris_B. The sequence continues at coordinate 5,116 of NZ_CAJHAL010000014.1, forward strand.
TACACCACAAAAGATAATAAACAACTTTCTACTATTTCATATTTTCGTTACTATTTAGGCTTATCTATTTCCTAACTCTATTCTCTCCACTCGCGTAAAAAGGACTTTGCGATGTCACAGTTATTATCTCGCCACCATCGAACCGCTCAGCAACGTAAACCAAAAATTAATACCTTACTCAAATCTAGCGTCGTGCTCATTACAAGTACGCTACTGCTATCTATATCCACACAGGCTGTAGAGCCAACGAACTCAACAAGTAACGCCACGGTCAACAATACATCAATCAATACCAGTGCTATAAACTTGGCCATCATGGCTGATAGTCCAACGGTACTCTCTGAAACCAAGCGCATCACGCGAGCAAAGACCAATACACTTAGCACCGAATCGAACAATGCTAACAATGCTAATAGTGACCAAGCCATCTATTCTGAAGACGCCATTCATCATCCAGTTTGGGCAAAGAACGGCATGGTCGCTACCCAAGAAGCGCTTGCCTCTGACATTGGTTTACAGATTCTAAAGGACGGCGGTAATGCGGTAGATGCTGGCGTTGCAGTGGGTTTTGCCCTAGCAGTAACCTTGCCGCGCGCAGGTAATATCGGTGGTGGTGGTTTTATGATGATTTATGATGCCAAACAAGGCAAAACGGTGGCGCTTGATTACCGTGAAAAAGCACCAAGTAGCGCCTCACGCGATATGTACCTTGATAAAGAAGGCAATGCTGTCAGCGACTTATCTCGCTATCATGGCTTGGCCGTTGGCGTGCCAGGGACAGTAGCAGGACTACTAAAAGCGCTAGAAGAGCATGGTACGATGAGCCGCGAGCAAGTTATGGCACCAGCGATAGCACTGGCTGAAAACGGTATAGAAGTCACCGCTGGCTTGTCCGAGTCACTCACGGCGTTGAGTGATCGCTTACAGAAATGGCCAAGTACTAAAAAAGTGTTTTTTAAGCCTGATGGCAGCGCTTATCAGCCAGGTGAACGTTTAAAGCAGCCTGAGCTTGCGCGTTCGTTAAAGCGGATTGCGGTACAGGGTACCGATGGGTTTTATAAGGGTGAGACCGCTCAAAAACTGGTCAAAGCAGTCAACGAAGCAGGCGGTAGCATGAGCCTGCAAGATTTGGCCAATTATCAAGCCATTGCTCGCGAACCTGTCAAAGGCGACTACCGTGGCTATGAGATTGTTTCTATGCCGCCGCCCTCCTCTGGTGGTATTCACATCGTGCAGATTTTGAATATATTAGAAGGCTATCCGCTCAAAGACTACGGACAAAACAGCGCACAGACTATTCACTTAATGGCAGAAGCAATGCAGTTAGCGTATGCAGATCGAGCTGAGTATCTGGGAGATGCCGACTTTATCGATGTACCTGCCAGCGGCTTAACCTCACAAGCCTATGCAGACAAACTGCGTACGTTGATTGATCCCAATAAAGCCACGCCAGCAGCGACTATCAAAGCGAACAATCCTCTGCCCTATGAGAGTGATCAGACCACACACTTCTCTATCGTTGATAAAGACGGTAATGCGATAGCCAATACTTATACGTTGAATTTCTCTTATGGTACTGGTCTCGTTGCGGACGGTACAGGCATTTTGCTCAATAATGAAATGGATGATTTTTCTGCCAAACCTGGCGTACCAAATGGCTACGGTTTACTTGGTGGCGACGCTAATGCTGTGGAAGCCAATAAGCGTCCACTGTCTTCTATGAGTCCGACACTCGTATTCAAAGACAGCAAACCTTACATCGTCACGGGTAGCCCAGGTGGTAGCCGTATCATCACGACTGTCACTCAGATTATCTCCAATGTCATCGATCATGATATGAATATCGCTGAGGCAACACATGCACCGCGTATCCATGATCAATGGCTACCTGATGAGATTCGAGTAGAAAAAGCACTGAATATAGATACCGTGAAAAAGCTCGAATCGATGGGTCATACCGTCAGTCCAAAATCCGCGATGGGATCTACACAATCGATCATGCTCACACCAAACGGTGTTTATGGATCGTCTGATCCACGTATTGTCGATGCAGCGGTGGTTGGTTACTAAGTTATGAATATATGTCTCTAGTCATTATAAAAAAGCTCTATGTGTTGCTATAACTCATAGAGCTTTTCTTGTATAAATAAGTAAATACTGACCTGCTTTAATATAGCTTAATTCTTTCAAAGAAATCATTATCTAATAATAATTTTGGTCTGGCATTCACCTCTTTTAAACCGACTTTATGTTGCATCATTAACTCGATCAAGTTCATTTGATCAATGAGAATAAGACTGTGCGAATCAGTCGAATTAGCATAGTCTTGAGCAGGCTTAGTAAAGCTTGTAGTAGTAATAAAGATGCCATGATGATTGGTTTTTTGTGGAGGATATGCACCTATGAAATTTCTCAAGTCGCCATTAGATATATTATTGCCATTACTATAGAGCTTGGCCTGTATATAATAATTGTGCACCTCACCATCTGGAAAGTCCTGAATAATTAGTCCATCAATACCATTATCGTTAGACCGCCCTGTATGACGAGATGTTAGATTACTTTCAGGACTTTCTATCTCCAAGGATCTCTCAATTAATTTCAAACAAAACCACTCAAACTGCAAAGGTGATAAGCTTTCAAGTTGAGCCATGATCATATCAGGCGTCACTTTGACAAAATCATTACCAACAGCAGCATCTGCATAATTATTCATAAATATAGAGGTTCGACGTTTAGTTTCGTCAATCAAATGGCTAATAAGCGCGTCACCGTTTTTACCATAAGCAGCGATATTAACTTTTTGCAAATCAGCAAAAGATTTGCTATCGAAGCGTTTAAAGTTGGCAATATAATCACTATTTGGTATTCCTTCACCAATATATTGATTAAAATTATTACCCGCTAGCCAAAAATAAACTTTACCGAAAGGGTCTAAACGTATGATATTTTTAGGGGTTACTTTCTCATCGAAAGTAATAAAATTGGCAAAATTCTGATTTAGATTAGGAATCAAACTAAATTTATCTTCCTTAACCAAGCCCATTGCAGATAAGCATACTAATATCAAATCAATAATTTCGTCGTAGCAAGGCGAACCATCATGACATTCATGGCGTATATCGTAGTTACTCATATAGTTGATGTCTTTATGATCATTTACGATTTGCGCTAATTTCTCAAACTCTCTGTAAAATACAGTGCGCCCAATAGTATTTCGCGTACTTAAATTTTTTATAGTTTGTATTCCAGCATTTAACATGTCGCCAAATGCAGGCAGCTTAGTAATATTACTCATAGTATTATCGTCTTTTTTGATTGCGTGAATAATATAGTGAAATCGGCATAGCATTACAATTATTTAAAAACAAATGTTTATGCTAACAACTATTGAGAGAAAACGCAGCAAAATTTCATGTTAATAAGTAAGAAAAACAAATCCTCTCACGCAGATTAAACCCTTTGAACCTGTGGCTGTCTGCGGCAAATAATGCTATTATTGACGACCCCATTTAAAACGTATCAATATGGCTATCGAGGTCTTGTCGGTCTCTAGATATCAGTATAATTGATTGATAATCATCAATTATTTTAACGGTAGCTTATTTCTTTGATCGTACCAGTAAGAGTCTTCTATGGCATTTGTACATCTTGGCATTCACAGCGAATATTCCATCACCGATTCTATCGTGCGTATCAAACCGCTGGTAAAAGCTGCTGCTGCTGACAATCAGCGCGCGTTGGCATTGACTGATTTGTCCAATTTATATGCCACGGTGAAATTTTATCGTGCCTGCTTAGGTGCGGGTATCAAGCCTATTATTGGTAGTGAAGTCATCATGGACAATGAAGACACACGCCTTACTTTACTTGCCATGAATAACGAAGGGTATCAAAACATTACCCGTATCGTATCGCTTGGGTTTACCGAAGGTCGTGCTGATCCTATCAATCATGGTACGCCGGTTATTAAGCGCAGTCATATACTAGAGCATGCAGCAGGTGTGATTGTACTGCTCACCGAAAAGTCAGACGTGGGTCAAGCATTGGTCGGCTCGATGCCAGAAAAGGCCGATGAACTACTTACTGAATGGCAGGCAAAATTTGACGATCGTTTGTACTTTGCGATCAAGCGTACCAATCGTTCGGGCGAAGATGCTTTTATTAGAGCAGCCATCCATTCAGGTGCCAAACACAACATCCCTATCATTGCGCATAATGACGTGCGTTTCTTAGAGCAGGATGATTTTGATGCTCATGAAGCCCGCGTTTGTATTGCAGGCTCTTATGTTCTTGCTGACCCAAACCGTCCGCAGACTTACTCGGATGAGCAGTATCTAAAAACACAAGCTCAGATGGAGCAATTATTTGCTGATATTCCGCAAGTAATTGATAATACCTTGCGCCTCGCTACACGTTGCAATGTCACCTTAACGCTTGGTATTAACGTCCTACCTGACTTTCCTGTGCCTGAAGGCGAGACGATTGAATCGTTTTTCCGTGCCGAGTCACAACGCGGTCTTGAGCAGCGCTTAGATAAGCTGTTTCCTGTCGAAGCGCGTACTGATAATTGGAGCGATTTCCGTCAGAGATACGATGAACGCCTCGCATATGAGTTAGATATTATTCTATCCATGGGCTTCCCCGGTTACTTCCTAATCGTCATGGACTTTATCCGTTGGGCAAAAGCCAATGGCGTCCCAGTAGGCCCTGGACGTGGTTCTGGTGCAGGTTCGTTGGTCGCCTATGCCCTAAACATTACCGACCTTGACCCGATTCATTACGATCTACTATTCGAGCGCTTCTTGAACCCTGAGCGTGTATCGATGCCCGATTTCGATATCGACTTTTGTATCGAAGGTCGTGACCGCGTCATTGATTATGTCGCGCAAACCTATGGTCGTGATGCCGTATCGCAGATTATTACCTTTGGTACTATGGCCGCAAAAGCGGTTGTGCGTGATGTGGCACGCGTACAAAGCAAATCGTACTTTTTAGCCAATAAAATATCCAAGCTGATTCCAAAAACGCCTGGCATCACACTGAGCCAAGCGCTTGAGCAAGAACCACAGCTCAAAGACTTGATCTCTAATCCTGATAATATGGATTATGAAGATGCCATTGAGATTTGGGAGATGGCGATTAAGCTGGAAGGTGTCTGTCGAAACGTCGGTAAACATGCCGGTGGTGTATTGATTGCTCCGCACAAGATTACTGACTTTAGTGCCATTTACTGTGATGATGAAGGTCACCGCGTCAGCCAGTTTGATAAAGACGATGTAGAAGCTGTTGGTTTGGTGAAGTTTGACTTTTTGGGTTTACGTAACTTAACCGTCATCAACGCGGCGGTTGAAAATATCAATTTGCGCCGTGCAAAAGAAAACGTACCTGCTTTAGTTTTGGAAGATTTGCCGTTAGATGACAGCAAAGCCTATAAACTGCTGCAAGATGCCAAAACCACGGCGGTCTTTCAGCTAGAAAGTATGGGCATGAAAAAATATCTGGCCAAACTGCAACCGACCAATATCGAGGATGTCATCGCCATGTGTGCGCTGTATCGTCCTGGCCCACTCGATGCAGGCATGGTAGAGATGTATATCGACCGTAAGCATGGTCGCGAGGAAGTCATTTATGACCATCCCAATCTTGAGCCGATTTTAGAAAACACCAATGGCGTTATTGTCTATCAAGAACAGGTAATGCAAATCTCGCAGGTGATGGCAGGCTATAGTTTGGGCGGTGCTGATATGCTACGCCGTGCGATGGGTAAAAAGAAACCTGAAGAGATGGCAAAGCAGCGCGATATTTTTGTCACTGGTGCCACCTCACAAGGTATCGATGAGGTCACGTCAGGCGGTGTATTTGACTTGATGGAAAAGTTCGCAGGTTACGGTTTTAACCGCTCTCATTCTGCGGCTTACGGGGTATTGGCTTATCAAACAGCCTATCTAAAACAATACTACCCTGCCGAATTTATGGCAGCGGTCTTAACTTCTGATATGAACAACACCGACAATGTCGTGTTCTTTATCAATGATTGCCGTGAAAACTTTGGGTTAACTGTAGTCAATCCTTCAGTCAATCGCAGTGAGTGGCACTTCGTTGCCGATACTCCGACCAATATCATCTATGGTCTTGGCGCAATTAAAGGCGTGGGTGAAGGCGCGGTAGAGTCTATCGTAGATGCACGCCGCCGCGAAGGTCCTTTTAAAGACTTGTATGACTTCTGCCGCCGTGTCGACATCAAAAAAGTCAATAAACGCACACTTGAAGCGTTGGTCAGTGCTGGCTGTTTTGATGACTTTGCCGCCACGCTACGACCTGACTTGCCAGCCGATGAAGCTTACGAGATTCGCGGTGCCTTGATGAGTCAATTGCCAAGCGCAGTACAGGCTGCTGAGCAAGATCGTCAAAACCGCGAAATTGGTATGATGGATTTGTTTGGTGAAATGGACGGTGTGGTCGCAGCGCCGCCGTTAGTCATGACGCCAGAACTCATTTGGGGTGACAAACACCGTCTAAAAGCGGAAAAAAACACCTTGGGACTGTACTTAACGGGACATCCAATCAATGAGTATTTGGATGAGTTAAAACGCTATACCTCTGGTGCACGTCTCGATAAGTTAACCGATACTGGTTATAACGGCAGCTGCTATTTTTCTGGGCTTATTATAGATATTGCCAACTTTGGTAACCGCAACGTGATTACTCTGGATGATGGTACATCGAGACTCGAGGTTAGCTGCTACGCTGAACGCTTTAATCGTGTCAAAGAGCAGTTGAAAATCGATGAAGTTGTCATCATCAAAGGCAGCATCCGTGAGCGGGATGGACGTTTGTTCGCACGTCTTGATAGTGCCATGAGCATGGTAGATGCCAGACTACGTTGGCTCAAAAAAATCAGTATCAAAGTCCATGGTAGCGATATTGACCTACTTACACGCTTGCAACCATTACTCAAATCCGCACAGGCTGACATTATTCCCGAGCCGCGTCTGGCTTATAACCAAGAGCAAGACGAGCAAGGTAGCAGCAGTAGTAATGTCTACGACCCTGCGATGGGTGGTAGCTTGTATGATGAAAACGGCAATGATTTATTGGCATTAGAGAGCGACATGAACCATGATGCGGCCAATCAAAACGGTATGTCAGCCAGTTATGCCAACAATGCCTTGAGCAATACCGACGCCTCTATCAATGATAACTGTCTACCGCTTGGGTTGAGCGTCTATGAAATGTACGGTATCGCAAATGTGGGACTGTCTGAGCACTGGCGCGTTTATCCAAACGATGATAATTTGCAACAGCTAAAAATGCTAGTAAGTGAAGATAACTTACATTTCCATTACAGCTAAGACGTACATTACGTTTTAAAAATTCATTATAGTAATCTTATTGCTTTAACTTTTATAAATTGGACAACCACCATGGATGACACTACAAATAATAATATGCTCGGACAAACTGATGAAGAAATTATCAATCATGAACAGTTCGAGGACATGCGTGACTTGCTTGAAGAAGACTTTGTTGATTTGATACAAGTATATTTTGCTGATAGTAAGCAAAGAGTTGCAGCGCTGCGAATTGCTCATCAAAAAGACGATAACGCCAATGGCTTTGAAACTGCTCATGCTCTAAAAGGCGCCAGCGCCAACTTAGGTACAACTCAATTAGTCCGTCTGAGCAGCCAGTTACAAGAATACTGCCGTGAACGCCGTATCAATGAGCAAGCCGTCCTTATCGAAGAGATTGCCATTGCATTACACCGTGCTGAACAAGAAATCAATCAGAGACTGGGACAATAATGAGTAACGACGCTTCATTAGCCGTATCATCGCATTCAGTGAACGACTACCTTGCTTGCCTACAAGTGGTCATGGTTAATACCACTTTGCCCGCCAATATCGGCTCAGCGGCACGCGCCATGCATACCATGGGCTTGTCTCGTTTAACGGTGGTCGATCCCAAATTACCGATTGACGAAACCAGTGTATCTCATGCAGCGGGTGGCAGTGAGTTATTATCGTCAGCTTTAATTGCACCTACTTTAGAATCTGCTATCTCTGGCTGTCAATTGGTATTTGCTGCTAGCAGTCGTAGCCGTCATATGCCGCGCCCTGTCGTGACACCTACGCAAGCCGCTAAGATTATGTTTGACTTTATCGATGCACAGGCAGCGTTAAGTGCAGACGATAGTAATGTTGATACCTCATCTGCTGCTACTTCTAACAAACCAAATATTGCTATATTGTTTGGACGTGAAGACCGTGGATTGACCAATGAAGAATTGGCTTATGCTGATTATCACATTCAAATCGATGCCAATCCTGCTTACCCTGTGCTAAATGTTGCATCAGCGGTGCAAGTCATCGCCAGCTTTATTTTTGCTTATGCTCAAACGCATACTCAGACAGCTGATAGTTTAGATTCGGATGCAAGCACAGACGCCCAATCGATAATCAATGTGAATTTGCGTCAGCAATGGGATGAGCCTGCTATTAATCAGCAGCAGCTGCAACAGCTCACTCAGCGCACCACTGACCTTATGGTACAGCGTGGCCTAGCAAATAACGAACATCTAAAGTCATTGCCATCGCGCTTGTCTAGACTTGGGTCACGCCTACAGCTTGATCAAAAAGAATATCAGCTATTAAGCGCTTTGATTGCCAAACTATCGAAAGACTAAAACAAGCCGTAGTTTATAAGCTTGCCTTTGTTTGACAGCTTTTTACTATATTTTGCGGTATAAAGCTGTTATAACTTGCAGAAGCTTAGCGAAAATATATATTCCTGATTATCCGAACTTTATGACCACAGATTAGAGGCATCGCTGTTTTCGCAACGACACTCTACCGACGAATAGATAGGACGCTTTATGTCATTGCCATCCAAATTGTTCAAATCACTTGTTACCATCAAGAACGATTTGAAAGAAGATATTGATGCAGTATTCACCCGAGATCCTGCGGCGCGTAATAGTCTGGAAGTGATCCTAACTTATCCGGGGATACATGCGCTTGTTTTGCATCGCGGTGCACACTGTCTTTGGAACAATGAACAAAAACTAGCCGCTCGCGTGATCTCCTACGGCTCGCGCATCATGACAGGTATCGAGATTCACCCTGCTGCTAAGATTGGTAGACGCTTTTTTATCGATCACGGTGTCGGTGTCGTTATCGGTGAGACCGCTGAGATTGGCAACGATGTGACCTTATACCACGGTGTCACTTTAGGCGGGGTGTCTTGGAACAATGGCAAGCGACATCCAACACTAGAAGATGGTGTAACAGTCGGCGCTGGGGCCAAAGTACTGGGGCCATTCACTGTCGGTAAAAATGCCAAAATCGGCTCAAATGCAGTGGTAGTCAAACCTGTACCAGCAGGCGCTACGATGGTCGGCAGTGCGGCTCGTATGATCTCAGATTATCATGATGAAAAAGGCAATCCAATCGCGACAAAAGTACAAGATGCCAAGCAACAAGAAAAAGTTGCGCATGCTGGTGAGAGCAACGATCAAACTAAAGATACTACCCCTACTGCCAAACGCACCAATACCTTCCGTGCTTATGGTATCGACCCTTATTCACAAGATCCTGTCGCAGAAGCTTTTGCTAAGATGCTTGAGCACATTCAACAGTCAGAAAATCGCCTCGATCAACTACAGTCAGCGATGTGCGATATTGATCCTAATTTTTGTAAAAAAGAATACGATAAGTTATGTCTAGAAGATTTAGATGTGATTGGTCGTGCTGATGTAGAAGATATTAATGATGAGGAAAGCAGGTAAAACAGTTGTTAAAAATAGGCAGAACTATTGCCGTATAAACTGATAACAAATGCTTATATAGGTAGTGAAGAACGAATAAAATCAAAGCGGGATTGGATAAAATCTACCATGTCTGCATACATGGTAGGTTAACCTTCTTAATTTTCTAGCAAATTCTGACTTAGCAAATCGTTGCTTTCCATCTCAGAGTAAGCAGCACGAGTTAGTAGCGCATAATAAAAGATATCTTTGATGGACTGTGACATAGTAAGTTTCCTGATAATTAAGAAGTTTAATTTAACGTAAATAGTGATTTTTCGGTGGTTAATACATAATCTTTTTCCATGCTTTCTACAATTTCACCCGTGCCGCGTTGCCCATTTTCATTCCAATTCCAAAACCAGACATTGCCATCATTTGTGACCACAGCATATGATAAGTACCCATAAACTATTTGGTCTGGATCAATATTTTGCATTATTAAAAAAGGTTTATTATATGTATACGCTGAAATAGAGTTTTTATTCTTCCCAAACCCGTATTTACTCCAAGTATATAAGTCACCTTGAGAAGTTACAGCAGCATGTATTCCAATATTTACAACCTTATGTAAATATGGATTTTTTTCTGGCATTTTAATATCTTCAGAATCTGATAAGGCTAGGTTATCAGAGCTGTTGCTTCCCCAGTTCCATACGCTTCCATCTTCAAGAACTGCCATTGCGCTTGTAGAGGTTACTGAGAAATCGATAGTTTTTTTAGGTAATGCGACTTTAGCAGCAGGATGATATTCTATTTCAGGTTCTTGTGATTGATAGAGAAGACGTCCTAACGCACGTTCTGATTTTCCTGTAGAGTACAACTCGCCTTTTTTATCTAACGCTAATAGAACTCCATTTCTAAATTCAATACGGATTATATCTGAAAGATTAGGAACTTTAGTTGGGATAATAAGTTGCTTTGGGATTTCATTAACCCAACCACCTTCATTACTGCCTAATACATAGACTTCACCGTTATTAGTTAAGAATATGGAGTCCATTTCACCAGCAGCGATATCTACAACATTCTCAATCCCTTTAATCTGTCTCAATTCTTCAATAAAGATGTCACCATCACTAGGGTCTATCTCTCCATGAGAGTTACTACCCCAACCCCACACTGTGCCATCTTTTCGTAGTAGTAACATATGACCAGCACCTGACACAGCCACCGCATCATTGACACCCTCGACTTGCCTAGGCGTTGGATCTTGTCCTGTCTTAGTATCACGCAATAAACCGTCTGTACCCCATGTCCAAAGCGTACCATCGTCTTTTACTCCTGCACTCCATGAGCTGGTCATCGCAAGGCGCTTAGGTTCAATGTTAATCTCAAGTGGGGTTTCTAACGGCTCGTCTGGCATATTTGCCACAGGGTATTTGTCTTCGGTAAGAGATTGAAGATGCTCGGAAGGCGTTTTATCGCAGGCAGGTAAAGTAGATATAATGATTATTGCTACTAAACTCTTGATTATTTTTCTATTCAAAAAGTTCATTGGTTTTTGCATAGGTAGTAGTATCTTGAAGATTACATCGTCACTTATACTAACAACTGCTTAGATAATCGCATAGTTTTTATTAGATTTTTGTCTAGGAAACTGATGGGTTGAGGCAGAGTGAGTACTGAACAGCGATGGTTTCAGATAACAAGATACAATGGCGATTAAGATACGGCTACTTATTAGCCAAACTATAGCTTGGTTAAAATCAATTCTTTAACTCCCGCTTCCTCATGCGCTTTAAACGGATAACGATCTGCCATTACTATCCAATCAGACATTGATTTAAATATCGAATCTTTGCTTAGGCTATTTTCTTTGTCTGCCAATTTAACCATCAAAATATCAATATCCATCGTCACTCGTCGCACTTGATTTGGCTTAGTCTGTCGACATCTATGACAGTCCCCTTCAAGCGTTCTAAAGGTTTGCTGTAGTTGTTGTAGGCTCACAGGTGTGGTCAGTACTAGATGGACACATTGATTGGTATAGTCAGGCTTCGGTTGTTCCAATGTTGCAGTAAAATCAGGATTTTGAAAAGCCGTAGACAATCGCACCTCACCTAGCGCTGCTAATTGCTGCCGAGCAAGCGGGAGATACTTGTCGGCTTGATAATTACTGCCTAGCGCTAACACTAGCTCTACCACAGGCTGTGCTTGCACAGTCTCAGGTGCGCATCGTTTTAGCATTGCCACATTCAAATCCACTGACGTTTTATGCATCATCAGCTTGGCTGACGTTAACTTCTTTGGCAGCTTCTTTAGTAGCTGGCTTGTTGGTTGATGCTGGCGCATAGCGCGTTATTTGCACCCCTACCGCATCAGCTTGGGCAATAGCGGTAGGCTTAGCAATGCTCAACGTTATTTTTTGACAGTCATATTTTGCAAATATCTTATCAGAGATTTGACCAGCCAAATGCTCAAGCAGCTTTGCTTGAATCTCTTTGCACCACTCGCTCACATCATCGCAGACTTCTTTATAACTCAGGGCATCGCTGACATCATCGGACACAGCAGCACGGCTAATGTCCGTTTCAAGCGCAATATCAATGAGTAATGGCTGAGTGATAGCACGCTCCCAGTCATAAACACCGATGACTGCCTCAACTTTTAGACCTTTTATAAATACAACATCAGACTGAGTATGAAACATGCTTTCATCCTTATTTGCTAATTTTTTTTGTGTTTTTAATATTTACTTAACCGATTGTAGCGCTTCTTCACGTAAGCGCGCCGCTTTTAACACTTTACTTGGACGATGGCGCCACAGGTCGATGCTGAATAATAGCAGACCTAACCAAATCAAACCAAATACTGCCAAACGTTGTAAATCGAACGGTTCTTTATAATAGAACACCGCTAAGAAGAAGATAAACGTCGGTGTCAGATAATTCATAAAGCTTAGGATACTATACGCGACAAGCTTGGTAGATTTATTGAACAATAACAGCGGTATCAAAGTAATCGGGCCTGCAATCATAAGCAGCCAAATGTTTGAGCTAAACCAAAAGCTCAGCTGGTGACTGACCACATCAGACTGCCAAAACCACCACAGGCATAACGGTACCAACATTGCCGTCTCAACAAACATAGCATCCACAGCAGTCAATGGCGTTTGTCGTTGAATAGTCCCGTAAGTGCTAAAGCTAAACGCCAAAATCAACGATATCCACGGCAGACTGCCAATCATCACCACTTGAATGACCACAGACAATAATGCAAAGCCAATGGCTACCCATTGTAGCGTGCGCAAACGCTCTTTGAACAAGATCATGGATAGCGCAACGCCGACCAATGGCCCGATAAAGTAACCCAAACTGGCCTCAAGAATACGGTCTTGATTGACCGCCCATACATAGGTCAGCCAGTTGGTCGCAATAATTAAACCAGACAAAAAGGTGAATACAATCCATCTTGGATTTTGCTTTAAGGTGTCAATCCACTGCCAGCGCTTGGTCACTACCAGCAGCACCAGCAAACATAAAAATGTCCAAATAATGCGATGGCCAATGATCTCCGTCGCATCATAATCAGATAACTGCTTGAAGTATAGCGGAAATCCGCCCCAAATAAAGAACGCGATAAGCGCAGTAATAATGCCGCGTCTGGTTGTGGTTATCGGGGCAACGGGTTTTTTGATGACATTTTGGGTAGTCATAATATAGGACAACTTTTTAGAGCAAAGCGCGCTCTCACCTAATTCTAATTATTATTGTCAATTGAATAGTGAAAGCGCAGGGTTACTACAGTGAGATTATAAGGTAAAAAGCAATGTACTCACGCCAATAGTGACATGAATACATTGCTAACGATGTTAGATTAAATTTTTAAGAGTTAATGGCAGCTTAGCGACTTACTCAGCACCAGTATCCACTTGGATAGACATACCAATTTGGTTGGCAAGTTCAGCAAATCCTGGGAAGCTGGTATTAACCGTTTCAACCCCTTCAATCGTAATTTTCTTGGATGCACGCAGACTGGCAACAGAGAAGCTCATCGCAATACGGTGATCATGATGCGAGACAATATGACCACCACCAAAGACAGGTTGGCTATTGTTTACTTCACCGTTTTCGGTAGCTACGCCTTTACCTTCAATAATGAGACCATCATCAGTCACAGTACAATCAATACCAAGCGTATGTAACCCTTCTGCCATCACAGCGATACGATCTGACTCTTTGACACGCAGCTCTTTAGCACCAGTCAAGACCGTACGGCCTTTTGCACAGCTAGCTGCGATAAATAGCACAGGGAATTCATCAATCGCCAATGGTACGAGATGCTCTGGTATTTCAATACCGACTAGGTTTGAGCTGCGAATCGTAATATCAGCAACTGGCTCGCCGCCTACATGTGTCTCATTGCTTAGGCTAATATCTGCATTCATTAATTTTAGAATATCAATGACGCCAGTACGCGTAGGGTTGATACCTACTTGGGTCAAGGTCAGCTCGCTATTTTGACTGATGGCCGCTGCCACCATAAAAAACGCTGCAGATGAGATATCAGCAGGAACTGCGATATCGCCACCTGTTAGTGTGCCGCCACCAGTGACACTGATGCGATTGCCTTCAACGGTTACCGGATAACCAAAGGCCGATAGCATACGCTCAGTGTGGTCACGGCTGATCTCAGGCTGTGTGACCGTTGTCGTACCCTCGGCCCATAGACCTGCTAGTAACAAGCAAGACTTTACCTGAGCTGAAGCAACTGGCATATCATATTCAGTGCCCTGTAATGGCTTGCCAACCGTATCACGACCAGTGATACTCAGCGGTGCCGTACCACTATGACCAGTACTCTGAATCACAGCTCCCATAGACCGTAGCGGTGCCGCCACGCGCTCCATTGGGCGTTTATTCAAGCTAGTATCACCTGTCAACACGCTATCAAACGATTGCGCCGCCAAGATACCAGATAGCAGACGCATACTGGTGCCAGAGTTACCCATATACAGTGGGGTTTTGCTAGGTTTTAAACCATTCATACCGACACCATGAATGGTCAAATTGCCATTATCAGGGCCTTCGATAGTCACACCCATATCACGGAATGCTTGCAGCGTCGCTAGCGCATCTTCCCCTTCCAAAAACCCAGTAACATTTGTCACGCCTGTGGCAAGACTGCCGAGCATAATGCTGCGATGCGAGATAGATTTGTCACCAGGAATCGCGATGGTGCCAGAAACAGTATTGCTAGGGGTAATATTATAAGAAGCTGACATAGCAGAAGTATCCGTATAAGGGGTGCTGGCTAACATATGGCCGAAATGTCGCCGTGCGGCTTGCGCGCGGCCCAAAAGTCCCATCAGGGCGGTTGAATCTTTATCAATGATAAGCTGGCGCATCGCCTGTAAATAGACACCATACTCATCAAGGGCGCTAACAATCGCGCTTTGGTTGGCAAAAAATATATCATGCCACATTTTAGGGTCACTGGCGGCGATACGGGTAAAATCGCGGAACCCACCAGCGGCATAACGAAACATATCTAAATTATCATCATGGCTTGCCAATTGCTCAACCAAATTAAAGGCAAGTAAATGTGGCAAATGGCTGGTGTGCGCTAATATGCGGTCATGGTGCTCAGCATCCATTGACATGACATTTGCGCCTACTGATTCCCATAATAGTCGCAACTTTGCAATAGCAGTTGCACTGGTTGTCGGTAGCTCGCAAATAATGACACTATGATTGACAAATAAACTGGCGCGGCGCGCATGATACCCTGAATTTTCAGCCCCAGCAATTGGATGCGCTGGCACTAGACCTATCGGCAGCGAACCAAACACTGCCTTAGCGGCATCAATGATATTGACTTTAGTACTACAGACATCTGTCATGATGCAGTCACTGGCAAGCTGTCCGTTATCCATCGCTTGCTTGATATCAACAAACACTGCTTGAACTGCCTGTACTGGCACTGCAATGATGATTAAATCACTGCCAGCGATGACGTCTTGTAGGTTTGCACTACCAGCATCAAGTAGACCATGCTCGATGGCTTCTGTGATACTTGGTGCATGCCTATCGACTGCTACCAAACGCTCGCTCAAGCCATTATCTTTAATAGCTTGCGCAAAACTGGCACCAATCAGCCCAAGTCCAATCACGCAAACTTGTTTAAATATAGGTAGCGTAGTATTTAGAGACGATTGAAGTTTATTATTTTTCTGACTACTCACGGCTTTTCTCATTGGACACACTAAGACATAGATAGGGCCAGTCTTAGTGTTATAAATTTTAATGGCTAATTAAGAACAGTTTTTAAATTACAAAGCACTTATAGATGCGCTTAGTCTTCAGTCAAAATAGAACGCAGAGTATCAATCAAACGTAGGTTGTCTTCAGCCACACCTACTGTGATACGTAGCCAGTTAGGTAGTCCATAAGCATCCAACGGACGGACGATAACGCCTTGTTCAAGTAGTGCCTGATGGATAGAAGCAGCGGTTATATCTTCCATCTCAACCTGCACTTCGACCATAATAAAATTGGCATGCGACTTCACAAAACCTAATCCTAGCGCGTCAAACTGCTTTTCTAGCCAGCGCATTTGCTCATCATTCGTTAGACGAGTTTTTTCGATAAAGTCTTGATCGGCAAGTGCAGCAGCAGCGGCAGCTAAACCGATACGGCTGACATTAAATGGCTGACGAATACGGTTTAATAAGTCGGCCACTGGCACTGAGCTTAGGGCATAGCCGACACGCAAACCTGCCAGCCCATAAGCTTTAGAAAAAGTACGCACAATAATGACATTATCGAACTCATCTAATAGTGTGCGGTTGTTACTCTCAGGACTATACTCGATATAAGCTTCATCTAGTACCACCAAGACTGAGCTTGGCACACTGGCAACGAACTGATACAGCTCTTTTTGCTCTAGCTGCGTACCCGTTGGATTATTCGGATTGGCAATAAAAACGATTTTGGTATTCGAGTTATCTTGCACCGCTTGGCTCATGGCTTTTAGATTATGGCCGAAGCGCTGAGCAGGCACTTCAATGCCCGTGGCACCTTGCATCTTCGCTAGCATAGGATAAACCACAAAAGCATACTGGCTATAGACGATGGCATCATCAGCACCCACAAAGCTGCGTGCTAAAATATCGAGCAAATCATCAGAGCCATTACCTAAGGTAATTTGATTGGCATTGACATCGTTAAAATCAGCCAGCGCTTGCTTTAGATAGTAGCCATTGCCATCAGGATAGCGCGACAACTGCCCTAGCTGCTCAGTCACTGCTAGCGTCACTCGGGGTGAGCATCCCATTGGATTCTCATTACTAGCCAGCTTGACCACGTCTGAGACACCATACTCACGTGTCAGCTCTTCAATCGGCTTACCAGTTTGATAAGGTGCTAATGCCAAAATACTGTCGTAAGCTGGCGTTAACGGCGATAGATCTGATGCGGTCAATTGAGTAGTCTGCATGGTTTATCCTTAGATGGTGTCTGTAAATGCTTTTTTTGAATACTATCTGTAAAAGCTAAGACCCATCTATTATGTATGAATACCTGTGAGTAAGCCTATAGTTGTCTATAGGTAGTCTTCTATAGGACAGCTTTTGGATATGAGCCTAATATGCGCAAATCTTTGACCAATGGACGAATATCATTGATGGCAGCGCTAACGTTTGGATCATTAACGTGACCATTCATATCGATAAAGAATACGTATGCCCACTTGTTAGGACGCTCAGGACGTGTCTCAATGCTAGTCATCGATACGTCATGGTATGACAAAGGTTTCAAGATTTCGATCAGTGCGCCTGCTTTATCGTGAGCGGAGACGACGATCGAAGTTTTGTCTTGCCCAGATGGCGCAATCGCCTCATGACCGATGATAAGGAAGCGTGTGGTGTTGCTTGGATTGTCTTCGATATTTGAGTAGAGCTTATGCAAGCCATACTCTGCAACAGCAACGTCACCTGCAATCGCAGCTGAATGCCATTCGTTTTTGAGGCGGCGAGCGGCTTCACCATTGCTTGATACAGCAACGCGTTCAACATTAGGGAAGTTTACATCTAGCCAATGACGGCACTGAGCAAGCGACTGCTGATGCGAATAAATACGGCTCAAGCCATCAATCTTGGTATGCTCAGCAACCAAGAAGTTTTGATGAATTGGCAGCTCAACTTCACCTATGATCTTTAAGGTAGAAGATAAGAAGCCATCTAGAGTATGGTTGACGACGCCTTCTGAAGAGTTCTCGACAGGAACCACGCCATACATCGCTGTCCCCGCTTCGACTTCGCGGAACACATCAGTAATGGTTGTCATCGGCACAGTATCAGCGGCTTTACCAAAGTGCTTGAGGGCAGCGGCATGCGTAAAGGTACCGACAGGGCCCAAGAAGGCAATACGCTGCGGCGCTTCTAAATCCAAGCATACTGACATGATTTCACGGAATAAACGCGCCATTTTCTCATCAGCGATTGGACCTGCATTACGCTCCATGACAGCTTTTAGTACCTGTGCTTCACGCTCAGGGCGGTAAAAGATAGGATTGCTATTGTCATCAGCAGCGGTATGATTTTTCTTTACCATGGCTACTTGCTGAGCCAACTTTGCACGGTTGTTGATTAACGTTTGGATCTCACAGTCTACTGCGTCAATATTTTGGCGAATATTGTCTAAAAACTCTTTTTCAGTTGCGGTATCGCTAGCGCCTGTAGTGGTTTGATTTAGATTATCCATTGTTTGCTCTGGTGACTGCTCGTTCATTACCGCCCATCCTTTTTAGATTTTATCGCTGTTAGATATTACTATTATTTAAATATTGCTATGACGTAGGTTAGCTCTATTGCCAAATCTGACTATTTTCTGTTTTCAATTAAAGGCTGATGATAGAAACTATGTTCAAAACCAACCTCAAAACAGTCTATCAAAAACACCTTATATTGCTAGTGCCATTTGGCGTTAATGCTATATTTACTGCCAAATACAGCAGCTTGATACATATCCGGCTCTACTATAGCAAAAACTAAGGTCAGTGCCCATGCGTAAATGCGTATAAATATACCAACTGTTATTAATATTAGCACAGCTGAGCCAGATAACAGCGACGCATAGCATAACTATGAGGCAACACCTGTCCAAAACTGTGTTACAGTTCCAGTTCAGCTCCCTACCCTGTTATATATAAGAGGAGCATCATGTGATTAATAAAAAAAGGATACCTGATGAGCGCATTACAACAGCTACGCACTATGACCACGATTGTTGCTGATACTGGTGACCTTGCCGCTATTGCCCGTTTAAAACCTATCGATGCAACCACCAACCCAAGCCTTATTACCAAGGCTCTGATTCATCCTGACAACCAAGGTATGCTGTCAGAGACCATGAGTCGTCACAATGGTGACGTGGATGCCGTGATCGATGCGCTGACCATTCAGGTTGGCTGCGATATCTTAGAGCTGATCGAAGGCCGAGTCTCTACTGAAGTGGACGCTCGCTTATCTTATGATACTCAAGCGACGATAGATAAGGCACTGGCCTTTATTGATGCTTATCAAAAAGCAGGCGTCGATTCAGAGCGAGTATTGATCAAAATGGCGGCAACTTGGCAAGGTATCGAGGCGGCGCGCTATCTTGAGACTCAAAATATCCACTGTAACCTGACCCTACTGTTTGGACAACATCAAGCGATTGCCTGTGCAGATGCTGGCGTGACCCTGATATCACCTTTCGTTGGCCGTATTCTAGATTGGCAAAAACGCCAGCAAAGCCGTCAAAACGTACCGGCTTCTGATGACATGGGCGTACAGTCAGTCAAGCTCATTTATCAATATTACAAACAGCACGGTTACGAGACGCAAGTAATGGGCGCTAGTTTCCGCTCTACCGAGCAAATTTTGGCATTGGCAGGTTGTGACTTGTTGACGATAGCTCCCAACCTCATTGATGAATTGGCAGCCATGGATACCGAGGTAACTCGCCAACTGTCTCCGAGTATGTCGATGGATATGAAGGCGATGACTCAAGTAAGCTTAACACATGAAGAATTTAGTGCTGCGTATCAGCAAGACAAGGTTACGCAGGACTTGTTACCTAAGGGAATTGACGGTTTTATCGGGGCGCGTGACGAGCTGGCAAAGACATTGGCAGCCATTCGCGGACAATAACAGCCACACGACAGAGCACGACGGATACTGGGCTGGCACAAAAGATATTTGCCTACTAATAGTAAGTTGGCTATCATTACCTACTTCAAATGACAAGAAGCAAGGCTTATATGAAACGGCTATCAATATTATTGGCAGGCAGTGCTTTAGCGATCAGCGCCCAGGCAGTCAACTGGGTAGAGGTGTCCGAGAGCAGCTCTGGATCAATTTTTAGTATAGATTTGGATTCTATTGAAAGCTCTGACATCAGTATCATAGATGAAAAAGACGTCGAAAATATCACAGTATCTATCCTTAGAACCTATCCTAAAGACACAGACACCAAGTCGGATGACCAGAAGGAAGAAAAAAGCAATATTGACCATAGTGAGCAACAACTACTCATTTCATGTAAAGACGCCAGTTACTATAGACGAGCCTTCGTTAACTACGATGCTGAAGGCAAAGCAACCAAATCATGGCAGTCAGAAAAACCAATATTGACCACAAAAGACTTTAAAGTTACCACACCAAAGACAGTCGGTCGTACGGTGATAGAGCAGTCTTGTAAGGACTACGAACAAGACGAAGAGCAATAAACACAGCCTACTTAACACAATACTAAAAAACATTAATACAGCATCAAAAAAAGCGCCCTGACATAGTATCAGGGCGCTTTTTTATTTGGAGAATCGTTTAACTATATCGACAATACGACGTGCCTAGTAGTCAAAGAAGCCGTCATTCATTTTAAGCTTTTAGTACCGTATAAACAGGTACTGGGAACTCGCCATGCAAGTCGACCAAGTCCAGTAACACTAGCGCACCGACCACAGTATGGTCAGCTGATTGACACAGCTCGTAGGCAGTGGTCAACGTACCACCAGTCGCTAAGATATCATCAACCAATAGTACGCGCTCAGGCGGTAGATTGTTTTGCATCTCAAGCGTGTCTTTACCATACTCCAGTGCATAGGCTTTGTTGGCAACCGGTGGCGGCAGCTTACCTGGCTTACGCAGCAAGATCATGCCTTTGCCCAGACGGCCTGCCAGCATACTAGCAAATACAAAGCCACGCGCTTCTACTGCACCCAGACAATCTATCTCGTCCATAAGCCCTTCTGGTAATGCAGCAAGCAGCGCATCGATAACAGCGTCAATATGACTGCGCAGTAACGGGGTAATGTCATAAAAATCAATGCCAGCTTTTGGAAAGTCTGGTACTGTGCGAATAATCTGCCAAAACGGATGGTCAGTATTGAGCACATGAGACGTCTCATTGTTGGTGGCGGATGTGGCGGCGGCATTGGTACTCATGATGACCCTTAGCTTATGTATTTAGATGGTTTAGTTAGTTTAGATAAGACAACAACTGGATGATATATCAGCGATAAATGCTAAGCATTACTGTGAATTTAGCGGCGATTATTATAGCATAATTGGTTTTCGTATGGCGGGCTGGCGTCCAGTCTTGTTATTAAGCACTAATAAGGTCACATATGTGATTGACTTGATAAAAGAAAAGTCATCTCAATATACAAGTGTAAACTTAACTATGAAAATTGCGGTTATATGCTAAACTACGTGCGTTTTTGCAGTCTAATATAATAGCTGTAATATTAAAAATGAGCGTTTATAGCACGCTGTAACTGTAATACTGGTAATGATCGATAGGACTATTTATGAAACGTTATGAATGTATTGTCTGCGGCTGGATATATGATGAGGCGCTTGGCTGCCCAGAAGAAGGTATCGCACCTGGCACTAAGTGGGAAGACATCCCTGATGACTGGACTTGCCCTGAGTGCGGTGTCGGTAAGCTTGATTTTGAGATGCTTGAGCTGTAGTAGATGACCCTCTAATTAGGACACTTCATGACAAAATCAAATGACATCAATAGTGCCAAATTGCCTGAAACGCTAGATAACAATCTAGAAGATCATCTGAATAACTACCCTACTCCTGAGTGGCGCAAGTTTGGGGAGCATCAATGGCGCGACTCTGACTTGAGTAAGCACCTTCGTCAAGCAATGATTGACATCGGTGATGGTATTGAGTTGTGTGTCGAAGCTGGCGGTAACCCCAACAATCCGCCGCTGCTGATGATCATGGGGCTAGGCTCACAAATGATATTTTGGCCAGACAATTTTATTAAGCGCTTTATCGATGCTGGTTTTTTTGTGATTCGTTTTGATAATCGTGATATCGGCTTGTCTTCTAAAGTGCAGATAGAAGGTTTGCCGCGTATTAGCCAGCTTAAAATGATGGTACGCCTACAAACAGGGCTGTCTAACAAAAGCACACAGGTTGCTTATAACTTGACAGACATGGCTGAAGACACCGCACGTCTAATTAAAGCACTCAAGCTTGGCAAGACACATCTGCTTGGGGCTTCGATGGGCGGTATGATTGCACAAATTGTGGCGGCACGTTATCCAAGCTTAGTGCAGCGAATGGCGCTTATGTTTACCACGACCAATCGTGCGTTTTTGAAGCCGCCAAAGCCCAAACAGCTATATACCCTTATCAATCGTCCAGAGAGCCACTCTGAGCGTGATATCGTGCGTCATAGTGTTTGGTTTATGAAGACCGTTGGTACACCAGGTCATGTGAATGTGCGTATGGTCCGTGAAATCGCTAAGATTCGCTATCAGCGCAACTTCCACCCGCTTGGTACAGTACAGCAGCTCAATGCTATCTTGGCATCAGGCTCTATCAGCCGATTTAGTAAGCAAGTCAAAGCACCAACGATTGTATTACATGGTAGCGCTGATGGACTCCTGCCTGCCTCACAGGGCCGAGTGGTTGCCAAGACCATTCCTAATGCTACGTTCCATCTCATCGAAGGCATGGCACACGATATTCCAGAGTATTATCAGCCTTATATGGTTGACTTAATCAGTAATCATTTATCGAGCAACTAGCTTTAAAAACATCAATGTCAAGCGACACCAGCCCCTTCCTTATCTATACACATTTTATTCCCATTCTTTAGGTTACCAATCCACGCCTTACCACCTGTAAATACAAAGGATGGTTTGCCCTGATAGCTATCGTTAGCGTTCACACCACTATTAGCAAAGCGAAAAGGAATCACCAGCTCACCGCCTAAATTGACAAAGCCCCACTCTTCACCGATACGCACGCCAGCATATTCCTCAGAAAACGGACGCACTTCATCAAATGAGTACGTAATCATCGTGACATTATTGTCATCGACGAAACCCCATTTACCATCTTGCTGACGCGATTGAAGTGTCGTAAAACGCGCCGGTGCAGACTGTAATGCTGTGCTAGATTTTTCGTTAGAAGAAGTAGGTTTATTCACTGCCTGAGTGTTATTCTGGGCATTCGGATCACTCGCCGCATTGCCGTTTTTATCCACCCAACTGGTTGCACGACCTTTACGCACACGCGCTACTCCATTACGATAATTATCGATATCATCAATCGCTGCAGAAAATGAGACAACGGTACTATTGGCTGTGTTAATCACACCATAGTTACCCTCTTTTTTTACCACGATACGCCCATCCGATACAGGCCGCGCCCAACCTTGACTCTCTGTCAATATATCGTACATGGCAGGCACGACTTCGCGGCCCTGCATATTGAGATAACCGACGCGACTGTTACGCAGTACAGGCAACAGTCCACCTGACAGTTTATCGGCATCGACTTTTTGATAACGCGATAAATCAACGACTCGTTTGCCTTTTTTATCGATTAACGCCACTGGCGCACCAAAATCTTTGATCGCCAAAAAGTAACTGCTACTAGCCGTGCAGGAGACGTTTTTGTAATAACTTTTTGGGCTTTTACAGCTGGCGGCATGTGCGCTAGGCATCAAAAACAATGCGCTAGATAGCATCGTCACGACGACACTGTATTGCGATATTTTTGGTAGCAAGCCAGACAATGTATGTGGCTGTTTTTTTGATAGCAATCGTTGAAGCATAAATAAACCTAGACAAATAATATAGATTGTTTGGTATAACAAATCAGACGTTAAGTACATTATATCGTCAATCTACTATACATGTGTTGCAGCAATAATGGCGCTTAAAGTGCTACACACATATTATCCCTACAAACCATCTCTACAAAAATATCACTTGTATACATCATGCGCTTTTATACTCCTACGAATCGTCACCCTGATACAAATATTTTGATATAAATACTATTACCCAACTGTCATAAGACTCTTGTGAAAAACGTAGCTATATCAAATACTTTGATTATTTATTTGCGTCTAACGTGCCCAATAATCCTCCGCATAGCGAGAGTATCTGTATTCACCGTAATAAATTGTGGTTTTGCCATTTCATTTTGCACTGAAAACCACGACAATATGGCTTTGTGTCAACATAAGTTCTGACATGATGCAATGATAATAAGAGTGCTGTTATTCAAATACTGTTATAAGGACAAATTATGGCTATTGCTTCAACGCGATCTGCACCTATTGGCTTAGTCATTGGTTGTATCATTTTTGGGTTGGGCAGCTTAATTGTCGCTCACGTCGATATTGGTGGTTGGGCCATGTCGTTTTGGCGATTGGCTGTTTCTGGTATTGTATTTGCGGTATTGGCTAAGATAATGGGCCAACGAACGCCCAAATCAAGACGGGCCGTTTTTTATGCGCTACTATCGGGAGCATTTCTAGGATTAGATTTGGCGCTGTGGCATGAGAGTATTTATGCGGTTGGGCCTGGTATTTCGACGCTGCTTAATAGTCTGCAAATATTTTTCTTGGCTGCGATTGGGTTTTTGTATTTTAATGAGCGTCAGTCTATCGTGCAGCTTATTAGTTTGTTTTTAGCCATGATAGGCGTGGCGATGATAGGTAGTCCTGAATTTGCACACAATACCGCTGCGACTTGGGGCTTTGTCACTGGGATTGTATCTGGTGCCATGCTAGCGGCTTCGATGACCTTTATCCGCAAAACGCATGACACTGAACCGACGCCTATATTTATGCTAATGCAGCTGATCAGTATCGGCGGCGTCTTAGCCATGATTATACCGATGTTTGTATTTGACACAGATAATATCCTACCCAATACATGGTCTGAGATTGGCTGGGTGCTTATCTATGGTACGGTGATGCAGTGCTTAGCATGGGGATTGATTGCCTACTCTATTCCTAAACTATCTCTAGCACTGACTGGACTGCTATTATTGACTGAACCTATTGCAGCCCTTGTCATTGACTATAGCTGGCTGGACAAGCCGATTAACACTTTACAGTGGAGTGGTGCACTATTAACGATGTTTGCTATTTACTTAGGCTCATTGAAGCCAAAGCCACGCGCCCTTCGCCGCTATCGATTTTTTTCAAGATTTTATAAGCGAGATTATAAATAGTTCCGATACTGTTGTTCTATACTATAGTCTAATCCAAATAAAACCGATACAACCCTATTAACAATTGCATTTAATGAAATAAACGATGACTTATTCAATAGACTATCGCAAACAGGTACTTTCTAGCATCACTGATGGTATGACCATACGAGAAGCTGCGCTATTTTATGGACTTAGCACCAGCACCATTCACAGCTGGCAGAAGAAATTAGCGCCTAAAACAACCAGAAATAAAGCACCGACTAAAATACCTGATGACGCATTGATTGAAGACGTAAAAAGATACCCAGATGATTATAACTATGAAAGAGCTCGTCGCTTGAACTGTAGTAAAACGGGCATCTTTAATGCTTTAAAGCGTCTTGGTATCAGTCAAAAAAAAGACCTTGGAACATCCAAAAGCGTGTCCGATAAAAAGAGCGATATTCCAGAGTAGGCTTGATCGCTTTACGCAGCAAGGCTATCCCATTGTCTATATGGATGAAAGCGGCTTTGAGGCTGAAACCATTCGTTCTCATGGCTATGCACCGATTGGTAAACCCTGTATCGATAGCTACAACTGGCAAGCTTCGAGACGTACGAATGTCATCGGAGCTCTCTATGAAAAAATGCTATTTGCGCTTGATTACTTTGAACACAATATTAACAGCAGCATATTCTACCACTGGTGCAAATACACGCTAATCCCAAGTCTTAAAACTAAATGCGTGATTGTCATGGATAATGCTCGATTTCATAAGAGTAAGCGTATTCAAAAGCTACTTAATAGACATGGTCATCGTATTTTATGGCTGCCGCCGTACAGCCCTGATCTAAACCCTATCGAGAAAAAATGGGCACAGGCTAAGTTTCTACGCCAAGGATGGATGGAGAATAATCTACCTAAACTGTTTCGTGATATGGGCTGTATCGATTTTATAAAGACTTAACTATACTGTTGCTCAACACTGCCATAAAAAAGCGCCCATGCTATCGGTAGCATGGGCGCTTTTTGTTAGATGAGATATGCTTTGACTATCTTTATTTGATAAGCTCAAACTTCAATCTCATCAGTATTACTTATTTCGCTTCAGAGCTTTGGTTAAACAAAGCATTCAACACGATAGCGGCTAAAGTAGCAGTACCGATACCGCCTAAATCAAAGCCGCCTAAGTGCAAGCTAAAGTTACCGGTACCCATAATGACCGTCACTGCTGCGATGATCAAGTTGCTGTTTTTACTAAAATCAATATGGCTATCGATCCATATTTTTATCCCAGCAACCGTGATAAGACCAAAGACAACAATAGAAGCACCGCCCAACAGAGCTGCTGGTATGGTCTGAATGATCGCACCAAACTTTGGTGACAGTCCCAATATGATAGCAACCAATCCTGCTACGACAAATATCGTCGTGCTATACACTTTGGTAACCGCCATGACACCGATGTTTTCAGCGTAAGTAGTGACACCTGTACCACCAAATCCTGCCGAAAAAGTCGTGGCCAAACCGTCCGCCAAAAATGCTCGGCCCATATAAGGCGTCACACGAGCCTTGGTCATGCCCTCTACTGCCTTAAAGTGCCCTAGGTTTTCAGCCACCAAAATAAAAGCCACAGGTGCAATTAGGATAATAGCGCTCATCTCAAAGCGCGGCGTATGAATGCTTGGTAGTCCAAACCATGAAGCGGCAGCTACTGTACTAAAATCAATCGCTGTACCAAAGCCTAGAATATTGGTCATGACAAAATAAGCAACGTACGACAGAACCAGACCGACGAGTAGCAACAGACGACGCAACATACCGCGAGTAAATACTGCAACACCACTAATGAGCAGTACGGTCAAGGTAGCCATCCAAGCATCAAACTGATTGGCAGACACGCCTTGAATGGTCACTGGCGCCAAGTTAAGACCGATAATCATGACAATCGCACCCGTCACGATAGGCGGCATCAAACGCTCAATCCAACCTGTACCTGTCTTCATCACTAGCAGACCAATCAATGCATAAATAATACCGCAGGCCATAATACCGCCTAGCGCAACATTTAGATTGTCATTGAACCCTGCGCCTGCATAAGCGGTCACCGCGATGACGGGACCAATGAAAGCAAAGCTTGATCCCAAGTAGCTCGGCATACGCCCACCGGTAATCATAAAGAACATTACTGTACAGATACCGGACATCAAGATAGCTAAGTTAGGATCAAACCCCATCAATAAAGGTGCAAGCACAGTTGCACCAAACATGGCAAACGTATGCTGTATACCGAGCAATACGCTTTTTGACGGAGGTAAATAGTCGTTGATACCGACTGGATCACGATCCAAGTCACCCTTATAAGGACGCCATGTCGGAAACCAACGGCCATTTTCAAAATCTGGATTGTGCGGATAATTGATAGCGGCTGAATCAATGCCTGCAGACTCCAAGGCATTTTGAGTCGATAGATCTTGAGCGCTATTGTCTGACGCTGATGAAGGGTCTTTTTGAGATGGCATGCGCGCTTGTCCTATGTGAGCTAAGCTAAAGTAATAGGCTAGAATAACTGATAAAATAAGTATATTAATAAATGGATATATTTCTAAGGGCTTGTATAAATAGCAAAACGTTAAGTCTTTCTATCTATAATATGTCATCCTAATTCATTCATTTATGTTGTAATATGACAAACCAAAAGTATTATTTGGTATGATAGCCATATCTTGCTAGATGTATGAATACGGATATGTCTGACTGAAAAATTTAGTCTTTTTTAATCCGTCTTATTTTACGATGATAACCAACTTACAGGATGTTACATAGTTGTTGACTGCGAGCATGATAACGGAGTTTCAAAATAAATAAAAGTTATTATTCGATTGCCCTCAGTGCTCATTTACCTTATAACCTTCATAAATAGTGTCTCGCGCCCACCTATCAATGGTGACTAGGAGCGACGGCTGTCTATTATATTTTTCACAAAAGCGCCCAATGCCATAGATAAAATAGGCTAAAGCGCTTAAAATTTTTGGTGACTTATTATGATCAGTGTTTTTGATTTATTTAAAATCGGCATCGGCCCATCCAGTTCGCATACAGTCGGACCGATGGTCGCTGCAAACTTATTTTTGACCTCGCTAACTGAGCAGATGGAACTGACTGCGGTTAAGACCATTGAGATTGAACTGTATGGCTCTTTGGCAGCGACCGGAAAAGGCCATGCAACAGATACCGCTATCTTGTTAGGACTGCTTGGACATACGCCTAGCACGATAGACACACGCATGACCAGCAGCTACCTATCTCCTATCTTCTCTGACAAGATTCTCAATGTATCAGGCACGCATACGATTGCTTTTGATACAGAGCAAGACATCTACTGGTATGACGATACTGTGCTGCCTTATCATCCTAATGCATTGACGCTACGTGCTATCTCAACTGAAGGCATTCGCTATCAGCAGACTTACTATTCAGTCGGTGGCGGTTTTGTCATCAATGAAGAAGATGCAACTAACCCAGACGAAGATCATGCCAGCCCGACCATCAATAGAGTTCCCTACCCGTTCAATAACGCAGCAGAGCTACTAGAGCAATGTCGTGAGCATGACTTGAGCATCAGCGAATTGGTACTAGCAAACGAATGTCACTTCCATGCCAAAGAAGAAGTATTTGCTTATCTAGATAGCATTTGGGAAGTCATGCAAGACTGCGTCAAACAAGGCTGTGAAAATGGCGGTATCCTACCGGGTGGATTAGATGTAAAACGCCGTGCCCAAGATTTGCACACGCAGCTGTGCGCTGAAAAAGACCAACCGATAACCAAGACTGATAAGTTAGCCGCTATGGACTGGGTCGATTTGTACGCGCTCGCCGTTAACGAAGAAAACGCAAATGGCGGCAAAGTAGTCACTGCTCCAACCAATGGCGCAGCAGGTATCATTCCTGCCGTACTGCATTACTATCGTGACTTTTTGCCCAACTACAGCCAAGATGGCGTTCGTAAATTTTTGCTAAACGCCACTGCTATCGGTAGCCTTATCAAACAAAATGCTTCAATCTCTGGTGCTGAAGTCGGTTGCCAAGGTGAGGTTGGTTCTGCGTGTGCAATGGCAGGCTCTGCACTGGCAGAAATCATGAATGGCACGCCAGCTAAATGCCTAAATGCAGCAGAGATTGGCATTGAGCACAATCTAGGTCTTACTTGTGATCCTATTGGCGGACTGGTACAAGTGCCTTGTATCGAGCGTAATGCGATGGGCGCAGTCAAGGCAATCAATGCAGCACGCTT
This sequence comes from Psychrobacter nivimaris, assembly GCF_904846365.1. GTDB lineage: Bacteria > Pseudomonadota > Gammaproteobacteria > Pseudomonadales > Moraxellaceae > Psychrobacter > Psychrobacter nivimaris_B. The sequence continues at coordinate 34,664 of NZ_CAJHAL010000014.1, forward strand.
AGCCTGTAGAGGCAATGGTCAGCACTTCGTCTCTTTAGATAAAGCGATAGAGACGATGAAGCAAACAGGAGCTGATATGTCTGATAAGTATAAAGAAACAGCACGAGGCGGTCTGGCGATTTATGCTGACAATAGAATCCCTACGGCAACGCGCGGTGTCAGTGTTAATTATAGTCAGTGCTAGGTTAACTTCTCGAGAAATAATTTACTGACAATAGAAACAACAAAAAGGCCTCTAACGAATTAGAGGCCTTTTTTGTCATGTATAACTGCTTTATCGTCTATATATTGCTATCAATATTATTCAGCAGTTTTTGATACCACTTCGTTTAGAATCCATACTGGCTGCACTACGTTTGAGCCTTCTGCTGTTACTGCTTCTTGGCGTACATCTAGGACATAACGATAGTTCGGCTCATAGGTAAAGCCCTGAATATTACCGTTTAGCGTTGTGTAGTTTTTCTGATAGGTTTGGCGATACTGCAAGCACTGTGATTCAACCATGCTGCCATCAGTAGCAGTTAAGTCACATACTGCTTTACGCGGTGCAATTTCCACTTCAAAACTTGGAATATTAACTACTTTTACATTCATAGGTTGTCCTTCAACAACCATCGTGCGCTCATCATCCATACTCATCGTAGAGCAACCAGAAAGGGCAAAAGTCGTCATCAATGCTGCAAGTGCTAATTTCTTCATTATTCAATCCTCAGATAATTGTTATTGATTCTTTATTGATAGCTTAGTTACTGGCTTATTTATTGATTTAGCTAATAATTCATTGCTACTTAGATAAACTTATTGTTTTGAACACCTTATCTTGCTTTGCTACAAGCTAATAAGGTTGTTTGCTTCTTACTGAAACCATTATAGGTCGCTATTCGTCTTACCCTCTATAACTGCTTTGTAAAGTAACGTCAGCTTTTGCAACTGATGTTAATGAAGCGTATTGAATAGCAGAGTTATTTGCTACTGAGCAGAAGTTTGACATTAAAAAGCCAGAACAAATATTGTTCTGGCTTTGATGCAACTACGCAAATTCTGTTTTATGGAGAAGTACTAGCTACGATAATCAGCGTTTATTTTGACGTAATCGTATGACAAATCGCAGGTATATACGGTATCGCTAGCATCGCCACGTGCAAGGTCGATATGAATGGTAATCTCAGGTCGGCTCATGACTGTTTTGCCCGCCTCTTCTGTATAGTCAGGTGCAACACCGCCATTTTGACAAATCATTACCTCGTCTAGATACACATCAACTTGCTCTGTATCTAAATTTTCGATACCAGCATAGCCCACTGCTGCTAATATGCGTCCCCAGTTAGCATCACTGGCAAAGAATGCCGTTTTTACTAAGGGTGAATGTGCGACTGCATAAGCCACATCGCAGCATTCTTGCGTGGTCTGACCGCCAGTCACCTTGACCGTCATGAATTTAGTAGCGCCTTCGCCATCACGCACAATCAATTGTGCCAGACGGACAAACACATCAGCCAATGCATCAAATACAGGCTGATAATGTGGATGCTCTGTGCTATCAATCACCTCTGAGCTAGCAGCACCTGTTGCGATTAACACACAACAGTCATTGGTTGAGGTATCGCCATCGACAGTAATTCGGTTGAAAGACTGCTCATTGATAGCGCTTAGCATTTCTTGCAGTAAGTCAGCGGTGATATTGGCATCTGTCGCCACATAGCCTAGCATGGTCGCCATATTTGGGCGTATCATTCCTGAGCCTTTAGACATACCAGTGACATGATAGCTAGTACCTGCTACATCAATTTTTTGGCTGGCCAATTTAGGAATAGTATCTGTCGTGCGAATGCCATTAGCAGCGGCTAGCCAGCTATCAGACGCTAGATTAGCCAATGCATTATCCAAACCTGCGATGACGGCATCACTATTTAACGGCTCACCAATCACGCCAGTAGAGAATGGCAATATCGTATTGGTATCTACACCGGCCTTGTCAGCCAATGCTGTACAGATATCAATAGCGCGGCGCTTGCCATCAGCGCCCGTACCTGCATTTGCGTTACCCGTATTGGTGACTAAATAGCGCGGACTAACCTTAGCAAAGTGCTCACGCAATACTCGCACTGGCGCGGCACAAAAGGTGTTTTTAGTGGTTACAACCGCAGTAGTGGCCTTGTCAGATATTTCGATAACTACTAGATCGTCGCGGTCCTTATAACGGACACCTGCCGCTGTGGCACTGAGTTTGATACCATCGATAGGATAGATAACGTCAGGTACTGATACATTTCCAACAGCCATAATAAAATCCTTATTTCTCAATTTTTATCGTTATTTGTGTAATACGAAGTGATAAATACTATAGTCAGTTTAAGCTTATTCAAATACAAGAAGCACTAGCTTCAGCTCTATAACTAATAAACTGAGCAAGCTGATTATCGTACCTAGTTTACATAAGATTGACTATATATAGGCATCACGGTATATAAGTATTACTGTTTCTTTAGGTCAAATGCTGACCAAATCGGTGCATGGTCAGATGGTTTTTCCATAGCACGTAGCTCATAACTGATACCAGCATCGATACATTTATCGATTAGATCCGAGGTGCATAGAATATGATCAATACGTAACCCGCGCTTAGGTTCATCATTGAAGCCGCGACTGCGATAATCAAACCAGCTGTATAACTCAGTGCTTTCTGGATAATGCAGACGGTAAGTATCTGTTAACTCACGTGACATCAATGCTGAGTACCATTCGCGCTCTTCCGGCAGAAATGAGGTTTTTCTGTTTTTCAACCAACGCTTAGCATTAACTTCACCAATACCAATATCGATATCTTCTGGTGCAATATTCATATCACCCATGACGATAATCGAACGACCTTCCGCTTTTAGCGTATCAATATAAGCCATCAAATTGGCATAATAAGCGCGCTTCATTGGAAATTTGGTCGGGTGATCTTGGCTCTCTCCTTGCGGAAAATACCCGTTAAGTACATCTACTTCACGACCTTCAAACTCATAACGTGCATGGATAAAGCGCTTTTGGGCTTCTTCATCTTCGCCAGGAAAGCCTTTTTGTACAAATACAGGTGCAGCTTTGGATAACAGTGCAACGCCATAATGCCCTTTTTGTCCAAAGTACTCTACGTGGTAGCCTAGACTTTCGATATCGCTAAGCGGAAATTGATCATCATGAACCTTGGTTTCTTGTAGGCCCATGACATCAGGATCGATTACCTCGCGCACCGCCTCGAGCTGATGCTGACGTGCACGGATACCATTGATGTTAAAACTGACAAAACGGGTCATAAACTGTCCTATACTGATTGGTTAGAATATAGCGCTCTATAAATGAGGGAAATATAAACGGCTATGATAACAAATGTAAGCGTTTCTAGCGGTTGCATGGCCTGATATCTTGAGCTAGAGTAACTCTATTATAAGCACTATCTATTATTGGTCTATCTGAAACACTTTTATTCAACAATACTTACTAAAAATATCGAGCATTACTATGACAACAATTAAGCAAAAAAATACGACATCAGCCATGAGTGATGACACCAAACCATTATTTGCTAAAGATTATAACGTCTATATTAACCATACTGATGCTGGCGGTATAGTCTATCACGCCAATCACTTGGTGTTTTTTGAAAACTGCCGACGCGACTGGTTTACTGAGCTGGGCTTAAATGGGTATTTTTTGCAGACTGATAGCGGTGAAGTGCAGCATTTTGTCGTGAGTCAGGCGGACTTGCAATACAAAAGAGCCATTCTATTAGATGAGGTAATTAGCGTACGTATTGATAAAGTGGAGCTAAAACCTGCCAGCATCATATTTTATCAAAGTATCTATCGCAATCTACCAAATCATAGTACTAACGAAACAGATGATAGCCAGCTACTAAGCAGTACCAAAATTGTCATTGCCTGCGTACAAAACCTCGTCAAACCAGAGCCAATGAGTAATGACGAGATAGGCAGCGATAAACCAGATACTTCAGCGACAACCCCACCAATGCGTCCTATTCGTGTACCAAAAAAACTGCGCGTTACGATCGAACAAGCTATCGACGAGCAAGTAAATGGTCAGCAGTAGAACGCTATGAGCATAGATACGGATAGAGTGTTGCTTGAATTTGATAACCTATGGGTACATAGCCAACGGACGATAAATGCTCAAAGCATTAAAAATAGCAAAGAAGCCTCGAATAAAAGCTCTATGCCGTATAGCATTTATCAAAAATGGGCAAGCAAGCTAACCGCAGACGCTTCACTGGATAAAGAGCCATCAACTCCTGATCGAACGCTAATAAGCGGTGCGAGCGGTACGCTATTGTCAGGGCAAGTTACTGTTTTGACAGGAGCGTCTGGTAGCGGTAAATCAGTACTGTTGCGAATATTGGCAGGGTTACTTCCCATGAGCAGCGGTACTATTCGTTTGCATGATAATGACACGTCGAGTAATGTTTATCACGATATTCATGAGACTGCACCTGTACTGTGGCGCCAGCAAGTTACCCTACTCGCTCAGCACCCACAGTTGTTAGACGGCAGTGTCCTTGAAAACTTACAAATGCCTTATCAATTGCACGCTCACCAGTCGCAGACTTTTAACATAGACTGGCATGTTGCTCAGCTTCAACACTTAGATAGAAGTGCAGATTTTTTGCAACAGGACGCCAAGCACTTATCTGGTGGCGAGCGCCAACTGGTCAATACATTGCGTCTATTACAACTTAGTCCACAAGTTCTATTACTAGACGAGCCAACCGCCGCTTTAGACATGGGCACTTCAGCACAGCTAGTCAACTTACTCATCAGCTGGTTGCACGCAGATGCTCAGCGCACACTCCTATGGGTGACTCACGACACAAAAGATATTATGCCTTTGGCAAATAGACACTGGCACATGCAAGCAGGTGTACTCACTACAGACTTTTAAAGAACTTGTATTCAGAAATATTTAATCAAGTGATTAAGTCGTCGTATAGTTGCTCAGACAATTTAGCACGTTAATGACCTCAACCCTCACCTTGTATTATTACCATAATTACTTCCTAAATAAGCTCATATGAGTGGTACGAATGATATGCAAATTTTTCTCACTTATAGTGATATCGCTCTTGCTAGCAGCCTAATTATCATTGTATTACTCATCTCTTGGCGCTTACGTTTAAAACTAAGCAAGACCCTTCTAATAGCGGCCTTTCGTACGATCATACAACTTAGCTTTATTGGGCTGATACTGGCGTGGATTTTTGCACGTGAACAATGGTATGAAGTGCTACTTATCTTAACGGTCATGACTTTAATTGCAGGAAGTGCCGCCAAAAATCGCGTTAAACGCAGTTATAAGGGGTTATTAACAGATACGTTATTGGCAGTCGGTATCTCAGCAATACTAGTAACGGCGATTGCGATTATAGCGATTTTGAATGTGCAGCCTTGGTATACACCGCAATTTATTATTCCTATATTGGGTCTGATATTAGGGAACTCTCTGACTGCCATTTCGTTGACGAGCAATCAATTGATCGAATCTTTTCATGAGCAATCAGGGCGTATCGAGATGATGCTCAGTCTATCTGCTAAGCCATTCGAAGCCGTCCATGAGCAGATAAAGGCAGCTATCACTAATGGCATGACTCCAACTTTAAACTCTATGCTAGTCGTCGGTATTGTTAGCTTACCAGGCATGATGACGGGTCAAATCCTAGCGGGCGCCGATCCCACTCAAGCCGTACGCTATCAAATAGTTACTATGTTCCTGATATGTGTCAGCAGCACGCTTGGCTGCACCATCAGCGCCTTACTTATTTATCGACGATTCTTTAATAAAAAAGATCAATTTATTTTACCGCAATAATTTTGGCATCTACATTCCTTTGTGTTTCATCAGCTCATCAATATTAATTATCTAATCCTTCTTTTGTCAGCCAGCAAAGTCACTATATTCTTATAAGTTAATATATGTACTGATCAGTATCGCTTACTGTTATTGTTTTAGACTAAATTCATGCTAATGTATTGCTCAAATGTATCGTTTTTTTGATACTCTATTTGTAAGCTATAGATAAATAGTTTTAGAACGAGCATTATTTTTATTACTGAACTTTTTATTTATTTGTTCTATTTAATGCTTTATATAAATACTCATTGAATAAAATGCTGTGACAGCAGCAAAAAAACTAGCTATTAATCAATAGACAGGGATGCTATTGAAGATGGTATATACCACCTAAATAAGTGGTGTTTTGTACCATTGATAGATTGATAACTACCTTTTCAAAATACTTTAGCCTATATCAAATCGCAAGGATGCTAACTATGATATCGAACAAACCTTGGCTTTCTCAATATCCAGCCGGTGTGCCAAAAACCATTAATCCCGATAGATATAGCAGCATCATGGAGCTGTACGAAGAATGCTTCGATCGCTTCCGTGGGCACCCAATGAGCAACCGCAATAATTTTGGCATCTACATTCCTTTGTGTTTCATCAGCTCATCAATATTAATTATCTAATCCTTCTTTTGTCAGCCAGCAAAGTCACTATATTCTTATAAGTTAATATATGTACTGATCAGTATCGCTTACTGTTATTGTTTTAGACTAAATTCATGCTAATGTATTGCTCAAATGTATCGTTTTTTTGATACTCTATTTGTAAGCTATAGATAAATAGTTTTAGAACGAGCATTATTTTTATTACTGAACTTTTTATTTATTTGTTCTATTTAATGCTTTATATAAATACTCATTGAATAAAATGCTGTGACAGCAGCAAAAAAACTAGCTATTAATCAATAGACAGGGATGCTATTGAAGATGGTATATACCACCTAAATAAGTGGTGTTTTGTACCATTGATAGATTGATAACTACCTTTTCAAAATACTTTAGCCTATATCAAATCGCAAGGATGCTAACTATGATATCGAACAAACCTTGGCTTTCTCAATATCCAGCCGGTGTGCCAAAAACCATTAATCCCGATAGATATAGCAGCATCATGGAGCTGTACGAAGAATGCTTCGATCGCTTCCGTGGGCACCCAATGAGCATCTGTATGGGAGTGACTCATACTTATGGTGATATCGATAATGCTTCGATGGCAGTCGCTGCTTGGCTACAGAATCAAGGCTTGCCAAAAGGTAGTGTCGTCGCTCTCATGATGCCAAACGTTCCACAGTATCTGCCAACTATGATTGGGATACTGCGTGCAGGCTATGTGTGCACCCCTGTCAACCCACTATATACTGGCCGAGAATTACGCCATCAGCTTAACGATTCTGGTGCCCAAGCAATTTTTGTGGTCGATAATTTTGCCCAAGCGCTTGAGCAAGTCATTGAAGAAACGGCTATCAAACGTGTCATCCTATCGAAGATGGGCGATATGATGGGTTTGAAAGGTATTTTGGTCAATACGATTATTCGTCAGGTCAAACGCTTAGTACCCAAGTATAATCTCAATGACCCTAAATACCATGTCACTAAGTTCCCTGAAGTATTGAAAAAAGGTAAAAACCTACCTTTTCAGCAACCAAAAATGTCTTTGGATCAAAAAGCATTTTTGCAATATACAGGTGGTACCACAGGCCTTTCGAAAGGCGCTATTTTGTCACAGCGTAATATCGTAGCAGCAGCAATGCAATCAGAAGCATGGACTCGCCCTATTACGTCAGAAATCAACGAAGTGTATATCAATATGGTAATGGCGCTGCCGCTCTATCATATTTTTGCATTCATGCTTAGCCTACTTGGTATGCGCTCAGGCTATACTTTTATACTAGTACCTAATCCACGTGATATTCCTGGATTTGTTAAAACCTTATCAAAACAACCATTCCATATTTTCCCTGCAGTAAATACCCTCTTTAAGGGGCTGCTCGATAATCCTAATTTTAAAGATTTGGACTTTAGCTCTTTACGTATCTCACAAGCTGGTGGTATGGCGGCTACTGAGCAAACTGCGAATCGCTGGTTAGAAGTAACTGGCTGCGCGATGATCGAAGGTTGGGGTATGACAGAAGGCGTTGCAGTCGGCACCGCCAACGTTATTACCAATCGTGAGTTTAACGGTACTATCGGTGTGCCAGCACCTGGCGTAGATGTTATTATTATCGATGAAGACGGCAGGCATGTAGATCTAAACGAAGGGGGCGAGCTATGTATTAAAGGCCCTAACGTAACCTCTGGATATCTGAATAGAGACAGTAGTGCTGATTTTACTAGTGATGGTTATTTCCGCACTGGTGATATCGTCAGCATGGATGACAAGGGTTATATTAAACTGCTAGATCGCAAAAAAGACATGATCTTGGTTTCAGGCTTCAATGTATTTCCAAACGAAATTGAGTCCGTGATGCTTGATTGTGATGGTATTCTTGACTGCGCGGTAATTGGCATTCCTGATAGTCATCAAGGTGAAGCGGTCAAAATATACGTAGTACCTGAAGACAATAATGTTACCAAAGAAGTGATTACAGATTTTGCGTTAGACAATCTAACGGGTTATAAGTGTCCACGTCACATTGAGTTTGTGAGCGACTTACCAAAGAGTAATGTCGGTAAAGTACTGCGTCAAAAATTGCGTGAAAAACACAATGCAGACTACCCTCAAGTATAAATAGAGACAATTTTTAAAAAATTCTAAAAACATGAATTTATTTTTACTAAAGGCATCTTACAGTAATTGTAAGATGCCCTTTTTGTATATTTATTTTCTGTCATTCAACTATAAAATTTCTCTATTATAATTACTACAAATCTACTTTCATATTCAGTTATATGACATTTTTTGAATAAATTTCATGTTAATTACTTGATAAGAAAGTAAATTATTTGTCTAGGTATTTTCTGATTATTCAACATATATTGTTTCATTTATCAAATTTAACTGTAAACTATCAAGTTCTTGTATAAGAATAACAGGCACGGTTGTAGTTATGTTAATGTATTGCCAAAATGTGTCACTATACTTTCTGTTATTTTGATCTTATATAATTATGATTCATATCGATTGATTAGCAGCATTACTAGTAGCTATTTTCATTACCAAAACATTAATTGGTTTTTTAATCTGATGAGCTATTTATGCTCTGTGATTAAATCAAACTTTATAAGGGCCCCGTATTTTAGCAGTATGTGAACATATAGGATAGCACTCGACAATTTCTTGCTAACGGAACAGCGATTTAAATTGTTGACATGGATGTGACTACTTTTTTATAGAGCCTTAATTTATTTTAATATTTAAGGACGCTAATCATGACTGTAGATAAACCTTGGCTTGCTCAATACCCAGAAAATGTACCCAAGACGATTAATCCTGATCAGTATGAAAGCCTCATAGAGTTATATGAAGAGTGTTTTAACCGCTTTCGTATGCATCCGATGACTATCTGTATGGGTGTGACGCATACTTATGGTGATGTTGATAACGCTTCACTGGCAGTAGCAGCATGGTTACAAGCTCAAGGTTTACCTAAAGGTAGCGTAGTAGCTCTTATGATGCCGAACGTTCCACAATACCTACCGACTATGATTGGTATTCTGCGTGCAGGTTACGTTTGTACACCTATCAATCCGCTATATACAGGCCGTGAGCTACGTCATCAATTGAACGACTCGGGCGCTCAGGTTATTTTTGTTGTGGATAACTTTGCTCAAGCTTTAGAACAAGTCATTGAAGAAACCAATATCAAACGTATCGTGCTGTCAAAAATGGGCGATATGATGGGTTTAAAAGGTATTTTGGTCAATACAGTCATCCGTCAGGTCAAACGCTTGGTTCCAAAATACAACCTGAACGATCCTAAGTACAATGTCACTAAATTCCCTGAAGTATTAAAAAAGGGAAAAAACCTACCGATTCAAGCACCAAAAACCACCCTACAACAAAAAGCGATCTTGCAATATACAGGTGGTACGACTGGATTATCTAAAGGTGCTATCCTAACACAACGTAATGTCGTTGCTGCTGCTATGCAATCAGAGGCATGGTATCGTCCTGTGACCTCAGGTATCAATGAAGTATATATCAATATGGTTATGGCCTTACCGCTATATCATATTTTTGCCTTCATGCTAAGTCTGCTTGGTATGCGTTCAGGTTATACCTTTATCCTAGTGCCTAATCCGCGCGATATGCCTGGGTTTATTAAAACGTTATCAAAACAACCATTCCACATCTTCCCTGCTGTAAACACTCTATTTAAAGGGTTACTTGACCAACCAAACTTTAAAGACTTAGACTTTAGCTCGCTACGTATCACGCAAGCAGGTGGTATGGCGGCAACCGAGCAAACCGCAGCACGTTGGTTAGAAGTGACTGGTTGCCCCATGGTTGAAGGTTGGGGTATGACGGAAGGTGTGGCTGGTGGTACTGCCAACGTTATCACTGATCGCAAGTTCAACGGTACTATTGGTATACCTGTACCGAGTGTCGATATTATCGTGATTGACGAAAACGGTGAGCGTGTTGGCATGCATCAATCAGGCGAGATGTGTATCAAAGGTCCAAACGTCATGTCAGGATACTTTAATAAAGACAATAGCAATGACTTTACTCGCGATGGCTACTTCCGCACTGGCGATATCGTTAGCATGGATGAGAAAGGCTACTTTACTCTACTAGATCGTAAGAAAGACATGATTTTGGTTTCAGGATTCAATGTATTCCCGAATGAGATCGAGTCAGTTATGCTCGATTGTGATGGTATCGTCGATTGTGCCGTAATTGGTATTCCTGATGAAAATCAAGGTGAGGCGGTTAAAATTTATATCGTACCTGCTGATAATAACGTCACTAAAGAAGTCATCAAGGAATTCGCACTTGAAAATTTGACTGGTTATAAATGTCCACGTCATATTGAGTTTGTTAGCGAACTACCAAAGAGTAACGTTGGTAAAGTACTGCGTCAAAAGCTGCGTGAACAGCATATGTCAAACAACCCTCAAACGTTGTAATACTTGCCCTGCTATTTCAGAGTAAATAGAAGAAGCCCACTATTATTGTAGTGGGCTTCTTCTTTTCTACCTTAGGAAAACCAATTTGATTAGCTTAGTTTATTCATCACCTGTAATGGCAAATGCTTCATGGCATGACTGACCATGGACCAAGGCAGGCTCGGCACACAGGCTTCATCCACACCCGCTTCAATAGCTGCGACAATAGCTTTAGTACCAGTATCTGTGTCGACTTCGAACGGTAATGGCTTAGAGCCTTCGTTGATTTCAGTGCGAATATAACCTGGGTAAATTGTAGAAACTTTGATAGGAAGATTGGTCAAAAGCATATCGGCGCGAATGCCTTCTGCTAAGTGAGCCAAACCAGCTTTACTTGCACCATAGGTCGTCAGATGCCTAGGCAATCCGCGCATGGCTGACATGCTCGATATCACGACCAAATGGCCATTGTTCTGAGCACGGAAGATATTCATGGCGGCTTCACACTGTGCCAGTGCGGCGACAAAATTGACATCGGCAGTGCGACGATTAGTCTCAAAATGCCCTTTACCAATGCGGCGGCTATCACCAATACCAGCATTGACCACTACTCGCTCAATGCTACCGAAATTATCTGCAAAAGCATCAAATACTTGAAAGACCGTATCATAATCACTCACATCTAGTGCTTGGCATTCAACTCGGATATCAGGATACTTGTCCATCATCTCCGATTTTAAATGCTCTAAACGATCAATGCGACGCGCACATATAGCCAAGTTGTAGCCAAGGCTAGCAAACAGTCTGGCCATACCCTCGCCCAGACCTGAACTGGCACCTGTGATAAGCACCGTTTTACCTTTGCCTACTTGCTGCTGACTCAAGTCTTTTAGATAGCTTGCAGGTCGAACCGCGCCTACTATCTGGTTTTTGCTATGGCGCGCACTTTTAGCAACCAATTTTATTAATTTATTTTGCATGTACCGTCCTTTGTATATCGATATTGCACAGAATCAAATTGGTAACTTTTTAGTATAAACGTCGATAAGGCTTATACTTTAAGCAGATATGACACTACCTTATTCGCAAATCATATGTAAATTTATCGCCATGTCACAAACGGTTTGCCATCAGAGAATAAATGACTGTATTCATTTAAAGATAACAAGCGAGAACTTTGATTCTTTAAAGTAATAGAGGTCACACCCGTATTAACCAAGCTTTTATTCAGCTGATAAGCAGTCTGACTGCCTTGTCGCAATAACTGTGCAGTGATTGCAGCGATGACACCGCCTGAAGTAAATACGAGCACGGTACTGTCCTGACCTAAGCTCATGCTTGCTACTTTTGTACGTACTTGTTCAAGGGCTTGCTGTGCACGATTATTAAACTGTGGCCAACTTTCAAGATAGTCTTGATCATTGTCACCAGCATGCCACCGTCGCATCGCTTGATCAAATAGCTCTGCCAGTCGTGTCGCTGGCGATTCTGCTTTGGCGATTTCAGCTGAGATGTCAGATCGATTACCAGATGCCTCTGCTGACTTAACGAACACGTCTTTATGATTAAATTCATCAAATTGCGGCAAAATATAACTATCAGGCTGATCAAAGTTGATTGCGGGCGCAACAGCTGTGCCATTGCTATTATTAACATGTACAGATGATTGGTAACGCTCCCAAAAATGACGTGCTGAGTCTTGCTGTCGAACCAACCTACCAGTAAATATGGCATCAATACGGCGCTGCGTAGCTGCATAGTGCTGACCTAACATTTGGGCTTGAATACTGCCCAGCTCTGAGAGTTGATCATAGTTTTCTTGTCCAAAAGACGCTTGGCCATGACGTGCTAAAAGTATGGTTGTCATAAATTATTACCTTTTATCATATTTGCTAAAGTACGGTTTGCTGAATGCTTACGCTTCAGGAGAGTCAGGTGCTTTTGCAAAATAACCTTTTGGTAAAATACTTTTGACCACTTTTTGAACAGGGCTTGGTAACTGCTCGATAGCAGCAGCATCTACCCCTATGTCTTCTAAATGCGGCTGCACATGCGCATTGAATAAGGCTTCGCCTTCATATTGCGCAATTAATTTCAAACATTTAGCATGCATGACATGTATAACGAGCCAAGCGTTTTTGAAAGCTGGATTGGTGGTTTGCTTATGATAATAACGATAGTAGATTTGCTGAATAATGCCTGAGAGGCGGAACAATCCGAACACTTCATAAAAGGTCCAATTATCTATCTCTAAACCTGACTGTTTTAGATAATATTCAACCACTTCATCGCGCGTCATCATGCCTTCTAAATGTGTTGGCTGACGACGGAACTGCTGCATGATGATATTATCATCTTCTTCAATCCAGTAAGCCAACGCACTACCCAAGTCCATCAATGGATCACCAAGGGTTGCCATCTCCCAGTCGAGCACGCCAATAACTTTGGTCGGCTCATCCGCATCAAGTATGACATTGTCAAAGCGCCAATCATTATGAATGATACAAGTTTTGCTATCAGCAGGCGTGTGCTTAGCAAGCCATTGTCTAACCAGTGCAAAGCTCGGTACGTTTGGCGTCTTTGCTTTAACATAACGTTTATCCCAACCACTGATCTGGCGTTCACAGTAACCTTCACCGCGGCCCAAATTGACCAAATCAGAATGCTCGGTATAGTCTATCTGGTGTAGCTCTACCAAAGCGTCTAATACATTGGTACAAAGCAGACGCGTTTGTTCTGGATTTAGATCAATACCTTCTGGTAATTCTGCACGAGGGATAATACCTTCCATCCGCTCCATCACATAAAAGTCAGCGCCGATAACAGCTTCATCCGTACATAGCGCAATCATCTCAGGTACATAAGGATAAGCATCTTTTAACGCTTTTTGAACGGTGTACTCACGCACCATGTCATGGGCAGATTTTGCCTTGGTACCTTTTGGTGGACGACGTAGTATGAGGTCTTGGTTTTTATCTTCACCCTCATACTGTAGTCGATACGTCCAGTTTGATGCGCCGCCTGAGAACTGAGTGACCTTAGGCTCGCCTACTACGCCGACACCTTGACCGCGAAGCCATTCACTGACTGCTTTGGCATCAAGCTCTTCACCCTCGCGTACGGCACCGCCTTTGTCTAGTACTTTATTATCAGTTGCCATGAGACATTCCTTATCATGTGGTCATTTATTTTTATAACAGATATGCGAGCTAGTTCTCAATTCAATTTATCTCATTCTTCTCACTATTTTTGAAATGAGGACTCGCTCTAGTGATGAAAAATTCACTACTAAGTTGTTAATAGTGAATTCTTAATTAGCATTTTGATTGGCTTATTCTTGATAGTTGCGTGAGCAAATCGAAACTAACTCACACAACCGTTTGTTAAGATTAAACTTAAGACTAAGCTTTGTCAGATTTAGCAGAACGACTAAAGCCCTGACGTTTTAGTTCTAGTTTGGCAATCATGGTTTTATGTACTTCATCTGGACCATCTGCCAAACGTAGTACACGTGCTTGCGCGTAGAAGTTCGGTAGTAATGTATCTTGGCACACGCCCATACCACCATGAATCTGAATCGCCATATCAACGACTTCTTGTAGCACAGTTGGCGCCACTACTTTGATAGCAGAGATTTCCGTCAATGCGGCTTTGGTGCCTTGAGCATCCATTTTTTGGGCGGCGTACAATGTGAGCAAGCGTGCTTGGTCGATTTTGATACGGGCTTCGCTGATACGCTCAAAGTTACCACCCAATTGTAGTAATGGCTTACCAAAGGCAGTACGTGACATACCACGCTTGACCGCTAACTCAAGAGATTTTTCGGCAGCACCGATACAGCGCATGCAATGATGAATACGGCCTGGCCCTAGACGACCCTGCGCAATCTCAAATCCCTTACCAGGCCCACCAATAAAGTGGCTGACTGGCACACGCACATTTTCAAAGCTAATTTCACCATGGCCGTGCGGTGCATCATAATCACCAAACACTTTAAGCATACGTTTAATATTTACACCTGGTGTGTTGACTGGCACAAGTACCATCGAATGCTGATGATGACGGTCTGCACTTTCATCCGCGGTATATGCCATCACAATCAAGACATCAACTGCTGGATCGCCAAGACCAGATGACCACCACTTACTACCATTGATGACAATCTCATCACCATCTACTACGGCTGTTGCTTGCATATTGGTTGCATCACTTGACGCCACGTCAGGCTCAGTCATACAGAATACAGAGCGTGTCTTACCTTCTAGGATTGGGGTAAGCCACTTGTCTTGCTGCTCTTGAGTACCGTAGCGCCATAACAGCTCCATGTTACCGCTATCAGGTGCATTACAGTTAAATACATGAGGTGCTAGCAAACTACGACCAGTCAATTCTGCAATAGGCGCATAATCAGTGACTGACAGTCCTGCACCTAGTGTGTCATCTGGCAGGAATAAATTCCATAAGCCTTCTTCACGTGCTTGTTTGCGCAGGTTTTCGTAGGCTTCTGGCCATTCCCAGTTTTCCCAATTACCATCAGGGTTTTTCTTATGACAATCTTCCCAGAATTGGGCTTCGATAGGCTCAATATTCGTTTCGATAAACGCTTTGACTTTGGCATGCATGGCTTGACCATGTTCTGTTGCGGTAAACATTAAATTGTCGTTAGACATAAATGACTTCCTTTTCTTTATTGATTGTCTAAATCAAATGTTGATAAAAAGCTCTACTAGAGCTTTAGTGTACGCACGTATACTGTTTTCCGTGTGCTACATTTATAACACAGCAATTGTCAATAAACAGCAAAAAGGCGCGACCAGCTAGGCCACGCCTTTTACAAAATATAAACAATGTATCCAAAAACTTCTGAGCGCTGAAATACCATTATTTAACTATCATAATGATAACTAACATTATTTCAGAATATTTAGGCGGCTGTTCAAATCAAAACGTGCAAGTGCATCAGGTAATTTATCTACAGCCATGCTCAGTGTCGCTTCTGCTGCTTGAGCCAATCCTAGCTTTTCTGCTAACGTCGGCTTCTGACGTGAATAAAGTGCGTACACTTCGTTGTCTTCCATACGCTCTAAAATATAGCTGTCTGAAGTTTGTAGACTGTCAATTAAGTTAAGCTTTAACGCATCTTCGCCATACCAATGCTCACCCGTAGCTACTTTGGCAACATCGAGTTCTGGACGATATGTATTAACAAAATGCTTGAATAGCTCATGCGTCTGCTCTAGTTCTTCTTGGTATTTGGCACGGTCTTCGGCATCATTTTCACCAAATACAGTCACCGTACGCTTATAGTCACCAGCGGTAAACATTTCATAATCGACGTCATGGTTTTTTAGCCATTTATGGAAGTTTGGCAACTGTGACACCACACCGATTGAACCAATGATAGCGAATGGTGCAGCTACTACCTTGTCTGCAACGCAGGCCATCATATAACCACCGCTTGCCGCCACTTTATCAACACAAACAGTCAGTTTTAAACCAGCATCTTTCAGGCGAACCAATTGCGCTGCGGCCAAACCATAACCATGTACCAGACCACCGCCTGATTCAAGACGTACGATAACTTCGTCACCTTTATTTGCGGTACTAATTAAAGTGCTGATTTCTTCACGCAAGTGTTTGACCGCAGTTGCTTTGATATCACCGTCAAAATCGAGCACAAAAACTTGTGCCTTATGATCGGTATGTTTTTTCTTATTTTTAGTTTTTGCTTTCAATGCTTGCTTGGCTTTTTTGGCCATGACTTTTTTGAACTGTTTGAGGGCAGCTTTGCCTTGGGTGGCTTCCATCAAATCTTCACGGCGCTGCTTTTGAGCATCATTCAAGTGGCGTATTTTAAGCTCAACAGGGTTTTTAGGGGGATGAAATAGCATGGTTACAAATCCTCAAGTCAGTAAATATATTGATATGGCTGTTTTTATTAGCGTGCGGTTGATATGTGCACACTAAGCGGTGTTTTCAAGCATGATGACAATATTTAACCCAATATAAATATCACTGAATAAATACGTCAGATACTTGCAGACTCCCGTTCTTTGATTGAACTCAGCTGGTTGTATAACAAAGGCAGATTAGGCATAATATGCGTTTATATCAAATTTTCTGCAGCCAACGTGATGACCATATGTCTTAATCGCGTTGTTTGTGTGTTTTTTTTGCAAATAGCTTGAAACGCACAGCAATGGCTGCATTATTGTACTTCGAATTGGGCTGATAACTGGATAACCATATTATGACGCAAAGCACTATGACGCATAGCGAATACCGAGACGAGTATTGCGGAGCCGTAACCGAGAGCTTGCTTGAGCAAACCATTAGTATCGTAGGCTGGGTACATCGTCGTCGCGATCACGGTGGCGTGATTTTCTTAGACATGCGCGACCGCGCTGGTATCTTACAGGTCGTGGTCGACCCTGATACCCCAGAAGCTTTTGCAGCAGCAGATGCTGTACGTCCTGAATACGTGCTAAAGATAACTGGCCGCGTACGTCGCCGTTATGAAGGTACTGAAAATAATAATATGACCAGTGGCCAGATTGAGCTATTGGGCAAAGAAATTGAAGTACTGGCTAAGTCTGAAACGCCGCCATTCCCATTGAATGACGAAAAAACAACTGTATCTGAAGACCTGCGTCTAAAGTATCGTTATCTTGATATGCGTCGTCCCCAAATGCAAGAACGTATGGTGTTCCGTGCCAAGGCAACCTCAGCGATTCGTCGTTATTTAGACGATCATGGTTTCTTGGATGTTGAAACGCCTATCTTGACTCGTGCAACGCCTGAAGGTGCGCGTGATTATCTTGTACCATCACGTACCCGTCCAGGTAACTTCTTTGCCTTGCCGCAGTCACCACAGCTATTTAAGCAATTATTGATGGTGTCAGGTTTTGACCGTTATTATCAAATTGCTAAATGCTTCCGTGATGAGGATTTACGTGCCGATCGTCAGCCTGAATTTACTCAGGTGGATATTGAGACGTCTTTCTTGAACGAAGAAGAAATCATGAACATCAACGAAGGTCTTATCAAGCATTTGTTTAAGACGATGATGGACGTTGAGTTCGAGCAATTCCCTCGCATGACTTACGCAGAAGCCATGCGTGACTATGCATCAGACAAGCCTGACTTACGTATTCCTCTAAAGTTGGTTGACGTTGCAGATTTGATGAAAGACGTTGACTTCAAGGTATTTGCCGGTCCTGCTAACGATCCTAAAGGTCGTGTGGCTGCTCTACGTATTCCTGGTGGCGCATCATTAAGCCGTAAGCAAATCGATGCTTATACCAAGTTTGTTGGTATTTATGGCGCACGCGGTTTGGCTTATATCAAAGTCAATGACGCTAGCAGCGTTAACAACGGTGTGGATAAAGAGTCTGGCTTACAGTCTCCAATCATCAAAAACATGACTGATGACGTACTGGTAAGCTTAATCGAGCGTACTGCTGCAGAAGATGGCGACATTATCTTCTTTGGTGCGGACAAAGTCAGTGTCGTGAATGATGCGATTGGTGCATTACGTCAAAAAATCGGTCTAGATCTTGAAATGACGACTTGCGAATGGGCACCACTTTGGGTGACTGACTTCCCAATGTTTGAAGAAACTGACGATGGTCGCTGGACGTCGATGCATCATCCGTTCACTAAGCCTAAAGGCTCAGTTGAAGAGTTGAAAAACAATCCAGAATCTGCTTTATCTATCGCTTATGACATGGTATTGAACGGTACTGAGATTGGTGGTGGTAGCTTACGTATCAATACTTACGATATGCAGCAAGCTGTACTTGAAGCCTTAGGTATTGGTGAGCAAGAGGCTGAAGACAAATTTGGTTTCTTACTTGATGCTCTAAAATTCGGTGCGCCACCGCATGGCGGCCTAGCATTTGGTTTGGATCGTTTGATTATGTTGATGGTAGGCGCAAGCTCTATCCGTGACGTTATCGCCTTCCCAAAAACCAAAACGGCTGATTGCCCACTGACTCAAGCACCTGCTGGCGTTGATAGCAAACAACTACGTGAGCTTGGTATCCGTGTGCGTGAAAAAGCACAAGCTGATACCAGCAAGCCTGCTGAATAAATCGTTTGATGATGCGCGGTTGCTGTCTACAGTGCTTGTTACGTGATTCATTACCATGTGAGTGGTCATGAATCCGTATCATATTTTCAAAGTCGTGCCATTGTCTGTACTGCAGATGCTGGCACGTTTTGTTGCGTGGGTTATCATTAAGATACCCAGTCTAAGTATCATGCGTACCATTCAGATCAATCTGGCGCTGATTACTCACACACTGTCTGAGCAGCAAAAACGGGCGCTGACTAAAGACATCATCTATCATCAATGTTTGACCAGTATTGAATCTATAAAAAGCTGGGCGATGCCTCCTGAGTGGAGTATCGCTCAGATTTGTGATGTCCATAATAAAGACATTTTTTTAGAAGGTCTTGACAATCCAAATGGCATGCTTGCTATCGTCCCGCATCTCGGCACTTGGGAGATGATGAATGCTTGGCTCAACCAGTTTGGTGCGCCAACCATTATGTATAAGCCAGTTGACGGCAAATTCGCTAACGAGTTTATCCTTCAGGGTCGAGCGCGACTTAACGCGACTTTGGTACCTACTGATGGTAGCGGCGTTAAAGCCGTGTTTAAAACGCTCAAGCAAGGTGGTTTTAGTATTGTACTGCCAGACCACGTTCCAGAGCCATCAGGCGGTGTTGTTGTTCCGTTCTTTGGTATCAAAACATTGACCAGCACCCTTGCCTCTAAACTGGCTAGCAAAACCAAATGTGTGCTGGTTGGCTTATCTTGTATTCGCCGTACCGATGGACGCGGTTTTGATATCTACTGCTACAAACTCGATAATCCTGCTTTATACGACCGTAACGCCGAAGTGGCAACTCATGCTCTCAATCAAGCCATGGAGCGTATGATTACAGACAACTACAGTCATTATATGTGGGGCTATCGACGTTTTAAGCGTATACCAAACTTAGGCAACCCTTACCGAAAAGATAAAGAGACTTTAGCAGCCTTTATCCAATCTCACCATTCTAGCGTTTCTAGTCGTTCTGATAGCGATATCAACGATAGCGTTCGAAATAACAACGTTAAAATCGACAACGTTAAAATCGACAATGCTAAAAACGATAGTGCTGTTAAAAATGATAACACTAAGCTCGACAATCATTAGTCATCACCAACCTAACGTTGCACTATTTAGACGTACTATCAGTTTAAACGTTCCATCAGTCACAGCTATGCTAATATTGGCTGAACTCTATATTCTTTTACTTTTATTAATCCTTCATTTATCTGACTATTATCTCAATACGAGTGCATTATGACATCTGACGTAACTAAGACTTCATCTACAGATCCTAATCAGACTAGCACAAATGCTGCTGAACAGCGTTATATCATCTGTATGAAATGGGGCGACAAATATGGTCCTGAATACGTCAATCGTCTCTACAACATGGTTAGTCGACATTTAACCTTAGATTTCCAAATGGTTTGCTTGACCGATGACAGCACAGGTATTGACCCTGCGATTGCCTGTTATCCGATACCCGATATGGATTTACCAGCAGGTCCTGAACGTGGTTGGAAAAAACTGACTACTTTTAAACCTGAGCTGTATGATTTAAAAGGTGTGGCCCTATTTTTAGACATTGATATCGTCATTGTCGATAATATCGATGCGTTTTTTACTTATCAAGCAGTGCATGAAGACAGTGTCGTCATCATCCGCGACTGGAAAAAACCTTGGCGTATGATTGGCAATAGCTCTGTTTATCGCTTCAATATTGGTATGAATACCTATCCTGATTTGCTGTCTAATTTTGAGCGAAACTTTGAAACTATTCGCACCCAAGTACGTCACGAGCAGGCTTACCTTTCTAACTATTTGCGTGAGCATCACCACTTAGAGTATTGGGATAAGACATGGTGTGTCAGCTTTAAGTACCAATGTATTGCGCCGATTCCTTTTAACTTTGTGCGCACACCTACTCTGCCGGATGATGCAAAAATCGTTATCTTCCACGGTGAGATCAACCCGCCCGATGCGATTTCTGGTAGTGGCGGTAAATGGTATCGACATGTGAAGCCAAGCCCATGGTTAAAAGACCATTGGCAATAAATGCTTAGTAATTAACCATATGTAGACAATTTATAATTAGCGTAAAGGCAGTGTATTAAGATATAAGATAGGTGAAATAAACGACTGGAAAATAGTATGGCGCTATATTTGAGATTACCTGCTACCGCTGGGTTCAATATTGATAATGAGCTCATCATTATCAATGCGTTTAATGCCAATGAACCTGAACAGAGCTTGCATGGAAAAGACGTCAATATTATCGCCTCAGGGCCATCTATACAGCAGCTGCCGTTATCAGAGCTACTAGATACGCCTACTATTTTTGTCAATGGCAGTATCAGCCTGATTGGGCAGCATCAGTTTACCGATATTGCTGGTTACGTCATCAGTGATGCGCGCTTTATCAGTCATCAGCCGGAGATTTTACAGCAGTACTATAAGGGTCAACCTCTATATGCAACATTAGCTGTCTTTGAAGCGATGGCCACCACGCACCCTGATATTATGCGAACGTACCATCATGCCATGCGAGTGTTGTACCCAGTGGATAGGCCATGGGGAGTCAAGTCAAACAAGCTATCTTTTAATAAGCTTATCTTTAAGAAAAAATTACTCAATAAAAAAATGCCGCTATCGTACTTTATCAATAATCCAAACTTTATTATTGATAGCGATCATAAAGCGGCTGACATCGGCGTCTCTCTTAA
This sequence comes from Psychrobacter nivimaris, assembly GCF_904846365.1. Classification (GTDB taxonomy): domain Bacteria; phylum Pseudomonadota; class Gammaproteobacteria; order Pseudomonadales; family Moraxellaceae; genus Psychrobacter; species Psychrobacter nivimaris_B. The sequence continues at coordinate 56,435 of NZ_CAJHAL010000014.1, forward strand.
CATTACTCATGGGTTTGTGGAAGCAGGTACTGTCGCTTATGTAGCGGCGCAGTTGGCGTTTTCGCGTCAAGCAGCGAGTATTCATCTGTACGGTATTGATCTGCTCAACAGTAAGCAACCACGATTTTATGAAAATAAAAACAATAGTGCACCAAGTATGCTCAGCAAAGTCATGAACGAGCGCATTATTCCTTCGTTTAACTTACTCGGCAGAATCTATCAATCGCATGGTGTTCCTGTCATCAATCATTCTCCTATCTCTAAATCGCTATTCGACACTTTCTAGTTAATGACTCACAATTAATAACCTCGACTTAATTGCGTTTAATTAAGAACCACTACACGTTATAAACCCTCATTTTATCTGAATCCAAAACAGAACCAAACTCTAAGTACTGTCTTGCAATATGTTCAGGCAGCAACTGCTGGTTTAGTGGCACTATATAATCTGTAAGGTTGTCTATGGCTTGATCGATGAGTAACGCCAAGCCATCAATATCACCTACCGCAATCAAGTTTTGCTCAGGTAATAGTTCTCTTGGCCCAAAAGGACAATCCGTACTGATTATTGGTACACCCAGTGCTTGCGCCTCTACGATGACATATCCGAAGCCTTCAAACTTAGAGGTGAGTACCATCAGTGCAGCTGAGGCAATGATCGGATAAGGGTTGGTCTGAAAGCCTAAAAACTTAATGCAATCGCTAATATTTAGTTGGACAGCCAACTGTTTAATCTCTGATTCAAGCCTACCTTTACCCACTAGTACTAACGGCAGCTTTCGTTCTGTTTTGGCATACGCCTGTAGCAAGTCTCGATGACCTTTCATGTCATCAAATGAGGCGACATGTATAATGTACTCTTTATCTACTAAGCCAAAATGTTCAAGATGGCTAGATGCTGCTGCTTTGGTATTTATATCAGCAGCATCACAAGGATTATAGATTGTTGTGGTTTTGGTAATATTTCCTATAAGATCAATCAGGTCTTGGCGTGCACCCTTACTCACACAGCTACAAGGATGAGCGCCATAGACCATTTTCAAATGACTTATAGTCTGTACTGGCGTCTCTAATAACTGATTTTGGAACTGCTTAGATAGTGCTGTATGCAGTACATTTACGATATTTGACAACTGACTATATGCCATAATCCAGTTTATCTTATAGATATTAGCCAGTATCAAATCTGGCTTCCCTATTTGGCTACGTACGTAACCATCAATACGTTTAGCGACTGATTCATAGGCTTGTGCTTGCGTAGATTCTGGGTCGAGATTTTGCTCAGAAAACATCTCATCATATGGCACGATGTGATATTGCACACGAGCGTCTAGTAGCATATCTTGCGTCGCTTCCAAGCATAGGATATGAGTACGATAGCCCATATCTGCATAAGCGCTTGCCAAAGTCGTAACCATACGCTCAGCACCGCGACCTTCAAGCGCTTTTAACATAAACAGAATAATAGATGGCATTAGTGTCTCAGCTTGATTTTTTAACGGTATAGGCATGATAGGTTAGCCAAATGAATGCAACTATGGTCATAATTATTGCAGCGTTCTGACTTTATATGCTAGTCTCACCTACCGCTGGTGCTCGGCATTTACTCAGTAAAGTACGAGCAGGATTTAACGGTATCTCTATAAAAAATTATAATTAGTCTAACTATCTAAATCGATTAAACCTTGTTAATAATCGCATCAGCAAATATCATAGCTGGTCTAATATCGCTACTAACATAGATGTGTATCCGCAAAGAACAGGATTAGTTATGAAGCAGCCTAATGAAAACACATTAGATGTCGTCATTGCTTGGGTAGATGGCGCAGACCCTATACTCAAACAAAAGCGAGAACAGTATAAGCCAAGTAAAGAAGTGGCATCTGACGCAATAACTGACACGCGTTTCGCCAGCGACGATGAGATATATTATAATATTGCTTCTATCATCAAATATGTGCCTTTTTGTCGTCATATATATATTGTCACAGATCAACAAAAGCCAGCGTTCGTCGATGAGTTTGCCAAGCAAGGTATTTGCTCAGAAGATAAAATACGCATCGTTGATCATCAGGACATATTTTCGGGTTATGAGGAATTTTTACCGACCTTCAACACTCGATCAATTGAGACGATGATTTGGAATATCAAAGGACTGTCTGACTATTTTATCTATATGAACGATGATTTCTTTTTTAATCAACCAGTGGCGATAGATGACTTTTTAGACAGTGAGAAGCTAATCGTTCACGGTGAATGGCGTAAAAGTGCTGCTTTGAATGCCAAGCTCAATTTTCGAAAATCACGCTTTAAATTGTTTGGTACACCGATACAGCCAAGACATACTATCGCGCAAATGTTAAGTGCTAAAATACTGGGCATGAATCAGTTTTTTGAAATTCATCACTACCCTCATATTGTCGATAAAAATATCTTAAAGTCCCATTTATTGAACCATCCGCAACTATTGACTGAGCAGATAAAATATAAATTCAGAGATGTCGCCCAAGTTAATCCTATAACACTGATGAATCATCTAAAAATTCAAAAAGGCGAAGCACACTTAAAACCTAATATCTCTATCAACTATCTAAAAAATGAGCATAGTGTAGAAGATTTTATTCTTGCCTTAGAAGATAAAACTGTTAAATATGGTTGTATTCAAAGTTTGGATCTTCTTGAGTCAGGTTTATATAAAAAAGTTAGCCAAGCCATGAGGCACAAATTCTTGGATTATCTGCCTAATTCCGTGTTAGATACCACAAATACTGTCCCCAAATGAATTCAGACCAAGTTTAAACTATAATGATGATTACTCATTCTTGACTTAAACCAATAAAAGCTTAAAAATTACTTGGATATATTATGAAAATAGCAGTAGTAGGTACAGGCTACGTAGGCTTATCGAATGCAATGCTGTTAGCACAGCATAACGAAGTCGTTGCTGTCGATGTCATCGCTGAAAAAATAGCCTTGTTAAACGCCAAGCAGTCTCCTATCGAAGATACAGATATCGAAGATTTTTTATTGCATAAAGAGCTCAATTTTTCTGCAACGCTGAATGCCAAAGAAGCTTATAAAGATGCAGATTTCATCATCGTTGCCACGCCAACTGATTATGATACAAAGACCAATTATTTCAATACCTCCACAGTAGAAGCCGTCATTGAGCAAGTGCTGTTAGTGAATCAACAAGCGACTATCATTATAAAGTCCACAGTACCAGTTGGTTATACAACCAGTATCAGAGAACGTTATGCGACTGATCGCATTATTTTTTCGCCTGAGTTTCTGCGCGAAGGTAAGGCACTACATGACAACCTTTATCCTTCACGTATCATTGTAGGCGCACAGTCTGAGCAGGCTCGAATATTTGCCAATCTGTTACTCGAGGGTGCAGTCAAAAAAGATGCACCGCTATTATTTGTAGAGTCTACTGAAGCTGAAGCGATCAAATTATTTTCTAATACTTATTTAGCGATGCGCGTGGCTTATTTTAATGAGCTTGATACTTATGCGCAAACCTTTGGACTTGAGACCAAACAAATCATCGAAGGGATTGGCTTAGACCCTCGCATTGGCAACCATTATAATAACCCTTCATTTGGTTATGGCGGCTACTGTTTGCCCAAAGATACTAAGCAGTTATTAGCAAATTACGATGAAGTGCCAAGCAACCTGATAAAAGCCATTGTTGATTCTAATAGAACCCGCAAAGACTTTATTGCAGATAAAATCATCGAAAGACAGCCAAAAATCGTGGGAATACATCGCCTAGTGATGAAAAGTGGGTCAGATAACTTTAGAGCATCTGCGATACAAGGCATCATGAAACGTATCAAGGCAAAAGGTATAGAAGTCGTTGTCTACGAGCCTGTATTGAAAGAAGATGATTTCTTTAATTCGCGTGTGATTCAGGACTTAGACACCTTCAAATCAATGAGTGATGTCATTGTCGCAAACCGTTTATCTGATGATATAAAAGATGTCGCAGACAAAGTATTCACTCGCGATCTATTTGGGAGCGACTAATGAAAATACTGGTCACTGGTGCGGCAGGTTTTATTGGCTTTCATTTAATCAAGGCGATACTAGAAATAGATCTATCTGCTAGGGATTACTGTATCGTTGGTATCGACAATATCAACGACTATTATGATACAGATCTAAAAGAAGCGCGTTTGAGAATATTAGGTGAGATATCAGATCCAGAAATTTTTACGTTTATTAAGTTAGATCTGGCTGATCGTGAAGCTATGTCTGAGCTTTTTGCAACCTACCAATTTGATACGGTTGTTAATTTAGGTGCCCAAGCAGGTGTGCGTTACTCTATCGAAAACCCTAATACGTATATCGACTCAAATGTGGTTGGCTTTGTTAATATTCTAGAAGGCTGTCGTCACCACGATATAAAACACTTAATCTACGCGAGCTCTAGCTCTGTTTATGGTATGAATATAAAGCAGCCATTTACCACTACTGATTGTGTTGATTTTCCTATCAGCCTATATGCCGCCACCAAAAAATCCAACGAGCTTATGGCACATAGCTATAGCCATTTATATAATATCCCTACAACAGGGTTAAGGTTCTTCACCGTTTACGGTCCTTACGGTCGACCTGATATGGCATATTTTTCGTTCACAAAGAAAATTCTAGCTGGTGAGCCAATTAATGTATTTAATAATGGTGATATGCAGCGTGACTTTACCTACATTGATGATATCGTCAACGGCATTATTCGTATAATTAATAAGGCCCCTTCTCCCCAGCATTCTACTATTACGACAGCGACTGCTCCCTACAAGATTTACAACATTGGTAATAATCAGCCAGTCACTTTGCGCCGTTTTGTTACTGCCATTGAAGACGCTTGTGGCAAAAAAGCGCAAGAAAATTTATTGCCTATGCAAGCAGGTGATGTACCGATTACTTACGCAGACATAGATGAGTTAGTAGAAGATATTGGCTTTAAGCCTGAAACTAGTATAGAAGAAGGTATCAAACAATTTGTCGATTGGTATAAACAGTATTATTCAGTCTAAACAAACAACAATGATCTCTAAGACTTATATTATAGAGATTACGGCGCTAATATCTTTATATATTTTTAGAGGATTTTGATAACATGGCTACACCTTCAAGTTGGCAGAGAAAATTGCTATTGATCTTTCGAAGCGAAAAAAGATTGAATGCGGGTAAGATTATCAAAACCTATAATGATAGAAGCTTTGATGAGATGAAAGCAACAACCATTACTGAATCAATGTGTGATATTGAAGCGTTAACCAATGAGCGTAAAAGCACAGATTTAGAGAACCATTTGAACAACTTGAAATACAAATCGCTTGGTGAGTCTGAGCTCTGCTTTTATCACAACACGCTTATTATACTAATGCGCCGTAAGTACAAAATAGATAAAACATTCGCTGAATTTGAAAAGTTATGGGAAGCAGAGAGCGACTATTTATTGACACATCTGTCGTTGCGCTGGATTGTCTCTGCTTGCGATACGTTTATTGATCATTCAAACAATACTCATAGAGCAGCTATCTTGATGAATGTCGTAACTCTAATGAATACTTTACGTACTTATGAAACCAAAAACTTTCTGCAGTTATCCACTAATGCTAAATCTATGCCATTGCTAACTGAAAAAACCGATATGCTTTATGCCGGTGACTTGCCTCTGTACGATGGTCTTACTTATTTTCGTATCGGTACCGATGATAGCTTGAGAAATATGCGAAAACGCTATAATAAATTTCAGAAAGTTGATAAATTGGCCACTAGTATACTGTTATCTGTTTTCGAAAAACTACAGCATACTGATAGTGCGTTTGCCACATTACGAGCATTACACAGAGACGATTGGTCTAAGTGGTGGTTGAATTAAGAATATTCTTTGATTTTAGAATCAGATGCGAATGCAATATACTTTTTGGCTATTGTGATAGGTAAAAGCGACCCATCAAACTCAGAAAAGAATTGCTCTGGATTTTTCATCGCTAAGCTAAGCTTTTCAGAGATAGCATCTACGTCGCTCATCGGCATTAAGTTGTTATCTGGTAGTAACTCACTTGGACCTGATGGGCAGTCTGTACTGATAACAGGGGTTCCTAATACAAGAGCTTCGGCAATCACTAAGGCAAAACCTTCCCAATCAGAGGTTAGCACTTTAAATTTAGCATGCTTTATATAAGGGAAAGGGTTCTCCTGAAAACCTAAAAATACTACTTTTTCTTCTAAGTTGAGTTCTACTACCAATTGCTCTATTTCGTCTTTCAGCTTTCCTTTACCTAGCAGTAATAGTGGCATAGACTGATCTGTTCGAGCATATGCTTTTAGCAGCACATCGTGACGTTTCGCTTCTTTAAAACTCCCCACATGAACAATATAATCTTGGTACTCAGGAGTAAATACGTCACCTAGCTTTTGAATGTAATCTCTATCGACTGGATTGTGAATGGCAATCGTTGGCGTAATATTACCAAAGCTTTCAACAAAATCTTTTTCAGCACCTTTACTGACACATATACAAGGATGCTTGGAGTAGATGTTAATCATCTTTGACTTTAGTGTGTCAGCAGCATTCGTATTATCGAATTTATATAACAAAGACACTGTGTTATGAATCACATAAAATATATTAGGTAGTTTGCTATTGCTTAAAATACTATCTGCACGATCTAGATTAGACAGTATCATATCAGGCTGACCAATGTTTTTTGAAATGTAACGATCGACTACGAACGCAAAAACTTTGTCACGACGTTCTAATTTTGGTATCAGTTTATAACGCTTAAAATCAATAAAGTGGTAGTTTAGTTTTGGATTAAGCTCGTAATCTACACGGGGCTTAAACCGTAAAATATGTACTTCATAACCCAAATCATAGAATCCCTGTCCTAAAGTCAGAACAACACGTTCAGCGCCGCCACCTTGTAGACAGTTAATGACTAAGAGTACTTTCTTTTTATTATTTTTAACTTCTTTTTTTCTTGTTCTAATAACACTATTAATCATTTTAAATTTTCTTAGAAATGGACATTGTGAGTATAAAATATTTGGAACTATTTATGCATAATATTGACTTGTTCAGCAAACTCTACGTATTTTTCTGCTATTTTGACTGGTAGCAGCGCTTCATCGAATGGCGCATGAAACGCTTGCGGATTACTCATCGCTTGCTGCATTTTTTCGGCAATGGCATCAATATCACCCATCGGCATTAAGTTATGTTCTGGTAGCAATTCACTTGGGCCTGATGGACAGTTGGTACTGATAACAGGAGTACCTAGCACGAGAGCTTCGGCAATGACCAGAGCAAACCCTTCCCAGTCAGAGGTCAATATCTTAAACTGCGCATTTTTGATATAAGGAAAGGGATTATCACGAAATCCTAAAAATATTACTTTGTCTTCTAGGCTTAACTCTGTTACCAGTCGCTCTGTTTCACTTCTATGCTTCCCTTGACCCAAGAGCAGTAACGGCATAGATTGATCTGTTTTTGCATAAGCATTTACCAATACATCATGACGCTTGGCATCTTTAAAACTCCCGACATGAATAATATAGTTCTGGTAGTCAGGGACAAAAGCATCGGCTTGTTGTTGAATACTGTTTTTATCAATTGGATTGTGAATGGCGGTGGTTGGCGTAATATGACCAAAGCTTTTGATAAAGTCTTTTTGAGCGCCTTCACTGACGCACACACAAGGATGCTTGGCATATATATCTATCATTCTTTGCTTTAACTGCTCAGCGTCGTGATTTTTATTAAATTTATAGAGTAGTGATACTGTGTTATGAATAATATAAGTGATATTAGGCAGTTTACTATTACTTAAAATGCTATCGGCACGATCTAGGTTGGACAGTATGATGTCAGGCTGACCGATATTTTTCGACACGTATTTATCAACAGCACGTGCAAAAATATGGTCACGTCTTTGTGCCCCTGGTATCAGTTTATACGGCTTAAACTTAAGTACATGGTAGTTAAGATTCGGACTTAAGTCATACTGTACTAACGGCTTAAATCTTAGAATATGTACTTCATAGCCCAATTCATAAAACCCTTGCCCCAATGTTAATACGACACGTTCCGCACCGCCGCCTTGTAGACAATTAATAACGAGTAACACTGTTTTTTTATGCTGCTTCATACACGATAACCTATGGAGTAAGTTTTCACCTTCTTAAAAAGGCTTATCATTGCTTCATTAAAAAACTAGCGTTTAAATAGCTTCGAAAAAAATGATTTAGAAGCGTGTGGACGAGTCACCTTATTACCGGTATAACCTTCTTGAGATTTTTTAGGAAAATGACCGAAAGGTTCTACCCTATAACTGTCTAAATCGTATCCAGCAGCAAGTGCTTCGTTATAATATTCATCAAAAACCTCAGATAAATCCTGCCTTGGGTGCGACATTATTTCACCGTCAAACCAATGCTCAATACCTTCTTCACTGACTCTAGGTAATGAATATTTATGACTGAACTGTGTACCCATATCTGAATAATGCAAAATCCTAATATCTTCTAGCGCTAAGTTTTCGCCATCTATACAATTGTAACTATCCTGATAAGGCTCAATGAGCTGATTATTATGTTTGAATACAGCCATCATTTCTTTATGGCTTTTGGGATCTTTCCTGAGTTTTTTAATTGGTAGGACAATGTTTTTCGCCGCCTTGCAATCCCATACGCATGTACACAACCGAGTCATATCCGCATTAGTCTTAGCAGCTACAACAGACTGTCCTTCAATAGGATGGTGCCACAGCTTTGCCAAATCATCTAAAATAATGACATCAGCGTCCATGTAAATGGCACGACCAGAGTATTGACAGTACTCTGGAATTGCCCAGCGAAAGCCTGAAAAAGGCGTTGACCATTTAGTGGTATTCCAACCCTCTCCAGTCTCAGGATTAGAATACCAATAGCTATTAGGATCGCGTGACAGCTGCATCCATACTATCTCAACGGGTACACTGGTATGTTTATGAATACTATAATCTAATACCATCATCTGCTCTAGATCACAGTTATTTGGGTCACAACCAACAAAGACTTTAATAGTATCTTCTGTATTCATAATTTTATCCGTTCACTGACTAATATTTATCTGTGCTAATGCAATGCGATAATACTCAACTATATAATGGGACCTATTCTTTCCAGTACTTTTCGATCCACCCTACTGGCAAGATAAAATGACGCAAGTGACGTAGCGGTCTTTTTAGATTTTTGGGCTCAGTCAATCTTTTTAAGTGATCTTTGGCATTGTTAGCAGCATTTTTATTATATCTACCTTCAATCGCATGTGTAGGATATAAGTCGCCAGGGAAAATAACAATTCGAGCGCCTTTGGGGATCTTTGGTTCTTTGATGTAGTTAAGTGGGAACGGTTGACGGCATTTGCGTCTAAAGTGCGCGACCCATGCCTTTGGAAACAGCTTGACACCGCCTGGCGCATTACGAGTGACGAAGCGCTGCTCAAAACGATACTCATCAGCGATACCTTGTGGATCAGCTTTGAATTTCTCTTGCAATGAGACAAGCGACCCTATCTTGAATCTAAAGCAAGACGTTTGCCCTAGGCGCTCTAATGGGTTACTCGGGTTATAAGACAAAATAACATCGTCTGGCTCGCCGTATTCAAAGAAAGGATCGAGGCTATCTACTATAATCACATCCAAATCTACAAATAATACTGTCCCTGTCAAATCACCTAACTTCTCACCCCACAAACGTGATTTTGGCCACTTGCCAAGTGTGTTGGTTGGCATGGTGACATCTAATGGTGGTAATTCTTGACATTCGATTTCTGGACGTACATCGGTGGTATCATCGGTAAAACAGACGAAACGAAACGGTGGCGTAATATTGCGAGATACCATACCATACAATTTATTGGCGTAATCAGCCCCGTACTTTGTACCCCATTTAATACAAATAATTTGTTTGATATTTTTATTATCTGCTGTACTAGAATCTATTGGCATGGACTGCTCACTTTAATCTTAAGAATAAATATGATGGCTATATTAGCATAAAAAAAAGACTGAACAATTATGTTCAGCCTTTTTGGTCTTTAAACTAACGACTTTATTAGTCAATAAAGCTTAACCAATCCATATATTGCTCGTTACGACCATGAACCACATCAAAGTATAGGATTTGGAGTTTCTCAGTCAATGGTCCTCGGCCGCCATTCCCGATAGTACGATCATCGTATTCGCGGATAGGCGTCACTTCAGCAGCGGTACCTGTCATAAATATCTCGTCTGCTAAGTAGAACTCATCACGAGTGATACGGCGTTCAACGACTTTGATGTCTAGATCAGCCGCGAACTGAAGGATAGTACGACGAGTGATACCATCAAGTGCACCGCCCGCCAAATCTGGCGTATGTAGCACGCCATCTTTTACCAAGAATAAGTTCTCGCCAGCGCCTTGACACACATACCCTTGCGGATCCATCAAGATAGCTTCGTCATAACCATTACGAGTGACTTCTTGGTTGGCCATGATAGACACAGGATAGTTACTTGAGGCTTTTGCCTTACACATAGTGACGTTTGGCATATGATGCGTGAATGAAGAGGTTTTTACACGGATACCATTTTTGATACCTTCCTCACCAAGATATGCACCCCAGTGCCATGCAGCAACCATAGCATTGATGCTATTGTCACGTGAAGATAAGCCAAGCTTTTCTGCACCTACCCAAATAAGCGGACGAATATAGGCTTCTGCCAAGTTATTTTGCTTTACCACATCTTTATGTGCTTGCTCTAGCGTGGCCGCATCAAACGGCACGTCCATTTGAAAGATTTTTGCCGAACCAAGTAGACGTTCGGTGTGTTCCTTTAGGCGAAAAATAGCCGTGCGATTATCAGCGGTTTGGTAAGCACGCACGCCTTCAAACACAGCCATGCCATAATGCAAGCTATGGGTAAGCACATGAACTTTAGCATCTGGCTGTTCGATCATTGTGCCATTCATCCAAAGCTTACCATCTTGTGTTGCCATATTCATTTTATTGTCCTTATGCTAGCACTGACGTCTAACTTTTTTTAGGTAGGTTTTATTTAACAGTATTGATCAACATCGTATGATAACACCGCAGCGTCAATTTTTATTGCCTAAACAACAGCTTCATTATGACAAACGACTGACAGTATTATGATGATGTGTGACCGATTATATCACTGGCCGTCTTGGCAAATGAAATCTTTTGGTTTGGCACTATATGGTTTTTAATTATATCGTTCCTAGCTACCAATTCTATCCATAGTTTTCGTTTATAGCTTTCATTGATAGTTTTTATTCATAGTAACGCATGACAGTTTAAGCGTCTCTTGGACTATCGGCAAGGCCTTAATCATACAAGTTTCGATATTACTCGTCGTCTGTCTCTACGCCCATGAGATGCTGCCACTGTGACTGTACTAACGCTCGCGTCTCCTGCCACAATGACTCATCAACGAGCAAAGACTGCTCTGATAGTGCTAACTGATGCGTGGCAGCACGAATCCTTAGATAGGCATCGGTCAAATCCTGACAGACTTGATCATTCCAAATACCAAGCAAAGCAACTTCTGCAAAAATTCGCACATTATCGCTCCATTTGGTCAAACTTGGATATTCATGCGAGTAAGCCAATACGGCAAACTGTGCTAAGAACTCAATATCTACAATACCGCCTGCATCTTGCTTAAGATGAAACTTGCCCGCTTCCTGCTGCCATTGGCTCGTGCCTAGATGCTTTTGCATTTTGATACGCATGCTGGTGACTTCACTACGTACTTGATCCAGTGTCCGTGGCAACGACAATACATCGCGGCGAATATCACAAAAGCGTGCAGTGACTCGTCTGTCTCCGCAAATCGCACGAGCACGTACCAACGCTTGATGCTCCCATGACCATGCTTTATCCATTTGATAGGTTTCAAACGCATGACAAGACACCACCATCATGCCAGCATTTCCTGAAGGCCGCAGACGCATATCAATCTCATAGGCACGGCCATCACGGGTTTGAGTATTGAGATAATTCATCAGCTTTTGTACAAGACGCGCGGCAAACTTCATACCACTGACTGATTTTTCACCAGTGGTCATGCCTTGCTCTTTTATCTTGTGTAAGAATACCAAGTCCAAATCTGAAGAATACGATAGCTCTAAGCCACCAAGCTTGCCATAACCGATAATTGCAAAGCCGCAGTCCGCTTCAGTGACTGGGTCGCCATCTTGGCCAATAGGATACCCATAACGGTTAACAATCTCTGCAAAAGCGCGCTCCAATGCGGCTTCTAATACGACCTCAGCGATATAAGTCAATGAATCTGACACTTTCATAATCGGACGCTCAGCCAATACATCACTAGCAGCGACAGCCAACACCTGATTCTTTTTGAACAGTCGCAGGACGCTCAACAGCTCTTCTTCATCGTTTGGCTCGACGCGTAGCAACTGTTGACGCAAGATATCACGTAGCTCACGCTTATCTGGCAGATGGCGATAACGCTGCTGCAAAAATGTATCCAATAGTACAGGGTACTGAGCCAACTCTTTTGCAATCCACGGGCTGGCAGACAGCATTGGAATCAGCTCAATCGTTGCATTGGGGTTTTCAGCAATCATGACCAAGTAGATAGAACGACGGCAAATCGCTTCAAGCAGTGAGATCAATCTTGGTAAAGCAGTATTGGCAAGTTGCTGCTGTTCTTGATGCGCTAACAACGCATGGACAATGACAGGATATGCGTCGTCTAAACGCTCTCTGGCTTCATCACTTAAATTAGCCACCATTTTTGATTGCCAAAAATTCTGTAGTACCTCGCGATTTTCTTTTGTTAGCACTTCATTTAAACGGGCAATTTGCTCATCTAAGTGCTCTGGCTCTAGGTCGGTATCTTCGTTGTCAGGTACTTGGCGCTCAGTAACCATACGCTCAAACGGCACATTGACACTGTCGCGATGACGATTAAGTTGATCTAATAAGGCATGCCAGTTTTCAAAATTCAGCGTCACTGCTAGATTATGCTGCCACTGCTCATCGTGTGGTAAGCGCTGGGTCTGTTGGTCATTAATCGCTTGAATAGCGTGCTCAAGCCGGCGCAAAAACCGATATGCTGCCTGTAGCTGCTCGTAAGTTGAATGCTCCAGATAGCCAAGCTCACACAATACTTGCATCGCCTGCAAGCAAGGTTTGATTTGTAGCTGTGGATGCCGGCCGCCATAGATAAGCTGAAAGGCCTGTACGATAAACTCAATATCTCTAATGCCGCCCGCACCAAGCTTGATATTGTCCAAGTCTTCACGCTGTGCAACTTGGTTTTGAATAAGAGACTTCATTTCTCTCAATGCTGAAAACGCACTGTAGTCCACATAATAACGAAAAACAAATGGCTTAATCAGCGCTTGTATTTCTTCATAAAATGGCTGGTCTATTTGTCCGACTACGCGTGCTTTTAACCAAGCAAAACGCTCCCATGCACGGCCATGCATCGTAAAGTATTTTTGTAATGCGGACAGATGAATGGCCAAATCACTACCATCGCCCCATGGACGTAAGCGCATATCTACTCGAAAGACAAAACCGTCAGCGGTCTTGTTATCAAGCAGTTTAATAATGCCTTGGCCCAATCTGGTCATAAAGCGTTTATTATCTATGCTACGTGTGCCTTTTGCCTTATTGCCATTGGTCTCGCCGCGCGCTTGATGTACAAAGATTAGATCAATATCACTTGATAAATTCAGCTCTTGCGCACCAAGTTTACCCATGGCCATAATCGCCATATCATCGATTTGTATATTGCCTTGTTCATTGATAAAGGTCGGCTCACCATACTTAGCAACCAAGTGCTGATAAGTGTAATCTTTAGCAAAAGAGATACAGCCATCTGCAAACTCAGACAACTCATCGGTCAACTGCTCCAGACTAATCGTCTGCAAAGCATCTTGCCAAATCCAACGCATCATCAGTAGCGTGCGCAAGTGACGCAGACCACTCATGACCTTGGTTTCATCAGCGAGTTGATAGTTTTCATCTAGCGTATAATCTTGTATCAGATCATCGATTTGCTGGCGGGTCAGCGTACTATTCAATGGATAGCTACGCAAAAACGTCTGACATGAAACGGTCCGACTTTCCCAAATCTGATAAGCAAATTCGCTCGCTGTCTGCAGGACTTGCAGTTGTTCTACGGTAGGCTGATAATCTGTACCATTGTTCACACGTGAGGGCATAGCAGGTAACATAGTGACAAAAACTCCTTACATAGAATGGTAAGACTACGTGAACCTAGCTCATAAGTTTATTGTTTTTTCTTACGAGGCAGTCACAGCATCAAATAATAATACTCAGTGTGCCTACACTTGAGATAAAACCACGTTAAATAACAGTGACTCTATTTGGTTTGCGGCGCTTTATGTTAGCATAAACATCTTTGATAGAGACGACGCACCTCTCTTTTATGACATAACGCTATGTGATGTGACAGTATGATCCGCTGTACGTCGCATTATCAGTATAAACTCTGTTTTCTGTCACGCAAATTTGCACACAAGCACTATAATAATAACGACCAAATGACTTTATACAAAGCATTTATAGCAACTCGGCCATAATTTTTAAACTCTTATTTATAATATGTGATACCGCGCCTTATGACGACCACTACCCCGTTACTACTGATTACTGCTGACCCTAGTCACCCATTGGCACACTTGGCGTTACGCTATGCACGCGCTTACCTGAATGGCGCAGCGAATAGTCATGATATTGATAACAATGACACTAATAGTACAGGTACAGGCGGCAGCGATAATGCTACTTCTGAACAACCATTGCTCAATGTCTTCTTTTATGGCGATTCGGCTCATATAGCCAATCGATTGCGTTGGCAGTCAGCCGATCAATTAGACTTGACCAAAGAATGGCAGTCTTTGGCTGAGCAGTATCAATTACCCCTGCCTGTCTGTGTCAGTACAGCACTTAGTCGCGGTGTGAGTGATGTAGACAATAGCTCACGCCATCAGCTTGACGGTACCAATCTTGCGACAGGGTTTACGTTAGTGGGACTTAGTGAGCTTGCGATGATGATGCAGGATGACTGTCGTTTGATACAGTTTTGATAGCGTGTCGCTTGATAGTTTGTATATTAAGATCACTAGTAGCGGTAACTATTTTTAGGAATACATAATGAGATTATTAATTCAGCTGCACACGCCCACTGAAGCAGCAAGCTACGAAGGTTGTGCGCTTGCGCTAACTTTAGCGACATTTGGTCATGAGGTGCAACTATTCTTAGATGCGCCAGTCTTTGGCTTATTGATGCAATCTGACTCGCGGCTACATGGCATGATTCAGTCACTTGAGCTTTACGATATGCCCGCAGCTTGGCTACCTGATGACGTCTTTAGTGGCTGGGTCACTGGTATGTTGCCGACAGATCTGGCATCACAGCTCACACTCGTGCCAGAGGTCATCAATTCGCAAGACTTTGAGCAGATACTTACCTTTTAAATCGCTATATAACTTAGATTTATAAAATAATAAAGCACGTAATCGGATACCTTTATGGCAACTTTATATCAATTGCATAGCACGATGGCTACCCTTAGACGCAGTACTGAAGAGATGTCTCGCACTTGGCGCACGGGCGACAGCATCCTTCTGCTTGGTGCTACCTCTGCTTTCATCGATTGGCTCAATGCTTATTTAAATGATAGCGATATAGAGGATATTGCTGGTATTTACGCATTAGCAGATGACATCGCACAGCTAACAGCAAATACAACTGGCAAGCTTAATTTAGAGACTAAGTTGACTGCTATTTTAACCGACGCAGAATGGGTCGATCTGACTCAGAGCAGTCAGTTTGACAAAGTGGTGACAATTGCCTTATGAGTAATGACATGACCACTCACAACGCTGCATTATCAGCGGCTAATATCGAATTAGATCAAGACGGTCATCTGTGTGACCATACGATTTGGACACCTGCTATCGCACAGCAATTAGCAGACACACTAGAGGTCAATCTGAGCGATGAGCATTTAGAAGTTTTGCAACAAGTGCGCGCGTTTTTTGACAAATTTAATCACGCGCCAGCAACCCGTCCATTAATTAAATGGCTACAAAAGACTTTGCCAGAACTTGATATTAGCAATCAAAAGCTACAGCAATTGTTTAATACAGGTTTGGTTGCGCGTCATGTCAATCGCTTGGCAGGATTACCCAAACCACCAAATTGTTTATAAGTGCTTTACAAGCGATAAGATACAATCGATGGCGCACTAGAAAATTATCATATGTGCATGAGCAGTATCTAATACTTCACTGCTCATTGAGTACGCAAATATTTCTAAGTCTATAGCTATTGTTTAAACACATAGCTATTTTGGGTCATAGACTGTCAATGTCTCATAACCAACGCTACGACCTTCATCGCCTGTAAACCCTTGCTGTCGCCATATCTCGTACAAACAAATGGCTACGCTATTTGATAAGTTCAAACTACGCGAGTCAGCTAGCATGGGCAGTCTTAGCCAATTATTAGCACCGATATCTTCACGTATATCGTCTGCCAGACCTGCTGTCTCAGAACCGAAAACCAGCGCAATATTAGGCATAGCAGAATTATCAGATGCGTCAGAGTCCGAGTTTTTACCAAAGTCATAATCGTAAAACGGTTTGCTAAGCTTGGTTGTCAATGCCGTAACGACATGGCAGTCAGCAGCTTGTAGTGCTTGCCTTGCAGCTATCCAATCGTCATGCACTTGCAAATGAGCATATTCATGGTAATCGAGACCTGCGCGGCGTAGCTTTTTGTCATCAAGCTCAAACCCTAATGGTCTAACTAAATGTAGCTGTGCCCCGCTATTGGCACACAGTCGAATAATATTGCCAGTATTGCTCGGCATTTTTGGTGCTACTAACACGATATGGATGGTCATTCTTACTCCACAAATATTCAGCGCTCTATTATTTAAATTTATGAGCGGTAGGTAATCGAAAGTTACAGTTTACTGCCAATAATTACATTTTGATACTGTGCAGCGTTTTTAACTTTCATTATGATGTCTGTAATGGATAGCGCGATAGCATTTATGTATGACTGTCTCATCCAATACCCCTTCAGTGAAACTTGAGCAAGATACTTAGCGTCACTGTTGTTATTTATAACCATTCATTTATCTTTGAGGATACTATTATGAAAAAAGTAATCATCGCATCTTTAACTGCTATGTTCGTTCTAACTGGTTGCAACACGTTCAAAGGCCTTGGCCAAGACGTATCAAGCGCCGGAAACGCTGTAACTGGCGGCGCACAAGACGTACAAGATAAAATCTAAGGTCTGCTTTTTTTAGATTTTTAAAAAGGCTTATCATTTATTTGATAAGCCTTTTTTGTGTTCTTACTTCGCTGCTGTTAAATAATCACTCAAGTACAATTTTATAAAAACGCGCGTAATATCTGATTGAGATAACGCTGACCTAATATAGTCGGTTGCAACTGCGTATCACTATTTACCAACAATCCTTGTTTGACCAGACTGTTCACTTGTTCAGCAATACTATCAAGTGTTAATCCAGTTCTCTCTTCAAACAGTGACCAAGCGACGCCGCCATGTAAGCGTAGTGCGTTTAGCATAAATTCGCTTACTAACTCCTCTTGATCAATCGCTTGCCAGCCAACCATTTTTGGTGTGATCTGGTGCATGTCAGACTTCTCTGTGGTATCTGCATTTATTACTACATAATCTTTTGGCAAACGTGATTTGCTAAAGCGATAGATACCTGACGCTACTAACAAGTCCTCTTCCATTTTATCTTTTACGTCTGACCAGTTACTACCATTGCTATCGTTACGACCAATCGTCACTTTACCATGTGCCCCAGCGCCGATTGCTAGATAGTCGCCAAACTGCCAATAGTTGATATTATGACGACATGGTTTGTCTAACGCACCTGCCCATGCTGACACCTCATAATTGCTATAACCTAATTGCTGCAATAACGCTTGCCCTGCTTGTTCGATATCTGCCAAATTGTCTTCATCGGGTAAAATAGGCTGGCTACGGTAAAACACGGTATTTGGCTCAATAGTCAGTTGATACCAAGAGATATGCGTTGCACCAGCATCATGCGCCATTTGGATATCTTCTAGCGCTTCATTCATGGTTTGCTGCGGCAGTCCGTGCATCAGGTCGACGTTGACCCGTGCAAATCCAGCCGCTTTGGCAGCGCGAATTGCTGATAACGCTTGCACAGGATCGTGGATACGCCCCAGTACCTTTAGCTTATCAGCGGCAAAGCTCTGTACGCCGATAGACAGACGATTGATACCAACCTCTAAATACTGCGCGAATGGCGCATGCTCAAGCGTGCCAGGGTTCGCCTCCATCGTGACTTCGATGTCTTCTGCAAATTCAAAACATGACCGTAAACCAGTAAACAGTCGCTGATACTGAGCAATGGGTAGCAAAGATGGCGTACCACCACCAATAAATATCGAACCAATTTTTCGGCCCTGAGTTAAAGGCTGCTGCATTGCGGCGTCTAGCAGTAACGCATCGACGTATTCTTCATACATGGATAGCTCACTGTCCATCGGTAGCTCATGCGAATTAAAATCGCAATAAGGACACTTCTTCACACACCACGGGATGTGAATGTAAAGAGACAATGGAATGTCTGTCACATTGACCTCGATAGTATCCGTCGTTGGTTCAGTAAGACTTAACGTATTCAGGTCATTTGGCATACTGTCTGTATTCACTTTGGGCATAAATAAACTTATTTTGTAGTGAGCAATAATGATCGATATCAAAAGTAACGCTAGGTTGACATACTCCCACCACTTTCGCGAAGCTCAAGTGGGGAATTCTAAAAGCAAACGCTCTTAGGCGACTTTCTCACGAAGGTCGCTTGTTTTCTGTTTCAACGGGCGACCTTTACTGCATCCTCCCTCCGCAGATAAAACGGCATGTCCTGCCGCTAATATGTTACGAGCCGCATTAAAATCAGCGTTCGCAACATACCTACATTTGATGCACTCAAATTTTGCCTGAGTTTGTCTGTTATCGACAGCGATATGCTGGCATTCAGAGCAGGTTTGGCTAGTGTATCGTGGGTTTACCTTAATCAGTAACCCACCGCGCCATTGCTGCTTGTACTCAAGCATATTGACCATCATGCCCCAGCCTTGATCTAAAATGGATTTATTTAATCCTGACTTGGCTTTGACATGACGACCTTTGTTCTCCACCGTACCACTGGCTGATTTCGACATATTGGCGACTTTTAAATCTTCACAAGCAATCATGGCGTGGCTTTTGCTGATGCTGGTGGTGACTTTGTGCAAGTAGTCATGTCGAATGTTAGCGATATGATGGTGGAGTTTTTGAATCTTGCGGTTTTGCTTTTTCCAGTTTTGGCTAAACAGAACCTTTCTGCTTAATTGACGCTGTAATTTGGCAAGTTTGATTTGATTGGCTTTAAAGCTATTCTTAGGTTTAATATATTCACCGTTTGAGGTGGTGAGTAATTTACTAATACCCATGTCCAAACCAATGGCGGTTTTAGAGGGGTGACGAGGGTTCTCTGTCAGTTCACGCTCTGTGCCAAACGACATATACCAGTGCCCCGATTTCTTGCTAATGGTAACATTTTTAATCGTGCCGATGATGTCTTGCGATTTTCTAAACTTCACCAAGCCCACGCCATTCGGTAGTTTTACTCGATTGCCCTTAACACGGCAGTATTTATCAAACTGAACTAACCGAATTGAGTCACGCCCATCGGATTTGCGCTTAAATTGTGGCATCAACGGGCGTAGCTGGATTTCTGTGCCATCAGCCAGTTTAAAAAACTTGGGTTTACGAGGTTTCTTTTTATTTTCTTTCAATCTGGCATGTACTTTAGGATTAAAGAAACGTGACCAAGCCGATGCAAGATCACGTACTTTTTGTTGTAAAGAGACAGCGTTTGAGCTGCTTTTTAAGAACTCGAAATCAGGATTGCTCTTTAGATCCATGATTTTATTAACGAGGTTCGTGGCATTGATAAACTCATCTTTAGCAAACATCTTAAATGAGATCGCTAGTATTTGATTCCAAACAAAACGTGCAGAGCCGACAAGATTATTTAGAACAATCTCCTGCTCTGCATTAGGCTCAAGCCTAAATTTATACGCTTTGTTGATTTTCATAAATGCGTTATTTATTAATGAGTGTGTATTTGATATTATGCTTATAATACTAGCATTTAAGGATATTTATTGCAATGAGTGAGGTATATAAAAACCGCCATGCTACCTTTAACCTCCACGTTCATTTGGTTTTTATCACTAAGTACCGAGAAAAAGTTTTAGGTGAGCTGCATCATAAGTATTTCAGTGAGTGTGCTGCTGAGGTATGTAAAAGTTTTGATGCTGAGTTGAAAGAATGTAACGGTGAGGCAGATCATATCCACATGCTTATCCAGTACCCGCCAACGGTGCAATTAAGCAAATTGGTTAATAACTTGAAGTCAGTCACAAGTAGACGAATGAGGGGGGATTTTATTGATTTAAGAGCAGCTTATTCCAAGCCTGTGCTTTGGTCACGCTCCTACTTTGCAAGCTCTTGTGGCGGTGCGCCACTAGATATTATTAAGCAATACATTCAGAACCAGCGAGGTTAGCCAGTGATGCGAAATTCACCTCTACCCTAATGTCAGGTGGAGTCCTCTTTGCTTTTTTAAGATAAACTATTCAAGACAAGTTTGAAAGTGAGTTAATAAAAACCTCGATAATTTTAAGAACGAATTGAAAAATAAATAAAAAATCAAAGGACAGATATATGGCGTATTGGTTAATGAAATCCAACCCTAAATTTTTTGGTATTGAAGATTTGCAGCGCTTGGGTACCGACGGTTGGGATGGCGTTCGCAACTACCGTGCGCGTAACTTTATGCGTGATGATATGAAAGTTGGTGACAAAGTGTTCTTTTATCACTCTAGCGCCAAGCCGTCTGGAGTCGCTGGTATCATGACAGTTACTACAGCAGGGTATCCTGATCCTACTCAGTTTCACCCTGAGCATCGTCATTATGATCCTATTGCGACTGAAGAGGAACCTCGTTGGTATATGGTCGATCTCACCTTTGAGCAAGCTTTTACAGAGGTGTTACCACTATTAGAGCTAAAATTTTTGCCAACTTTGGAAGATTCGTTATTACTAAGGAAAGGATGTCAGCAATTAACAGTGATTCCATTAGAGCCCAAACATTGGCGAGCAATTATGGACATGGTGGAGACACTTGAGTTGTTGCCGGAGTAAACTTATTACATCATCTCTGGAGACCATCCCGAATTCTGTGTAACTGCCGTTTAGATTAAATGCTTGCTGATACGGTCATCAAACATAATCATAAAACGATTCAGAGCAGACGTCCAGTTACGGATTGGCATCGACCACTTTTTGGA
>NZ_CAJHAL010000015.1:0-77314 GCF_904846365.1 Psychrobacter nivimaris
TAATGGTCATGCCGTCTTTAATGCTTCGTAACACTTGTTTGCGAAAGTCGATTGAATAGGTCATCGTTTATTTCACTAAATGAATTGGTTATAAATATTGTATCGGTTTTATCTAAGATTGACTATATTGCTAATTATGTATCATGGAGTTTTATAATGAAAAAGAATGTTTTATCATTAATCGTCGGCGCCAGCCTTGTATTACCAACTATGGCAATGGCAGCACCCGTTAACAATAGCGATCTAATGCTAGCAAATATGCGTAATGCTGCTGTCGAGAGCACTTTACAGGCTGAAATAGAAGGTCCTGATGGTGAGTTGTTAGCGACCCAACCTGGCGCTGTAGATGTCGATATGGACATGGGTAATGAAGCAGATGAAATGAACGACGAAACTGACGATATGGATAATGAAGCAAGCGACGATAACGCAGCTTTGATGAACAACGCTCAAGCAACAACCAATGCGGCAGCAATGACTACTGCTACAACTGCTCAGGCTCCTGTACAGAAAGCTCAAGCGCCTAACATGCAACACAGCAATGCAGGCTATCAGCCTTTAATCGCTGGTGAATCGGCTACTGAGAATAACGTTGCAGATGCTGCTAGTACGTTGCAAGAAAAGAAAAAAGACAAGCGTGGTGAGTTATTAGCTACTCAGCCAGCAAACGTACAGTTCAAAGAAAACCGTCGTATCGCTGTATCACGCTAAGCAGATAGGTAGTTTGTTTGATTAGTTTGTAAGCGTACTACTTATATAAAAAGGCAGCCATATGCATATGGCTGCCTTTTTTTTATACCAAACTATAAATTTTAGCTATTTTTAGCAGTATTTACTTCTTAGTTTTAGTCACGCCAGCTTCTTGTAATAAAGCGCCGAATGTACCCATTTTACTTGGGGCTTCAGCTTTATCATTTTTTACTGGCTTACTACGATTGCTCGCGTTGTCTTTATCCTGACGCTTGCCACGTGGCTTAGACGGACGTTTGTCAGCAGCTGGACGGCTATTATTTGGACGGTCACTATTTGCATTATTATTGCGTGGACGACTGGTTTTCTCGCCATCTGTACTAGCTGTCGTAGACTTGGCAGCCGTACGGACAGGTTTTTCAGATTCAGGTTTCATGCTAAAGCCGATACGACCACGTTTCTCATCGATGGAGATAACCCGTACCGATACGATATCGCCAGGTTTGACACGGTTCATAGGATCTGCGACAAAGTCATTGGCCATCTGCGAGATATGTACCAGACCATCCTGATGTACACCAACATCAACGAAACAACCAAAGGCAGTTACGTTGGTGACTACCCCTTCTAACGTCATACCTTCGCTCAAATCTTTGATGCTATTAACATCATCACGGAAATTGGCCGTTTTAAACTCAGGACGAGGATCACGAGCAGGTTTAGCGAGCTCTTCGATGATAGCTTTGACACTGATATTATCATCATTTGCCGCTAGTGCAGTGGTGTCGAGCGTGTTTAGTACACCGTCGTTACCGATGACTTCTGGCAATGCTTTACCGGTTTGCGCCAGTAAGCTATCGACCAGCGCATAGCTTTCTGGATGCACACCAGTCGCGTCAAGTGGATTACTACCACCATGTATGCGTAAGAAGCCTGCTGCCTGCTCAAAGGTCTTAGCACCTAAACGCGGAACGTTTTCGAGCGCCTCACGGCTATCAAATGCGCCGTGCTCTTTACGATAAGTGACGATTTGCTGGGCGACATTTTTATTCAAACCTGCAATATGCGCCAAGATAGCAGGACTTGCCGTATTCACATCAACCCCAACCGCGTTCACGCTATCTTGGGTCACTTTATCCAAGCTATCAGCCAACTGGTTTTGGTTGACATCATGTTGATATTGACCAACACCAATGGCTTTTGGATCTACTTTGACCAGCTCTGATAACGGATCTTGCAAGCGACGAGCGATAGAAACCGCACCGCGTACAGATACGTCTAAATTACCAAGCTCATCAGTGGCCAGCTCACTGGCTGAATAGACAGAAGCGCCTGATTCATTAACGATAACCGCTTTGGCTTTTAATTCAGAATTGGCGGCCAAAATCTCTTTAATCATCGCATCTGTTTCACGGCTCGCCGTACCGTTACCGATAGCGACTAGATCGACGTTGTAAGTACTTAATAATTCATCAATGACTTTTTTGGCTTCATCCATCTTATTATCAGGGGCGAATGGATAAACGGTTGCGACGACAGGCTTGTCTTCGCTGTCTAGCATGACATGGCCTTGGGCAGCGACAATCGCCATTTTAACGCCATGGCGGATGCCGGGATCCACACCTAAAATCACTTTACGACCAGCAGGTGCTGACATGAGTAAATGCTGTAAATTATTGGCAAACACATCAATCGCGTCAGCTTCAGCAGTTAGGCGTTTTTCCGTCAATAAGCGATGCTCGATATGCGGACGCCATTTTTCTTTCCATAAGCTACTAGCGGCTTCTGTTAAAAACTCACGGCGCGCGTCAGGTGCTTTGGCATTAACATCGAAATGCTTGATAGTTTTTTCGATAAAGGGGGCATCTTCGCCTTCGATTTTGAGACCCAAAACATTCTCTTGGCGACCACGTAGCATTGCTAATAAACGATGGTTTGGCAGACGCGCAAGGCTTTCACTATGTTCAAAATAATCTTTGAATTTCTCACCGACTTCGCGTTTTTCTTCGCTCGCAACCGCAGATACGATACTCGCCGTTTTGGCAAAACCACTACGTAAATTATCTAGCAAGTCTAGTGCTTGTGTCCACTCATCAACGATGATGGCTTGCACGCCCGCCAATTGCTTATCGATATCGCTAAAGTCGACTTCAATCTCGTTACCGCTGTCGTCAGAGATGCTAGATGGCGCTTGATAGTCAGCCAGTGCCTCTGTTGGGGTAATCTCTTGCGTCAGTACCGCCTGAGCAGCAACGTCGAGACCAGCAGCACGTGCTTTGGCAGCTGGTGAACGGCGACGTGGACGATATGGCAGATAGATGTCTTCAAGCTCAAGCTTAGACGTCGCATTATCGATACGCGTCTGTAGCTCGTCAGTCAGATTGCCCTGTGTGCTTAGCAGCTCAGTAATTTTGAGGCGACGTGTTGCCATGTCACGCTCATAATTAAGAGACTTTTCTAAAGTACGTAGCTGCGCATCATCAAGATTCTGAGTCTTCTCTTTGCGATAACGCGCAATAAAAGGAACCGTCGCGCCTTCATCATAAAGTTTGACAAACGCATTGACTTGAGCAGTCTTAATGCCAAGCGCGCGAGCAAGCTTGTCGTGAATATTCGCGTGTGTGGTTGCATCTAAAACCTGTGCATTTGTCGAGGTTTGAGATGACGTTAAGGTATCAGTGCTACTCATATACGTATCAATCGTTGAGAAATGTAGCTTTGCATTATAGCAAAAGCTGCATGAATAAAAATCCTTTTTATCTTTTCGTTATTTATTGCGCATTTTAGGACGCAAATCATTCTATATCACACATCCTATGGACTTGTTAAACAAACGCATACAGCATTTATTATCATGGGTGATGCAATTCTCGGTGCAATCTTATACACTAAAGTATCAATAACACAAATATTGATATGTGCTGACATATTGAACAATAGTTTTTAATTTTATGAAGTGCTTATTCGTAACCAATAATTAAATAATGATAATTAATGGCAGTGTTTTTGCTCATAGCTATTTACTTGTAGTTTCTGATAACAATAATTTTTATAAAAGGATGCCTGTATGACTGATAACAACAGCCCTGACACGTTGACTCAGCGTATTTTAGTCGTCGATGATGACGCTCGTCTGCGCTCTTTGTTGCAACGCTTCCTAGAAGACGACGGTTTTGTCGTTCGTACCGCTCATGACGGCAGTCAGATGGACAAACTCATGCAACGTGAGCTTTTCTCTTTAGTCGTGCTCGATTTGATGCTACCAGGCGAAGACGGTATCAGTATCTGTAAGCGTCTGCGTGAAGACAATGCAGATATTCCTATCATTATGCTGACTGCCAAGGGTGGGGATGCAGACCGTATCGCAGGTCTAGAAGCAGGTGCAGATGATTATCTACCTAAGCCTTTTAACCCAAAAGAGCTATTGGCTCGTATCAAAGCTGTACTGCGTCGTCAAAATCGTGAGTTGCCAGGTGCGCCAAGTCATCAAATGGAAGTGGTCGAGTTTGGTCCATGGACATTAGATCTATCGACTCGTACGCTCAAACGTGATGGTAACGTAGTCACTTTGACGACAGGTGAGTTTTCAGTACTAAAAGCGCTCGTACAGCATCCACGTGAGCCATTGACCCGCGATAAGTTGATGAACCTTGCCCGTGGTCGTGAATGGGGTGCGATGGAGCGCTCTATCGACGTTCAAGTATCACGTCTGCGTCGCCTGATTGAAGACAACCCTTCACAAGCACGTTATATCCAGACCGTATGGGGCGTTGGCTACGTGTTCGTTCCTGATGAAGCTGAGGTAGAAACCATCAAAAGCGAATAACTTTTGACTGATCTAATTCCTTTTAATATAGGCCGTGTTTGTTTACTCACAAACACGTGCCAATATGATGAGCCTATTTGTGAAAAACCCAATTCTTTTTCAAAACATACCCTGCACGTTAGTGACAGGGTTTTTAGGTGCTGGTAAAACCACCGTAATTAATCAGTTACTGGCCACAAAACCTGATGACGAACGCTGGGCTCTCTTAATCAATGAGTTTGGTCGTATCGGTATTGATGGCGCACTCCTAGCCAGCTCCCAAGATAACACTCTTGAGCAAAAAAATATCGCCATTCGTGAAGTCAGTGGTGGCTGTATTTGCTGCACTAGTCAGCTGCCCTTACAGATTGCAATCAGTCGTCTGCTCAGTGAGCATCATCCACAGCGATTACTCATTGAGCCGACAGGATTGGCACATCCACGTGAGCTGATACTACAACTTAGTGCACCGCATTGGCAAACTGCCCTACAAATGAATGCGGTGATAACCGTACTGAGTGGCGAGCAGTGGCAACAGATTAAGTATCGTGATCATGATGGTTTTCAAGCGCATGTCCGTGATGCCGATGTGCTGATAATCAATCGTTATACCCAATTAGATACTAGCGAAAAACAAACCTTGGTAGAATGGATAACCACGCTAAATTCACAAGTAAAAATCATTTGGGCAGCATCAGAACTAACGGCACCTGAGGCAATAGACTCATCAGATGTCCATTCATCAGATAAGTTTGTAGCAAATAAACTTGTAGCAGGTACATACTCGACTACGTTAAACGACCAACTGAATCAGCCCAGCTCTATCATTTCGAAACAACGAAAAGTCAGTATCTCTAATCCTACAAAATCTATGATTGGTTTACAGTCTCAAGCCAATTCTTTAGCAACTGTGCCATCATCGAGTCTATCTACCGATGAGAGCGAGGCTCAGGCCAATCCTCAGACCAGTGCTGATAGTGATCTCCCCTATCGCTACCATGAAGAGCAGCAAGATTTTCAATTGGCTGGATGGCGACTACCTGCACACTACATACTAAACGCTGACGATTTACAGGATTGGTTATTAGCATTGCCAAACTGGCAACGTATCAAAGGCGTGGTACATACTTCTGATGGCTGGATGCAGATCAATTTTAACCCTGGTAGTCTAACCACCAAAACCATTGACCCACAGACGGATAGTCGATTGGAAATTATTTTGCAATTAGGCAATACTGTCGATAAAGCTACAGGAAAATCAGAAACTGAGAATGATGCCAAAGTGTCACTAGCCTTGATAGATTGGGAAGAGTGCGACCGCGAACTGATGGCACTGGTCATATAGCAATAAGCATAAAAAGGGCAGGCATTGCTATTTTATCTAGCAATGTCCGCCCTTTCTTTTTTCAACGCAACTAGGGCGTGTCCTCATTTTAAAAATGGTGATAAACATGAGATAAATCGCAGTCAAACAAGGAAAATAGCGCAGATAATATCGAGATATTAGTCAGCTATTTGACGCCGTTTGGCAAGATTTAGCCATTTTTAACCCATTTAGATGACTATCGATTGAATTGAGGACACGCCCTAACTATTTTTTAACGCAATTGACTGTCTTTACTACCACGACGATTAAACAGCTCAGCCGCTTTTGCTTCTTGTTCAAGCTCCGTCTGACAGCTAACACAATGCTGAATACCAGGCACCGCCAGTCGCCGTGCTTCTGGAATCGGCTTACCACATTCGTCACACAGCTCAGCACTTACACCTGTCGGTAACGAACGTCGCGCGCGTTCCAATGCATCATTTACCGTTGCATCCATCTGTTCGTGCTCAGCACCATCTCTTGACCAGCCACCTGCCATAATCTTATCCTATTTTTTATTCATTATAATCAGACAATACAAATATCTTTAATAACAAATAGATGGGGCTAGCTATGGTTAATTGCAACCTGCGATAGTGTATAAAACCATCAATAAAGAATGACGTAATTATTTTGACTCACCTTAAAACTTTGCTACTAGTCTTTTGGTTGTAGCTCAATGACCTGACCTCGTACGCCAATGCTCTCATCACTCATCAGGCAGACATAGCCTGCCATGATATCTTCAGGTGTTTTTAAGCTCATAGGGTTTTCACCTGGATACGCATGCGCACGCATATTGGTACGAGTACCACCTGGATTAACGCAGTTAAAACGTAGATTGGTTGTGTTCTGCGTCTCTTGAGTAAAGATATCACTCATACCTTCTACTGCTTGTTTTGATAGCGCATAAGCCCCCCAAAATGCGCGAGGATGTGTACCTACAGTGCTAGAGGTAAAGACAACAGACCCATGGTCAGCATCTTTTAATAGCGGCAATAACGCTTGAGTCAGCATAAAAGCCGCTGTGAAATTAACTTTCATCACTTGGGCAAAAGTATCGACGTCATACATCTCAAGCGGCGTCAGTTGTCCTAATACACCAGCATTATGCAATATGCCATCTAACTGGCCGACTTCTTTATTAATTAGCCCTTCGAGCTGCTGCATTTCGGCGTAAGTCGCCCCTTCTAAGTTCATCGGCAGCATAGCAGGCTGCTTACCACCAAGACTCTCAATCTCATCGTAGACGTACTCAAGCTTGCTGCTAGTGCGTCCTAACAATAAAACTGTGGCACCATAACGAGCATAGGTCAGTGCGGCAACACGGCCAATACCATCCCCCGCACCAGTCACCAAAATAGTCTTACCATCTAAGCAATTACTGGACGGTACAAAGCTACGAATATCATCATGAGTCAAAGGCTGAATAGGACTTTGAACAGTTTTTTTATTGTCTTGTGGATCGACTGATTGATTATTATTGTCACTCATGGCATTGCTCACTACTTATCATTAAATCGTTGAGGATATGTGCTTATAGTTGTAAAACTGGTGATATATAGTAGTCTATAAATACTCAAACTTACCAGACGATAGCAGTAATTTATTTAACTGCTCAGGCGTGTCAGTAATATAGTCGGCGCCCCATTTTTTCAAAGACTTTTGATCTTCAGGTGGAATATATCCATAAGCGGCCAAAATCGTTGGCATGCCAGCAGCGTTGCCAGCTTCGATATCGCGTATATGGTCACCAACATAGAGCACGCAGCCTGCCGCGCCTCGAGGGATACCCAGTTTTTCTAGCGCCATATACATTGGCTCTGGATCTGGTTTGGTACGTGATACATCATCTGGACAGACCAAAACTGCACAGCGCTGATCCAGTTGCATCTCACTTAATAGCTTTTCGGCTAAATAACGCGGCTTGTTGGTAACGATACCCCATGGCACGCCCTTTGCTTCAAGTTCAGTCAGTACCGCTTCAAGCGCCTGAAACACGCAGCTATCGACACAGATATCTGCTTCATAATCATCTAAGAACTGCTGACGAAACTCAAGCAATGCTTCCTCGCTGACTTCGAGTTGATCGTTATGTCTTAGCATCAATTGCACCATGGCCGAGGCACCCGCAGAGACTTGCTCGCGGATTTCCGCTTCAGGCGGTGCCTGCCAGTCATTTTCGAGACTCATTTTACCAATGATACGAACAAAATCAGCAGCAGTATCGATTAATGTCCCATCAAGGTCAAATAAAACAGCTTTTACAAATTGGGTCATAGTGAATGCTCTTGAGATTGATGACGTGTTTAGTGAAAGTATGGCAAATAAATGGCTGCGTGCAGCATTAAACCAATGGCTTTTGTACGGCTATCATATAATTAACATCGACGTTTTGGGCAAGCCAGTAGCGTTTGGTCAGCGGATTATAATGCAAACCGATAATATCCTGACGAACAAATCCAGTATTGAGTGCCATTTTGTCTAATTCTGCTGGCGTGATAAATTTGGCATAGTCATGGGTGCCGCGATCAAGCAACCGCAGTACATACTCTGCACCAACGATGGCAAACAGATAAGACTTAGGATTGCGATTAATCGTTGATAGTACACAGACACCGCCAGGAGCTAACAACTCATAACAAGCCTGCACGATCGAGCTAGGATCTGGCACGTGCTCTAGCATCTCCATACAAGTCACTACATCAAACTGACCAGCATGTGTTTTTGCTAACTCTTCAACAGGTATATGCTGATAGCGAAGCGTATTCTCTAACTGGCTTTGCTCTGCATGTAACGCAGCAGCTTTTAGGTTTTCTGTACCTAAATCAATTCCTGTCACATCAGCACCGCGGCGTGCCATAGATTCTGACAATATTCCGCCGCCGCACCCTACGTCGAGTACTTTTTTGCCAGAAAGTCCTTGCTCAGTGGTTTTATTAGCATCGTTTTGATAGCCACGTTTGACGTTTTCTTCTATCCAGTTTAAACGTAATGGATTGATCTCGTGTAGCGTTGCAAACGCCCCTGTGTTGCTCCACCACTCACTCGCCAAGTTATTAAATTTTTCGACTTCGCTAGGATCTACGTTGATGGTGGTAGACTCTGTACTATTGAAAGCGCTATTATTATTTTGATCATTTGAAGTTGATGAAGAATTTAAAGCAGAGCTCATGGTATGTTCCTTGATTGTCACTATCGTTATTATCGTTTACAGTGCATGATTATGTGCTTAATATTAGCATGAGAGTAGCAGTTTTGTCGTAAGCACATCGTCAGCGATTGTGAATAGGCTTAAACTTTACCCTGTTTTTTGGGCAGTATCTTGATATAGAAAAGATACGTATCTTTGTGACAATATCGCATTCTGATACTTTTGAATCTCTTAAGTTCCATATAGAAATAAAGCAGACACTTGAGAAACAGTAGATTCAAAAAGTAACAAGCAATATACCTTAAATAATAGCTAACAGCTTTACAACTATCGGTTAAGAATGCGATTCACAAGTACATACATTTTACGTTATCATAGTCGATACTTTGTTATTGTTCGATTATACTCGACACTGTCTGGTTTAGACGCTTTAAAAGCTATATATTTTAGAGTGTCATATGTTTAACAACCATATAGACACAAACCTCTTAACCCATTCTAAGTCTCCACACCTCAAGGATAAAGTATGAAACGTGTCATCACACTGACTGGTCTAGCCATGGCCATTGGACTTGCCTCTATGGGCGCACAAGCTGCAGAATATGTCGCTGGAAAAGATTACCGTGTGCTAGACAACCCAGAGAAAATCAGCGGTGATGCTATCATTGTTCGTGAATTCTTTTGGTATGGTTGCCCACATTGTAATGTGCTTGATCCGCATATGGAAAAATGGGCAAAGACTAAAGACAAAGATGTCGTATTCTTCAAAACACCAGCGGCACTTAACCCTGTTTGGGAAGCCAATGCACGCGGTTTTTATGCGGCTCAGCTTTTAGGGTTCGAAGACAAAACTCATTCTGCATTATTTGATGCTATCCACAAAGATGGTAAAAAACTGTTTGATCAATCATCATTGAGCAAATGGTATGCATCAAAAGGCGTGAATGAAAAGAAATTTAACAGCCTATATAACTCATTCGCTGTTGGTACAAAAATTGGTCGCTCACAAGAAGGCGCTAAACGTTATCAGCTTTCTGGCGTACCAGCTGTGGTGGTGCAAGGCAAATATGTAGTCACTGGTGAGAGTGCTAAAGTACCTAAAGTCGTCGACTACTTGGTCGACAAAGCCCGTGCTGAAAAGAAATAACTTAAGCAATAAATACTTGAATAATAGACATAACGCACAGTACATCCGTACGTCATGCACAAAAAAGCCAATCATAAATTGATTGGCTTTTTTGCATCTTAACATTTTAGCTATACGTCTTTTAATTACTCATTTTTAACTACTAATCTTTCAACTAATAAAATTCTAATTAATAGATTTCTAGCTTGGTTATAGATGCTATTTCTTCAGCTGCGATAAAATAGCCACTTCACGAATATAACTTGCCAAATCTGCTTTAGATTCTGCCAGCAACTCATCATCTTGCATATGTTTGGCATACTCTATCCACAATAATAACTGATACATACTGTGGTGCTCAGAAGCTTTATATTGCTTCACAAACTGCTTAAGCGTACCTTCATCATTGATATTCAGGCGCTCGTACCAGCTCTCTATTTTTGAGACTTGTTCTTTAGGAAAAAAGGCATCAAATAGTGCCTTTATCAGCTCATGGCGATTCTCTTCAATCATAAGCTTGCCAACACGTTTGGTCTGACGATTACGAGCATTGGCGCTGGTAATATCAGCCAATGCCATTAGCTCCGCCATAAAATAATCACTGGCAGGTAAGGCTTTTAGCTGTTTTTTCGATAAGCTAGCAAGCGGT
Source organism: Psychrobacter nivimaris (assembly GCF_904846365.1). Taxonomy (GTDB): domain Bacteria; phylum Pseudomonadota; class Gammaproteobacteria; order Pseudomonadales; family Moraxellaceae; genus Psychrobacter; species Psychrobacter nivimaris_B. The sequence continues at coordinate 10,791 of NZ_CAJHAL010000015.1, forward strand.
ATAGATAACTGCTGTAAGCGCTCATGGGCTTTTTTGAGTTCTGTGCGCGAGACGCGCATATCCTGTTCTTTCCAGTCAATCATAAAAGCTTTCCAAAATAATAATTAATAAATTAAATAGTATCTGACATCACTACCAACGACTTTTTTCGCGGTGTTTTGCCAATACCTTCACACCTTTAGGCATAGCGTCAGCAAGGCGGCGTTGTAGATGATCAGTGATAAAAACAGAGCGATGTTTTCCGCCCGTACAGCCTATGGCAACTGTGACCGTATGACGATTATTGTGCAAAAACTCTGGTAGCCAACGAGTTAAAAACTTATCAATGTCATTCATCATTTCTGCTACTTCTGGATAATCTGAGAAGAATGCGCCTACTTCGGTATCCAATCCTGTCGAGTCACGTAACTCAGGGTTCCAATGTGGATTCGGTAAAATTCTAACATCGAATACAAAGTCAGCATCGATAGGACTACCGTATTTAAAACCGAAAGACAGTAGATTGATGACAATCTGATTGTCCATGCCTATATGTTCACGCAAGCTGTCTTTTAATTGATGAATATTTAGGCTACTGGTATCAATCCTAATATCAGCATGACCAGCAATTGGCTCTAATAGCTCAACTTCTTTTTTGATAGCAGCAGGTAAATTAAAGGCTATATGCTTAGCGTTATCACTATCGATATCTTGTGACATCAAAGGATGTACACGGCGCGTCGCGTTGAAACGGGCTATCAGCGTACTCTCTTGTGCAGTCACATATAAAATTTGTACCGCATGAGATCCATAAGTTTCCTTGAGAGAAGCATACGTTACTGCAAAGTTAGATAAATCAGCACGTGGCGTTCGAATATCGACACCCAGCGCAATACGATAAATGCCGCTTTCATTGACCAGTTTATGAGCAGCATTAGGTAACAAAGACAGCGGCAGATTATCAATAGAGTAATAGCCTAGATCTTCTAAGATATTCAATACTGAGGTTTTACCAGATCCTGAACGCCCTGAGACCACCAATATACTGAGCTTATTCGTAGACGTTTGATCCGCTATCGTTGCTGCTGCATTACTATTTTGATCCTGACTTACACCCATGATCTACTCATCCAAGTCTATTATATCTAGTCTACTGCTACGTCATAAAAGCTAATTTACCACTACCAACTGATTGTCTAATAAGCGTGCTCGTCCTAGCCATGCTGCGACTAAAATAACGATGTTTTTGTTTTCTATATTAAAGGTTGTAGAGTCGCTCATAATAGAACCTAACTCATCAGTCTTTATTTCCAAATAATCAATAACAAAGCCTGCGTCACTAATACGTGTCCGCGTATCTACTAATAGCTTATCAAATGCTTGCTGACTAAGAGCCGTACTTTTCAAACTCTGCGCTAATTCTTGCAATGCTTGATGTAATACAGGAGCTACTTGTCGCTCATTTGCACTTAAGTATTGATTGCGCGATGATAGCGCTAAGCCATCATCAGCACGAACAATAGGCGCACCAATGATATTAATAGGATAACTCAAGTCACGTACCAACTGCTTAATGATAGCAAGCTGCTGATAGTCTTTTTGTCCAAATACTGCCACATCTGGTTGTACGATATTGAACAGTTTAGCGATCACAATACCAACACCATCAAAGTGTCCAGGACGTGATTGACCACATAACTTATTGGCAATAGCACCAGCCAATACAGCAGTAGGTGGTGGTAATACTGGATACATTGCATCAATACTAGGTGCAAACACGTAATCTGCATCCACTGTCGCAAGCTTAGCCACATCTGCATCTAGCGTACGGGGATAGCTGTCAAAATCTTCCCCAACGCCAAACTGAGTAGGGTTAACGAAAATACTGACCACCACTACATCTGCATGCTGCTTGGCAATTTTTACCAGCTCAAGATGACCGTCATGCAGATTACCCATCGTTGGTACTAGCGCAATGCGCTGCTGACGGTCTTGTTTGTCACGTTGCTGACCACGATAAGACTGCAGCGCTTCACGTAGTGACGAGATATCATGATAAATAATTGGAGACATGATTACTTTTCTTCTATTCACACGTTCTGTTGTTCAATAACTTTAATAACTTCAAAATCAGCTAAATTGGTGCTGCTCAGTAGGGAAGCTGCCTTCACGTACTGACTGCTGATAGAGCGCAAAAGCACCTTCGATACTGTGTGCGCTATTGCGCTCATCGGTTAAAAAGTCATAGACGAAACGTGGCACTCGACCATGCGCCATACCTAGCATGTCATGCATAACCAATACCTGACCATCAGTATCGGCTCCAGCACCAATACCAATAACTGGCACGGCAACAGCTTCAGTAACGGCTTTTGCAAGCGCGGCTGGAACACATTCTAGTACTAGTAATGCAGCACCAGCATCGACGACTGCTTTGGCATCGGCAAGCAGTTTATTAGCCGCCTCATCACCGCGGCCTTGAATTTTATAGCCACCAAATACGTTCACAGACTGCGGGGTCAAACCAAGATGTACACAAGTTGGTGTGCCTGCTTGTGCCAAGGTCGTTACCAATTCACACAGCTCTCTACCACCTTCGATTTTTATGACATGCGCCCCTGCTTGCATTAATGTGCGGCTATTAGCGACGGCTTCTGGCAGTGTCACATAACTCATAAACGGTAGGTCAGCCAATATCAGCGCGTGTTTGTTGCTACGGGCAATATTGGCAGTGTGATAAGCCATATCATTGACTGTTACAGGTAATGTTGAGTCATGGCCTTGTACAACCATGCCCAAGCTATCCCCAATTAAAATCGTATCAATTTCGGCTTTTTCCATCATTCGTGCAAACATCGAGTCATAGCAGGTCAAGCAAGTGAACTTAGTACCGTCTTTTTTAAACTTATTTAACGTAGATAATGTCGTCATATGACCCTCAATTAATCTGCAATGCCTTTGATTATCAATACTGCTACTATTCTAGCTGTGATCGAGATGTCTTAAACCAATCTCCCATCACTTAGCATCATTTACTTATAATCAATCGCTTGATAGTAATGTTAAACCTGTCCAATCGCGACTTTGTGCATAGTCACTTATCAACTTACCTGCGATGGTTAAGTTTGGTGCTAATTCTCGCAGTGGTATTAAGACAAAATTGCGCTCACTTAAGCCAGCGTGCGGTATCGTCAGTGTTAGATCAATAATCTGCGTCTCACCGTATAGCAAAATATCAACGTCCAGACTACGTTCGCCCCAACGGCGTAAACGTGCTCGCTTAGCCATGCTCTCTAACTGCTGACAAAAAGCAAGCAGCTCATAAGGAGTAAACGTTGTCTCAAAACCAGCCACTGCATTGACAAAATCTGGCTGATCTTGTGGCCCCATCGGTGCTGAAGTGTAAAAAGAAGAGACACTTACCTCACGTACCTGCTCATGTACTCGCATCATTGCAAGCGCCTGCTGTAAATGATCGGTAGGCGAACCCAGCTCATTAGCGAGGTTGCTACCCAAGCCTACATAACAGGTAACCCAGTTACTATTATCTGTACTGTTATCCATATTATACGCTTTCAGTACTAGGCTGACGGCGGCGGCGCTTCGATGGTACAGGGCCTTTGTTATCAGTTACTTTCACAGCAGGCATCTGATCATTCGTATCTTGCTTCGCTTTAGCAGCCTTTGCAGTAGTTGCTTTCACCGATTTCTTGGCTCTCGCAGGTGCAGCAGTTTTTGTAGCGTCTTTGCTATCTACTGCCTTGCTAGCTGCTACCTTTACATTTTTAGTATCGCTTTTAGCAGTTGATTCCATTGCAGGTTTAGGCGCTTTTTTCGCATACTTCGCTGCTGGCTGTGCTTTGCCATTACTGCCCTTCGCATCGCTATTGCCTTGTATTTCGATATTGCTCGTACTATCTACAGTAGGTTGACGACGGCGACGCTTGTGTGGGATCGGCTCATTATTCATACTGACTAGCGCAGGTGATCTTGCGATCGAGCGAGTTGGTCTAGCTGATGCCTGAGCTTCTGGCTGGTCAGTATTAGACGGCTGAACATTATTTAAGCGTTCAGACTTAACCGCTTGCTGTGGTGCATCTTGATCGGTTGATGGTGACTTTCGCACAGGTGTTTTACTACGCTTCGATGTATCATCAGCTGACAGTTGCTTCTGTAATGGCGGCACAACGTTCTCGTGCTCTATAACAAATAATGGCTTAGGCTTTGCCTGTTGACTTGCTGATTGTTTGTTATTGGCAAGAGACAACTGCTGTAGCTGAGCAAGCTCGTTATTGTCTTGCTCTACTTGCTGCACGTTATGTCTTCCGCTGTCATTGCGACCAGCTTTAGATTGACTGGCAGCGCGGCGGCGACGGGCTGGAATATTTGACGAATCATTTACCATTGTTTGATCATTTCTACCTTTTTCAGCACGGTCATCGGCTTTGTTTTGCTTTGTACTGTTCTGATTGGGTGCTGCATTATCAGTAGTCTGTGTTTTTGATTCTTGACGATTACGTCCGCGACCACGTTGCCCTTTTTTATAAGCACCTCGGCGAATATTTTCGTCAAATTCATCAATCGCCTGCTGTTGCTCTTGTTCAGACAAGGTTTGATACGTCTGCCACCAGTCACCCATATCGTTGGTTGACTCTGATAGCGGATGCTCTGCATCGCCACATTGCTCACGTAATAACAAAAAGTCAAAGCCAGCACGGAAACGCGGATGCTCAGATAGCTGAACGATTTGTTTGCTACGTGGGGCTGCAAGTTTCGGCTGCAATATCCAGATATCACGGATAAACTGCTCAGCAAATTTCGGAATAGCGGTTTTGATACGCTGACGGTCGATGACTTTACCAGCAGCATGCATTTGCGCTTCGGCAAATGGCATATTGCGTTTCTTAGCTTTTGCCAATTGATGCAGATAGTTTTCCCACAGTAAGGCAGCATAGAAGAAAGCAGGGTTGATACTCTTGCCCGCTGCAATACGCTTATCGGTATTGATAGCTACCTGATTGACTAAAGCACTTGGCTCAGACGGTGGATAGATAATGAGACTATCAATCGCACCCGATTCAAACAATAATGGCAATAGGGGTACTAGATAGCCACCGGTAAACATCTTTTGCGTTTCATCATAGAGACGATGCGGTGATATTTGCTCAAGCAGCGCCCAGTTCCCATCATTAAATTGAGCAGACAACGCTTCATCAAACTCAAAACCCAACTTGGCTTTGAAACGTAAGGCACGGAGCAAGCGCACAGGGTCTTCTTCGATACGTACTGGCGCATTGCCCAATAGACGAATGATTCTGTTATCAATATCATCAAGCGCGCCGCAGAAATCATGAACGATGCCTTTGAGCGGTTGATAATAAAGCGCATTAATAGAGAAGTCGCGACGGGAGAAATCTTGTTGGATATCGCCCCAAACATTGTCGCGTAGAATCATACCGTCTTGATTGGTATTAGCATCACTGGTTGGTGGACCACGGAAAGTAGCAACTTCAATCAACTCGCGACCTGAATATACATGCGCTAACTGGAAGCGGCGACCGATAATGCGGCAGCGCTTACCAAAGACATCTTTAATCTCATGCGGCTTGGCATCAGTGACGGCATCAAAGTCTTTCGGGCGCAGACCTAATAAAGTATCGCGCACCCCACCACCGACGATATACGCATCAAACCCAGCACGGGTCAATGTGGCAATCACTTCAGTAATGGAATTGGGTAATTCAGATTTGTTCAGTTCTAACTGCTTGGCGGCACGCTCGGCCATGCATCTACTCCTCGCCGGTATTCTTTAACTACCCCTGAATAACACAGCGTTTATCAGGCGGATGTACCCGCTAGTTTAACAAATTTTGGACCTACTGGGGGTGTTATGACATTTACTTACATGCTATTTTGTCAATATTGGGGTTAATTAATGCAAAACACCGTCATTAATCGCGCACGCTTAAACGTCTTTGGTTTTTCTCGACTGTTTTTGCGCCGATACCTTTCACTTTTGCTAACTCGTCCACTGTCTTAAAATCGCCAAACATATCACGATATAAAATTATCGCCTGCGCTTTACTGCTGCCGATACCATCTAACGAAACTAACTCGCTTTCATTGGCTCGATTGATATTTATAATTTTCTGCTCACGCGCTTGTGTAACAGCTTTTTCTTTCGCGATTAAATACTCATAAGCACGCTGAGGGTTGTCAAAACAAGGATCTGCATTCGCATTACTGAGTGCGACCACAGACAATACGAGACTAAAAGCGGTGGTCGTCAGTAAGCTGGCAAATGAAAATTTACGATGAGCGTTCATGTTGTTTCGCCGCTTCCCACAGTGCATCCATTTCAGTTAAGTCACTGTCCTCTAACTGCTTGCCAGCGAGTTCTAACTGCTCTTCAATATAACCAAAGCGAGATTTAAACTTGTGCACGCAGGTTAAGGTTGCTGTCTCTGCATCCAAATTTAATTTGCGTGCGACATTGACCAGTGCAAACATACAGTCGCCTAATTCTTTTTCAACCTCTCTGATGTTAGCTTTGACCTCAGCTGTAGACTTATCTGTCAGCTCATGTTTTAGCTCGGCAATCTCTTCATCTAGCTTATCCACTGCCCCTGCAATACCTTCCCAATCAAAACCCAACTTTGACGCTTGCTTTTGTACATCCTGCGCCTGCATCAAGGCACTACCCGCTTTGACTTGGTCCAAGCGTCGTTTTGATTTACCACGTGCTTCGCGTGCCTGCTGCTCCTCGAGCTTAATCTCATCCCATCGTACTTTTACTGCCGCATCATCTTCAAGGGTTTCGGCTTCAAATACATGTGGATGACGGCGAACCAGTTTTTCTTGTAAGGTCGTAATGACATCACTCATATCAAAGCGCCCTTGCTCCGCATACATCTGACAATGAAACACCACTTGCAGCAGCACATCGCCAAGCTCACCTTTGATGTCCTCATCATCGTCGCTTTGTACCGCTTCGCCTAGCTCGTAAGCCTCTTCAATGGCATACGGAATAAGACTATGATTGGTTTGCTTTTTGTCCCACGGACAGTCTGTCCTTAGTCGTGCCATCAACGCTAACAAATCATCAAGCTGGCCAGTAGCGTCTGGAGTTCCTTGCACGGGCTTGGGCACGGTAATTTTATTGTCTGAAATACTCATAAGGATGGCTCTTATCGTTTTATGTGTTGTTTGCTGATTCGTCTAATAGTTAGTGTATCATTGAACACAGCTTGGCTTATAATTGTGCTACTGACGACTTCATTTTACCACTGCCCATGCGAGAGGAACTTTATCATTATGTCCACTTCTGCGACTACCAGCTATCAACCAGCCGCAAAATTCGACCCTATTACTATCAGCTCATTTAAGGCCTATGATATTCGGGGTGAGCTTGGGGTCAATCTCGATGAAGAGATCGCCTACCGTATCGGGCGCGCGTTTGCACAGATTTTGTATCAGCGTTATCAGGCAGCGGCTCAAACCCAAGCCGATGATGTAGCAACTCTAAAACCTGCTATCGTTATCGGTAGTGATATTCGCCACTCTAGTGAGCAATTAAAACAAGCCGCTATCAAAGGCATCGTTGATGCAGGCGTTGATGTTATTGATTTGGGCATGAGTGGTACTGAAGAAGTATATTTTGCCACCAGTCATTATCAAGCGTTAGGTGGTATCGAAGTGACTGCCAGTCACAATCCTATCAATTATAATGGCCTAAAACTGGTTAAAGAACATTCAAAACCAATCAGTGCCGATGATGGTTTGGCAGAGATTCAAGCACTGGCAGAATCTGGGCAATTCACTACGAATAACCAAACAGGTAAATTACAGTTATTGACGGATAAAAGCGCGTATATCGATCATGTCATGACTTTTATCGATACTGATAAACTAAAACCACTTAAACTGGTCGTTAATTCAGGCAATGGTAGTGCAGGTCCTGTGGTGGATTTATTAGTTGATAAATTAGCACAAGCAGATGCACCGATTGAAGTGATTAAATTGCATCATACACCAGATGGTAGCTTTCCTAACGGCATCCCTAATCCAATGATAGAAGCCAATAGAGTGGCTACCCAGCAAGCCGTTTTGGAAAATAATGCTCATCTTGGTATTGCTTTTGATGGTGACTTTGATCGCTGCTTCCTATTTGATGAACAAGGTGAGTTTATCGATGGTAGCTACATCGTCGGTATGCTCGCTCAAGCTTTTTTAAATAAATACCCAAGTGAGTCAATTGTCTATGATCCACGAGTAATTTATAACACCGAAGCAGTGATAGAAGAACATAATGGTAAGGCTGTCATTAGTAAATCTGGACACTCATTTATCAAGCAAGTCATGCGGGACTCAGGTGCTGTATATGGCGGTGAAATGTCTGCACATCACTATTTCCGCGACTTCTTCTATTGCGATAGTGGCATGATTCCATGGTTATTGACCATTGAGCTGTTGTCTATCACTGGTAAAACACTATCCGAATTGGTCACAGGCTATATTGCTGCCTATCCTAGCTCAGGCGAATTAAACTTTCGTCTCACAACCTATGACGCACCAACAATTATTAGCGCAATTGAAGCTAAATTCAGCAACGAGCAACCAATTAAATCAACACTCGATGGTTTAAGTCTGAATTTTGGTGACTGGCGCTTCAATCTACGTGCATCGAATACCGAACCGCTTATCAGATTGAATATCGAAAGTCGCGGTGAGCAGCCGTTACTGGCTGCTAAAATTCAAGAAATTCAGCAATGGCTAGCAACGCAAGGTGCCGTACCAGCATAAAGTCATTAACTCAGTAAAAATCATTCTGATTGTCAGTCGAAAAAGGCGCGCTGATGAGTATTAGCGAGCCTTTTTTCTATACACAGAAAACCTTAAACCAAACTATTTAGTTCGACCAATACCCATATAGTCACCTACTAAGCTATTAATTTGCGAGCGTGTCAGGGCATTTTGCGCATCAAATACTGGCATGGCTTGCTGATTGATTTTGGCAATATCTAATTGATCTCGCGGTGACCAACTAATAATAAAAATAGCATGGGTATCGCAAAGCTGTTGATAGGGACTAGTAATCAGCTCAAGCAATGACTGTTGTTGATAAAGCTCGGCAAGCTCATGCTGTGCCTTATCGCTATAAACCAGTGTGCGAATATTATAAGACCACAGTAATGCTAACAATGGATGGATAGCTGAACCAGCGGTACGTCCTGAACCTGATTTATAACTACCGCCCCAAATCATGACTGTTTTATTATCAATGAACCCATCAAAATATTGCCAAAATTTACGGAATATCAGCTCTTTTTGATCTTCATTGATATGCACGATAGATTGCAATAGAGGCATATCCAAACTGTGTGTACGGCTTGATTGTTGCAATTTAGCCAGCTCGGTAGGCAAAGTATTACCACCGAAGCCCCACCCTGCTTTTAAATAACTGCTGCCTACCCGCTCATCCAATCCCATAATGCGACTGACTTGACTGATATCAACATTTTGACTATCAGCCAAACGTGACATCTCATTCATAAAGCTCACTCTAGTCGCTAGCATCGCCATGATACTACTGCGAGCAAACTCTATCGTTGCGATATCAGCATGATGAGTAGCGCGTGCGTGCTGCATCAAGGGCTTCAATACATTCAAGTACTGGCTGCTACTCGCTGTCTTTTCACCCAGTAGCCATAACGAAGGATTCAACATCGAGCTATACGCATCGCCATCTTGTAAGAATACAAATGGCACATAGTAGACCCAAGCACGCTGTAAACGCTGAGCCAAATCGGCTACATGGCCTAATTGCTCAATGCCGCTCATAATTATAGGTAACGCCTGCTGATGGCTTTGATTAAAAGCGGTAATCCAACTCTCTTCCATCCACGACGGCTTAATACTATCTAAAAATAACCAATAAAGCGTCACCGTATTTTGAGCATCAGTTTTGTCATGGCCTACTGCTTCATAGCCTTTTATTAGCATATCGGCACTAACTGGTAATTCCTTACTAGTAATAACCTGCTGCTGCTCATACATTTGCCACAGCGCTTGCAGATGATGCTCAAAACCATACTGTTGTATCTGCTGCGTCAGTAGCGCCTTGTCTGCGTAAAGATGCACACACTGACCGAGACTTGCCAGCACTACTGCACTGGTAATCGCCTCTATACTGTGACCAATAAGCACACAAACTGTAGAGTCAGTTAATTGGTTTGGTTCAGATTTATTGTTATATTTATTCATATGGCTACCATCTAAAGCCGTTTCCATGAGCGTGCTTTCCTATATTATTGACACACCATTATCGCTAGGACAGCTGTTTGATACGCTGTAGTAATTGGTCAGTAGACGTATCGAATAGACCTTGAGAATCTTTCTGCACGTGCTGCATAGAATGGTGTACGGAGTCTGCCATTTGCTTGCCCATCTCGACGCCCCATTGATCAAACGGATTGATATCCCAAATGCTGGCCATGACATAGACCTTATGCTCGTAGAGCGCTATCAATGCTCCTAAGCTATGCGGCGTCAGCTCATCAATCAATAATGTGGTTGACGGTTGATTCCCATGGTAGTACTTATATTTATCCGCATGAGATACTGTCTTTGGATCGACCAGATCTGTTACAGCAGCATTGCCAAATGCCAATACTCGACTTTGCGCTAGACAGTTGGCTAAAGATAATTCGTGCTGTTGTTGCAATGAGGAGTTTCGCGCCTCATCACCGTAGCGTCGCACGCAAGCGATAAAATCACAGGAAACCTGCTGCGTGCCTTGGTGTAGCAGCTGATAAAATGCATGCTGCGCATTTGAGCCAATTTCACCCCATAGAATTGGACACGTATCATAGTCAATATGATCCCCATTTCGAGTAACGGACTTACCATTACTCTCCATCTCTAGCTGGGTAAGATAACTTGGTAAATAGCCTAGCCTGCCATCATAAGGCAATACAGTGTGCGCATTTACTTGTAAAAAAGTACTGTTCCAAACAGCAAGTAAGCCTAGCAATACTGGTAAATTATCAGCAAAGTCAGCCTGTGAAAAATGCTCATCCATACTATGAGCACCACTTAATAATGCCTTAAAGCCACTCATACCAATACGAATAGCAATGGCAAGGCCTATCGCCGACCATAAAGAAAAGCGACCGCCGACCCATTCCCAAAGCTGCAACTGATGCTCAGGATGAATTCCCCAAGCACTCATTTTTTCCCTATTGGCTGAGATGCCGATAAAGTGTCGACGCAATACACTATCTTCTGTACCTGCACGGAGTTTTGCCGTCGTAAGTAGCCAAGATAATGCCGTCTTAGCATTCGATAAAGTGTCAACCGTACCAAAGGATTTGGACGAGATAATAAATAGTGTGGTCTCAGGATTTAAATGCTTGAGTAGATTATCAAGCTGCGTACCGTCCATATTGGAGACAAAATGCACTTCAATACTGGTATCTGCCCATTCGTCGAGCGCTGTAGTCGCCATGAGTGGGCCAAGATCAGAGCCACCAACCCCAATATTGACAACATCTGTAATTGCCTTGCCCGAAAACCCGCGCCATGTACCATTGCGGACGCGGTCAGATAGGCGTGCTACTTGTGACAAACTATGATGTACATCAGCGACGATATTTTGTCCATCGACTTGTAATGTCGCTGTCTCTGGCAAACGTAGCGCCGTATGCAACGCAGCACGCTGCTCGCTGGTATTTACCATCGCCCCTTGTAGTAATGAATCAATACGAGCATCTAGCTCACAACTATCGGCCAAACTCAGTAAGTTAGACAATACTGTCTGATCGATACGCTGCTTACTAAAGTCCATATACAGCGTACCAGCCTGTACACTAAAATGCTTGGCACGCTTATCATCTTGCGCAAATAACTGTGTAAGCGACCACGGATGTTTTGCAAGCGTTTGTAGTTGCTGCCAGTATTTAGAATGTCGAGCACTGCTATAGGCCTTATCGCCCTTTATCTTATTCATCAGCTATTCATCATCTGCTAATTGCTGCTCGGCAAAGTAGATAAATGCCTGCATATACGAGCGCATATCGCCTGCGTCGTAGCTATCACCGTGCATGGTCGTGACATGGACACCATATTCACTGATGAGCGCGTCAATCGCATCTGTCAGCTGAATCTCACCGCCAACTGAAGCTTTAGTATTGGCTAAGTAATCAAAGATATGGTTACTAAATACATAGCGCCCTACCACAGCCAGATTTGAAGGAGCATCAGCTAAATTGGGCTTTTCTACAAAACCAGCCACTTTAAAGCTAGCATTAATATTTATTTCTTCATCAATCTCATTAGTATTGCTGAGTTTTTCATCTAGTTGAGCGATACCATACTTATGTACGTCTTCATCCGCTACTTGATCAACCAATATCTGTGAATGACCATCTGTAGCAAAGGCATCTAACATAAAGGCCAAATTATCAGCAGACATGTTAGTGGTAAATGGATCAAGCACGACATCAGGTAACAATACGGCAAAGTCATGCTCACCAATGATTGGTCGCGCTGCCAGTACTGCATGTCCCAAACCTAACGCTTTACCTTGACGTATCATCGATACTGTTACGTCTTCTGGCAACCAATTTAAGCTATCAGCCAGCTCATCTTTGCCTTTATGACGCAATTGATTGTCCAACTCCGCATTGATATCAAAATAATTTTCAATCGCGCTCTTTTGCGCATGACCGACCAAGACAATATGCTTAATACCTGCTGCAATCGCCTCTTCAACCACGTAATGGATCGCAGGGCGATTGCCAAGCGGCAACAACTCTTTTGGCACAGATTTTGACAATGGCAGCATACGTGTACCAAAGCCTGCGACAGGAATAACGGCGTGAATGATTTTTTTCATATAAATAAGACTGTTTCAAAAGTTAAGTGAGAATAAGGTAGTAGATAAACGATGATAGCTTAACAAGTATCAAGATACATTGTATCCATTCGGGTTCATGCTCTGCCAACGCCATGTATCTCGACACATATCAGCAATCGATAATTCAGCTTGCCACCCTAACAGGGTTTTCGCTTTATCGGCACTGGCATAGCAACTGGCGATATCCCCTGCACGACGTTCTACAAACTGATAAGGAATGCTCTGACCAGATACATCAGAAAATGCAGATACCAATTCCAATACAGAAGTACCTTTACCAGTTCCTAAGTTAATAGGTAAAAAGCCTATTGAGTATTGTTGTGTCGTACCATCTTCACTTGGTCTGGTTTGTTTATCTAGATAATTCAATGCAGCCACATGACCTTGAGCCAAATCAGTAACATGAATAAAGTCACGGACACCTGTTCCGTCGACAGTAGGGTAATCATTACCGAAGATACTAAGCTTATCAAGTTTGCCGACGGCCACTTGAGAAATATAAGGCATCAAGTTATTAGGAATATCATTGGGGTCTTCGCCAATCTGTCCGGATATATGCGCGCCTACTGGATTAAAATACCTAAGAGCAATCAGGTTCCAACTGTCATCAGACACAGCTAGGTCTTCTAATATGTATTCAACAGCTAGCTTACTTTGTCCATAAGGATTGGTACAAGAACGCTTCGAGCTCTCATCGATAGGTAAAGATTCAGGGTCACCATAGACAGTGGCAGATGATGAAAAAACGAAGTTTTTTACATCATACTCTTCCATAATTTCTAACAAGGTTATGGTACCGCTGACATTGTTATTGTAATACAGCAATGGCTTTGCTACTGATTCCCCAACTGCTTTTAACCCAGCAAAGTGAATCACGCCAAAGAATTCGTGCGAAGCAAAAACTTCTCTCAGTAACTCAGGATCTCGTATATCCCCTTCGATAAACTCAATTGTCTGTCCAATAAGAGTAGAGACACGGTTAATCGCTTCACGGCTACTATTAGATAAGTTATCGTATACAACAATATCATAGCCTGCTTCGTGTAGTGCTATACAAGTATGGGAACCGATATATCCAGCACCGCCAGTAACTAATATTTTATTTTTCATAACATCGATCCGTTACTTTATGAATTAGTTATTCGTCTTTGCTCATAAATGCAACTATACTGGGAACTATAATACATTGCCAACGTAAATATATTAATAATATATATCCAATTTTCCGCTACCAATCCAAGCCGTCGACTACGTCATGAAATTCAACAACTACTTTAAGCCACTATTGTCAGGTTACTATAAACACTATCGCTACCCTAACCAGCGTTTGGCGCTAGTGGTTGGTATGCTGCCATGGAAAGATATCGTCAACGAATGGGTGTTTGAGTCGGCACATGTACAAATACAACGACACTTTGATAAGCAATATTTTAATCTTTGGCTCAAACCTTTTATCCAAAAGGTAAACCCTGTCATCTATATTTGGGGATATAAAGCGCCTCAATACTTTATTGAGTATGTCCGCGCCCAAGGTATAGACATTTTTTTCCTAGAAGATGGTTTTATCCGTTCAGGTCCTGATGATGATAGTAGCGTGCCACCATTATCTATTGTAATGGATAGCCAAGCGCCATATTTTGACACAACGCGACCAAACGATCTGACAGACCTCATTGCAAATTTTGACTTTGAGCAGGATAACTATGATGAGGTGCTAGCACAAGAGATGCTTGATTATTATGTATCGCATAGAGTGAGCAAATATAATCATCAACCTTATGTCGATGTCGCACCAATATATGGTACTAAGGATAAAGAACGTATTCTGGTATTAGGTCAAGTACCACATGATGACTCACTGAAATACGGTAGCGGTGAGGGTATTACTTTACTTGATGTAGTGAAGAAGGCAATCAAAGAAAATCCTGACGCTCAGATAATCGTCAAACCACACCCAATGACGTTAGACAACCCTGACATTGTCAGTACACTCATTGAGCTAGATTGCCTTATCCTTACTCAATCTATTCATTTGGTCGATGCACTGGAAACTATCGATCATGTCTATACGATTACGTCGTTAGGTGGATTTGAGGCTATGTTAAGAGGAAAAGAGGTTACGGTGTTGGGGCAGTCTTTTTATAAAAGCACTAAACTAAACCCTAGACAGTTATTTTATATCTTGAAGCAATATACTCTACTCTGAAATACCAAAAATTTCAGGTATCTATCGCTTAACTATATTGAAAAAATTAGTAATGCTAACTATTAATTTTCTTCTAAGCTTAAGTGATAGAGGTCTATTACGCATGTTCAACTCTCTATTTTTGCTCACCAAATTAAGATTTTCTTTAACAGTCTCTCTAATATACTTTTGACTCTGAGTCAGTACGTACTTATTATTTAACAAATTATCAATTTCTAATAAAAATTTAGAAGGTGTATTATAACTTTGTGAGAAAAGCTGCTCTCTTAATGAATCTTGTACATGAGTATATGGAGCTTGAAATAATAAAGCTTTATTAATACCCTGCTCTAACCCAGATACACTCTCAACAACCGTCCCAATATCTGACCTTCTAGAATACTCCAAACTATGCTCATCTAGCTTATTACTATAAAGTGCATCAGAATTATTTAATAAGACAATTGGTTTTCGAAAATAAAGCGCATCAAAGATTGCACCACTATAATCGGAAATCAGAACGTCAGACACAGCTAACAACTCTAAAATATCACTATACTCGCTGAAAACAATGCAGTTTTCAAAAAAACTAGAACCACTTCCCTTCTGCTTAAAAATTGAAGT
This sequence comes from Psychrobacter nivimaris, assembly GCF_904846365.1. GTDB lineage: Bacteria > Pseudomonadota > Gammaproteobacteria > Pseudomonadales > Moraxellaceae > Psychrobacter > Psychrobacter nivimaris_B. The sequence continues at coordinate 26,495 of NZ_CAJHAL010000015.1, forward strand.
ATTGTGATGAGGCTTAATTAAAACATTGTATTTACAAGTAAGTCTTGTAATAGCGCCTTCATATGCGTCAATACTACTTAACTCTCCCCATGTAGGTGCATACAAAATTGTTTTCTTTTTCGAATCCAGAATCTCACTATATTTTTTATAGACTGTTAATTTATAATTTGTATTTTCCCATACATCATAATTTGGATTCCCTATAGATACAGCGGGAGAGAAAGGCTTTATTTTGGATTTCGCATAATCACCATATGTTAGGTTTAGATCAGCTAAAGTGCGCCATGTGCCATAGTTATGCGGTTCTTTAGCATAACCATACTGAATCATAACTATTTTAGTATCTTTAAATTTTACGATATCATCAAACGGTGTTTGGCATACCATTATATCAAATCTTCCATCGACTTCTATAATTCTATTTTTTGGTAATTTTATAACTCTATCACCAAACTCTGCTAATATATTTGGATCAAAAAAACATTGCTCATCATTTCTATATTCAATAATAAACGTAGAGCTTGGTATAGCCCTCAATAGAACGGAGACATGGTTAAATTGAAAAAGGTTCCAACCGATGAAAGCAATCTTAAAATTTTTCATCATTTTTTATACTACTAAGTTTCAAAGTATTTTCAATAAGTTTTCTTGCGGAAATATCATTCATCAATCTATTATTATCTTCTGACTCTAAAGCTTCTAGGTAGGCCAACCTCCCAATAATACTTTCCAATTCTGCATGTGCATAATATAATTCTTTATTAACTATCTCATCAGTGTAGTTATCCTTACCCTCTTGCCCAATAATTAAGCCTTTAATTCCAAGTAACTTAAGTTCATAGCTCAACGCAGAACCTTCAGATACACTTATATCTAACTTAGAAGCTAAGATATTGAGAGGCATTTGATCTAATAAATCATTAATGATCACATTATCAAGGTAGTCAAAATCAAGAATTTTGAATTTATGACCTTTGGGATGATGTCTTATTAACCATGTATATTTATTACTAGTAGATTTGATTACATTAAGCAAATATTGAGGTAGCTCTCTTTGTTTTTGAAGAACAAAGAGAATTATTTTTTGTCCTGAACATAAATTTTCTAGAAAATCTAAGTAAGAATCCCGACTCTCACGACTTATTGTACTTTCATTTAACCAAGAATAGCCCATTAGTAAAGGTCTATGTTTAGATTTCGACCTGAAATTATATTCAATATTTTGTACATCCAGTTTTGAGTAGACGGCAAAATAATCAGGTAATGCTTGATAACTTCTATTAGATACCTCTTCAAATCTATTATAAAGCGGCGTCCAACCTCTCTGTATCCCATGTTGTAAATCTACAGTTAAAATCCCTAAATGCTCAGCAGCAGAGATGAGTGGTGCATATCGATGATAAAAGTTTAGAAAAACAACTTTCGGGTTAATTGCTTTTAATAGTTCAATATAGTAAAGTCTAGCACTTAACTCATAGTTTAAAATATCTAACAAATCTTTTTTAGTCAATGTTTTTAGTATAGGTATATTCTCACGCATACAATTAAACAATGATTTATCATAACTAATTTCAGCACTAAAATCGTTTACAAATTTCTTGGACAAGACTAAAAGCTTTGCTGGAATTTCATATCTATCCCAATCTTCTGCTAAATTACTAGTCCTGATCACTTCATACTTTTGAACCGTTGTAAGCTCAGAAGCAGCCTTGTAATAATAATCTATATATTTATGACTTATAAGACCATCTCTTTCTAGCTTTTCTGTTGCATTCTGCATGACAAAAAAAAGTATATCTGTCTGGATTAAGTTTTTGAAGTTTTTAGCTTGAACTAACTGAGAATTATTTTGCAGTTTATTCCTTATTTTAGGGCTAAAATCCTCAAAAAAAGTCCCCTGTATTCTTGAAGCTCGCAATATATAATCATCAAAGCTTCCTAATGATACCGAGTTGATATTTGCCCATAAGTGATTACGTAGATATGGCCATAGATGCTCATCTTTATACATCAAATCATTAACAGGATAATATTGTTTAAAAGAGATCAACTGATTAAGATTCTTTTGTATATCATCATGACCTTTTAATTTATATCGTTTTAGGTAAATATCATGACATGATAAAACTGGGTGTTTGACAAACTTAATCAGCTTTCTAGCAGTTTTTCTTAAGTCTAGATTAAAATAGCTCAAAACTTATAATCCGTATTAATACGTGAGATAATTTCAGTACTTGAGATACTGACAGTTCTATCAAGATATATCACGTCACAAATATCTTTAAGCTCATCAAACTTATCTTGCCAATCACATCCCATGACTAGTACATCAGCATTATATTCAGATAAATACTTACGTTTAGCTTCCATTGATTCTTCTAAAAACACGCCATCAACGCAGCTTAGTGCTGATACTATACTCATTCTTTCGAATTCATTATAAACTGGTAAACGCCCTTTCTTTTTAGCACTAAATGCATCACTAGATATACCTACATATAACTTATCACCACACTCAGAAGCTCTTTCTAAGAGCCTAAGGTGACCATAATGAAAAAGATCAAAAGTACCGAACGTTATCACACATCTCATAATAGTCTCAACAGTTATACCCAAAAAACAGAACTGGTATGTTAGCCACACCTATCAACATACGACTAACTAAGAAGTAAATGTCTGCACTTATATTAAGGAAACCTTAAGTTTAATCACTTTAAACTTACAGAATAACGATAAGTTCTGTAACTTACCATTTTAAGTGGATTATACATATTTACTAGCTCCAATCCGCACTTATGATTTTTTAATATGAAACCACTTAATGTCCTTAGAACTCTCAAGTACATACTTTTTAGATAAATATGATATGCACTAATATTATAAACATATACTGATTATTTATGATAGTTTTGAGCTTTACTTAAAACGAAAAAGAGTAGCTTTGCAGACAGATAACAAACCATCTGTAAAGCTACTCATAAAATTAATAAACTGATTATACTAAATCTGAGCTACTGTAAACTTGTTGTAAAAGCCTTTTTTTCCTATATTTTGCTAATTGAATCTCAATGGTTAGCTACAACTTATGCAAGCACTACTCTATAATAAAAAACTACTAATCACTATAGTTAGCTATTTTTCTGTAAACATCCATTAAACTAGCTTGCTCATCTATTGAACAGTGAAGACTAAAGTCTCCGTTCAAGAATGTTTCTGTCTGCTTAAATAGCCCAGGTTTGAAATCAATGTCTAGCTGTTCATCAAGTACTATTTCTTCTTCATTGAAAGTACCAGCCCTCATTACTTTCAGCTTTTCCATTGGTTTGAAAATCAATCTATTCTTTGCTGTTAAAACCTCAATCGACCAACGGCCAGGTGCACCCCAATCAGCAAAGTAGCTAAACATAATACTGTTATTAGTTATACCAGAACCACAAAATTTGTCGGCACTATGATGCCAGACTAGAGACCCTTGTGAATATGTTGTTATTTCACTAGGCTTACCAATGAGGTGAAAAGTCAGATCAACTACGTGCGTTGAATTCGCAATAAACCAATTTTGTTTAACAATATCAGGCTTATCTAAACCTTCAATAACATTAGAACGTTCAGTAAACTCAAAAAAACAAGACCTAATACCACCGTCTTCTTCAATTATTTCTCTAGCTTTATATACCGAGGAAAAAAATCTTCGATTATAGGCGATTAATAAACTAGTTTCGTACTTATCTGCAAGCTCTTTTAAGTGAGAGATTTCGTACTGATCTAACCCACCTGGTTTCTCTACCAGAATGTTCTTAACACCATATTTAATCAATGCTGCTGTGCACGAATATAGATCTTCTACATTTACAGAAACAATTGCATGCGATGGGATAGCTGGTTCAGTAGCTAAAAAAGTGTATAATCCACCTAGGTATATAGTCTTTTGTGTGATTTTCTTACATTCTTCAGCTGATTTTTTTCCACGCCCAACTACAATAAAGTCTGAGGATAATTCTTCTAAGACCTTTACGTACTCTCGAGCCATTAAACCAGCACCAACTAACCAAGTAGTATTCATTGATAAACCTCATTGATTTTTTTCTACTAGCTTATTAAGCAAGTAGTGATTGTATCATTAACTTCTGATTTTAAAGTACCTAAAACCACTTCTATAAATGGTTCATGCAGCAAGCACGCATCCTTATATGTAGGTAGGTTACAACGACTATTCACCAGAATGTCCTCCACAATATGAGGGGTCAAGTCACTTTGATGTTCTATGATAGCGATTTTCTCTTGTACCCACTTCCAATCATTAGTAATTGATGCATAAGACACCTCACCTCGCGCCTCATCAATACAAAACCTAATAGTATCTGTATTAATATTAATTATAGTGTCAACACGATTATCATCTGTATGCCTACAATCTAAATTAACACTTGCTTTACCAATTTTACCATTTAGATTACCAAAGACTTCATAATAACCCTTTCTCTTAGCAGGTAGTACTTGTTCCACATCAATATTCAAGTTAACATTGGGACAATTCTCTGACTTTGATTGCTGCAAGAACAAAATCAAATCTAAAAAGTGCAATCCATTACATGCCAATCCCCAGTTTATACCACTTACGCTAAAGTTTATAAATTTGCTTTTACTGATATCACCCACGATATTTTTATAAAAACTAAATTCACGTCTAGAGTGATTAACCCATACGTTAATATCAAGATTGGAAAACTTATCTTTGAACTCAATATAATCCTCTGGTTTTTGGAAAAGCACTTTTTCAAGGATTAGATTCTTAACTTTTTTCTGAAGTAAAAGCTCTCGTAATATCTCCGCTCTTATTTCCGCTGCTGTAGCAATAATTACTAAATCTAAGTTATTCGATAAGCTTGCGATATCTTCACAAAACTCAACTGTGATACTTGTATTAAGATTCTCGACTATTTCATTAAACCTATTGATAGCTAACGCTCTAGCTTTTTCATCATTTTCAATTAACTGAACTTTTAAAGAACTATTTTTTAAGTTGATTTTTTTTATACCCTGTAGATATCGACTACCAAATTGTCCAACTCCAACAAGTGCTACTGTATATTCTAGTTTGACTCCGCCATCTAACTTAGTAAGAATTTCATTTGAAAGCGTTTCATGTCCTATGGAAGATAAATGCATGTTGTCCTCGAGCATACAATTGTCCTTGCCTTCTTGTATAAATGCACTCTCAAGATCTATCAAATATGCATTGTCATTTGTATTAACAACGCTACTAATAATTGCGTTATACTTTTGGGTATTAATAAAACTACGAGGTGTATTTATCTCATGCGACTTAGGGAAAGAAATAATATTCACAAAACTAATCGAGCTAGCACCCTCTTCATTTGCAAGGTTTATTATTTCCTGAAGATTACTTCCGAACTGATCAGGGCTGACATAATTAAATTCGTACTGATTTGAGATAATATCTTTACGATACTTCTTCCCAAAGTCAATAATTTCTTTCTTCACATTTAGTTCTAGCAGATCCATACCGAGCCTTTGATGCTCTAGAAATATTCTTTCAGAGCTATCATTGAGTCCCAAATGCACGATTAAATGTTTATTTTCTAAATGACCGACTATCTTGCTCCATGAGTCAATCAATCTAGATGTTGTAAGATATCTTTGCGCCCAGATACCCATCTTGTGCCCATTAATTTGTGACAGGGCATTCTGATTAAAATGCCATGCTGTAGTAGTTTTTGCGCCAAAATCATTTCTCACTGTTTCATTCGGTCGTGGTAAACCAAGTGAATCAGCTACCATGAACACATTCTGATTTTCTTCACCGAATTCAGAATTTATAATATTTTTAAAAATTCTGGACTCTTTTGCGAAATATTCATGTTCATTTTCACACAGCTTTGCAATAGCAGGTGCCTGTCCTAAAAGCTCTCTCAGTTCATAGAATACTTCGACCGCTTTAATTTTATAGCCATCAGCAAGGTAGTTATTAATTAAGTCTAGCTTAGCACCCACATTATCTTGAAATTGTTTTATTAATATCTCATTTGTAAAAACAAAGGGATTCCTTGGTATATCTTTGCGATTTGAGATTTCTAGTGTTTCCTTAATAAAATCAAATAAATTAACATTTTCAAATGGCAAATATTCGTTCACTTTAGAGTCAAAGTCAATAGTATTAAAAATTGAATTAAAACTATCAACATCATGAACATAGTAAAAACTATCAGTTTCAATCTCATCGGCAAAATTCTTAGCGGCATAGTCGCTAAACACAAAGTTTTTTATACCGTACTGGCTAGCTTCATAAGCCAAAGCAGAACCTTCCGATAATGTAAAATTAACCTTGTCAAATAATGCTCTTATATTAGCTTGATCAATAGATTCGTCTATCAATACTTGGTCATTTATTAATCCGTTGATGAAGTCATAGGCTTTAAAAAACTTCCGACTCGTAGGATGATGTCGGACCAACCAAAAAACTTGGCTCTCGGTACTTTTAATTATATTTTTATATAAGTCTTGTATTTTTTCTTGGTCTTGTAACACAATTAATCCAATTAAGCGTTTCTCACTATCAAGTTTTTTGGTCACAGAATCTGGAAACTCATACTCAAACTCTTCGAGCTTATTAAGCCATGGGTTACCTAATAATATTGCCCTATGACCCTTATTAGGGAAGTTACGTTCTATATTTTTTAACTCCTTATTTCCCCAGACTGCAAAGTAGTCTGGATAAGATTGATAACCTTTCTCTGGAATTTCCTCATGATGGTTATATAGAATGCCATCGCCTGCCTGCAATCCATGCTGAATATCTATTGTTAATATTCCTAGTTCATTAGCTGCTGAAATCAAAGAAGCGTGATAATGAAATGATGTTAAAAATATTACTTTAGGTTTAATCTGTTTTAATACAGTTAGCATCCATTCTCTAGTATGCATTTCATAATCAACAACTGAATTTAAAATATGCCTATCAACTGACATTTGTGTTCTGAATAACCCTTTGAAATTTATAAAGAAACTTTCATCATATGTGCAAAGGTTATGATAACCAACTTTTTGAAACTCTGGAGGGAGAATAGAGAGGGTTTTATATTTATATTTATGCCAAATATCAATAAAATTAGTATTAGGATTAGAGATAAACTCTATTTTTTTGCTGGACGTAATAGTTGAAGCAGCTTCAAATAATGGATCAATTAAACGATGATATATTTCACCATCAACTTCAGTACGACCAAAGCCACTATGCTGACAAATAAATAATATATCTACTTCTTCGTTTTCAAGGTTGTCAAAGGGTTTGGCACTAATAGATGCCATACTATAATCTCTAGTATATTGTGTAAATTTCGAAAAATGTGCTGTAGATAAAGCTAATGGATTTAGTTGCTTATAACTTTCTCGACCTCTCCACGTAGCATAGAGATTTACTAGCATATGGTTACGTATGTAGGGCCAGATGTATTCATCACCCCGCTTAAAGCTATTAACATTATACCGCTTGGTAAACTGATACAGCTGATTATTATAATCTGTAAGGTTGACAAATTTTAAATCTGAATTCTGAGATAGGATTTGCGATTCTTTAGACGCATTTTGTCTTAGTAATTCCTTTACCTCTGCTTTGTTTTCGTTTTCATAATATTCAAATATTAAATTTAACGCGTTTTTCAAAGGTGGTATATTTGGCACTCTTTTATTTGTGAAGTCTTTAAAAAATAGTTTAGGATCTCTTGATATTTTTTTTAAGTTCCTATTTATGTGATCTATATCTAATTTCAACATATTATTTTACCATCGTACGTGTATAGTAGATTCACAGCTATTATCTTACAAAGTAAACCCATCATCTACTGATATGGTTTGTCCGTTTATATATTCACTATTATCACTTAAAAGAAATACTAATAGACCACTGATATCAGAAGGATCTAACATCCCTTTATTCAAACATTGTTCATTATATTGAGCTAGAAACTTTTCATTCTGAGAATCAAATATACCACCTGGACAAATCGCATTCACTCTAATATTTAAACCTTTAAAATATTTAGCCATATATTTGGTTAAATGCAATAGAGCAGATTTAATGACTGCATATTCAACCACTAAAGTCATTTCCGTGCCATCATACACTTCAAACTTAGGGGCAATCACACCATAAACCGAGCCCATATTGATAATATTACCATGCCCTTGTTGCTTAAAAAAAGCACCAAACTTTTGAGAACATAAAAAATAACCACCTATATTCAGGTTGATGTTTTCACAAAAATCGTCATATTTTACATCGAAGAAATGTTTCCCGTAATTCCTATTTCTCGGATAGGCATTGTTAACCAGGCCGTCGATTTTACCAAACATATTAAATATAGAGGCAATAGATTCATTAACAGATTCTTCATCATTAATATCTAATTTAATAAAATATGGTGGTTTTGGATAACCACATGCTACACATTCTGCAATAACTTTTTGTGCTCGATCTTCGTTAATATCTGCGATTATAGCTTGCCAACCTTGCTTAGCTATTTCTTTAATAAAAGTACTACCTAATAAGCCTGCGCCACCAGTTACTACAATTACTTTATTATTATTTTGCATTATCAATACCCACTTTTTTGGATAATAAGTAAGAAACCACTTCTAAATCAATTGGATTATCAATATCTATTGAGCGCTCTTCAGGCATGATAAATAATCCTGTATTTTCATGAATTACACTTTGTCTTTTTAGCAATCCGTCACGAGTCCATGCATAAATTGATGCATTCATATCATATGTCTGAGGTGCATCCTGTCGCCTAACAACAAGAGCATCAACTGACTTACTTGTTTTCAATTGCTTGTTTTCGTCGAACTCCACCATATTAAAATATGGACTACGGCGGCTAACCGATGCAGTAATAACGTTTTCATAGTTATTCTTAATTAGGTGTGCATATGTATCTATAATATCTGAAACATCCCTTAAAGGTGAAGTAGCATCTAGGTCAATTAAATAATCGAATTCAATATCATAATATTCTTCACTTTTCTGAAAGGCGTCCTGAATAACCTGCAGCTTACCTGCAGTATCTGAGGCCATTGATTGATCTCGTTTAAAAAAAACTTCAGCTCCATATTCTTTAGCTACGCTTGCAATTTGATCAGAGTCCGTACTAATAACTACATGCTTGAATAGACCGGACTTCAAAGCTTGATCAATAGTATGAGCAATCAATGGCTTACCAGCAATCATAAGTAGATTTTTATTTTTTACACCCTTACTTCCACCTCTTGCACAAATAGTACAAAGTATTTTTTTCATATATAACCTCATAAAGCCTTTATAATTGGATTGTTAATTACAATTTCTGTGTTGAACAGTAATTTTACAAAAGAAAAAAATAATTTTGATAGAAAATGAGTGATTTATCTTAAAAGTATACATACTTGAATATAAAATTTTAAGTTTCAAAAACTCGATTTACCATATCCTCATAACTCTCTTCAGGAGTCATAAATTCTTTTTCTAGAGCACCTAATTTAACATATGGTACATTCCAATTCACGTTAGTTGAACTTCTAACAATACCTATATTTTTTACTGAAAAATCAGCATTCTCTAGGTTTTTAGTATAAAGATATGCAAGTTTCGCTCTATAAATCACTGCCTCACTACTTTCGTCCCAATTTTTTGATTTTTTGATATCGTCATAATAACTTTCTTTACTTGCAGGCTGATACAGGTCGATTGGATAATCTTTATTAGCCCAGTCATCACATACTATAACGTTTGCCTTTTGCTTGGCTAGATTTACTGTTGACGTCCCGTTCCACATTAGGAAACAATCTACATATGGGATGAGTTCATCAAGACCACATTCTCTATGGCCCAACTTATAAATTCCATCTTCATCTGAAAACCAATCTAGAAAAGATTCCAGCTCTACCATCGATATTTCATACTTTATCTCGTGCGGATGCGGTTTAACGATCATAAAGATATCATCATTTTGCAAAACAAATTGATTAGTAGCATTAGCCCAAGCCTTCATATTAGGAAACACACCCTTCATTTCTGGCACACATAGGTCACACAATCTTTTTCCCAAAATACATACAATAGTCTTATTATTTTTTTTAGCTTGTTTTATTGCTTCTAGTAGTGAATCCGAAATACCTTCTCGTTCAATGGTCTCATTAACTTTTCGACGATATTCCTCAACATATGACTCAATAAACTCATTTGAGATATTCTCAACTTCAGACCTTGCCCAAGTGTAGAAATTTTCAGATGATCCGAAAACGGCGGATCTTGAGTTTTTATGCTTAGTAAGATTGAGTGCAGTCATAGTATTATAAGTGAGAGTCTTAAGATCTACTGAATAATTTTCATAGGCTGCAGTAACTTGAACTAGAGATTCTCGTTCAGGCCTATTCAGTTGCAATGATCTGTGATAATAATACGCCCACGGTGCATAGTGATGCATGTTAGCTAGAAAAACTATAGAACTGTTATTTAATTGATTTAATAGTTCTTTATATACATATGCGTTTCTATCTATCCTTCTTTTAAATAATTGAAAATAGTACAGTGACGATGCAGAACTCCAATCAAATGTATAAACTTTTTGGTTACGCGCTATCGTTTCAAAAAAACTTTGATATAAGTTAGTACCGTTACATTCTATAATTTTTTTATCTATGTCTACTCTCCAATCACTAAAATCGTTATTCCAGTGCTTCGGTTGATTGATGACACTCATATTATCAAAGTTAAGAAGCGGTATATTTTGATTACCTAGAATTAGTTCTCTTTCGTTAAAGAAATCAATTTGACCACAAGATAAATTCAAAATAGGAACGCTATGGTTTTGTATTAGGTTACGATATAGATGAAGAGGAGCATACATAGTATTTAAATCATGTAACGGATTAATAACAATCAATCGTTTACTGTTTTTTATATTTATTTTATTTTTTAAAAATTTAAAATAAACTTCTTTTAAAGCTTTAAGATTATTGATTTGGGAGATTTTATATTGCATTGTAACTAAAGGAACAATATTAGCGATACTAATTTTATCTCCTAGAAAGCGTGAGAATATAAATTTGTCATACCAAATATTAAACAAATCTTCACGTTCAACTAGCATACCCAATCTTTCTAGAGTAGCGATGTAGTTTATAGCTCTAAATGTTGAATCGCATTCGAATCTATTAATAAAAAGCTTAAATTCTTTTTTCGCTTTGTCCGTCAATCCGTACTTAATCAAGTTATCAACGTATATTTTATTAAGCCTAAAAGCTATGCTTGTATGAGTAGATTCTTTAGAAATGTGGGAGTGTATTAGATCCATTGTCTTGTGATAGAATTCCTCGTTCTCACTGACCATGTTATATACTTCACTTAATTCAAATTGCGTCATACGACTATAGAAGAAGTTATATCTAGAATAAAAAATATTACACAATTCACTGTTATCAATATATAGTAAATTAGAAATTTTTAAAGCATTGTAAAGGTCTGAAACATTGATTTCCGATTTTAAACGCTCTTTTGCTTTTAATAGCTCATAATTTGCTAATTGAGCATATTCACAATCCTCAGTATAATAAGCCCTTATTGACATCGTGGTTAATATATATAGCTTCCTACTACCAAAACTTTGATAATTCTTTTTCATATGTTTGTTGTGATGAACAATATCGCCGAAAGTAGACTCATACACAGTATAGTTAGTATAGATAATACTTAAATGGCTTTCGCACTTTAATATATCTTCATCTTTCATTAGCATTTTTTTTGAATTTTTGTATTTTAAACAAATATCAAACAATCTATAGAAATCGTTAACTTTTATTAAAATACCTTTCGTATTCATGAAATGTGTGGCAATCCTATTAACATAGGGGAATAATACTTGCAGATTATTCAGTATGCCAAAATACCTATTTCTCACACTCTCGATTTTAATTAATGTTTTTACTTCATCTATGTAAGATACGATGAGATTATTTATTATAACTTCTATGCTTTCAGTATCTGAAATTAAGGTAAAATAAGATAATTTATCAAACGCTGTAGCACTACCGTTTACAACTTTTTCAGATAAACTATTAAAAATATAATCTAATTTATTCTCGTAATTTGTGATGTCCACACCATCGCTATATAACTCTGTTGTAATCTCATTATAAATATATTTTTTCTCTTCGAATGCTATATCTTGTTCTCCAGGAGAGCTATGATTTTCAATGTCTTTATTAAAATAGTTATTTGGAATAACAATTTTTTTTAATATTTGACCCATTGAATTTTTTATTAGCTTACATAGATAATTGAGTTTAATTACTAACATTTATAACCTTCTAATATTTAATATAGTTGATTCAGTTTAAAAAAGATACAAGGCAACCGAGCGCAAATGTATGTGTGATACTTCAAACGATGTTAACGCTGTAAATCTTCTGAAGGGGACTAACTATAGCTATCATATTTTATGGATGCGAATTTAACTTAATGTTAGTAGTTCTATTTCGTATTTTATATTACTCATTAATACGATTTATTATTTTCAATATACTGATAGCCTGTTGGTAAGTTGCTGCGTATAACCTTTCACCCAACACATCTATATGCATATCTCTATACATCATATTTCTATCAAAAGTTTCTGCTATTTCTCTCAACTTGACACCATTTCTATCTTGAACTATAAGAGTATTATTTATTAAATCTACATAAAATGTACTATTCTTACTATGGGCTATAATCTTTCGTATTGGTATCTTACTAAAATAATTTAGAATTATATTGACGTGTGTATTGCGATCAGTTTTTAGATTAAGTACGGCTAAATCTTCTGCTTCTATATCTAACTCAGATACTTTCTCTGTCATACAAGACATAGCGTCTGTAATTCCAAACAACCATTCAACGTAGTCTAATTCATGACTTAAATCTAGTAGAACACCTCCTCCCTTTTTTTTAGAAGCGCTGTAGCTTTTTCTGTAATCACCTTCTATACGCCAGTTGGGTAAGTATGAACCACTCTCAACACTAGAAAAATAAATATTTTCTTTATCTATTATTTGTTTTAAAGTCTTTAGAAGCGGGTGGTAGCGCAAAACATAACCTACATAAATATCATTCTTAGGCTTAAAAAATTTATAGTCTTCAAACAAAGGTTTTTCGCAAAAAATCAACTTATTCTCAACCTTTTGGTTTATATAACTAAGTTGTTCGAAATGCTTAAATGTCTCAGATGAAATTATGAAATAGTCGTATTTTTCAAGCGGCGCTTTATCAAGACTGGGATATACTCGTTTGTCTTTTATATTTTGTTTAGAAACAATATCTATGTTGGAAATACCATCAATCTCTCTAAGAACCTCCTCATGTCTTTTACCTATAGATCCATACCCAATAATCAATACATTCATTCGCCAAAAACCTCTTTAAATTCGTTGTTAGCTTTCTCAAACTCTTCTACTCTTCCAATATCTAGCCAATACTCATGTATAGGGAATGAGACGGCATTCAGGCCCTTGGCAATAACATCTTGAAATAATGTAGGCATATCATAAAACTTATCTTCTGGTATATAATCCAACACACTTGGATTACACATATATATACCAGCACTAACAAAAAAACTATGGTTTGGTTTTTCAGTGACAGACTTAATATTATGGTCATTATGAATTTCAACCACACCAAAAGGTACCTGAAAATTGTATTCTCTTACGCACATGGTTGCATCTGAACTTAAGTCTTGATGATACTTTAAGAGATGATTAAAATTAATATTCGTCAATAAATCACCATTCATTATAAAAAATGGTTCGGTTAGCTTTTCCTTAATCAAGCTTAGAGAACCTGCCGTTCCCATTCTCTTTTCTTCCTTGATATACTCAATATTTAATCCAAAATCTTTACCATTGCCAAAATATTCTTCGATTACTTCAGATTTATAGTTAACGCACAGGATAATATCTTTAAAACCATGAATCTTAAATTGTTTCAGTATGGTTTCTAGTATTGGTTTATTACCAACCTTTAGCATTGGTTTTGGAGTTTTATCCGTCAAAGGACGTAGTCTAGTCCCAAGACCTCCAACCATCAACAAAACTTTATTACTCTTGACTTCATCTAACATAAAGTCTTCAATGAGTTTAATATCTACAACACGATTATCATTATCAACAATAGGTACTTGATAGATAGTATTTTTTAACGCTATATATTTAATTGTTTCTTCACTATCATTTTGGTTAGCTATTATTGGTTTTTTAGACATTATATTTGATGCTGGTTCACTAAGTGGAATACCATTTAGTATGGCTCTGCGAACATCGCCATCAGAAACCGTTCCTATAAGCTGATTATCATCATTTAGCACTAATGCTACATGTATGCCGCCTTCGTCGATAGCTTCAAGCGCTTCTGTAATACTATGATTAGCATTAATTCTTATCTTCTCAAGCCTATTCATAAGTTAACCCTGCAATATTATAAAAACTCTTCTTTAATAGACTGCTGTCTAAACTTATATCTTTCAATACTCTTATTATTTTCTGACTTGCAAAACCATTAGATTCATAAGGATTTTGAGCCTTTTCAATTATTTCTTTGAATTCATTAGAATACAATACATCTAAACTTCTAGTTATATCTGAAGTCGTTGGATCACAATCAATTATACTTAGGGATTTTAATCGGCCTTTTTGACGATCGCCTATATTAATAGTACCTATCTTAAAGCTAGGAGCTTCTGAGATGCCACTTGAACTATTACCAACAACAGCATCAACATATTGTAAACAACTTAAAAACCTGAGCTGCCCAAGTGATGTAAATGCAACAGACTTCTGGCTATTATTAAGCACATACTCATCTATCATAGAGTTTATAACCCTTCCGTCAGTATCGCTATTTGCCTTAGTAAATATAATTCTTGTATTTTCTAGCTTATCCAGTGCATTTAACAACTCTAAAAACTGAGAAGCAGCACTGTTTTGCTCTAAAGTAACCGGATGGAAAGTAACCAAGAGGTTTTTCTCTCCAAGTTTGAAACCGAGCTGCTCTTCCAATTGGTCTTGATCTAGTAAAGTCATTCTATTAATATTTTCAATACCCATACCACCAATGTTAAACACAGTCTGTGGCTGTTCACCTAGTTGAATAACTCTATTTTTATATGCTTCTGCTGCTGTAAAATGTAAATGACTCATCTTTGTAATAGCATGTCTTATAGACTCATCAAATGCACCTTCGGTCGTCTCACCTCCATGCAAATGAACAATAGGTATGTTTGCAATCATTGCAGAGATCGCAGCAGATAATATTTCATATCTATCCCCTAACAAAACAACAAAGTCTGGATTCAGCTCATCATATGCTTCAGCAAATGATATTTGTGCCAATCCTGTTGATTTTGTGACTCCGATTGCCGTATCACTCGAAAGTAAGATTTCAATTTTTTTATTGATCTCAAATTCTATCTCTTGGTATGTTAAACCAAATTCTGGACTCAAGTGAGCACCAGTTGCGATAACTTGCAACTCTAGATCGACACTGTCTGATATCTCTTTCATTAGCCAGTATAACAAGCCGTACTCAGCTCTAGTACCGGTGACAACACATATCTTTCTCATATTACCTTCTTTTTGATAAGCACTTATTACAATTATACTATTAGACCTTTTAGGCAGTACTGCCAGCATCAACTGTAAATGTAGTGCCTGTAATATTCTTTGCGTCTTCAGACAACAGGTATGAAATTGTTCCAGCCACATCATTGACTGTAGCTAGATGGCCAAGGCAGCTTCTACGTTTAATGCTTTCTAATTTTGAACCTTCAAGCCCACTTGTCATTGCTGTCTGCATATAACCTGGTGCCACCGTATTAACCGTAATCTTAGCTTTGCCAAGCTCTCTTGCAAGAGAACGAGTAAATCCACCCATTGCTGATTTTGTTGCGCCGTATACGGACAGACCATTAAATCCTGTAGATCCAATAATTGAACCTATATTAATTATCCGACCTTTCATTTTCATCAACATAGAACGACTAATGTATTTTGTTAGTAATATCGGCGCTTCAATATTAACTCTAATTAACTCAGAAATCTGTGTCTCATGCATAGTACTTAAAACACCATCGTGACCCAAGGCAGCATTGTTTACTAGTCCAAAAATGGCGCCGTGCTCTTTAGTTATGCGTTTTACTAAATCGTGAATACCGTCGATATTATTGAAGTCATAACTGTAAAAGAACAGCTTGTCTTTAAATGTAGATTCGAGCTCTTTAAATTCCTTTGTTTGTCTTCTACTAATACCGACAACTTTAAAGCCATCATTTAATAGCCGAAGAGTTACTGCCAATCCAAGTCCTTGTGAAACACCAGTAACTACTACTAAACCCTTACTCATACTTAACCTCTTTTTATTTTTCCGCTTTGTGTGGTTTCAATATCATCTACGAACTTAATAATGGCTGGAACTTTGTAGGCTTCTAAACCTCTCTTACATTGTGATAGAATTTCCTGCTTTGCTGTCTTTTTATCTTTGTCTAAACTGTTTAATACAACATTTGCGCAAACTAATGAGCCTAGCATTGAGCTGTTTTTGGCATAGACAACGACTTGATTTACTAAGCCTGTCTCTAATATGCAGCGTTCCACTTCTTCTGGCTGGACTTTATTACCACCAACATTAATTGCCCCCGAATCACGACCTAAAAAAATTACTCGATTATCTTTTACTTCAACTAAGTCACCTGTATTAATGTACCCATCTTGATTATGCATGGAGTCCCCAGACATATAATGCTGACTTATTTTATTGGGTTTTATACAAAGCTGTCCTGAATCATCAGTTTTTAAACCAACTCCCGATTCATCCGAATTCAGATAGCTGACGGGAAACCCTGCCTTACCATCATTTACAGAGAATCCTACACCTGCTTCCGTTGAAGCATAGATATGTCTTATTTTTGCCAATGGAAACTGATATCTCAATGATTTAAGTATTTGAGTGTCAGCTATTTCTCCACCCAAAGTAATGTTGGTTAACTTTAACTCATTAGCACTTGGAGACATTAAAGCCTTACGCCAAAATGATGGTGTTGCAGAGATAGTATTGCACTCGCTCTCATAGAAAAAGGAAAGCATCACGCTTATATTCATATCCGACGAAGGTATAATTAGTGCTGACCCCCCTAACAATGCCTGCAGGTATACTTGTATACCTGCAAAACGGTAAATATCGTACACCAATCCCCATGTAAACTTTTTGCCTAGATCGGAGTTAGACTTGATAGTTCGCGTTAACCCATCTAGCTTATGCGCTACTAACTTAGGAACGTTAGTAGTGCCTGATGTGGGTATGATCCAGTCGGTCGAGGCTACCTCAGCTACCTCAGCTACCTCAGCTACCTCATTGTTAGCTACAGTCATATTAGTATTAACAGCAATCAATTTAATACCATCTTCATCACTATATTCAGCAGCATAGTCAACCTGTACTTGATCTATATATTCTTGGTATAGTTTTTTGTTTATATCTGTCGGTAAAAACAGAATTTCTGAGGCTGTCCCATCCAGAAAATAAAGGAGTAATGCAAACTCTTGTCGCGATCTACCATAGATAACAACCTTTTTACCTTTTGTTTCGTTAATTATTGCTCGATATAAATCTACTTGGCTTCTAAGAAATCCATGCTTGATCTGGATGCCTGATGAAAAAATGAAAGCAGTTCGATCATCAGGTATTTTACTAGTGAGGCTTTGCAGTGTAATAGGCATAATCTATCTTTTTATAGTCTTATAAATTAGGGTTCATTTTTTCATAAATGGCAACAAAATCACCGAAAGTTGATGGATAAACAGGCTCATCCATCATAACGAACGGGTCAAAATCTAGATTTTCTTCTAAAGTAGCTACTAAAATTGCAAACCCCAAAGAGCTCAGTCCACTTTCAAGTAATACAGTGCTATCTGTCAGCTCATCAACTGATAACTCAGAATCTGTTTGTTCTAATACTTCAAAGTATGTATCGATAATAACTTTTCTAATACTCATAACTACTCCTAGATTACATGTTAATTTTGATTAAATCGTCTGGTTTATAATCTTTATCTGCAATCTGACCAACTACTTTATCCCACTGCATCGGAGATATACCTGTAGCCGGTCTTTTAACAGTTAGATTATTTTCTGTTAAAAGCTCACCCTTTTTTATAAAACCTTTACTGACTATACTCTTTCGTGCCATTTGAGTATTTTTCTTTTCGGACCCAGAAGGTTCCTTAATGCCACTACCGCTAAGAGCTAACTCAATATTCCTAATGGCCTTTACCATCGCTTTAAGCTCTTCCGGCTCTAGAGATGCGGCATGGTCTGGACCACTCATGTCTCTACTCAAGGTGAAGTGCTTTTCTATAACAGTTGCACCAAGAGCAACTGCCGCAGTTGGCACCTCAATACCGAGAGTATGATCTGAATAACCCACATTCACATTAAAGATATCTTTGATATTTAGCATTGCTTTTAAGTTCACATCCTTCATAGGTGTAGGGTATTCTGTATTACAATGAAGAATAGTGAGCCTTTTCTTATCTAACCCAGCGGCTACAAGTGCTTGGGTTGCGTCTTCAATTTCCTGAATATTAGCCATTCCAGTCGACATAATAACGTCATCAAAGTCAGTAGCAATTTTACGTAGATACGGAAGGTTCGTTATTTCACCTGAAGGTATTTTGGCGATGTTGAATCCTAATGACTTTAAGTAACTCAAGCTATCTAAATCAAAGCCTGTTGAAAAGAACATAATATTTTTTTGTTTACAATATTTTATTAACTCTTCATGATTTTCGTGAGAAAGCTCTAGTTTTTTCAACATCTCAAACTGACTATCAGCTTCTCCAGTTTGGCTTATTTGATAATCAGCTTTTGGTGCAGACTTTACAACACAATTTTCAGTCACAAAAGTTTGAAACTTTACCGCATCAACACCAGCAGCAGCAGCAGCAGCAATTAGCTGCTTTGCTACCTCAATTGAACCGTTATGGTTCACACCAGCTTCTGCTATGATAAATACAGGTTTAATCATTTGTACATCTCCATTGTTTTCATTTTTTGCATCGAAAAAACAATTGAATTATTTGCAATATTTTTAGTAACTAATAAGCCTGCCTGCACCTTATTATTATTACCAATAACTATTGAAGGCATTGTACCTGTTGAAACACCAAAAAAGTTATTACTTCCAACCTTAGTGTAGCCTGTCAGCTGTACATTTGGCGAGAATACATTTCTATCATCGACTTCGCAATTATGAGGAATAGCGCATTGATAATTAATTAGATTATAATCACCCAATACTGCCATACCACCTACAATACAAAATGGACAAATTATAGTCCCTTTACCGATGTTGCTGCTTGAAGCAACAATACTAGAGTGATGAATAAAGCTCACAATACTTACAGTAGTATTTTCCAAATAATCTATGACCTTATTCCTAATCTCTAAGTCACCTATAGCAATCAAAACATTGTCGTCATTAGTAAAATCATAGTCCTTTTCCGACCCTAAAAAAGGAGCATTAAACTCATTTTCACTATATGACTTGTCATCAAAATCAAAAAATCCTTCAATTAAAATTTTTTCTCCAAGATGGCGGTTATTATCTTCTATGTATTCTGCCAACTCCATAGCAAAACCGCCGGCACCAATAATCTTCACTTTCTTATAGTTGTTACTCATAACATCACACTACTAGGTAGGTTAACTAATCGCTGAGCAAACCAGCGGCTATTCTCTAGGTTATTAGTTATACATTCTTCATACATTGGCAAGTCAGTCATAAGCTCCCACACTGGACGCGTCATGACACCTTGCTTATTTGTATGTTCTAGGAATTCGTTTCTCTCATTAATATCTTCACATATTATGGCATTGAGCCAATAATTTGAATGACAGTCTCTTGGCTCTTTAACAAATAGATAAGGAGATTTCGCTAATAACTTCTCATATTCGCCTGCCAGAGCACGCTTATTACTGACGAAATCAGAAAGCTTCTCTAGTTGTGCACATCCAAGAGCAGCATTTAAATTAGGCATTCTAAAATTAAAGCCAGCTTTATCATGAAAGAATTTATATGCGTGTGGCTGTTTTGCAGTAGTTGTAAGATGCTTTAGCTCAATACCATCTTGTTCAGACCTACATAGAATCGCACCGCCACCACCAGTAGTTATAACCTTATTTCCATTAAAACTGATAGCACCATAATGCCCAAAAGTTCCTGTATGTTGTCCCTTATAATAAGAACCGAGTGACTCAGCTGCATCTTCAACTAAGTTTAAATGCCAGTAGTCACATACCTCAACAATTTTATCGATTTCTACAGAGTGACCAAAAGTATGCATTGGCACAACTGCTTTAATTCGCTGACCAGTAGATTTTAGATAACATTGATTATCCTCTCTAAGAACAGCATTACTTTCTAAAAATTCAGATAAAGAATTTGGGCACATACCTAAAGTATCTTTAGAAACATCTACAAAAGCACATTGTGCATTTAGTTGGTTCACTGCATTGGCAGTCGCAATAAATGTCAATGCTTGGGTGATAACTATATCATTTACCCCCACACCACAATGATATAAAGCAGCATACAGAGCACTTGTTCCATTAACAACAGCAATGGTTTTAGTGGATTTTGTATAATCTGTAAGCCTGTTTTCAAACTCATCTACATACTTGCCTACACTCGATACGAATGTGCTTTTAATCGTATTGAGAACCAATTCTTCTTCTCTTGCATTAAACCTAGGTTCATGTAATGGAATAAAATCTTTTGTCTGATAATAATCTCTAATGAATTCAATAACATTATCTTTCATTACATTTTTCCATCCAAATATTTTCCTGTCTCTTTATGTCCAAATTCAGGAAGCATATAAAAGAACAACTTTACAACTTCTTCTTTAGTCCACTTTAAAGAAGATTTCATTGCATTGATTTCATTGGTAAAGTACTCTAATTTCTGATTTAAGTCAGAATCAACGTCGCCTTCATTCTTAATAATACCTAGATTATTGAAGGTATCAAGATCCAAACTTTCTTCATCGGTATAGAACTCTTCAAAATCTTTCTCGCCTGTAGTATCACTATTTACAAACAAACATGGCCAGGTGTTATTATCCGATTTAGAATCAGTAGATAAGTACTGCCGTGCCTCTTCTTCAGAGTCACACAAGTAAGGGGTAATTGCTTTATTTTCCAGATATTTTATCGCAATATCTGAGAAAGTGATTAAATGCAAATCCTCACTAAGCTTTGGGAAAAAAATGTCACCTTTCTTACCGAATATACATGACATTAGACAGAGCTCTCCTGACTCCTGAGGAGTTACAAAATAGCGTCTAATATCAGAAGGAGCTACAATCGGTTGGTTTTTTTTAATTCTTTGCTCAAAGCCATGAAGTAAAGAACCGTCACTAAATGCTACATTTGCAAACCTTGCAGTAGAGATATTTATTTCTTGTGAGTATTTTAACAAAAACATTTCCATGATTCTTTTGCTAGCACCCATCATATTTACAGGGTTAGCTGCCTTATCAGTTGATACGCAAAAATATTTTTTGGTACCATTTTTTATTGATTGTCTTATTGTCTTCTCAGTGTTGAATATGTTTACATTGATCATACGCATAAGAGTAAAAGAATCTTTCTCACTACGTACATGTTTAAGCGCTGATAGGTTCAAGACATAGTCATACTTACCATCATTCTCGATAAAGGCATCATATTCAGTTGAACCAATGTCTAAAGCAAATGTCTGAAAATCTCCGTCAATATAGCCGTAACTACTACGCAAATCTCTTACTAATTCAACTAAATTATTTTCACTTATATCTACGACATGTAATTTTTTAGGATTTCTTTTGAATATTTCTTTAGTAACAGCCTGTCCTATAGAGCCCGCTCCCCCTATTACCAGAAAGCTTGATTTGTTTGTAGTAGTAAGCAATTGCTCTTCTTTGTCAGTAATATCTTGATCGAAGAGTCTGTTTTCTCTTCCAATAAGCTTTAAAATATCTAACATTTTTATTCTCTATAATATAAAAAGACACCCCATTGTAGGGGTGTCTTTATCATATTTCAATATAGATTTAGTAGTTTAACTGTAGACTAATGCCTATCTTACCAACCAGTAACTTCTTTCAGCTTGTCGCCAAGCTTAGATGGGTCACGTGTATACGCGATGCCAGCATCTTCAAACGCTTTGAATTTCTCTTCAGCAGTACCTTGACCACCAGAGATGATAGCGCCAGCATGGCCCATACGCTTACCTTCTGGAGCAGTAACACCAGCAATATAGCCAACAACTGGCTTAGTTACATGGTCTTTGATATAAGCAGCAGCTTCTTCTTCAGCAGTACCACCGATCTCACCGATTAGGATGATAGCTTCAGTTTGTGGATCAGCTTCGAACAGTTTCAATGCGTCAATCTGGTTCATACCAGGGATAGGATCACCACCGATACCGATACAAGTTGACTGACCAAAACCAAGCTTAGTTGTCTGAGCTACGGCTTCATAAGTCAACGTACCAGAGCGTGAAATGATACCTACTTTACCTGGCTGATGGATATGGCCTGGCATAATGCCGATTTTGCACTGACCTGGAGTGATAACGCCTGGGCAGTTAGGACCAACTAAACGCACATCGCCAGCTTCTTCAAGATAGCGTTTTGCTTTTAGCATATCGATAGTCGGTACGCCTTCAGTGATCACAACGATCAACTTAACGCCAGCATCGATTGCTTCAACGATAGAATCTAGTACAAATGGTGCTGGTACGTAGATAACAGAAGCGTCCGCTTGAGTCGCTTCCATGGCTTCCGCCATAGTGTTAAATACTGGTAGGCCTAGGTGCGTTTGACCGCCTTTACCTGGAGTCACACCACCAACTACTTTTGTACCGTATTCAATGGCTTGTTCAGAATGGAACGTACCATTTTTACCAGTAAAACCTTGTACCAATACTTTGGTATCTTTATCGATTAATACACTCATTATATTTCCCTTGTATTCGGTTGTCTTGTAACAGCGGTCTTTACAACTATCATTATCAAATTTTGATAACCAACTTTTATTATGAAAACCACTATTACGATTTGACTACTATGCTTAAGCGTCTATCTCTAAACACTTATGTTTAAAGACTTACGCTTTAACAGCATCGACAATTTTTTGAGCCGCGTCAGATAAACCTTGAGCTGAAATCAATTTCAGACCAGACTCTTCTAGGATTTGTGCGCCTAGCTCAGCGTTGTTACCTTCTAAACGAACAACAACTGGTACTTGTACGTCAACTTCTTTGATAGCAGCGATAATAGCTTCTGCAATCATGTCACAACGTACGATACCGCCGAAGATGTTGATTAGAACGCCTTCAACACTGCTGTCTTCTAGGATGATTTTGAACGCTTCAACAACGCGATCTTTAGTTGCGCCGCCGCCAACGTCCAAGAAGTTAGCAGGCTTGCCGCCATACAATTTGATGATGTCCATGGTCGCCATTGCAAGACCAGCACCGTTAACCATACAACCGATGTTACCTTCTAGAGCAACATAGTTTAGGTCAAATTCAGCAGCTTTAAGCTCACGCTCGTTTTCTTGAGTCTTGTCTTGTAGCGCTGCGATTTTTGGCAAACGATATAGTGCGTTTGAGTCGATACCGATTTTGCCATCAACACAAACGATTTCGCCATTTTCACGAACCGCTAATGGGTTGATTTCCATTAGAGCAAAGTCGTTTTCAACGAATGCCTTATAAGCGCCAGTCATCAATTTAACGAATTGATGGATCTGCTTACCTTCTAGACCAAGTTTGAACGCAACGTCGCGCGCTTGGAAAGGCATTAAACCAACTAAAGGATCAACATTTACTTTGAAGATTTTTTCTGGAGTGCTGTATGCTACTTCTTCGATATCTACACCACCTTCGGTAGATGCCATGAAAGTTACACGACGAGTTGCACGATCAACGACTGCGCCAAGATATAGCTCAGTTTGTACTGGATACATATCTTCTGCAACCAATACGAAGTTTACTGGCTGGCCATCAGCATCAGTTTGGAACGTTACTAGGTTAGTACCGATCAGCTCTTCAGCAACTTGCTTAGCTTCTTCACGAGTTTTAACTAGCTTAACACCACCAGCTTTACCGCGACCACCAGCATGTACTTGCGCTTTAATGACCGCAATGTCAGTTGGGGTTTTATCAAAAGCTGCAGCAGCTTCTTCGCCGTTATGAGCGATGATGCCTTCTTGAATTGGCAAACCGTAGCTTTTTAATAGCTCTTTTGCTTGATACTCATGTAAATTCATTGATTGTATCCTTTATTTTTTACAATTAATAAAAAGTGAAATCAAGTGCGCGCATATACATATTAATCATACGTCTGACGCACTCATGATTGTGGCATCACCAAAATAGCGATACCCCAATCAGGTTGTAAATCGATAATAACTAAACGAGCAACTACTTATTTCTTACGTTTTTTGCGCTGGATAGCGTGGATAGCACGGCCATCTGCAGATAGAGCAGCTTCATGCACTGCTTCTGAAATAGTTGGATGAGCAAATGTCATCAACTGCAAGTCTTCGATACTAGACACAAATTCCATCGCGATCATACCTTGATGGACGATATCACCAGCACCAGCAGCGATAGCATGCATACCTAATAGACGATCTGTTTTCGCATCAGCAACTACTTTCACAGAACCTTGCGCTTCGCTTTGCGCTAATGCACGACCGTTAGCAGCTAAGTTGAAAGAACCTGTTTTAACTTCATAGCCAGCTTCTTCAGCTTCTTGCTCAGTCAAACCTACCCATGCGATTTCTGGGTGAGTATAAATGACATTGATGATAGTGTCATAGTTAACTTGAGGTTTTTCGCCATGAATACGCTCAACAGCCATCATGCCCTCTTCCATTGCTTTATGCGCAAGCATAGGACCACGGACCAAATCACCGATAGCATAAACGCCATCAAGATTGGTTTTGCACTGGTCATTAACATCGATAAGGCCACGTTCAGTCAATGTGATGCCACTATCATCGCCAAGCAGTTTTTCAGAATAAGCACGACGACCAACACAAACGATTAGCTTGTCGAAGCTCTCCTCGCTCGATTCGCCTTTGCTTTCGCTAGTGACGACAACTTGGTCACCTTGAACTTCAGCATTGGTTACTTTGGTATCGACACGGATATCAAGACCTTGCTTCTTCAGCATTTTGCCAGCTTCTTTTGAGATGTCTTTGTCAGCAGCAGCTAAGAAACTAGGAAGTGCTTCATATACGACTACTTCTGCACCTAGACGACGCCATACTGAACCAAGCTCAAGACCGATAACACCAGCACCAATAACGCCTAGACGCTTAGGGACTGAGGTAAAATCAAGTGCGCCAGTTGAATCAACAATACGGTCACCGTCAGTTTTGGCAACAGGAATTTCGATAGGCACAGAACCTGCCGCAAGAATGACATTCTTAGCAGTGATCGTCGTTTCGCTTTCGTCTTCTAGAGCAGTAAATTTGACTTTTTTGTCAGCGCCTTTACCGTCGACCAATGTACCCCAGCCTTGTAGCCAGTCAACACCATTGCCTTTTAGCAACGCGGCAACACCACCAGTCAACTGCTTAACAATACCTTCTTTACGCTCTATCATTTTTTCGATATTGATAGCAACGTCACCAGTACTGATACCGTGCTCGTCAAGGTCATGCTTAGTAGCTTCGTAACGATGTGAGCTGTCAAGTAGGGCTTTTGATGGGATACAACCAACGTTTAAGCAAGTACCGCCAAGTGCTGGCTCGCCTTTATAAACGCGCTTTTCGATACAAGCAACACTCATACCGAGCTGGCCTGCACGAATAGCTGCTTCGTAACCACCAGGACCGCCGCCGATGACGACTAAATCATAATTGTCTTTCATAGTACGTTCCTATTTTTAATTGTATGTGTCATTTAAACTGGTTGTTATCTTGCTGATAGATCAGCGTTATCTACACTGAACAGTTAATACACTATGTCAATGAGATAGACTCACTCATCGATAATCGATAGCAAATCACCATTATTAAATTCATTTAAATACAGTTATCAGCGCATCAAGTAATCGCTGATTCATAAAAATCATTATCTATACCAAAGTTAAAAAGCTTGTATCAGCGGTTGCCAATACAAGCTTAAAAGCTTACAGGTCTAGTAGTAGCATTGCAGGGTCTTCGACCAACTCTTTGATAGTTACCAAGAACTGTACTGCTTCTTTACCATCGATCATACGATGGTCATAAGATAATGCTAGGTACATCATTGGTAAGATTTCAACTTTGCCATCGACAGCCATTGGGCGATCATTGATAGCGTGCATACCTAGGATAGCAGTTTGTGGTGGGTTCAAGATAGGTGTTGACATCAATGAACCAAATACACCACCGTTAGAGATAGTGAAAGTACCGCCAGTCATGTCTTCTAAACCAAGCTTACCTTGCTGTGCTTTACCGCCAAACTCACGGATTGTGCTTTCAACGTCAGCCATGCTCATGCGATCAGTATCACGTAGTACTGGAACAACCAAGCCACGATCTGAAGATACTGCTACACCGATATCATAGAAACCATGATAAACAATGTCATCGCCATCTAGTGAAGCGTTTACTGCTGGGAAGCGTTTTAGCGCTTCTGTCGCTGCTTTTACGAATAACGACATAAAGCCTAAACGTACGCCATGACGTTTTTCAAACTTCTCTTTGTACTTAGCGCGCATGTCCATCAATGGCTTCATGTTCACTTCGTTAAACGTCGTCAACATCGCTGTATCTTGTGATGCTGATAATAGACGCTCAGCAACACGCTTACGAAGACGAGTCATTGGAACACGTTTTTCAGTACGCTCACCCATTGATTCAGCAACAGGACGACCACTGTCAGACTTGATGCTGCTGTCTGATTTCAATGTTGGGTTAGCCATATCAGTTTTGGTTACACGACCACCGCGGCCACTACCTTCAACTTCTTTAGGATCTACGCCTGACTCTTTTGCTGCTTTACGAACTGCTGGGCTTTGATCTTTATGATCAGCTTCGCCTTTCTTATCTGTTGCTTGAACAGGCTCGCCACCATCAGCAGCTTGCTTTGCTTGAACTGGCGCAGCTGGTTGGTCTGGATCTACTGCTGGTGCTTCTTCTGCGCTAGCACCAGCACTTGCACCGGCTTCAAACTGAGCGATAAGCTCATCAGACAATACAGTATCGTCAACTTGCTTTACGATTTTGGTCAATACACCATCATCAGGTGCCACAACTTCTAATACAACTTTATCAGTTTCAATTTCAGCCAATAGGTCATCACGATTAACTTGTTGACCTTCAGTGACGTGCCACTCAACGATTGTGCCATCGGCAACCGATTCTGGAAAAACGGGGGCTTTGATGTCAGCCATCGATATACTCCTTAGATTTGGATATTCATACTTATTATTAAGTCGTGATAGGCAGTCAGTAGTTTTCTAATAACTTTGCGTATATTTTATTAAAAAACACTGACTGTCATCGCCTGATTCATTTATCTTCTATAATCTTTTGATTAGACAAGGTGTTACTGAGCTAATTCATCAACACTTATGCCAAGGCCACCAGCAATGAGTGCTTGCTGTTGTTGAGCGTGTAGTTTCGGTGATCCTGTTGCAGGGGCTGCACTAGGAGGACGCGCTACTGGCTCCATGACTTTTGCTTTGGTTGGATGCGGTACGACAATACGGAACATATGCGGTGCTAAATAGTACCAAGCGCCTTGGTTCAATGGCTCTTCTTGCGTCCATACGATTTCAGTTAGGTTGCTGTACTTTTCGATTTCAGCGATTAAGCGAGTCTCTGGCAATGGGTACAATTGTTCAATACGAACGATAGCCACATGATCAAGACCTAATGCACGGCGCTGCTCTAAAAGATCATAATAAACCTTACCACCACACAGAACCATACGAGTCACTTTATCTGCGTTGTGATCGTCCATCTCTGGCAATACCGTCTCAAACTTACCGTTAGCAAGCTCTTCTAGGTTAGAAGTCGCTAGCTTATGACGTAATAAGCTTTTCGGTGACATAACAATCAGTGGCTTACGAATAGGACGTACTGCCTGACGACGTAATGCATGATAAATTTGCGCAGGAGTCGTTGGGGTGATGACCTGCATATTGTCTTCAGCACATAGCTGTAAGAAACGCTCTAAACGTGCAGATGAATGCTCAGGGCCTTGACCTTCAAAACCATGTGGTAACAACATAGTTAAACCACAAACACGCTGCCACTTGGTCTCACCACTTGAGATGAACTGGTCAATCACAACCTGAGCACCGTTAACGAAATCACCAAATTGTGCTTCCCAAACGATCAATGCGTTCGGTACGGTGGTCGCGTAGCCATATTCAAAGGCTAGTACCGCTTCTTCTGACAACAATGAGTTGTAAGTAGCAAAGCGCGCTTGATTGTCGCTCAAATGAGACAATGGTACATACATGCTGCCATCGTTGACATTGTATATTTCGCTATGACGATGTGAGAAAGTACCACGGCCTACATCTTCACCAGTAATACGTACTAATACACCATCGTTATCAACCAACGATGCATAAGCCAATGTCTCAGCCGCACCCCAGTTAAGAGGCTCTTCGCCCGTTTGCATCGCTAGACGCTGCTCAACGACTTTTTGAACCTGACGTTGTAACTTGTAGCCTTCTGGCATTTCGGCCATACGGCGTCCATAACCTTTCAGCTTTTCGATATCAACACTGGTATCCCAGTCATCAACCAAGTCATGACCTAGATAAGGTTTCCAATCTACAAACAGCTGCTCGTTAGGCTCTTGAACCAATGAGCTAACAACATAATCACCACGGTCTAAAGACTCACGATAATCATCTTCGTACTGTTTCTCTTCTTCGGCATTCAAGATACCTTCTGCGATAAGTTTTTGCGCATAAAGAGTACGAGTAGTCGGAAGCTTCTTAATAACAGCATACATCAATGGCTGAGTTGCAGATGGCTCATCTGCCTCGTTATGGCCATTACGACGATAGCAGAACAAATCAATGATGATATCTTTGTCAAACTTATGACGATAATCTAATGCTAACTGAGCAGCAAATACGACTGCTTCAGGATCATCACCGTTTACATGTAGGATAGGAGCATGAACCATCTTGGCAACGTCAGTACAATATTCAGTTGAACGAACATCTTCTTGACGGCTAGTAGTAAAGCCAACTTGGTTATTGATTACGATATGCACAGTACCGCCAGTGGTATAAGCACGGGTCTGTGACATCTGGAAGGTTTCTTGTACTACACCTTGACCAGCAAAAGCAGCATCACCATGAATCACGATAGGTAATACTGAATTACCACCAGTATTATCTAGTAGTGGCTGATCGTTACGGCGTACTTGACGGGCACGTACTGAGCCTTGTAGTACTGGCGCGACAATTTCAAGATGCGATGGGTTAAATGCTAAAGCCAAATGCGCTTCACCGCCCGGTGTCATCACATTAGATGAGAAACCGTTATGGTATTTAACGTCACCTGAGCCTTTTTCTGGCTGTACTTTACCATCAAACTCATCAAACAAGTCTGCAGGGTTTTTACCTAAGATGTTGACTAATAGGTTTAAGCGGCCACGGTGAGCCATACCAATGACCATTTCTTTTGTGCCATATCCGCCAGCACGTTGAATGATTTCATTAATAGCAGGAATGAAGCTCTCACCACCTTCCAAACCAAAACGCTTAACACCTGTATATTTACGAGCAAGGTATTTTTCTAGACCTTCAGCAGCCGTCAAGCGCTCAAGAATAGATAGACGTTTTTCTTTATCGAATTTGATATAGCCTAGATTAGTCTCTAGGTATTCTTCCATCCAGCGTTTTTCTGTACTGGTGGTAACGTGCATATACTCGACACCGATATGGCCACAGTAAACACGTTCCATGATTTCGATGATTTCGCGCAATGTCGCTTCATTTTTACCAATGACTAAATCATTGGTCGGGAATACGGTATCGAGATCAGCTTCTGACAAATTATGATAAGCAAGCGTCAAGTCTTCTACTTCTGCACGTGGATGCAAATCTAAAGGATCAAGTTTGGCACGGCGATGACCGCGACGACGATATGCTGAGATTAGTTGCTGTACGCCCATCTGCTTAGGATCACAGTTGGCAGAGCTGCTAGAGTCGGTATCAGTACTGCTACTCTTATTTGCCGTTTGATTACGAGCAAGTAGTAAGAACTGATCTTTGATAGCGTTATGCTGAGCATCGTTCTGCGACTTATACTGTTCAAAGTACGTCTGCCAGTCAGTATCAACACTATCAGGGTCTGTTAGGTATTGCTCGTAGAGAGCTTCTATATAGTTGGCGTTATCGGCAGCCAGTTCGGTATGTACTTGGCCAGATTTTTCTTTGGTTATACTATTCATAATAATCGTCTATTTGATAGATAAATGAATGGAATCGTGCTTATTATTGTGTCAGTCGTTGTATGCTCAGGTAGTTAGACAATGTGTCATATCCTGTTAAATACTATTCGATAAAACACTTTTATCCCTAAGTATTGCCATCACCATAGAATATTGCTGTCATTGTCTACAAGAGCAAGTGATGCTAAATAGTGGTAACAAGTCTTATTGCAATACCCGTCTAAAAATAAAACTATTTGTGAACGCTCAGTTTTCTTATCTAGCTCGTTTCACAACATTAATTTATATATACTTCTTTGAGTCATAACCAATCCATTAATGATAAGCTATTAATAGATAATTATATTTTCAACTAACCTATAAACTGGTTATTGATGCTGAATTACCCTAAATTTGCTGATAAATCCTGCCTTTTCAGACAGACATACATTGCTATATAGATTATCATGCCCATTTTTTGCGACATAGTTTGTTTGTTCAATACTAGGTATTTATGTAATGAATATCTATCATCAATTATAAACGCATAATCATTGTGCGCATAGTATTTTAGCCTGATAATGTCATAATCTGCTCAAACGGCACATATTAAGCGCTAAAAAAGATGCTTTGATCATCTTATTAAATACAATTATACCAAAATTCGACTATGTCTATATCCGATTATATAGGGTGATTGTCTATATATTATTTCTTCTTACATACGACCAACGTATTGACCATACAGTTTTACTCTTAAATCATTTAATAACTATTTTTCAATAGGCTAAATTCATCATATTTTTAAATGACAAGTTAGCTATAAACAGTGATAAATCTATATATCAGCTTTTTAACTAACAAAAACACCACCTAATATATAGGTGGTGTTTTTCGTATAGTAACTATAAAGATCGATTACTTATGCTTAACCAGCTTGATCAATCAACATATTACGTAAGTGACCGATCGCTTTGGTTGGATTCAAGCCTTTTGGACAAACTGATACACAGTTCATGATACCGCGGCAACGGAACAAGCTAAACGGATCGTCTAAGCGAGCTAAACGTGCTTGAGTATCACCGTCACGGCTATCAGCAACGAAGCGATAAGCATGCAGTAACGCTGATGGTCCTAGGAACTTATCAGGGTTCCACCAGAAAGATGGGCAGCTGGTTGAACAGCAAGCACATAGAATACATTCGTATAGACCGTTCAGTTTTTCACGCTGTTCAGGTGACTGTAAACGCTCAGTTGGCGGTGCTGGCTGATCGTTGATTAAGTATGGATGTACTTTTTCATACTGCTCATAGAACTGGTTCATATCAACAACCAAATCACGAACCACTGGTAAACCAGGTAGCGGACGAACCGTTACTTTTTCTGGTAGCGTGTTCATGTTGATTAGACATGCCAAACCGTTCTTGCCATTGATGTTCATGCCGTCAGAGCCACAAATACCTTCACGGCAGGAGCGACGGAAAGTAAGCGTTTCATCTTCTTTCTTTAGGCGTAATAGTACGTCAAGCAACATACGATCTGAATCAAGTAGCTCAATCGTATAAGTTTGCATGCGTGGCGCTGCGTCCAGATCTGGATCGTAGCGATAGATTTCGATGGTGCGAGTACCTCGGCTCATAATGCTAAACTCCACACGTAGGTGATGGCGGGCATACAAAGATTGCAACATATTTGCGCTAGCTATTAATCAGTATTGATAACCAGTATCGGATACCAATTAATAGCGTCGTAGCGCTGACATGAGCATGTAGCTGGCGGTCACCTTTTTAATAAATTAATAAGGGATAAAACGTTAACACTGCTGTTATCTATCAACTATATTTAAAGTATGCAGTCTAGAATTAGTAGACGCGAACTTTTGGTTCGATATAATCAACAGTTAATGGCACTTTACGTACTGGCTTATAAATGATGCGATTGCCTTCAGAGTACCATAAAGTATGCTTCATCCAATCGTGGTCATTACGGCCGTTAGGTGCGTAATCATCATCTTCTGGACGATCATAATCGGATACACTGTGCGCGCCGCGGCTTTCATGACGCTTCGCTGCAGATATCATTGTCGCTTTTGCTACTTCATACAAGTTAGCAACTTCGAATGCTTCAATACGTGCTGTGTTGAACACTTGTGATTTATCGCCAAGATGAATCTTGTCGATCTTTTCACCTAGCGCTAAAATCTTCTCAACGCCTTCGTCCATCATCGCTTGCGTACGGAATACACTAGCGTGTTTTTGCATCGTAGCACGAATCTCATCAGCCACGTCTTGAGCGTTGTAGCCTTCAGTAGACTGTTGCAATTTGTCTAAACGCTTCACTGTAAAATCAAGTACACGTGGATCAAGCGGCTTGTAGTTGTGATCTGCATGATGGAACTCATCAACGATATGCTTACCAGCTGCACGGCCAAATACCAATAGATCTAGTAGAGAGTTCGTACCTAGACGGTTAGCACCATGTACACTTACGCAAGCACATTCACCGATTGCATAAAGACCTTTAACCACATTGCCTTTAGCATATAGGCCGTCTTCATCAGTACCTGCTTCTAGATCCGGTACAATCACTTGACCATGAATAGTGGTTGGAATACCGCCCATCATGTAGTGAATGGTTGGGATTACTGGAATTGGCTCTTTAGTGATGTCAACGTTGGCGAAGTTTTTACCGATCTCAAATACTGATGGTAGACGCTTCATGATGGTTTCAACACCTAGATGCGTCATATCCATAACGATATGATCAGCATTAGGACCACAACCACGGCCTTCTTTGATTTCTTGGTCCATTGAGCGCGATACGAGATCACGCGGTGCCAAGTCTTTCACGGTTGGTGCATAACGCTCCATGAACGCTTCGCCATCTTTGTTACGCAAGATAGCACCTTCACCACGGCAACCTTCAGTCAATAGTACACCTGCACCATGAACACCAGTTGGGTGGAATTGCCAGAACTCCATGTCTTGTAATGGAATACCAGCACGTACTGCCATGCCAATACCGTCACCAGTATTGATATAAGCATTAGTAGAAGCTGCGAAGATACGACCAGCACCACCTGTCGCTAGGACAGTAATTGGTGACTGGAATACTGCAATCGTACCCGTTTCTTGCTCAAGCGCGACAACACCGTTGATGTTACCAGCTTCGTCTTTGATCAAATCAAGAGCGATCCACTCGATAAAGAACTCAGTACCCTGCTCTAGGTTTTTCTGATATAGCGTATGTAGTAGTGCATGACCTGTACGGTCAGCAGCGGCACAAGCACGTTGTACTGCTTTTTCGCCATAGTTAGACGTATGACCACCGAACGGACGCTGATAGATCGTACCGTCTTCGTTACGGTCAAACGGCATGCCCATGTGCTCAAGCTCATAGACTACTTTTGGCGCTTCACGGCACATATATTCGATAGCGTCTTGGTCACCTAACCAATCTGAACCTTTAACGGTATCATAGAAGTGGAAATGCCAGTTGTCATTGCTCATGTTACCCAAACTTGCACCGATACCACCCTGAGCGGCAACCGTGTGCGAACGCGTTGGGAATACTTTGGTCAGGACTGCAACCTTCATGCCTGCTTCCGCTAAATGCAATGAAGCACGCATACCTGAGCCGCCGCCACCAACGATAACTGCATCGTAGTTTAGGGTCTTGATATTACTAATGGTATTGTCTTGTCTAGTTGCCATTACGGTTTTCCTAATGCCTGTTAATGCGTAAAAGTAAATCAAAGACTGTTTAAGACATCTCTATTACAGCTATAAAGGCTTACTATTTGGCCATTTCTACGCTTATAAAATAAAGAGTCTTAATAGTCGTTAACCACTTAATTTGCATATCTATCGTTATACTGAACTAAGCCTACTCAACTATAATCAGATTAGCTGATCAGTAATGCTAGTCCAATGCTATGACTATTCTTGGCTATCAACGGATGACTCTAAAATACTTTGCCAACTAATGTATTAGTTGGATGCATCCGTCGTTATATATAGATATCAGAGCTTTTTATGAGATGGTTAAACGGCAGCGATACCGAAACCGTTACCCCAAAAAATCATGATGCCCCAAAATAGAAATACTAAAATAGCGATAATCATCAATGACTGTAGTACTAAACGTAAACCTGCTGCGCTTGAGCCCAGTTTGCCTGTTGTAATATAGTCAGTAAATACTGTCCACATCCCAACCCAAGCATGACCAGCTAGTGCAAGTACTGCAACCAAGCTGAATAGACGCATCGGTAGGCTGGTCATAAATGATGACCATTCAACGAAAGTGACATCACCATGGGTCAAAAAGAAGCCCAGCAATACCACACTATAAACGGCTAAAACAACAGCACTAATACGCTGAATAATCCAATCACGTGAGCCTGAACCTGTCAGACCAGTAGCACTTTTGATTCCTGAATCATTTTTTATCATTAGAACATCACCCATACAAATGACGCGACAACTAAAATCGCTGCAATCACAAAACTGACCATAGAGGCAGTGCGGCCAGATTTTAGCTCTTCGTTCATGCCCATATCAGCAAATAAATGTTTGATACCCATTACAAAATGATATGCAATGGCGGCAACAAATATCCATGCCAAAAAGCGCACAAGTACGTTGTCAAATACGGTCGCAAAACTCTCAGGCGATGCCAATGAGTTCTGTAGTATCCATAACATGACAGGAATCAATAAAAATAAAATAATGCCAGAGATACGATGCAAGATAGAGGCGATCGCGATCGGTGAGCGATTAACGCTAATCACTTGGCTTAAAGGCAGATCAATAGGTCGGTTGCTTTTCACAGCGGGCATCCTTTTGCGGTTATACTCCTGTATCTGCTATCAACGCCTGACATAAATAGTGCCAATTGAGCATTGAGCAACACACGAGACGAATAAAGTAAGGAAGAGCTAGCTGACTTCGTTTAGTTTGCGCTAAATATGAAGAAAGGATCATGTATATAAAGGTATTGATAGACTGTTCAATGTCGCTTGTCGAATCGACAGGCCTATCAAACAACCTATCTATTATACAACAAAGAAAATAAACATGAGTAACATCGACTAACCAGTCTATTTTAGAGGTCGTATGAATAGTAAGACAACGTTACTATGTCTTCTATATCAGAGCAAACCTTATATTAGGCACTCAAAATCTTGTGCTAAACAAATAAAAAAGATTGGTTAAGAAGAAAGTTCAAACCATAGAAGGCGGTTTGGTCTATCGTAACATCAGACAATCGTAAACAAGCATGAATAGAAGACGCTCTGAACGACACTATAACATGGTCATTTATTAATTCGCGCAAAGCTAATGCCAGTTAATTCCTACAATTATAAAATGCCTGAGCAATAATTACAAATTTATCCATTCAGTAAGAATATATACATATTTAATCAATAAATGAATGGATAAGGATAATACTGGTTTTAACAGTGATTATTATGACAAACTTTAATCCGCTTACTAGGCATAGTCTGCCAGTTTTTGGTGTCATTATTTATGAGTTTTGTCTCTAAAATATATTTAGAAACCCAAAATATTGGCTCGATAATGCTGCTATAAACTTGCTCAAAAACAGAGGAATTTTAAGCAAAATAACCTGACAGACATATTTTGATACAAAAATTACAGCGAATAACTACCGCCACACCGCGCCAATTGGACACATGGTCCATAAAAGTTTTTTCAAATCATCAAGAATTGCTGCTAATATACCCTGCGTACTAAATGAGTTGAATGCACTTTTACCGTTCAACCGACAATGACGCGAGGGTATGCGTCTGTAGTAATTTATTCTAACAAGTCAAACCAATGGAGAGCAATTTATGGCTGATACTAATGCCAAACTAACCGTGAATGGTGAAGAATACGAACTTCCTATTATTAAAGGTACTTTAGGGCGCCCAGTTATCGATATTGCTGCTTTACAAGAATCAGGATTTTGGTCTTATGACCCTGGTTTTAAAGTAACTGCTCCTGTTGAATCAAAGATTACTTATATTGATGGTGGCAAAGGCGAGTTATTACACCGCGGCTACCCTATCGACGAGCTAGCGAACAATGCTGAATACCTAGAAGTTGCTTATGCACTTTTACATGGTGACCTACCTACTGCTGAGCAAAAAGCAGAATTTTTTGAAAAAATCCGCGAGCATACTCCTGTTCATGATCAATTGCGTAAGTTCTTTGAAGGCTTCCGCCGTGACGCGCATCCAATGGCTATCATGGTTGGTGTCGTTGGTGCCTTATCAGCGTTCTATCATGAAGACCTAGACGTAAGCAATGAAGAACATCGCGAAATCACAGCGATTCGTTTGATTGCTAAGATGCCTACGCTTGCTGCGATGAGTTATAAATACTCACAAGGCGAACCGTTCATGTATCCGCGTAATGACTTTAACTACGCAGAAAACTTCTTATACATGATGTTTGCAACGCCTGCTGACGTAGACTACGAGAAAAACGACGTTATCACTCGCGCAATGGACAAAATCTTTACCTTGCACGCTGACCATGAGCAAAACGCCTCTACCTCAACGGTACGTTTAGCTGGTTCTACTGGTGCAAACCCTTATGCATGTATCGCTGCTGGTATTGCAGCCCTTTGGGGACCATCACATGGCGGCGCGAACGAAGCTGTTCTTGAGATGCTAGACGAAATCGGTACTGTTGAGAACGTGCCTGAGTTCATGGAAAAAGTGAAGAGCCGTGAAGTGAAGCTAATGGGCTTTGGTCACCGTGTTTACAAAAACTTCGATCCACGCGCTCAAGTAATGAAAGAGACATGTGATGAAGTACTAGAAGCACTAGGTATCAACGATCCTAAACTTGAGTTAGCAATGGCATTAGAGAAAATTGCGCTAGAAGATCCGTTCTTCATCGAGCGTAACCTATATCCAAACGTTGATTTCTACTCTGGTATCATCTTGAAAGCCATTGGTATCCCAACGTCAATGTTTACCGTGATCTTTGCATTGGCTCGTACTTCAGGTTGGATCAGCCATTGGTTAGAAATGCACAGCGCTCCGTTCAAAATCGGTCGTCCACGTCAGTTATACACTGGTGAAACGCGCCGTGATTTTGTAAAAGTTGAAGATCGCAAGTAAGCAAAAATAATCGTTATCCAATAAAAAATCCCGCCATCGTGCGGGATTTTTTATTGTCTTAATTCTCTTTATTCGTTACTGACTGTTTTATGAGAAATGATTAACTCAATCAATTCATAAAAATATAGTCAGTTACTGAAACTCTTTTAACGTTTGCTCATATTTGGCAATCTGCTCGTCGTATCCTTCAATAGTTTCATTAAACTTAGCCATTAGCGCTTCAAACTCTTGTTGCTGCTTCTGCTTCATTTGCTGCATATCAACCACTTGTTGAGCTTCTATTTGTTCCCATACCTGATGCTGAATGATTAAACGGGCAAGTGCCGGACTTTTTGCACTCACTCTGCCAGCAATCTCTGCATGCTCAAATAGCTGCGGAACCAAGGTCGCCATATTGATTAATGTATCAGAATCCTCTGCACTAAGCGGTGTTGTCACCGGTTGATATAAAGCGTCCATAGTTTGCTGATAGCGTTCTATGATTTGGTCCTCGGTCAACATAACAGGTTTACGCGGCTCAAGACTGATACGCTTTAAAACCGTTAAGTCACGCTCACCAACTTCAGTGCTAGTATTGACGTCAACCTCTGCATCTACATCTGTCGTGTCAACTTCTGAACTACCCGATGGCACCACTTCTTCAGGACTGGTAGCGGTAGTATTTGCGTTAGGAGCGGTATTATCGGTCGCTACTTCGTTATTACTATCTGTATTTTCACTACTATTAGTATTCAGTAATAAGAGCTCCTCACTGTCTGACGCATCTGCTGCTTGCAATGACTCATATTCTGCTTGCAATCGTCTCTGTAAACTCTGTGCTTGTGCGACATATATAGGCTGAAATTGATCTATGCGCGCCGCAGCTGAGTCGCTTTTTGGCATAGGCTGACTGTCTTCTACGCTTGTTTTTTCACTGGTTTGACTGTCATCAACTACAGGCGATGTGTCAGACTGCTGACAGCCTGTCAAAAACAATACTCCTGACAGTGCGGCTACAAGCAAAGTCGGTGGGTAGCGGGTATCAACATTAGGCTTTACTGACAAAAATTTAAACATGAGAGTGCATATCCTTTGGTAAAGCAAAATTATAAAAGGGTAAATTACAATTACGGTTCATTATTTTTTGATTTTTAGCAACACAACTAACTGTTAAATCGTTCAACTTACTTATCCAATATTTATCCGACTGACCTGTATCTCAATTGCTATATAGTTTAATTGTTCTATAGTTCGGTTATGCTTATCATAGTTAAGCTTACTGTTACTTTTAAAAATTAGATGATTGATGGATTATCAGTATTTTTTGCCTTAATAGGCTGCTCTGTCAAAAATGGAATACAAGCTTCCCACTCTTGGCAGTTCTGACCACGATGACGACGTACAAAATAGTCTTGAACAATGCGTGCCTGCTGCTCAATACCATACTTAAAAAATGATTTGCCTGTTTCTAACACGTAGTCGTATTTTCGGTTGATTATCGCTCCGCGTACCACTTTTAAGCCTTGCTGTAACTGCCATACGTGCGTTAGCTCATGTATAAGCCAGCTTTGTTTGCTCAATGGAGCTTCGCTAAAATCCGTAATCCAATCGACTGAATTAAAGTAAATATTGCCATTAGGACTAACGGCATAATGTTTTAGTACCCACCATGCTGTCTTTAACTGCACTTCGTCGAGTTTGATACTATTACCAAATACTGAATGCGCCAACGCTATCTCGCCAGCTGTCAGATAACGTGACTGCTGCTTGCCTGTATCACTACGCAAGTAGCGATTGAATAAGCGTTTAAGAGTCAGTTCAGACATCGTCAATGTAATACCTTATATTCGATAAGCTACTTCTAATAGTTAATGGTCGCGATTGGCCAACTTTCCCATCGATACGGTAGAGCTGTTAATAGTAGGGCCGTTAATATAGATGAATGATGAAAACAAAAGTACTCCGGACACAAGCTATACGCTTAGTTAGCTTTCATTAACATATTTTTGCGTTAACCTAGCCCGTATGACTTATAACAAGTACCCACCTTATAAACTAGCTTACTTCTACTGCTGATGTCTAATACTCATTACTATTATAAAATTGCTGCGAAAATCATGCCAAACATATATGAGTGTCGAAACCCAATGAGAATGGCGGAGTTAGACTAGTATGCTGTTATTTGGGTCTAACTATAAAGACCTTGCCATTACTAGCATTGCAGCTAGTAGATAGCTTTTTCATTTTCGATAGAGAATATTATGCCACCTAACTTCCATGCCGATACTCCACTTGCTCAGCGTATGCGCCCTATTTCTCTTACCGAAATCATTGGTCAAGAGCATTTACTGGCAGCAGGTGCACCTCTGCGACGTTTGGTAGAGCAAGGCCACCTGCCATCTATTATCCTGCACGGTGAAGCAGGTATTGGCAAAACAACCATTGCGATGTTGTTAGCTGATGCCGTTAATCGACCTTTTCATGCGCTCTCCGCGTTAAATACTGGTGTCAAACAGTTACGTGAAGTCTTAGATAGTAAAGATTCATTGGCATTTGAATCACCTGTAGTCTTTATTGATGAGATTCATCGCTTTAACAAAGCACAGCAAGATGCACTTTTGGGTGCGGTAGAGTCTGGTGACATTACTTTGATTGGTGCCACTACGGAGAACCCATCATTTAGTGTCAACAACGCTCTACTATCACGTTGCCAAGTTTATCGTTTAGAGCCGTTAACACCTGAGCAGATAAGTGCCGTGCTACAACGAGCACTCTCGGAAGACCATATACTCAAAAAGTTGACCGTCGATTTACAAGCAAAATATACCATTAGTCAATTGGCCCACGGTGATGCTCGAAAAGCGCTAAATTTATTAGAGTTAGCGATTCAAACAGCTGATGCCAAACAGTCGTCAGTGATTATTGATGATGAATTGGTCAGCCGAGTGGCACAAACTGCTTTGGTAAGATATGACAAAGATGGCGAGCAGCATTACGATATTGTCTCAGCAATGATAAAGTCAGTCCGCGGCTCCGATCCGGATGCGGCATTGTATTGGATGGCACGTATGCTCGTAGGCGGTGAGCCTGCTGATTTTATTGCGCGGCGCTTGGTGATTTTGGCCAGTGAAGATATTGGTAATGCCAATCCTAATGCCTTACTCCTAGCTGATGCAGCATTGCGTAGTGTGCAATCCATAGGTATGCCAGAAGCGCGTATTATTTTAGGTCAAGTCGTGGTGTATCTAGCGACCAGTGCCAAAAGCAATAGCACTTATAAAGCGATCAATGCTGCAATGGCGTTTGCTGAAAAAGATGCCTCGCCTGTACCGCTACATTTGCGCAATGGCGTGACCAAACTGATGCGTAGTCAAGGCTATGGTCAAGATTATGCTTACCCGCACGATTATCCTAACCATTACTATCCTCAAAGCTACTTACCAGATAGTTTGGTTGGTACCAGTTTCTACGAGTTTGCAGATAATCAGCGTGAGCAGCACAGTAAGCAGTTTATGGACTGGCTAAAAGGCCAAGCTGCGAGCAATGATTAACCGTGATATAGATTAATAAAAAAGATGGTGCCTAGATTTATGAGTCAGTTTTAATGGTCATTGATAATATTTATGACTATTTTTGACATACTGAACGATATAGTGGGAAGATGGCGCAGCACATGACGCTGAAAAGCGTTAAAATAACCTCATAATGATATATACAAGCAATTAAGCAAGTCACTTTTATATCAAATTATATTGCTTATAGCGCGATTTACTTGACCGTAGTAGCGCTTTGCTTGACCGTAACAGCGCTTTGTATTACCTAATGCTACAATAAGCAGATAGAGCCCTATATTCTAAATGACACCTATTTATAAATAATAAAATATTGAGATTTACTATGAGTTTAAATGCAATCCCTGAGATTATCGAAGACATTCGTGCTGGAAAAATGGTCATCTTGATGGATGATGAAGACCGCGAAAACGAAGGTGACATCATCATGGCAGCGACGCATGTGCGCCCTGAAGATATTAACTTTATGATTACTCACGCGCGCGGCTTGGTTTGTTTGACCTTATCACAAGCACGTTGCCAGCAATTGGCACTGCCACTGATGTCAGATCGTAACGAAGCTAAATTCAGCACCAACTTTACTGTTTCAATTGAAGCGGCTGAAGGCGTCACTACGGGTATTTCTGCTGGTGATCGTGCACGTACTATTCAGGCAGCGGTATCTTCATCAGCAAAGCCTGAAGAC
The DNA here is from genome assembly GCF_904846365.1 of Psychrobacter nivimaris. Lineage (GTDB taxonomy): Bacteria > Pseudomonadota > Gammaproteobacteria > Pseudomonadales > Moraxellaceae > Psychrobacter > Psychrobacter nivimaris_B. Next base: position 68,402 of record NZ_CAJHAL010000015.1, read on the forward strand.
ATCGTTCAGCCTGGACATATTTTTCCAATTATGGCCCAAAACGGTGGTGTTCTTCACCGTGCAGGCCATACAGAAGCGGGTTGTGATTTAGCACGTTTAGCAGGTCTAGAGCCTGCAGCGGTGATTGTAGAGATTATCAATGCAGATGGTACGATGGCGCGCCGTGACGACCTTGAAATATTTGCAAAAGAGCATGACATCAAGATAGGCACGATTGCTGACCTTATCAATTATCGTATCGCGAATGAGCAAACGGTAGAAGAGATTGAGTCACATCCGTTTGAAACTGAACACGGTACTTTTACGCTACATCGCTTCCGTGAGTTTGGCGCTGAAGAAACACATTTAGCCTTGGTAAAAGGTGATGTTAGCGAAGGCATCAGCACTGTACGTGTACACGGTTTCCACCCATTACGCGACTTATTTGCTGCTAAAAATGATATGACTGGCCGTAGTGGCTGGAGCGTACAGTCAGCACTAGAAGAAATCAGTGCTTCAGATCGCGGTGTGCTGGTATGGATTGGTAGCAATCAGCCAGTTGATTTGGGTGATGCGTTGGATAAAGCCGCAGATAACGAGTCGCAATCAACCATCACGCAACAGCCATATCGTAGTATCGGTGTTGGTGCACAGATATTACGTCATTTAGGTGTCCGTGATATGCGCTTATTATCATCACCAATGAAGTTTTTTGCATTGTCAGGTTTTGATCTAAATGTGGTTGATTTTGTTCATGCACCGCAACAAGACTAAAAACTGTTTAAGAGTTTAGTTGCAGAATGAGTGATAAAAAAGGCACGCTAACATTATGTTAGCGTGCCTTTTTTTGTTTTTAGATTTTAATTAAAGATAGCTTCTTCGATGAAATGAATCATCGACTCATATAGAAACCGACCTAAAACTCAGGCGTATGACCAAACTTGGCTTCCAGTGCTAGCAGCTGTTGACGCTCTGCTGCTGTCCATGGCAATTTACCTTTTCCATCACTATCCAGACGTACTACCACAGCCTCTGCCGTAGCAACGATGATCTCTTGCACGATACTATAGTAACTATATTCCATCGCCATACTTGTATTGCCTAAACGCTTACAACGAACTCCTAATAATAACGTATCAGGATAAGTAACTGGGCGTAAATACTGGCAGCTAGACTGGGCTAAAACAGTGACCATACTGCCATCAAACATACCTAGCGCATGCAAATAACTAATGCGTGCTGACTCAGCGTAACGATAGTAAACCACATTGTTCAGATGATTGAAGGCATCCATCTCTCCCCACTGTATCGGCTGATGATGAATAACAGGATAATGAGCTAGTAACTCAGGGCGATGATCGTTTGCTACACCAAACATAGATGCTGATTTTTCATTAGAATGGGTCATTGCTTACCTTACATTTTATATTTTCTGTATTAACTATTGTGACTAGCTTTCGTTAGCGTTGCGGCTTGTCTAAAATTTCTGTCGTCAATAATGGCGTTGGTTTGGGTGCATGAGCAATCAACTGATTTAGCCATACAATTACTTCTGGTATGTCACTCGGTGCTTTCATTGTCTCAAGATTACTTTGACCATCGATTGGTTTTTTATCTGCTTGTACAATGCCAATCGCACCAGCTTGTGCTGACTTTTTATTGTCGCTAGTTGAAGCTTTAGGTACCAACGTTTTTAACTGCTTACGTGCCTGCGTCAAATAGCTGACAAGTTGATCTTGCTTACGCATATTGCTGGCTTGGCTTGCTAAATTCAACGTCATGATGACTTCATGGATAGTGAGCTGACGACGCGTTAAATTTGTATCACTAGCCGCTGAAATATCATTCGCTTTGAGCTGCTGTTTATTTTCAGTAGCTGCATCTACCAGCTCTCGACGCTGTAAATCCGTACCTTCATAACTGCCAAGACGCTCATGACTGTGCAAAAATTCCTGAATATTTTGAATCGCAAGATTTTGTATTTGCCACGGGCTTGGCTGCGAGCTTTGCGCCTGGAGACGCTCAATATCTTTAATCAAACTTTGCTTTATAACGATGGTTAGCGCAGGTGCAATTTCATTACTGCTTTGCGATAACTGCCAATGTAGACCTCGCAATAACTCAATCGCGGCACTGTCATTACTATCCGCCAACAGTCTATCAGCAGCTTTGATTTGGATACGCAACAGGTCCAACTGATTCTGCGCTTGGCTACTCGCTTTCACTCTAGGTTCTGGCAGCGTCTGCTGACTCATAGCAAATAGACGATCGTCCATTTCGTTTAATCGACTGATTACTTGCTCATTGCTCTGCAAACGATCGTTGACACTATGCTGAAAGCGCTGCTGACTGATATATAGCCACAATAATGCAGCGATCAGTAATAAGATAACCAGCCATTGCATCCGTAGCAGCAAAATATTTGCTTGCCGGCGCTGCTGAACAGTAGAAGGATCCTTAGATAAGGACTCAGAATTCATTGACATAAGGCAGTACCGTTATTGGTATAGATAAACATGTTTAAAGCAAATGAGAAGTTTTAGGTATTATATTTTGGAATTAATAGCTGAGAGAATCGTATCTGGCGATAAATCCTCTACTCGCCAGTAGCTCAACTGCTGTGCGGCAACCATATTGGCAAGACGCTCCCCTAATACAACGTAAGAAAAATCTTTTAGAGTAAGCGATAGACGCTGTGTTGTATCAGTCACTGCATCAGAATTTTGCTCTTTGTTTATTATCTTTGATTGGCCATCATTTACGATATTTGACCAATGCTCAAAAGCCGCCGCACTGCTGATGACGACAATTGGCTTTGGCTGCTTTGGTAGGGCAATATCTGACGTAGTACTATGAGTAAGAAATGCTTGTTGCCACTGCTGATATTCAGCCATTGCATCGATAGGCATTGTACGCTCGTACCAAGCAATACTATCGATATGTACACCGCGCGCCTGCAATGTATCAACCAATAATCGTCGTCCACCAAGCCCGCGCCATATCAGCAATTTATCGCCTGCTTGTAAGTTATCAATTTCAGGCATTGCTAGCATGCCTTCGTTATTGGCAGTCTCAGGCTGAAGTATTTGATAGTCTGTTGTATTTATACGCACCTGACTGAACTCTGCCGCCGTTGCTTCACCAACCGCAACCAGAGGACTAGGTAATGATAAACCTTCTAGTAAACTATGTGCGTACTTGTCATTATCGTCTTTCGTTTTGTGTTTACGCTTTTCATGTTCAAGTGATTGCCAAACGGCTAACCCTGAAGCCGCTGCAGTTGGGCTAACGACAACAAGTGCTTTGTACGCCCCCGCCAACCACTTATGCATTAATGCAATATCTAGATCAGTTGTTGGTCGTGGTCGTAGCGTCAACATTGGCATCTCAATCACTACCAATCCTGCCGCTTGCAAATGCTGCGTCAACGGTGCTGCTCGCTCTACTGGGCGAGTATTGATGACAATTTGCGGCATTACTTTTGACTTCTCATTAGCATAATTTTTATGAGAAATGATGTATGTAGATTGAGTTGGCATTGATGACATCGATATACCATGACGAAAAACGAGTGAAAAAGACTTAAGTATATAAAAATAGCTGATGCTTAGATCAGCCTATCTTACGATTAATCAAACCTATAGCGACTGTACTTGTACTACTCAGGCTGATAGATCGCTGACAAAATAGCGCCTGCACCATCGGCAAGTAGCATTTCTGCAACATCGATACCTAGTTGGTTGGCTTGGGCTTCTTGCTCGGCTTGTGTCCCAACCAACGTAGCTCGTTTGTCTGCCTTCAACAATTCGCTACCATCGGCCTGACCCACTCGTCCGCGTAGCCATAGCACATTACCGCTGTCGTTATTGCCATTATCACCATTGTTGTCGTTATTAACACTGGTTTCTTCAGCTGTCTGCAGAACTGCATAAGCGGCAATCGGTACTTGGCAACCGCCCTCTAGATGACGGTTCAGAGCACGCTCAGCGATAAGCCGAATACGAGCTTTGTCATCATTGAGTGGTGCAAGTAATCTTAGTACTTCTTCATCGCCTTCACGGCATTCGATTGCTAAAGCACCTTGCCCAACTGCAGGCAAGCAAGCTGCAATATCAAGCTCACCGCGTATTCTCGCGTTTAGCTCAATACGTTGCAAGCCGCTCGTTGCCAGAATAATGGCATCGTATTCACCAGCATCTAGCTTGCCCAAACGAGTGCCAACATTACCGCGCAAGGTTTTGATTTGCAGGTCAGGACGATAGGCTTTGATCTGGCATTGACGACGTAAACTCGATGTCCCAACGACTGCACCTTGTGGTAGCTCATCAATACTATTATAAGTGTTTGAGACAAAGGCATCTGTTGGTGAGGCGCGTTTACAGTAGACACCTAGTGTGAGACCTTCGGGAAGCTGCATGGGTACATCTTTTAGCGAGTGCACTGCAATATCGGCTTGTTTATCATACAGTGCTTGTTCAAGCTCTTTTACAAACAATCCTTTACCACCAATTTTGGCCAAAGGTGTGTCCAAAATCTTGTCACCCTTAGTGACAATTTTTAGTAAATTAATCGTTAGATTAGGATACAACGCCAATAATCGATCACGAATATGCTCAGCCTGCCATAAGGCTAGAGGACTTTGACGTGTGGCGATATTTAGAGTAGTCAAAACAGGTTGCTGCGGATTGCTCATAAAGGGCCTCAATAAGTTCGATACTAATACTATAATGGCTATATTCCCAATGTCAGTACTGTTCATCTTTATACTGAATAATATCGATATTACTCGATAGGGCAAATTTGCCAAAGCTTAGGCGACTCAAATGATTAATAGTAGATGCTGACGCAAAAAAATACCCCTATTTAAGCATAAATAAGGGTTTGATGATATGGAATGATTGGTCGCTATCAGGACAGCCTATCACATGCTTTGGATTTTATCACGTAAGGCAGGTAAGTGACGACGACTGACCGCTAGCGTCTCATCAATACCTTTAAAACGTATCTGATACTGGCCTGCATCTAGAGTTTCTAAAAAGTCCAAATAACTAAGGTTGATGATGGCATTGCGATGTACTCGGAACAGACGATCATCAAATTCTTGCTCTAATTCTTTTAGCGTTTCATCAATCAATACCATGCCATCTTTGTGACGTACTTTGACGTATTTTTGATCTGCTGCAAAATAGTAGATATCTTTTAGCTTAATCAATTCAACACCGCGATGCGTACGAGCAGCGATATGTTCACGTATCGGACGTGCTGTCGGGTCTTCAAGCTTGCGAATTTCGTTTAGTTGAGCAGCATTTAGGTTCTTTGCTTTGTTTAATGCCTCTAATAGCTCATCTTTGTTTGCAGGTTTCAGCAAATAGCCAATTGCATTGGCTTTTAATGCTGCGATCGCATAATGGTCGTATGCCGTCACAAATATAATCGCTGGTGGATGCTCAAGTTTGGCAAGTTCTTGAGCACAGCGCACGCCGTCCATTTCAGGCATTCGGATATCTAATAATATAATATCTGGCTGCTGGGTTTTTACAGCGACGATGGCTTCTGCACCTGTTGTGGCTTGAGCAACTACCTCATGGCCTGACTCCTGTACAATTCTCACCAAGCGCTCACGCGCTAGCGGCTCATCATCACAAACTACGATACGCATGCAAACTCCCATCCAAGGACATACTTAATATTTTTTTCAATAGTATTACGGCTATATTAGCACTCATTATCAATCACTTAGAATATAAAATCTAAATTATTTAATAAGATTTTGACGAAAACTACCAGTTTTTATAGCGGACAATATACTCCTGCTATCGGTAGATTTTATATGGTGTAATTGTGTTTCACGGTAGTTATGATATTACTGATTCGTAATCATTATTTATCAAACACAAATTGTGATACCTATACATGGCAATGCAATAAATATGCCACATAGGCTTTTAAGAGTTGAAAAAACGAAGAAAGCTAATAAAGAACAGTAGGTTATAAACCAACGTCTTGTAGAGGATAGTCGATGATGGTGATAATTTGAGTACTGGCTACCGAACTTTGGATATCAGCACTTTGTCCAAAATGGGCGCGCAAACGATCAGCTTGAATATAGAAATTCATATGTTGGCGCAAGTCATGATTGATGATTAGTGTTTTTTTGGGAAGCGCAACATCAATCATGATTTTAACTCGGTGTTGTTCCCACGTGACTTCGATATTAATGCAGATAGTTTCTGTCGTCATCTCTACCACATTGAGCAGTATTTTCTCTAGCACGCTTTGTAGCGTTAGTGCAGTGATAACCATGTCATACATGATATCTTCTTCAGGTAACGTCCAATTGACTTCGAGCTTGTCTGCTAAACGACTAGATTCGATTGCCAAATAATGCTCACAAAGATCAACCTCTTCTTCAAAGCTAATCTCGCGTGTACCACTAAAACTAGCGCGGAATAGTGCAGAGACGTGCTGTAATAAGTCAGCGGCTTTTGGCGGGTTTGATTCAATCAGTGATACGAGTGTGTTGATAGTATTAAAGAAGAAGTGCGGTGCCGTACGGGCTTTTATCAGGTCGTTTTGTGCAGTCAGTTTATATTCAAAAGACAGCTTTAGCGCATTAAGCTCACGGTAGCTGCGCAGAAAATATAATAAGAACACAGCAGTAAAACCACCGGTAAGCACTGTGTTGAAAAGCAAATTAATGACAAAAGCTTGACGGTTATACTCCATCCACCCTAGATTGATCATAACCAAAACCACCAACACCATAGAGACCGTGGCAGAAAACATCATGAGCATGACAATACGCAAACTCACACTAGGAATGCTCGCGTTTTTGAAGACAGGACGCAAATAATCGACCAAATATAGTGCGGGAATAACTGTCAGTGCATTTTGTATCACGCGAGAAAAAAACTTGATAATAAAATCAGACCAGCCTGATAGACCATGGCGCTCAATCACCGTCAAAAACAGTGACCAAAAAAAGATATATGTCAGCCACTGCCAAGGCCTCATGATTTCCATGAGTTTAGGAATAAAAAACTCTAAGCGTGTAGCTAGTAAGGCAACCTCATCATTTGCTATACTCGAGTTCTTATTCTCTTGACTTGTCTTGTACCGATATGAACGCCAATTCTTCAAAACCTAGTAATCCTGAATCAAGTAAAAGTTCATCTGACTCTGATTTTAGCACAGATGCTTCTATAACAAGTACCACAACGCAGACTGCGCCTGCTAGTAGCCAAGGCCAACAAATGTGGGGCGGGCGCTTTAGTGAAGCGACAGATAGCTTCGTTGCCGCCTTTACTGCTTCTGTAGGCTTCGACCAACGCTTCGCCCGTCACGATATTCAAGGCTCGATTGCGCATGCAACGATGCTAAAAGAATGTGACATTTTAACTGCTGATGAAGTTGCCACCATTATCGATGGCCTGCAGCAAGTATTGCGCGAGATTGAGGCGGGTGAGTTTAACTGGTCGATCGCCCTTGAAGACGTGCATATGAACGTCGAGTCACGTTTGACTGACATTATAGGCGCCGTTGGTAAAAAGCTACACACTGGTCGTAGCCGTAACGATCAGGTAGCCACAGACATTCGCCTATGGTTGCGCGAAGAGACTGATAATATTATTGAGTTATTAGTACGTTTGCAAAGTGGTTTACTTGATTTGGCTGAGCAACATACTGATACTATCATGCCAGGCTTTACTCATTTGCAAACAGCACAGCCTGTTAGCTTTGGGCATCACGTGATGGCATGGTTTGAGATGTTGTATCGCGATACTGAGCGTCTTGTCGATGCACGCCGCCGTATCAACCAGATGCCACTTGGTAGTGCAGCGCTTGCTGGTACAACTTTCCCAATCGATCGTACCATTACTGCTGAATTGCTAGGTTTTGAAGGTATTTGCCAAAACTCACTCGATGCTGTTTCAGACCGTGACTTCGCGATTGAGTTTACTTCAGCAGCATCTATCCTGATGATGCATATGTCGCGTATGAGCGAAGAGATTATTCTTTGGATGTCGGCGCAATTTAATTTTGTGCAGATACCAGATCGCTTCTGTACGGGCTCATCGATTATGCCGCAAAAGAAAAATCCTGACGTACCTGAGTTGGTACGCGGTAAAGCGGCACGTGTCTTTGGTCAGTTGATGACTTTGCTTAGCCTGATGAAGAGCCAGCCACTCGCCTACAATAAAGACAATCAAGAAGACAAAGAGCCTTTGTTTGATTGCGTTGATACGTTGACAGGTTCGCTGCTTGCCTTTGCTGATATGCTACCAAACATCACACCAAACGTCGATGCCATGCGTGCTGCTACGATGAAAGGCTATGCAACTGCAACTGACTTGGCAGATTACTTAGTACGTCAAGGCGTGGCATTCCGTGATGCCCATGAAGTGGTTGGTAACGCTGTTGCTTTAGGCATCAAAGAAGGTGTTGATCTAAGTGATTTATCATTGGCACAGCTACAGCAATTTAGCGATGCCATCGGTGAGGATGTTTTTGACTATCTAACGCTAGAAGGCTCATTGGCAGCTCGTGACCATTTGGGTGGCACTGCGCCAAACCAAGTCAAGCAAGCGGTGGTCAATGGCCGTGCTCGCTTAAAAGCCTTTGCCTAATCAGTAAATTACAAACAATAGCCAACTTGCCAATCTAAACTTAACACCCGCTATCCATGCGGGTGTTTTTATTTGTCCTATGACCTCTACTGGATTAGCCAGTGTCGTTTTCAAAATATCAATAGCTTTGGAAATTTCAATAAAAAAATTAAACGCAGACAATATTTGTTATACATCAACTATAGTCAATCCACAATAAAACTGGAACAGCCCATATCCTGAAACAGTTTAGGCAGATTATTCTCCATCCACCCTTGTCGTAGAAACTTTGCTTGCGCCCATTTCTTTTCAATAGGGTTCAGATCAG
>NZ_CAJHAL010000016.1:0-77200 GCF_904846365.1 Psychrobacter nivimaris
TCATCGAAGCTTTTCATGCTGCTGGCCATTTGCTCAGCCAGTTTCTTGATGTCAGATTGGTTAGTCATTGCTTATTCTCCTGTTAGTGGATTATAAGCAGTTACACAAAGTTTGGGAAACTCTCCATATTCCAATCATTCACATTTACGGTGCTAGGTATTGATTATAAATTCGGCTATAATGACTTGCCCTTACCCTTAAGAGATATTGTCTAAATGCGTTTTCAGCTCGTACTACGCTTTTGCTCACAGCCAGCACGTCTATCGTGCAAGGACTCGGTTATACCTAGCTTGGAGCGCAAGCAGCATTCCTTTAGAAATAATAATGTCTCTATAAGTGGTATTGCTAGCTCACAACGCGGCGCTTCTACATTGGTATTGGCACTGTTTGTAGTGGCCGTATTAGTGACAGCGGTGGTTGGACTGGCATTCGGTCATAAGCTTGGCTACCAACGTGGCCTTCATTCGATGGAAACAGAAGCTAAGCAAGCAATCATTGATAGCACTGAAGCGACACAAGCACTAGAAGACTTGCGTCTTAGCAATAAGATAGCTACTAACCAGGCGGCAACTGCCAAACAAGAACTGGCCATCAGTTTGGCTAATTTAAAAGAACTGCGTGAAAGCCAGCAAGAATTAACAGTAGAAAATAAGCAAGTATCACAGCTCAACGAGCTATATTCAGATGTCATCCGTGAGAAAGGTGGTATGCCTTTACAGGTATTAGGTGCCAAAATTTCGCCACTACCTGAAAATGCTTTTGAGTATGGTTTTGATATTGGGATGCTCGGTAGCGATGGTCAAGCCAAACGCTTAAGGCCTGTATTGACGTTACTTAACAATGATGATCTTGTAGAAGTGCCACTTGACCCTGCATACCATATGATCGAAGGCATCGTTCGGATACGTGGTCGCTTTGTAATGCCATCAGGCTTTAGACCATTGCAAGCCAAACTGACTTTGCAAGCTGGTGGTCAGAAAGTAGAGCAATTGTATGACTGGAAGCTCGGTGATAGTGTGGATAACATGCTACCATCGCTCCTAGATTTACCAGAAGTTGATGAAAGTCCTATTGTACCTTAATTACCTCATGTCTTAATGAAATACTCAGTGACGATGCTGTGGTTGAAATCTAAGCACAATAGCCCTAGTTAGTGGTTGTGCTTTATACCATGCCTTATCGCCTGCCTTAACAATCTCTTCTATCTTAAACTTACCTTATAATTATATTTTGATTATGATGAAAAAAATGATATCACAAGCCACGCCAACGGTTGCTGATTGGCACTTTCCCAATATGCCTGCTCATCGTGCACAAGACGGTGATACCGATGGTGAAACGTCACCGCAAGCAGATGTATTGGTCGCAGAGCCTGAAGTAGCCAAACCGCCTATGTATGCGGTCGTTATGTACAATGACAACTACACGCCGATGGAGTTTGTTGTATACATATTGCAGTCAGAATTTCGTCATAGTATGGATTCTGCGGTCGAGATTATGCTGACTATTCATAATAGCAGCAAAGGTATTGCTGGCATTTATCCCAAAGATATCGCCGAGACTAAGGCCAAAAAGGTAAATAGTCTGGCACATCGTGAAGGTTATCCGCTATTGACCCAAATCGAACCACATCAAGGCGAGTAGAGCAATTTATTAATTTTTTATACTGATATATGGCTCTATTAAAGCTTTACCTACTGTTCTTTACTTCTAAGTAATCCATATTAAAGCTCACTTTTATAGTGAGCTTTTTCGACTTTTCAGTCATTCCCCTTATATACAAGTAGAATCTCTGAAAAATGTATTTATTATCCATAGAGTATTGATTTCTATAGCAAATAACCCTATCTATTAGAGAGTTCTATTCAATAGTCTTAGACTAAGTATCTTAGTTAAACTTGCTAAAACTCTGTCATTACTAGCTTCGAAAATATCAATCTCTCTTTCTATCTAATCAGTTTTTCAACATTTAATATTCGTTATTAAGGTTGTCGCTACTAGCTTGTAGCACGCTTTGATACATTTTAGTCTGTGTTAATAGATTGACTCCGTCGAAGTATCGTGTTGATATAAAGAAAAGCGGCCATGGATAGTTGTGATTACTGTTGGCTGATAGCGAGATTATAGTATTTAATCAATAGTCTACCGCTCACCTCATTTATTCATGACTTCTAATAATACGAATATAGCCCTTGAACAATTCATCTACCGCCCTGATTTACTTACTAACTCATTCATAAAACTATCAATTATAAAGATAGATATAACCGTAGGAAGTTGTTATGTTAAGTCGTCATCTTGAAGTTTCTCTACGTTTAGCAATGACGCTTGCGCGCCAAAAATCGCATGAGTATCTCACTGTTGAACACCTGCTTTTGGCCTTATTAGAAAATACTCATGCTGCCAATACGTTGACTGCTTGTAATGCTAATGTCTCGGCGTTGCGTACTGAGCTTGAGATTTATATTAATAAACACACGCCAACTATCGATGCTGATACAGAACAGTCACCGCAGCCGACTCAAAGCTTTGATCGTATTTTGCAACGTGCTATTTTTCACGTGCAGTCGATTGGTGGTGGTCGTTTGGTAGAAGGCTCTGATATTTTAGTCTCTATGTTTTCAGAGCATGATACCTATGCTGTCTACTTGCTTAAAAAACAGGGCATCAGTCGCCTTGAGCTAACACAGTATTTATCACACGGCCAAGATAAAGAGGAGCCATCTGAATCACGTGGTTCTGCAGGCACTGAACGCCGTAATGCCTCTGAAAAAACCAGTAAAGATCCCTTAGTTGAATTTGCAACCAATCTAAACCAGCGAGCGGCTGAAGGTAAAACCGATCCTTTGATTGGTCGTGCCTCTGAGATTGAACGTGCTGCCCAAGTATTGTGCCGTCGTCGCAAAAATAACCCATTGCTAGTAGGTGAGCCTGGTGTCGGTAAAACTTCTATCGCTGAAGGTTTAGCATGGTTAATCATTAACGATAAAGCACCAAAGCCACTTAACGGTTGTGTGATTTATAGCCTTGATATTGGTTCACTGATTGCGGGAACCAAGTATCGCGGTGACTTTGAAAAACGCATGAAGTCATTGCTTGATGCGTTAAAGAAAAAACCAAATGCTATTCTTTTTATTGATGAAATTCATATGATTATTGGTGCTGGTTCATCTATGAGCAGCAATATGGATGTATCGAATCTTATCAAGCCAGCGCTTGCTAACGGTGAGCTGCGTTGTATTGGTTCAACGACCTTTACTGAGTATCGCCAAGTATTTGAAAAAGATCATGCATTGTCGCGTCGTTTCCAAAAAATCGATGTCAAAGAACCTAGTGTAGATGACACCATCGATATCCTACGCGGTCTAAAACCTCGTTATGAAGAATTCCATAATGTTGAGTATACGGATGAAGCGTTGGTCACAGCGGTACAGTTATCAGCCAAACATATTCATGAGCGTTTTTTACCTGACAAAGCTATTGACGTGATTGACGAAGCAGGTGCGTATAAGCGCTTAGGCGTAGTGCCTGATGTCGATGATATCGAAGCGGAAGAAAGTTTCATTGCTGATTTAGAGCAAGATTTTGATGCGCAGATTGATGCTGATATCGAAGGTATCGATGGTGATACAGATAATGAAATGCAGGATGAAGCAGCGACTGCGAAAGCAAGCGATAGTGCTAAATCAGCAGATGGTGTGAAATTGTCAAAAGGTCAAAAGCCACCGATGAAAATCGATGTTGCTGATATCGAGGCTATTATTGCTAAGTTAGCCCGTATTCCACCCAAGTCTGTATCGAGTGATGACAAGAGTATCCTTGAGCACCTAGATCGAGACCTTAAGCACTTGGTGTTTGGTCAAGATGAGGCGATTGCTACGTTGGCTGATGCTATCAAACTATCACGTGCAGGATTAAAAGCACCTGATAAGCCAATCGGTTCATTTATGTTTGCAGGACCAACTGGTGTGGGTAAAACAGAAGTATCGCGTCAGTTAGCGAACCTGTTAGGTGTAGAATTAGTACGCTTTGATATGTCAGAGTATATGGAAGCGCACACGGCATCACGCTTGATTGGCGCGCCTCCAGGTTATGTTGGCTATGATCAAGGCGGCTTACTCACTGAAAAAATCAATCAGCATCCACATTGTGTATTGTTGCTTGATGAGATTGAAAAGGCGCATCCAGATGTGTTCAACTTGTTGCTACAAGTGATGGATCATGGTACGTTGACCGATAATAATGGTCGTGTGGCCATCTTTAAGCAAGTCATCGTTATCATGACAACGAACGTTGGTGCTGATAGTATCAGTCGTTCGTCAATGGGCTTTACTCAACAAGACCATAGTCGTGATAATACAGAGTCGCTGAAACGTGTCTTTACGCCAGAGTTCCGTAATCGCTTAGACGCTATTATTCAGTTCAACCCTCTAGATACGTCAGTTGTTGTATCGGTTGTCGATAAGTTCTTAGTTGAGCTGCAAGTACAGCTTGATGATAAGCAAGTGACATTAGAGATTGATGATGATGTACGTGATTACTTGGCGGATAAAGGCTATGACCGTCTAATGGGTGCACGTCCGATGCAACGTCTGATTCAGGATGAAATCAAAAAACCGTTGGCAAGTATGATTTTGTTTGGTGATTTGGTCAATGGCGGTGTCGTGCATCTGACCTTAGAGCCTAAAGTCGATGACTCTCAAGAGAATGATACAATGAAGCTTGATAAGGTATCAGACAAAGGCTCAGCTGATAGTCGTATTATTCTGACAGTCGTTGAAACTCATGAACCACATCCTGATTCTGAGTCTCTAGCCAGCTAAGTTGTTTAATGTTGATGTCAAAAAAACGGTTACCGTATTACTGCGGTAGCCGTTTTTTTATTGCTATAATTCATCAACAAAGCGCATATCATTTTTTGTTAGTATGATTATTTACAGTAAGCTAGTTTTAACAAAGCAATGGAACTTATAACAAGATAACAAGTATAAAAAGGACACACTATGGAACTGTTTGATGAACCGACAACCAAAACAGCAGAACAAAAACAAGCAATTTTAGACAATGTCCGTTTACCAGAAGATTGGAAAATGGCATTAGCAGATGAGCTAACGTCTGAGAATATGGACAATCTACGCGCATTTTTAAAGGAAGCCTATCAGTCCGATGATAGTATCTATCCGCCTGCACCACTGATGTTCAATGCGCTTAATCTCACGCCGTTATCACAAGTCAAAGTGGTAATCTTGGGCCAAGATCCCTATCATCGTCCAGGTCAGGCTATGGGGCTATCATTTTCTGTTCCTAAAGCCATTCCAAAGCCACCATCATTGAATAATTTACTTAAAGAAATGACAGATGACATTGGCATTCGCCCTTCAGCACATGGTGATCTGACGTACTGGGCGCAGCAAGGCGTTCTCCTGCTTAATAGCTCACTAACTGTGCGAGAAGGCGAGCCAAATAGTCATCAGAATAGGGGCTGGGAGCAGTTTACTGACGCTGTTATTGATGCCGTCAATGAACAGACAAAGCATACTGTGTTTATTTTGTGGGGTAGTAAAGCCCAGAAGAAAGGTAAGTATATCGATACGGATAAGCATTTGATTCTGACAGCGGTACACCCATCACCACTGGCGGCAAACCGTGGCGGCTTTTTTGGCACTAAACCTTTTTCTAAAACAAATGACTACTTGGTGCAGTATGGCCAAACTCCAATTGACTGGCAATTACCACAATAAATGCAAAATATACAGAATATAAGCTTAATGCCGTATCAACCTTTAAATATTCAGGCCAGCACTTTTTGGTTAGCTGAAGATATTAAATGGATGCGAGAGGCAATTGAACTTGCTAAGCAAGGTGCTGAACGAGGAGAGGTGCCGGTAGGTGCGGTATTGGTACATGATCAGCAGATTATCGGCCAAGGGTTTAATCAACCTATTGGTAGCCATGATGCTACTGCTCATGCAGAGATAGTTGCATTAAGAGATGCTTGTACACGTTTAGAAAATTATCGATTGCCGCTACAGACTACTTTATATGTCACTCTGGAGCCTTGTACAATGTGTATTGGTGCATTAATTCATGCGCGTGTAAACAAGCTGGTGTACGCAGCGAGTGAACCGCGTGCTGGGATGGTTGGTAGTCAAATGGACTTATCATTACAACCTTTCTATAATCACAGTATTCAAGCCTATAGTGGATTATGCAGCGAGCATAGTAGTCAAATACTTAAGACATTTTTTCGTGAGCGTAGGCAAGCGGCAAAAAAGAATAAGGCCACTATGTAAACTCAAAATACTAATAAACAAGATATCAGTCTTGGTGCTAGTGGTCACGATGATTTTTTGCTATAATATTGCCCTATTTGGTAGCACTCATCTTAATGGGCTATTAAAGACTTAACATACGAATAAATATTGTTTTATTAATGACATATGATAAGCGATATAAGTAACGCATATTATTGAGTAAGTATTATGACTAGTTCTACACCTGATAATGTTTTACTCAATACAGAGGATAGCCACACCTCATCAGTGCGCTACCCTGTTATTTGTATCGATGGTCCTAGTGGCGCTGGTAAAGGTACGGTCACATGGCGTCTGGCACAAGTGTTAGGCTATCAGTTGTTAGACTCTGGTGCGCTTTATAGAATTGTCGGACTAAAAGCCTTTGAAGCGGGTTTGATCAGCGCAGATACTAGCCAACCAATTGACGAAGATGCTGTATTAGCATTGACTGAAAGCTTGAAGATAGCGTTTGTACCGAACAATGACTCAGGACGTGTAGACATTATTGTTAATGGACAAGCAGTAGGTGAGCAAGTACGCAATGAAACGGTTGGAGGCTATGCATCACAGATAGCTGTTTTTCCACAGGTTCGTCAAGCATTGCTCAAGTTACAACAAGATATGGCCACTCGTTCAGGTTTGGTTGCTGATGGTCGCGATATGGGTACGGTTGTTTTCCCAGATGCTGATGTTAAGGTGTTTTTGACGGCCAGTGCTGAAGCGCGTGCAGAGCGCCGTGTGACTCAGTTATTGAACGCTGGTCAAACAGCAGATTTTGAAGCGATTTTAGCGACGATAAAAGAGCGTGATGACCGTGATGAAAATCGTAGTACAGCGCCGTCGAAGCCTGCGGCAGATGCTTTATTGCTTGATAGTTCAGCGCTTAATGCTGATGCAGTATATGAGCAGGTCAAAAAGCATTGCCAAGATAAAGGTGTGTTTTTCACTAGTTAGTCATTTAATAGCTAGTAAAAACAACATATTAAGTACTAAAAAGTTTCCTATTAATCATTGTTTTAGTATAAAATAATACGGTTAAGTGAAATTTTATTGAAGCAGTAAGAAAAATTTAGTTTATTCAAGATGTTGTATTCGATATAAGACAGTTGTTGTTAGTCAGTTTTTATTACGAAGAGCTCGCTATCAACAAACGTTTTTTTATATGATTGTATGGGATATAAAACCAGTATTTCGTTCTATACAATCATAAATTTGATCCGTACTGTGCTGGACAGGATACGGCTATACAAAGGTAGACATAATGGAATCATTTGCTGAACTATTTGAAGCGAGCATTGAAGAGCAGGGCCTAGATATCGAGCGTGGCTCGGTTATTACAGGTGCTGTTGTGGCCATCGATAGCGATTGGATCACAGTAGATACTGGTCTTAAATCTGAAGGTATCGTCGCTCGTGAAGAGTTTTTAAGCGAAGAAGGCGAACTTGAAGTTGAAGTTGGCGATAGCGTTGATGTCGTAGTTGAAGCGGTTGATAACGGCATGGGTCAAACCTTGCTGTCACGTGAGAAAGCTAAACGTGTTGAAACTTGGAACTTCCTTGAAAAAATCGCTGATAACGATGAAATCGTTAAAGGTATCATTTCAAGCAAAGTTAAAGGCGGTTTCACTGTAGATATCGGTTCAGTACGCGCGTTCTTACCAGGTTCATTGGTAGATGTACGTCCTATCCGTGATACAACGCATCTTGAAGGCAAAGAGCTAGAATTCAAAGTCATCAAACTTGACCAGAAACGCAACAACGTTGTTGTTAGCCGTCGTGCAGTTATGGAAGCTGAAAACTCAGCTGAGCGCGAAGAGCTATTGAACAAGCTTGAAGAAGGCATCGAGATCGAAGGTATCGTTAAGAACCTTACTGATTACGGCGCGTTCGTTGATCTAGGTGGTATCGATGGTCTATTGCACATCACTGACATGGCATGGCGCCGTATCAAGCACCCATCTGAAGTTGTTGAAGTTGGCCAAGACCTAAAAGTTAAAGTACTGAAGTTTGACCGTGAACGCAACCGCGTTAGCCTAGGTCTAAAACAACTTGGTACTGATCCTTGGGATAACGTTGGCGGCACTTACCCAGTAGGTAGTGTTGTAAAAGCTCGCGTAACTAACTTGACTGACTATGGTTGTTTCGCTGAGATTTCTGAAGGTATTGAAGGTCTAGTACACGTATCAGAAATGGATCATACCAACAAAAACATCCACCCATCTAAAGTTGTTCAAGTGGGCGATGAAGTTGAAGTAATGATTCTTGATATCGATGAAGAACGTCGTCGTATCAGCCTAGGTATCAAACAAACTCTAGCTAACCCATGGGATGAGTTTGATAAGAAACATGAGCGCGGTGATAAAATCACTGGTACTATCAAATCAATCACTGACTTCGGTATCTTTATCGGTCTAGACGGTGGTATTGATGGTCTTGTTCATCTATCTGATATCTCTTGGAACGAAACTGGCGAAGATGCTATCCGTAACTACAACAAAGGCGACACCGTTGAAGCAATGGTATTGTCTGTAGATGCAGAAGCTAACCGTATTAGCCTTGGCGTTAAGCAGTTAAGCTCTGATCCATTCAACGAATACCTAGTCAATAATGACCGTGGTGCTATCGTTAATGGTAAAGTAAAAGAAGTAGATGCTAAAGGCGCTACTATCGAACTTGCTGACGAAGTTGAAGCTTATCTACGTGCTTCTGAAATTCAACGTGACCGCGTTGAAGATGCAACTAAGCATCTGACTGTTGGTGATGACGTTGAAGCGAAAATCATCAGTGTTGATCGTAAAACACGCAACATCAATTTGTCTATCAAAGCGAAAGACGAAGCTGAAGAGCGTCAAGCGATTAAAGATCTTGGTAGCACCAACACTACTGCTGCTCCAGGTTCTGATGCACAGCCAAAAACTATTGGTGATTTGATCAAAGAGCAAATGCAGTAAGCTGTAAGCTGTAAGCTATTGATATAAAAGTAATATAAAAAAAGCGACTTCGGTCGCTTTTTTTTATGATTAGATTTTATTAATACAGTTAGTAATAGAGGTTTTTAG
Organism: Psychrobacter nivimaris; assembly: GCF_904846365.1. GTDB lineage: Bacteria > Pseudomonadota > Gammaproteobacteria > Pseudomonadales > Moraxellaceae > Psychrobacter > Psychrobacter nivimaris_B. Next base: position 9,355 of record NZ_CAJHAL010000016.1, read on the forward strand.
CCAAATGGGAAAACTCTTATTCCCATTTACGCTAATATCCGCTATCATTTGCACCATTGAGTAACGAGATGATAGTTATAAGCTTTTTATAGTCATAATATGATTCTGAATGTTAGTTTTAAAAGATTCAGTATATATAGTTTAATTATATAAACGCATTTACGTACTATAGAGCGTTGACTTATCATCAGCTTATCCATCAATCAACAAGGCAAGCGTAATAATGCAGCAAGCGATTAACAAATCCGAATTTATTAGTAATTTGAGTGCAAACTGTGACAACATGGCAGACACCGTGGTTGATGACGCAGTGCGTGAAATCTTAAACTTGATGACCCATACTTTAGCCAATGATGGCCGAGTCGAAGTTCGCGGATTCGGTAGTTTTTGTCTACATCACCGCCGTGCCCGTATGGGACGCAATCCTAAGACAGGTGAAAGCGTACCTGTGCCGGCTAAAGCGATCCCACATTTTAAGCCAGGTAAGGCCTTACGCGAAGCAGTAAACGATACGGTAGCAAACGGTTAATTAAACCAGCACTGGCTATCTAACCGTCAAAATTTATCATTCCAAACTGAGGTAACTGTCTCATGCGCTTTCTACTATTTGTATTGCTATTCTTGAGCTTTGCCTATTCACTTGGTTTGGTATTAGCAAATAATACTGAGGTCGGAGTCAACCTACTGTTTTCACAAGCACCTACGATGAATCTAGGGTTGCTACTTATTTTGTGTTTGATGCTAGGTATTGTTATTGGTATTTTACTGGCATTGCTTATCTTTCGTGTGCTACAGAATAAGTGGGAAATCTCACGTCTGCAAAAAGCAAACGCAAACCTGCAAGAGCAATTGGCTCAAGCCAACACAGTTATCGATCGTCAAGCAAGCGCGCCAACAGTAGATGAAGCTGTTTATGGTGCTTCTGCTGCCAATGTGCAAAACAGTGACGCAACTAGCCTAACTGAAGGCTCTACTCTGTCCAAGCGTAGACGAGATTAAGTCGTTAAGTGATTTTTTATGTGATCTGCTAGGTGATAGCTTAACGATCGCAGTACTGACCTCAAATACAATACTTTGATAACTTCAAAATATATGGTAAAACCATGAATAATGTAATTAACTCTCCAGTTGTCGTCGCTCTAGACAATATGACGGTAGAGGCGTCTCTAGCGCTAGCTGACCAGTTAGATCCATCCCAATGTCGATTAAAAGTCGGTAAAGAGCTGTTTACCCGTTGTGGTCCTGATATCATCAAGGCACTGCATCAACGTGATTTTGAAGTGTTCTTAGACTTAAAATTCCATGACATTCCTAATACTACTGCCCAAGCAGTATTGGCTGCCGCTGAGCTTGGTGTCTGGATGGTGAATGTCCATGCTAGCGCAGGTCTAGAAGCCATGTCGTTGGCAAAACAGCGCTTGCTAGATAGAGATCTTGATACCTTACTTATCGCAGTCACCGTACTGACTTCTATGGATAATGAAGCGTTGATGCAAACAGGAATCACTGATAGCTTAGATACCCAAGTGAGCCGACTAGCACAACTGACCAAGCAAGCTGGTCTAGATGGGGTGGTGTGCTCGGCTCAAGAAGCAAAGGCACTTAAAGCATTATGTGGTCAGGATTTTAAACTGGTGACGCCTGGTATACGTCTCGCTGAAGATAATGCAGATGATCAAAAACGTATCTGCACACCAAGTCAGGCGCTAATAGACGGTTCTGATTATTTAGTCATTGGTCGTTCGATCACTCAAGCCTCAGACCCTGCTGCTAAACTACAGACAATACTTCAAAGTATTTAAGTTTGAATAGACGTTAAGTAAAAAAGACAGCCTAAATGGCTGTCTTTTTACTTTTTGATGGTCGAGAAAAAGCTGCTACACTACTTAAATTTATTCTTACAATCGTTCTAAAATATAATAACTATATTAAAAATGCTCATGTAGCTAAATATCAGTAGTGCTGCTATGAGCGTTTATCGTTAATTAGATTTTTAATAATAACGCCACTAAATGATGTTGAATAATATGAAATTACAGATATTGAGTGACTTACATATTGATAGTTATGCACGTCAATCGCACCCCGTTGGACATATTCCTAAAACTGATGCAGATCTAGTATTGGTAGCAGGAGATACTGCTAATAGCGACAAAGGTATGCCGTGGTTGCAAGAGCAAGCGGCGCGCTTAGAAATTCCCCTGATTACTATCGCTGGTAATCATGAATACTTTGATGAAGACGTATTGAGCTTTGACCATAAACTGGCAACTTGGGATAACTATGATACTGCGTCTAAAAAAGGCGTTCGCGTCTTACAATGTCAGCATATCGATATCGGTGATATACGCCTTTTAGGTTGTACGCTTTGGACAGACTATCAGTATCATGCTAACGAAGATACCATGGCTGCTGCTAGGCATTTTATGCGTGACTATAAGCAAATCTATGCAGGTAACGAACTGTTTTCGCCTGAAGTATCTATGCAGATTCATGCCAAGCATCGTCAGTGGCTACAGCAAGCTTTGATGGAATCTCATAAACTTGGTAAAAAAACAGTAGTCATGAGTCATCACAGCGTCAGTTCGTTATCAGTATCTGAAAAATATGCCAATCTACCGAGTAATGCGGCTTTCGTTAGTGACTTGTCAGGGTGGATGCACGAAGACTGGGCACCGATGCTATGGGTACACGGACATACTCATGAAGCATTTGATTATAGAATTGGTAATACGCGAGTGATCGTCAATCCACGAGCCTATCCTAATGAGGTCAGTAGTACGGCATTAGAGTTTGCGTGGGACAAAGTCATTGATATTGGCTAGGATCATGTGTAAATAACGGGCAAATCTCGATTTATTCTAGACATAGATTCTTTTGAATAAAGCGTCTTTTTGAAAGAGTGCAGAGTATTTATAAGATATATTGCAACTAGATTTGTCTGTGGTTCATTCCTGATAAGAAATCTGCTAGGCTTGCTATCATGAGTAAATATCTAAATAACACCCTGTCCAAAATATCTGCTGACAAGCTTGCGAGTCACACCCCAAGCGCGCCTGCACCTTCGCACCTACCAGATAGTATGATCTCCTCCGTCAGCTTATTGCCTGAAAATAAGCGACTGATACTATTTACCAGGCACTCTTTACGCGAGCGCTCTGATGGTAATGGTTTTGCTAGCTATCAGTTACCGTTGACTCCTAAAGGCCGCATACTGGCAAAGTCTTGGGGGCGTTGGTTGGCAGGACATTTGCCATACTCGCTCGATGTCGATAGTATCTCTAGCCCCATTGGGCGTTGTATTGATACCGCGCAGCTGATGCAAGAAGGCGCGGGACTACAGCGCAATATCGCTCATCAGTCTTTGCTAGTAGAGCCTGGCAGCTTAGTCACTGAGCCTGAGATTGCCAACGTGGTATTTAAAGAGATTGGGGTGCTTAACTTTATTAATCGTTTTTTGCAAGGCAATCTCGAAGGCACTAAAAATGCCTATCAGGGTGGTCTCGATATCTTGTCGCTTTTTTATCAACATCAACCGCAGCACGGGCATTTAATGCTTGCGGTTAGTCACGATACTTTATTGTCTGCTTTTTTAGCGGTCATGCTCGATGTGACCGAAATCGATTGGAATGATTGGCCTAAGATGATGGAAGGGGTGTTTTTGTGGTTTGATGATAAGCCCTTTGAGCAAGCCAATGCTTATTTTGTTTGGCGAGGTCAGGTATATACTCGGCCGATTAGTTCATTATTAGACGGTTATCGTGCAGCTGGTTACCATCCTAGTAAGTTGCTATTGCCACCAGAAGTGCAGTGGAATTGATGTTTTGTTCTTAATCACACATTGAAATGAGTTGATAGGGAAGCAATTCATTTAATACATTCTAGTAGACGTAAAAAAACCTTGCCACGGTATTAGAACCAGTGACAAGGTTTTAGTCATTACGCTATAAAAGCGAAATGCGGTCTAACCAATACAAATCTTAAGCTTGTAGGCCTTTGATTGTTTTGTTTAGGCGGCTCTTACGACGAGCAGCTTTATTCTTATGAATAATACCTTTGTCAGCCATACGATCAAGAACTGGTACCGCTTTTTTGTAAGCTTCGGTAGCCGCGTCATAATCTTTAGCTGCGATAGCCGCATCAACACGTTTTAAGTAAGTACGAACCATAGAGCGTTGTGACGCAGAGTTCTGACGACGTTTGGTGTTTTGACGGGCGCGTTTACGAGCTTGTGCAGTATTAGCCACGCGTATCTCCTTGATAAAGATAGATAAAAATATGAATGTTGATTGCAATAATGGGTTTAACAATCATCGGTGACGAGCAGCCGTCTCGTCAAATATGATGTCGATGTCTGATATTAAAGTATCTAATATGAATAGATCATCGTAAGCGTCAGAGCTGTTTGGAATAATTAAACAGCGTTGACGTGTAAAGCCGATTATCTTAGCAAATTATTGAACTAAGGACAATATATTTGATGATTAATGCTTAAAGAAGTTACGTAATATCATCGAATTTGGGTCATTCTAGTAACTAAATCAATAGTAAGCGTTGATAGACGTAGAGGGTTGATAAAATCTCTTACAATATATCCTATATAATAGCGTCAGTTATTGAAGAATTTAGGTATGATATTCTAACGATAGGCCTTGATATAGGTATTTTCTCATCAATATAGTTCATCTAATGTTATATAAGTGGATAGGGTATGCAGCGAAAAGCAATTGTGATTGGCGCAACGGGGTTAGTAGGGCAGCATTTGGTAAAGCAACTGAGTGAGCTTTATGACACATTGATTGTGATTGCTCGTCGTCCGCCACGCTACATTAATGCCAGCATGCGTTTTTATCAAATCAATGATTTTGATAATCTCTCTGAAGTGTTTGCAAGCGTTGGCGCAGACCGAACTACGGATGCTTTTAGTTGTTTGGGTACAACAAAAAAGCAAGCTGGTAGTGATGAGGCTTTTCGCAAGGTAGATCGAGACTATAACGTAAATTTTGCCAAGTTATGTCGTGATAAAGGGGTAGAAAATTTCTTTTTACTCTCCTCAATGAATGCGGATATTGACAGTCGTTTTTTATACAATCGAGTCAAGGCTGAGACAGAGCAGGCTGTTATGGCATTAGATTTTGGACAATTGGTCGTCTTCCGTCCGTCACTATTGCTTGGTAAGCATAAAGGTCGTCCGCTTGAAAGCATTGGTCAAAAAGCCTTTAAACTCATCTCGCCGCTCGTGTCAGAGTCGCTATCGCTACACCCTATTTCTGCTAAACGCGTTGCCAGTGCTATGGCCATGAGTGCTCATGATATCTATCATCGTAGTAAATATCGTACTGAACCTCAAATCAAGCGTACGGATATTATCGAAAATAAGCAGATGCTAGCGATGACCCGGGTTAAAAAATAAAAGAACAGTTTTTCTAGTGACAGACTCAGTCTCAAAACTGGAAAGTTACAGATATCGATTGTTAATTGCATTGGGACAAGATTGCATTAGAACAAAAATACAAAAGTAAAAAACACAATAACTATTATCAAAGTATCAATAAATATTGAAACACCAGTCAGTTGAATCACTAAAACAAGGAGCAGGAGCAATGTCAGAATCGATACAAATGGATAGAGGAAGTTTTGTCACTTGTGATCTATTGGATGCCAATCCTGAGTCGCAAGTATGCTTGCCAAATATCGAAGGTAAGTCATTCCGTCAGTTTGGTGCAAACGACAAATTCTGCGGTGAAATCGTGACGGTTAAATGCTTTGAAGATAATAGCCGTGTCAAATCTCTATTGAATAGCGATGGCAAAGACAAAGAAGGCAATGGAAAAGTATTGGTCGTTGATGGCGGCGGCTCTATGCGCTGTGCATTACTAGGCGATATGATTGCACAATCAGCTATCGACAACGGCTGGGCTGGAGTTATTGTATATGGTTGTGTCCGCGATGTTGATGACATGGCAGAGATGGATCTTGGTGTGATGGCGCTTGGTAGTATCCCGCGCAAATCAACCCGCCGTGATGAAGGTCAAACGGATATCGAAATCAGCTTCGGTGACTTAACGTTGAACTCGGGTATGTTCATTTATGCTGATAACAATGGCATCATCGCTAGCGATAAACCACTTATCAGCTGAAGTTTTAGGCTTGGCTTGATTAGTAAAAACAAAAACCTCAGCTAATAAGTTGGGGTTTTTTGTTATGTAATGACAGTTAAAGCGCAATAATCGTTGTTAACCCTCAATCATTAATGAGTAAACTCTTAAGTGACAAACCGTTACGGCATAAGTTTTGGTAATTGCTCAAATATTCGTATAATAGCTTTCTGACTCCTTAACTTTGATCCTATTCTTTATGCCTATTACTGCTTTGACTGACGCGTTTGACCCTATTAACCAGCAGTTGTTTCCTATCCAAAATGCCGAGCGGCGTTGGCTAGCGCCTGTCCATGGTGCGGTCAGCAGTTTATGGTTGGCAAGCTTGGTGCAAACACCTATGTGGAATGTTGCCGAGCGCCTAAAAGTTGTGGTGGCACGTGACCAGAACCAACTCAATCAGATAGAGACTGAGCTGGCATTTTGCGGAGTCGATGCTTATGTGTTCCCTGACTGGGAGACGCTAACTTATGATGAGCTATCTCCGCATCAAGACATCGTCAGTGAGCGTATCAATCTGTTGACAGATATGCCAAAAACGGGCGTGCTGCTTATTTCAATACAAGCCCTCATGCATCGCGTCGCACCGCCAAGTTGGTTGATTGGACAGCATTTTGATTTGAGTGTCGGCGATCGTTTTGATATCAATACCCAGCGAGGGCTATTGGCAAAAGCAGGTTATCGCGCGGTTGAAAATGTCTTTGAACCAGGTGAGTTTGCAGTACGTGGCAGTATCATTGATATTTTTGCCATGGGTCAGCCTTTTCCGCTACGTTTAGACTTGTTCGATGATGAAATCGAAACGATTCGCTTTTTTCATCCTCAAACGCAGCGTACATTGACTGCCGATGATTTGAAGGCGATGTTAACAGGCAATGATACCAGTATGGCAAAAGAGTCATTGTCACTACTGCATAAGATGCCAGATATCTCTAAGCCTATCGACCAATTTCAAATCTTGCCTGCAAAAGAGTTTCCGCTTGATGAAGGGCGTGAGACGTTTCGCACGAACTTTGCTGCCATGTTCCCTAATACCAGTAGCCGTAAGTCTGAGCTGCACAAAGACGTAATGGCAGGGATTGCTAGTAGCGGATTAGAGTATTATCAGCCGCTATTTTTTAACTTAAAAGACTGGGAAGCAGAGAGTAGCCTATTTTCCTATTTACCAAGCGATGCATTGTTTATCACCGATGAATTAATCAATGAAAAACAAGCTGATTACTGGTCACAAATCCAGCGCCGCTACGAAGAGCGTCGACATGATATTGACAAGCCTATCGTAGAGCCAGCAATGCTGTATCTATTATCTAACGCGCTTAACGAACAGCTAAACCAGTATCCACGAGTAATATTAAGTGCTCGTGATGAACTGGCTACGATGAATGATGTGGAAGCACCAGAAAGTACAGATGCCTCACAAATACCATTGCCATCGAGTGTCACTAAACAACAAGGACTGGTGACATTAAGTGCTCAAGAGCCGCCACAATTAGCAGTCAATCATCAAAAGTCTGAACCATTATCAGAATTGCTCGACTTCTTGGATACGCAATCGAAGACTACAACACCTGTACTAATCGTTGCAGAAACCGCAGGCCGTCGTGAGATTCTAATCGAACTGTTCAAAGGTAAGATTGATATCAAGGCGTATGATAGCTTTGAGGCATTTTTAGCCGCAGATAAAACCAGCGCTATTAATAACAGTCATTTGCCGCATGTTGGTTTGACTGTCGCACCACTCGAACGTGGTGTCTATGTGCCTGAACGCTTGGTGTTGATTAGCGAGACACAGCTGTTCGGTCGTCAAGTCTTACAGACGCGCCGTCGTCGCCAAAGCGGGGTATCAGAAGAGTTCTTGGTTAAGAGCGTTACTGAGATAACAGATGGTAGCCCAGTGGTTCATATTGAGCATGGTATCGGTCGTTATAATGGCTTGATTACCTTAGATGTGGGCGATGGTGAGCAAGAGTTTATCCATTTAAAATATTCTGATGACGCTAGTATCTATGTGCCAGTGGCCAATCTGCAAATGATTAGTCGCTATAGTGGCGGCGATCCTGCCTTAGCACCGCTACATAAGATTGGTAGCGGCAAATGGGATCGAGCCAAGCAAAAAGCATTGGAGCAAATTCATGACGTCGCTGCTGAACTACTCAATATGCAGGCAAGACGTGAGGCCAAAGTTGGTATTCATTTTAAGATAGACCCATCACAGTATGAGCTATTCGCTAGCCAGTTTGCCTTTGAAGAAACCGCCGACCAAGCCAATGCTATTCATGCGGTAATGGAAGACATGAGACAAAACCAGCCGATGGATCGTCTTATTTGTGGTGACGTTGGTTTTGGCAAAACAGAAGTCGCGATGCGAGCCGCCTTTATTGCCGTTAGTGCTGGCTATCAGGTTGCCGTACTGGTGCCTACTACGTTGCTTGCTGGTCAGCATGAAGACAATTTCCGTGATCGTTTTGCCGATTGGCCAGTTCGCATTGAAAGCTTATCGCGCTTTGGCGGCAAAAAACATCAAGAAATGGTATTGGCTGATTTGGCCGCTGGTAAAGTGGATATTGTCATTGGTACTCATAAACTGCTACAACCAGATGTGAAATTTGCCAACCTTGGCCTGATGATTGTTGATGAAGAGCATCGCTTTGGAGTGCGTCATAAAGAGCGTATCAAGGCCATTCAAACAGATGTGGATAGCATGTCTATGACGGCGACTCCGATCCCTAGAACGCTTAATATGGCGCTCTCAGGTATGCGCGATATGTCGATTATTGCCACACCGCCTGCACGACGACTTGCCATCAAAACCTTTGTGATGCAAAAGACAGAAGCCCTGATGAAAGAAGCCATATTACGTGAGTTATTACGTGGTGGGCAGGTCTATCTGCTACACAATGATGTTGCCAGTATCGAGCGTATGGCAGAGACTATTCGTGACCTAGTGCCAGAAGCGCGAGTAGGAGTAGCTCATGGGCAAATGCAAGAGCGTCAGCTTGAGCAAATCATGCAACAGTTTTATCATAAAAAGTTCAACGTTTTGGTTTGCTCTACCATTATCGAGACAGGTATTGATGTGCCCAATGCCAATACGATTATCATTGAGCGTGCAGATAAGTTTGGTCTTGCGCAATTGCATCAGCTGCGTGGCCGAGTAGGACGTAGTCATCATCAAGCGTATTGTTACTTACTAGTGCCTTCCCTTAAAGGCCTCAAAGGTGATGCCAAACGCCGTTTGCATGCGATCGAGCGTGCTAATACTTTAGGTGCAGGCTTTATGCTGGCAAGTGAGGATTTAGAGATTCGCGGTGCAGGGGAAATATTAGGTAAGCAGCAAAGTGGCAATATGCAGGCGATTGGTTTTAGCTTATACATGGATATGCTTGAGCGTGCGACTAAAGCCATTAAAGCTGGCAAGGAGCCTGATTTGAATACACCATTGTCGCTGACCAGTGAAATCAATCTACATAGCTCTGCCCTCATTCCAGAGGAGTATCTACATGACGTGCATCAGCGCTTATTGTTCTATAAGCGTATTAGTAATACCGATGATAAAGAAGCATTAACGGATATTCGTACGGAGATGATAGACCGCTTCGGTGCACTGCCAGATCAAACCAAGCAGCTATTCGCCATTCATGGATTACGTTTACAAGCAGAGCCGCTTAAGATCAACAAAATTGATGCCAACAGTAGTAGTATGACGTTGGAGTTTGCGCCAGATACTCCAGTTGATGCGTTAGCGATTATCAAGTTGATCCAATCAAATGGTCAGCATTATCGTATGAATGGCGCATCTGGTATCCGTTACCAAAATAGCGATAAACTGGCCACACCGCAACAGCGCGTGACGGTCATACAAGAGCTGCTGCGCTATTTTAGCGAGCACATGGTGACAGAGCCTGCTTAGTATATAGCTGGATATCAAGTAGGTTAGGTAGTTAATCTAAGCCAATAAATCATGGTGCTATTTTATCAACCAGATAACTGATAAAATAGCCAAACTAACTTTTTAACCTTCTGTATTTTATTTGCATTAAACAACAAGAGAACCGTCATTATGTTCCAACTTCATCATAAACTTGCTGCTGATAGTTTTTTAGTGGGGGATTTTCCATTATCCACTTGTCGTTTAATCAATGACTGCCAATTTCCTTGGCTGATATTAGTGCCACGTGTATCCGGTATCAAAGAGTTATATGAACTGTCTGAGGCAGACCAAACGCAGTTCTTACGAGAGTCCAGCTGGTTATCGAGCCAGTTAGCCAAAACCTTTCAAGCTGATAAAATGAATGTGGCCGCTCTTGGTAATCAAGTGCCACAACTTCACTTTCATCACATTGTCCGCTATCAGAATGATATGCAATGGCCAAATCCAGTATGGGGTGTGCCAGCTGTGCCATATACTAAAGAAGTATTGGCGCAAATGCAGCAAACATTGATGATGGCATTACGTGGTCATCACCAAATGCCGTTTGACTGGCAAATGTAATTATCATTCTATCCTGCATTTAATAAGAATAGCTTGAACCTAAATTCTATAGGCAAAAAGGGAGGCCAGATACTTAAATGTATCTGGCCTCTCTTTTTATTTAAATTTTAATAAAAACTGTAAAATAGCGAACAAACTAGACAAAAGGTCGTCTTTTAGTCATCAGTAACCTTGTTTTACCTTATTTCGAAAGTATAATATATTATTAGATATATCTTATGATAAATCGTCATAAGGGCAAATGATGCACGTGTGCTATATCCTTGTCTCTCATATCGCTCGAAACATTTAAGTGAAACTCATATGACCTTCTCAGAGACACTAAAATCAAGGTCGCCGCTGAAAGATGCTGGAGTTTGTCGTTTCGATTATCCAGAAGTGTTCGTGTTAATACTGACGGTTGTTTTGCGTGCTATATACTACGACTTCCGCTCTATCTCAATGGCACTATTGGTTATTATTACATTGCCAAGCCTCATGATCCTGATATACAACTACCGACGCCAGACCAGCTTTTGGACGTCTAACATCGTTATTATTCTATTATCGGTTGTCATCGGCTCACTACAATGCTGTACGGTCATATCAATCAGCTTGGCTGCTTTGATTGGTGTACGTATCATTCTTAGCAGACCTGAGAATCACCTCAGACTGTTATCCGTATCCGCCGTGACGATCATTGTATTTTACTATGTCAGCACAGTCTTAAATGCGAATAGTATGGACTTTGATGATGGTCTATTACCATTGATAGTAATGGTAGCAAGCTTAGGCGTTATTTTGTATCAGTTCTGGCGTATATATCAAGAATACATTGGTTATAAGGCTTCTGCCCATAAGGCAGGGGGACGCCTAAGTACAATGGTATCAGTGATCAATAAGCTGACCCGTTTTGTGCCACCACAAATTTGGGAGCCTATTGTCAAATCGGATAGCCCTGTTAGTGTTTCTAATAAACGCGCAAAAATAACTATCATGTTTTCAGATATTGTCGGTTTTACCGAGTTGTCTGATAGTCTAAGCTCTGACAACTTGTCAGACATTCTCAATACTTATATGCATTGCATGACGTCGATCGCTAATAAGCATGGTGCAGTGCTTGATAAGTTCATTGGTGATGGTATGGTATGTTTCTTTGGTGAACCGAATAGCCGTGGCTCGCGTCAAGATGCACTAGATTGTGTGGCGATGGCAATTGATATGCGCCGAGAAATGCGCACTTTACGTCAAAAATGGCGGCTAATGGGGTTTGAAGGCTTATATATACGTGTTGGTATCACCACTGGCTACTGTCACGTTGGTAATTTTGGTAGTAATAGTCGATTAAGCTATACCATCATTGGTAAAGAAGCCAATTTGGCCTCTAGGCTTGAGTCCTGTGCGGGCAAAGATCAGATATTGGTCAGTGAAAGCACTTACGATTATATATGCCATAACTATGAATGCGAGCACGTTGCCGCATTTTGCTTGAAAGGTATTGATGAAAAGATCGATGCATGGCAAGTACTTGACCCTAGTGCCAGTACAGGTCATTTATCTAAATGGGTCGACCACACATTACCTGGTTTCAATTTGCATTTGAATTTTAAAGATATGAAAGACAATGATTATCAAGATATTAGAGCTCGTTTGAATTTTGCGCTAGAACGCATCGAGCAAGAGGAAGAAAAAGTAGTAAAGGACATAGCAGCAGAAAGTAGGCGTGAGGATGCCAGTCGCAAGTAAGCGTTTCAAGCTTAATATATTAAAATCATATATAGAAAAAGGCCAGCTATATGATAGCTGGCCTTTTTTAATCTTAACTAGGAAGTATTATCAGTGTTTAATGATTTTCTTTAGCATGATTGAGGGTATATTTAGGAACTTCGATGGTCAAATCCTCATTATCAAGCATGACCTGACAAGATAAACGTGAGTCAGGCTCTAGTCCCCAAGCACGATCAAGCAGATCCGCTTCAATATCATCCATCTCATCTAAACTGTTGAAACCCTTGCGTACTACAACATGACATGTAGTACAAGCTTTTGACATCTCACAAGCATGCTCGATTTTAATGCCTTTTTCTAATAGTGCCTTGCATAAGTTTTCACCAGCTTGTAGCTCAACTTCTGCGCCTTCAGGGCAAATTTCGTGGTGGGGTAGTACGGTAACTTTTGGCATAAATTATCTGTCCGATGCTAATCAATTTAAAAAATATTAGAAGTTAGCTTAACGTGTCAGTTAAGCGATATATGTCGATGTATTTATTACCAGTCTTTGGCACTAGTACCGGCCATGCTGGTCTTGACGCTCTGATTCATAATACGTGCAGCAAAGGCATCACTATGTGGTTTGAGCTGAGCTTGTTGCGTTTCGATAAGTGCTAAATCATTAGTGCTAAGAGAGTTACGTAGCGCTTGTATATGCTCTGCTAGTGACTGTTGTTCTTTAGTAGAAAGCAACGCCGCAAATTCGTTAAGTGCCGACTCTAGGGCAAGTACTTCACGTTCCGCTTCTACTTTGGTCTCAATCAAAGAACGCGCGTTTTTGTCTTCTTCTGCGTGTTTAAACCCTGCAACAAGCAACTGTTCTTTTTGCTCATCTGATAGACCATAAGAAGGAACAATCTCGATTTTGCTTTCTGTTTTGGTCGTAGTTTCTTGTGCACTGACAGTAAGCTGACCATTAGCATCGATGCTAAAGGTAACTTCGATACGAGCAAACCCAGCTTTCATTGGCGGGATGCCATACAACTCAAAACGTCCAAGTGAACGACAGTTTTCTACCGTTTCACGCTCACCTTGCACCACGTGAATCACCATGCCTGTTTGACCATCTTGATAAGTGGTAAACACTTGACGTTTTTTTACAGGAATAGGTGTATTACGTGGTATCAGTACTTCGACCAAACCACCCATGGTCTCAAGACCTAATGATAATGGCGTCACGTCCAATAACAACAAATTGTTATCACTATCACCATTAACCAATTGATGAGCAGTTTGAGCAGCACCTAAAGCAACGACCTCATCTGGATTTAAACGGCAAAGTGGCTGCTTAGCGAAAAATTCAGTCACGACTTGCTGTACGGCAGGCATACGAGTCGAGCCGCCCACTAAGATAACTTCATCTAGATCTGTAGTAGACAGCTTGGCATCGCGTAGGACTTGTTCGCACACACTGAGCGTACGGCGACTAACAGGCTCTACGATAGTTAGCACATCTGTACGGCTTAATACGCCTTGATAAGACTGACCATTGACAACCACACTGATATCTACTTGTTCAGCATCAGTCAGCGCTTGTTTATAAGCTTTGGCTTGTTGAGCTAGTATTGATTTGTCATGTAGGCTTACGTCTTTTGGATCGATATTTAATAGTTTAATAATCCAATTGGTAATAAGACGATCGATATCATCGCCGCCTAGGGCGCTATTACCACCAGTTGCCAATACTTCAAAGACGCCGTCGGTAAGCTTTAAGATAGAGACGTCAAAAGTACCACCGCCCAAATCATAGATTAAGTAATAGCTTTCTTTTTTACTGTCTTCTGATGATTGGTCAAGACCATAAGCGACCGCAGCCGCTGTTGGTTCATTTAACAGGCGAAGTACGTTGATGCCCGCTGCTTGAGCGGCGTCTTTGGTTGCTTGACGCTGTGCTTCATCAAAATAAGCGGGAACCGTAATCACGGCACCTTCAATGCTATCTGCAGGTAGGGCACTCGCTGCACGTTGCTCAAGAGCGGCTAAGATACGCGCTGATACTGCAACAGGAGAAACCTCACCTTGAGCCGTTACAAAGGCGGGCATATCGTCTTTATTACCAGACAACTCATAAGGATGAGAGAATTTGATATCAGCTTGACTACGACCCATAAAACGCTTAGCCGAGACGATCGTATTTTTTGGATCATCTGCTAAATGAGCTAGGGCGTCATAGCCAACCAATGGCGTACCAGTAGCTGGATAATAGACAACAGACGGTAATAATGTATCTGTCGCTGCGCCTGCCTCTAAGACTTGTGCCTTACCTGAACGCACCACAGCAACCAACGATCGTGTAGTACCAAGGTCGATGCCCAAGCCAAATTTATGTTGGTGAGGTTGAGCGCTTTGATTGGGTTCAGCAATTTGCATTAAAGACATAAGGATAACTCAGAGATAAAATAAATAAGTGAAATGGAGCAAATATAACATATGCAGTACGAGAGCTTAACGTCGGTAATCTCATTCCATGGAATAAGGATTCTGACAGTTTGATGCGCTTAGACTCAAAGATTATACGGTATCACGGTCACTATTTTAACCAAATATATAGAATTTAGCTTGTTAGTGAGAGTCATAACCACAGATGTTTAGACGTATAAGTCATCATCATCTGAATGCGATGAATTTGCAACATCATCAAGCCCAGTCGTCACATCAGCATTTAGCTTAACTAAAAATTTTAGCTTCTGTGTCGCATCAATCGCTGTTTGCCAATCTTGATTTTGATAAGCATTGTTGAAGCGTTCAGATTGTATTGCTAGACGATTTGTAATTTGAGGATGTAATTGCTGCAAGGCTACAAGATCTTTGTCTTCGATAGCATCATCTAGATCCATACGCATCTGCATCGCATCTTCCAAAAAGTCTAAATCTGCGATTGAGTGCTCTATGTTTTGTGCTTGATCTGCCATGTTTAATAAATAACCGGCACGACTATCAGGAGCGCTTAGCGTTTGATACGCTTGATTGATTAAAGCCGACGATTTTTCAGACTGCAACTGTGCTTGAACCATATCGGTCTGATTTTTGGCAACATTATCAGGATGATAGCGTTTTTGCAGCAAGCGCAAACGTTGCTCTAGACTGCTTTGGTTAATTTCAAATTGTACAGGCTGCTCAAATAGGGCAAAGAAGTTATCAAACTGTGGTTCTGAAGTAATATCTATCATAATCCGATGCCTTGCTTTTTTATTTATTTTTGAAGTCATGACCTAGCTAGGAATACTGGATCGCTTAGCTACTCAACTACATCAACCTTTCTTCATAGCGATAGCCGAGATACTGCACTGCTCTTATGAAAGCTCATTGAAGCATAAATCTATCAGTTTTCAGCCATTGAACAATTAAACTGTGAAAGACTCACCGCAACCACATTCACCTTTTTGGTTAGGGTTGGTAAATTTGAAGCCTTCGTTTAAACCTTCTTTTTCGTAATCCATCAACAAGCCGTCTAAATATACGAGACTTTTAGGATCAATAAAGATGCTAACGCCGCGACTTTCATAGCGCGTGTCGTTTTCATCAGGGGTATCTACAAACTCTAAAACGTAAGCCAAGCCCGAGCAACCCGCCGTACGGATACCAACTCGAATGCCTTCGCCTTTGCCGCGATTGTCCAAAAAGTCTCGAACATGCTGAGCGGCGCGTTCTGTCATTTCAATCATGCCAACTCCCATTGACTATTAATCATAAATATCAATAAAAAAATCTAGATAAACTGACAACCAGAATTACAAGATTGCCAAAACAATAGGCTTGCGACTATTAGAAAACAAAAGGTGACAATTACATAAGTGTCATTGTCACCTCTTTAGCGTCAGTAGCGATTACACATTGCTACTTTAGCGTTGCTAGTACAACGTAGCGCATACGCTAGCAGGTTTAGCCTAGCTTAGATCGCAGCTTCTTCTGCTGGAGCTGCTACGCCATGCTTACCTTTATAGTCGCTAATAGCGGCTTTAATAGCGTCTTCTGCGAGTACAGAGCAATGCACTTTTACTGGTGGTAATGCTAGCTCTTGAGCGATATCATTGTTTTTGATTTCGCCAGCTTGATCCAAGCTTTTGCCTTTTAGCCACTCAGTAACAAGCGAGCTTGAAGCAATCGCTGAACCGCAGCCATAAGTCTTGAAACGTGCATCTTCGATAATACCATTATCGTCGACTTGGATTTGTAGACGCATTACATCGCCACATGCTGGGGCACCGACCATACCGGTACCAACGTTTTTGGCATTTTTATCAAGATTACCAACGTTGCGTGGGTTTTCGTAATGATCAATAACTTGGTCACTATAGGCCATGGGGTTTTCTCCTAGTTAGATGATGAGTAGTCGTTTATCAACTTTAAATGTCTAACTACTCATCGATAATTGGGGTCAAACGCTTAATTTAATTGTCTGATCAATCGTTTAATAAATATATATATTGCTAGCTATACTAAAAAGCCATATTAGAAATTAGTGCTCAGCCCACTCGACTGAATTTAGATCAACACCTTCTTGATACATATCCCAAAGTGGTGATAGGGCACGTAGTTTATCAACAGCTTCATGCATCTGTTTGATAACAGTATCGATGTCTTCTTCAGTGGTATAACGGCCGAAGCTGAAACGGATTGAGCTATGTGCCAATTCATCTGGGCGACCGATTGCACGTAGTACATATGATGGCTCAAGCGTTGCTGAGGTACAGGCTGAACCTGATGATACAGCTAAGTCTTTAAGTGACATCATCAATGACTCGCCTTCAACGAAGTTAAAGCTGATGTTTACGATGTTTGGTACGCTATTCTCAAGATCACCATTTAAGTAAATCTCTTCGATATCTTGTAGACCATCCCAAAGTTTTTGACGTAGTTTGGCTGCATGTGCATGGTCGGCTTCATAGCTTTCATTAGCTAAAGCAAATGCGGCGCCTAGACCAACGATCTGATGCGTTGGTAGAGTACCTGAACGCATACCGCGCTCATGACCACCGCCGTGTTGCTCAGCTTTCAAGCGAATACGTGGCTTACGACGAACAAACAATGCGCCGATACCTTTAGGGCCGTACGCTTTGTGACCTGAGAAACTCATCAAGTCGATTTTCATCTCTTGCAGGTCTACACGTACTTTACCAATAGTCTGTGCACCATCGACATGAAAGATAACACGTGCTTCGCGAGTGATTTCGCCAATAGCGGCAACATCAGTAATGGTACCAAGCTCGTTGTTCACCATCATGAGTGATACTAAAATCGTATCATCACGTAAAGCTTCTTTGACTTGCTCTGGCAAAATAATACCAGTGCTAGCCTGTGGCTCAAGATATGTAATCTCAAAACCTTCTTGCTCAAGCTCACGGCACGTATCTAGTACCGCTTTGTGTTCAATTTTACTGGTAATGATATGTTTACCACGAGACTGATAAAAATGTGCAGCACCTTTAATCGCTAGGTTGTCAGACTCTGTTGCACCAGAGGTAAAGACAATCTCGCGTGGATCAGCGTTAATTGCTTCAGCCACTTGCTGACGTGCTACTTCTACCGCTTCTTCTGCTTGCCAGCCGTAACCATGTGAGCGTGAAGCTGGGTTACCAAAGACACCATCTACAGTCAAATACTCGCTCATTTTAGCAGCTACTGATTTAGCAACTGGGGTAGTGGCGGCATAATCTAAGTATATAAGGTTGTTATGTTGGCTCATGCTGGGTTTGCCTCGCTGTTCGATAGAGTAATAGTATTAATGTCTTTTATGGAAATATCTTTTGTAGAGGTGTGCTGACGCTCTGAGACTGACTGCACATTTTCCATATCTAATAATTGCGCTAATGTTATATTTTTCAAGTACTGTTCGATATGATTTGATAGTGCACACCACAGATCGTGAGTTAGGCACATTGTACCACCTTGACAGTCACCGCGTCCTTCACACTGCATCGCGTTTACTGACTCATCAACCGCAGATATGATGCTCATCACATCTATCTCATTCAATGGCTTAGCTAGGTGATAACCACCTGCAGCACCGCGAATACTCGTGACAAGGCCGCGTTTGCGAAGTTTAGAAAATAACTGTTCAAGATACGAGATTGAAATCGATTGCCGTTTGGCGATATCGGATAACGATACAGCACTGTCTTGTTGGCTGGTCTGTAATGCCAAATCTAATAATGCGGTAACAGCGTATCTGCCCCGAGTAGTCAAACGCATGTGTTATCTCCAAACTTGATGTCATTTATGTTTAACAACGATCTTAGCCGAAAGTCTTAATAAGTACTCATAAGATAAAAAGAGCAACCAATAATACGTCAGCTAAGTTTTGTCTTGTCGTTATTGAACAACAGATGATTAACCCGATGTGTGCAACGATTAAGGTAATTATACTTAATCCCGAGTAATTTAGTCAAGATTAAAGTGTGGTTCAATGGTTAATCAAGCTTATTGCTGTAATTGATAAAAACAATGATGTTTAGAAAAGATATATGAGTGAGACATAAGTAGCTTCATTTGTCTGCTACAGATACATTTTAATGAAGTAAAAAATAAGCGTTCAATATCTATAGAAGACATTGAACGCTTATTTATAGGTAATTCAGCGAAACAAAACTAATTCATCAATAGCGCGATAACTGAACCGATCATAATGACGAGGGCGACAACAGTGACAATCATCAACATTTTTTGCTTGCTCTGAAGCTCTCTCACGGTTGTTTCAAGTTCACGGTTTTTAATGGTCAAGGTATTAATCTGTGTTTGCTGTTCTTTAATACGAAGTTTGTAGTTGTTCTTTTTTTCTTCCAAGTCAGCTTCGGTAGGTTTGGTTTTAGTCTTACCACCCTTTATCTTTTTGATCAGCCCCTGAATCAAGCTGCCAAGCCCAAGTTGCATAATAAACTGTTTGACCAGTTGTACTTGAATCGACTCACCGCGCATCTGTAGCTTTTCGGTGGTTTCGCTATCATGAGTGGTGATGGCGTTGATAACTTGAATGCTGTAGGCATTGATAACCACGTCAGGCTCACTACGACCAATCGGCAGCTGAGCATCTAGTAACACGCCTTTGGTACTAAAGGTGGCAAATACTTCTACATGCGGTAAATACAGGCGAAGCGCCACCACGGTGCCTTGCTTGGCGAGCGGATAAGCGGCCTTACGCAATTCAGGATCCAAACGTAACAATAATGTCAGCGCCGACTCGATAAATACTAAAATGATATTAAGAAAAGAGTGAGACAACGTAGAACGCTTCATGTAAGTAATCCGTTTTTATTTAGCAAGTTTTAGATATTGAGTAAACAGAAGTCTGTATTTGCCCAAGACTTGCAGTGATATTTTGCTTATAGTAACGTCTTTATAATAAAAAGTAACGCTAGTTTCTGTAGTGGCTAAACTATTACATTACAATTTAGCCGTCAATAAAGACACTCTTATTTATGACCAGTAATATACAAACTTAATGTATAGCAATGCACAGACGGCAATTGACAAATCTGTCAAAGCGTAGAAAATAGGAAAGTCAATCGTCTCAGTTATGCAGAGCCACTTATATATAAATTCCTAACGCTTTGCGTAACATTAGGTGTCAAATACGTAGTGTAGAGCACAAAAATATGTAAAATCGCTTGCGCTCCTTATGCTGCCTTGATATAAAGACGATAACAAAGAAGAACCTGTTAATGCGCCAGTTAGGTAGTTTTTATTGCGTAAGCACCATGAGAGCGTTACAATACTTGGCGTGAGCATTTATTACCCCCTTAAACTTGAAGGAAATTTTATGAATAAGTCAGAATTAATTGATAGCATCGCAGACAAAAGTGGTCTAAATAAAACCCAAGCTGGTGATGCACTAAACGCTGTTATGGAAAGTGTTGGCGAAGCGCTAGAAGCTGGCGATAGCATCTCATTAGTTGGCTTTGGTACTTTCAGTGTAAAAGATCGCAAAGCACGCACTGGTCGCAACCCTAAGACTGGCGAAGAGCTAAGCATTCCAGCAAGCAAAGTACCAAGCTTCAAAGCTGGTAAAAACTTAAAAGAGCGCTTGAACTAAGCCGATTTTTTAAGCATAAAATGATAGTCGATGGTCTATAGCTGAAGTAATGAGCTAGCCATCGAAGAGAGCACCTAATATTTAGGTGCTTTTTTTATCGCTATAGTTTGTATCATGCGTCGTGAATATTTTGAGTCTGCATGAAAAATCACGTATCATAGGGCGCGCGATAGGTGTGTCATTTAAGTCAGATTTCTTTAGTAAATTTCGTTTTTTACTATAAAATGCATACGCTCTTACTCTTACCATTGCGAGCTTAGATAGCACTGATATTGGCAGGTTGCACTTAACAGCTCCTAACAGTATTACAATGGTTTTTCATCAATATAGGTTAATAAAGCAGAGATAACTATGGATAAATTGCGCGATTTCTTAAAAAGCTGGCCAGGTCGCATTTTATTGATTTTATGCCTATCGCCGCTCGCTCTCTTGGGTGTCGAAAGCTATTTTGGCGGCAACGTCGATCCCAACCAGATTGCGCAGGTAGGTGAGGCAAGCGTAGGACTGTCCGAGTATCAAACTGCTGTCAATAGCCGTCGTTCTGAAGTGCTAGAGCAAGTCGAAGATGCTAGCTTGTTGAATGAAGATGTGCTTCATGAGCAAGTATTAAAAGGTCTAATCGACCGTACGTTGTTAGAGCAGCAAGCAGGTAAGCTTGGTATGACAGTGTCTGACGACACGATCAATCGTCTGCTGCGTCAAGAAGAAATATTCCAAGATGCAGAGGGTAACTTTTCAAACGATCAGTTCTCAAACTTCTTGCGTCAGCGCGGCATGACCAAAAACCAGCTATTTGCAGAATTTCGCAATCAGTTAAGCTTGGATCAATTAAATGCCAGTATCGTTGGTACGGCCGTTTATCCTATGCAAGCGGTCAGTCAATTGATTGATTTGCAACTTGAGTCGCGCAACGTTTGGGTACACCGCTTTAATTGGCAAGATTATGCTGATAAGGTTAAGCTTAGCAAAGCCGACATTCAATCATATTATGATGCCAACAAAGACACATTGAAAAGTGCAGCGATGGTTGACTTGGCTTATATCCAGCTCAGCCCGCAAACTATCAAGGTTGATGAAGTAACAGCAGAAGAGTTGCAGCAGCAGTATGAAGCATATAAGCAGAGCATTTCGGCTACTGATGAGCGTAAAGTCAGTCAGATACTGTTTACTGGTAAAGATGCCAAGACAAGAGCCGATAAAGTGAAAGCACGCCTGAATAAAGGTGAAGCGTTTGCTGCGCTTGCTAAAGCAGAGTCGGACGATCCATCAGGTGAAACAGGTGGTGATATCGGACGTTTCAATCCTTCAGTGTTTGGCAGTGATGCAGATACTGTACAAGAGGCATTAAAAGGGTTGAGCGTTGGTGATGTGACTGCGCCTATCAAGACTAGCTTTGGTTATCAGATATTTACGGTTACTGAAGACAATGGCAAAAAGACTCCAAGCCTAGAAAGTATGCGTGATGAGCTGACTGCGAAAGCAAAAGAGTATAAACGTCAGGAAATCTATGCTGATAAAGTGACGTCAATCAATGATTTGGCGGCAGATGGCTTCAGTATTGAAGATATTGCACAGCAAGAAAACGTCAGCCTAAAGCGCATCAAAGATTATCGTAAAGTGAACAACAAATCAGCACTACCGCAACCAGCAGTGGTTAAACAGGCCTTTGATGAATTTACTATTCAAGATCAAGCGGTAACGGCAGGCGTAGAAGTTGGTAACGGTACCGTATGGCTACAGCCAAGCAATTATCGTCCTACTAAGACGCTTGCTTTAGCAAATGCAACCCCAAGAATCACTCAAATACTCCGTCAGCAGAAAGCGACAGCATTAGCTTTAAAAGATGCTAAAGCATTGGCTGCTGGTATCAAGACGCCAGCTGATATAAGTAAGCAGTCGGTAAGCTTCCAAGCACTGGGTGAGATTAACCGTCAAACGACGCAGCTAACAGACAAAGAGCGTGGATTGGCATTTAGCCAGCAAGCCGCTGATAACGGTGTTGTCGCGATCGCTAGTGAGACTGAGATGGGTGCAACGCTACTGGTTGGAGACCGTATTAAAACTGAGCAGCAGTCGCCACTGTCTGATATGCAAAGAGCGCAAACAGCCAGTATTATCCGTGACAATTTAGGCCAAGACCAGTTGCAAGACTATTTGGACTATCTACGTATGGTGTATACGGTTGAGATTAATGAAAGCAACATGGCAAACGCACAAGGACGCTAAGTATTTGCTAGTTTATTATTCTTAGATATTAAAAAAGCCACTGTATCGATTGATGCAGTGGCTTTTTTTTGGGTGATGCTTTAACGATAATTATCACAAATGTTATATAGACTGAAAATTAGTCGCAGTGACAAATATAATTGCTGCGACTAATCCCAGTCTTAAACTAATAGGTGATTGTTTAATGGCGGAAATGGCGCATGCCAGTGAATACCATTGCGATACCATGCTCATTAGCAGCAGCAATGGTCTCGTCATCACGCATAGAGCCACCTGGCTGAATGATAGCAGAGATACCTACTTCAGCAGCATTGTCGATGCCATCACGGAAAGGGAAGAACGCATCTGATGCCATAACAGCACCTTCAGTTGCTAGTCCAGCATGCTCTGCTTTGATAGCAGCAATACGTGCTGAGTTAACGCGGCTCATTTGGCCCGCGCCAACACCGATAGTACGTTGGCCTTTTGCATAGACAATGGCATTAGATTTGACATATTTTGCCACGTTCCAGCTGAACAGTAGATCTGCCACTTGCGCTTCAGTTGGTTGTACATCAGTGACGATTTTTAGGTCGTTAGCAGTGATTAAACCAAGGTCTTGCTCTTGTACCAGTAGGCCACCGTTAACGCGCTTATAGTCAAGTTGGATATCACGCTGATCTGGTGCTGGTAGCTCGCCGCATACCAAGACACGTACGTTTTTCTTAGTAGCTGTCGCTTCAAGTACACCGTCTTCGATACTAGGTGCAATGATTACTTCTACAAACTGATTGTCGATAATGGCTTTTGCAGCTGCAAGCGTCAACGGGCGGTTGAATGCAATAATACCACCAAAAGAAGACTCAGGATCGGTGCTAAAAGCAGTGCGATAAGCTGCTACTTGGTCGTTATCAACCGCGACACCACAAGGGTTGGCATGCTTAACGATAACGCAAGCAGGTGCACTAAAGGCTTTAACACATTCAAGGGCTGCGTCAGTATCGGCAATATTATTGTATGACAGCGCCTTACCTTGTAACTGCTTAGCTGTGGCAATAGAGGCTTGTTTGCTTTTTAAAGGCTGGTTTTCAGTATAGAAAGCCGCGTTTTGATGCGGGTTTTCACCATAGCGTAGGTCTTGTGCTTTTTCAAGCTGTACATTGAATGTACGCGGGAAGTTTTCTGGTTCTTGAGTTTCGTTGACACGGCTACCTAAGAAGTTTGCAATCATACCGTCGTACTGTGCCGTATGCTCAAACGCCTTTACTGCCAAATCATAACGCAAAGCAGTTGTCAGTTCGGTGCCACCATCTAAGGCGCTAAGTACACGGTCATAATCAGCTGGATCAGTTACGATACCTACATGAGCGTGGTTTTTCGCCGCTGAACGTACCATGGTAGGGCCACCAATATCGATGTTTTCGATAGCGTCGTTCATAGTTACGTCAGCACGTGCAATCGTTTCAGCAAACGGATATAAGTTCACGACGACTAAGTCGATACGTTCGATCGAATGATCGCTCATAACTGCATCATCTGTACCGCGGCGTCCTAGAATGCCACCGTGAATCTTAGGATGTAGCGTTTTAACACGGCCATCCATCATTTCAGGAAAGCCTGTGTAATCTGATACTTCAGTCACGGCGACATTGTTTTCTGTGAGCAGACGATAAGTACCGCCAGTAGATAATAAACCAAAACCTGCTTTGAGAAGGCCTTGAGCAAACTCGACGATATTAGACTTATCGGAGACCGATAGTAGGGCAAGTGGGGTTGTACTCATAAGAAATTTTCCATAAAAAAAGCCTGACGTAAACGTCTGGCAAGGTGATGATGACAACGGTATGCCGTATCATGATAGATAAAGCGACGAACGTTTGATTGCCATACATAATGATAGTCAATGATGATGGGTAAGCTCATATAACAATGCTACATTAAATCATAGGTCTTCATTTTTTTGCGCAAAGTGCCTCGATTTAGTCCTAATATCTGAGCACATTTGGTTTGGTTGCCTCTGGTTTTTTCTAGGACGACAGATAAGAGAGGCTCTTCGACTTGCTTCAAAATCAGCTCATATAAATCAGTGGGCATCTCATCTCCTAACATCGCAAAGTACTGACGTACCACACGCTCTACATGAACTCGTAGAGGTTGCTGCGCACTACTTGTATAGTGTTGACTAGCAAAATCAAAGCCGTGCGTAGGTGGTTGGTATTCGTCTTTATTATAATCGGCAGGGTGCTCAGAGCTTTTAGCAAAATGATTGGCATTATGCTGTGCATGAGGTGCCATAAAATAATATCCTTGAGATGAAGAAAAATTCTGATTGTAAGGGGTCAGAACCATAGTATATCAAATTAATATCGCCTAGCGCTGATAGATTCATCGTTATCTTAGCTATCACGGTTTAATTGAAAATGAATTTACAGCGTGTTTTCTACTCAGACTTATTTATATATAACACTCTAATTTAATAAAGAGCGGTCATAGTAATGTCGCGAATTTGCGCATTAGCGATAGGGATAGTAAATAATAGCTGTCTATCGGTGTTGGCAGCTAACTGACTTTGCTTGCCTAATAAATAATCGTTTGGATCCGCAATAAACTCTCCAATAAGCTCATTTCTACCGTAAACGCTTATTTTTACATTTGGGTATAGTTGTGATTGCGGGCTCCCATTACTTAGAGTAGCGCCTATATCGCTAAATGTACCAGCAGTTTTAATCTGACTGCTTCTATGAAAGGTATTGCTGATAGTAAGGGCTGATAAGTCCGCACTGGGCAAGCTGCAGGCAGCGATAGAGCATATTGATTGGAGACGCTGAGCGTAGGCTGGGTTTTTGACTAAATTTTCTAAGTTAAAAATAACATACTGAGCCGCGAGTAGCAGTGTTAAGACCAAACAACCTAGTATCCATAATAATGATGCAATTGAACGTGTCGTTTGGGTTGGTGCAAACGGTAGCTGTGTTTTTCTTAAACGATCGTCGGCAGCAGGCTCTTCATCTTTAACGGGTACTCCCATATCAGACAGAAGCTGTGATAAGTCTGTATCATCTGGTGGTGTTTCTTCGGGTTGATTTTGCTCTTCTAATAGTTTTTGTAGCCATGAATTGTTATCAGTACTCTCAATATTGGCATGAATATCATTGGCCGCTGCCGAGCTGAGCATGTTCTGTGTTGGTGCTGATGCTGTACTAGTAGATGGTTTCTTTATTGATGGATTAGGGCTTTTGATAGTTTCTTTAGAAAGGGGCGCTTTTGGTTTTTCTGTGGTTGCTACGCTAGAATTGATCTTGCTTGCTTGAGTCAACCATGCATCCATACTATCTAAAGAGTCATACTCTTGGATGTCTTCTTCTGGATCGTCTATATCCATATCATCATAGATTAAGTCGTCATGAATCAAAGTATCAGATGATTTTTTCTTATTGGTTGAAGATGTAGGGCGATTTGGCACATTCTGAATTTTATGCTGATTGCTACTAGTATTCGCTTTTTGCTCATTTGATATTGGTTGAGTTTGAGTTTTTTGTTGAGCAGGAATATTTTTTTGTGGTGTTGGTTTTTGAATAACCTCGGAATTTACCACAAGATGCTTATTGACCAAAAAACTTTGCTGGCACCGATCACAGCTGATGGTAGCATTGACTTGATTTAGTTGAGTTTGTTTAACGCTATAGCAAGCTTGACAATGGGGGCATTGGGTTTTTATTGGTGTGGTCATAGAGGCGAATCCAAAAAAGTATGGTTATCAATACCGCTTAGCCACTCACCAATAGCTGCCCACAATACTCATTGTACTTTTTAAATTTCGATGAATTATGGGCAAAGACAGAGTGGCGTCAATCACATAACATTTGACTGCCCTCTATCGTAACAGATGTAATTAAATGTTGCTAGCTGGTAAATGTACCTGATAAACGCTGCCAATGTTGGTCTTCTTGCGCAGTAAAAGCATGCTTAGGATCCAGTGCAAAATATGGCTGATAAGCTTCAGTGACTTGCTCGGTTTGCGACTCAATCAAACCTGCCAATACGATACGGCCCTTTGGCGCAATCAGTGTTGCAAAGTAAGGTGCTAAACCAATAAGCGGCTTTGCTAGAATATTGGCAACGATCACTTCTACAGGCAACACATCATGTTGCGAGCAGTACTCTGTAAATTCTTCTGGTAGAAATGCCTGTAAACGATCGCCTACATTGTTGCGTACCGCATTCTGATTGGTAGCAAGTACCGCCTGCGGGTCGATGTCGACTGCATATACCTGACGTGCACCCAATAGCAAAGCAGCAATCCCTAGAATACCTGAGCCACAACCATAATCGATAACCACTTTGTCTGTTAGGTCTTGCTCTGTTAGCCAGTCTAGACATAGGCGAGTCGTAGCATGATAGCCAGTACCGAATGCTAAACCTGGGTCCATAATGATATTGGTGGCTTCAGGGTTAGGCGGCGTTAGCCAGTCAGGTACAATCCATAGGTCATTAGCACATTCGATAGGATGATAGTTGCTCATCCACTCGCGCTCCCAGTCCTTATCATCAACAGCCGTTAGCCAAATACGAGTAGCCTGTACTTGTGCAGCGATTTCATGACTTAATTGCTCAACCGCTTGACGACTACCAGAATCAGTAGTCGCATCAAATAGCCCTGTTAGTATCACCTCATCCCACAGCGGTGATTCACCTGGAAGTGGCTCAAACAGAGGTTGATCGCCAGCATCGTCTAAAGCTATTGATAATGCGCCTGCTTCTAACAAAAGCGCTTCAGCCAAGTCGACGTTTGATTTTTCACATTGTAAATGCAGTTGTTGCCATGCCATAAAGATAACCTTAAGCGGAAATAAAAATAAGTGTAGGTGTTAGGGGGCTGCCCTAGATAAGTCTACATACAATGA
Source organism: Psychrobacter nivimaris (assembly GCF_904846365.1). Classification (GTDB taxonomy): domain Bacteria; phylum Pseudomonadota; class Gammaproteobacteria; order Pseudomonadales; family Moraxellaceae; genus Psychrobacter; species Psychrobacter nivimaris_B. The sequence continues at coordinate 36,892 of NZ_CAJHAL010000016.1, forward strand.
AATGAATAATGTATATAGATGTTTTAACTAATAAATCTAAGAGGTACAAATACTCGGTTATTAGCGCAATGCTTGTTTTGCTTCATTGACCACGCGTGAGTTACCCTGAGCTTGTCCTGATTGCAATATAACTTGCCATAGTGCTCGTCTACGATTACTGTCTTGAGAGACGCTAAGACCACGCCGTGCCATCGCTTCTGCCTTACGGGGTTGGTTCTTTTTTAATGCTACTTGTGCCAAATAGAAGTATACCGCCGATGACTTGGGCGCTAGACGCTGCACACGGGTAAAGCTGCTTTCTGCATTGGTTAGATTGCCCGCTTTCAACTGACTGATACCTACTTGCATCAAATTGCGAAATGCAGGTAGATTACTATTATTGCTGGCAGATTGTTGAGTACGTTGCTGCGAGTTTCTTCTAGCGTGCTCCAGTAATTCATTATGCGACGGTACTGATGGTTCAGAGATGATATAGTCGTTACGAGAAGGTGCAATGATAACAGGATCAGGCTGCATCACTTCTGGAGCAGGAGGCGTAAATACAGGGGTTTCTTGCGTTAACGGATTTGGTGTTTCGGACTGTTCAACCGCATCGTAAGGCTCGGTTGGATAGTTGCTTTGATCATTTGCTTCCGTGATATGCGCTGGAGCAGTTGTCGTTGATGGCACGGTCGGTTGTGACGTTGGTAATGTTTGAACAGGCGTGGTTTGCACTGTAGTCGACGTGCTAGGTGCCGTCTGACAAGCACTTAGGCTTAGCATGCCAACGATCGCGCTGCCTGCAAGTAATGTATTGTTTGACGTGATTTTATTGCGCCATAGCACTATGGTTTGTTTTACTGAAGTAGTTGTCCGTAAAGATGACACCATCATGTTAAAACCTTTTTTAAATATTAAAAGCTAAATATCAAAAACACTATTAGAGCCATTCAACAGCTAGAACCACTCAATAGCTAGAACCATTCAACAGCACGGTCATACCAAGTATCAGCACGGTCTTCATCACCTTCACTTTGCTCGCTGCTACCTGCTGCATCATCAGATTCAACATTTGGAATCTCTAAACCTTCGCGGCGACGTTGTTGATTGATATCACCTTGCTGGTTCTGAAACTGTGTCTGTTCACGAGCGCGATCTTGCTGATACAGGCTCAGCGCACAACTGCTGGCTTCTTCTGGTAGGTGAGCTGACATTACTGGTAAGTAGCGAGCGTTAGCGCAGCGTTCATTAGACAGTTTGCCTGAATTGTTCTCTAGCCATAACCACTCGATACCTTCTGGCTCTGGTAGGGCAACTGGAGTCAGTTTTAGGCGTTTCATATAATCTACCCAAACTGGTAAGGCGCCAGTGCCACCACTTAAACCAATCGGTTTATTATCATCACGACCAACCCAAACGACACTCACATAGTTACCACTATAGCCTGCAAACCAAGCATCACGGTAGTCGTTTGTTGTACCTGTTTTTCCGGCTAGGTTTAAATTACTGCCGAGTGATTGGGCGCGTCTGGCTGTACCATTTGAGACGACTTGCTGTAATGCATAGTTGGTCAAAAAGTTGGTTTCAGGTGGAATACTGCGCTGAGTGTTAAGCCCAGTACGCTGTAAGATACGGCCGCGATCATCAATGACCGTACGAATACTATGAATAGGCGTACGGAAGCCACCAGTGGCAAAGACTTGATAAATGCCAAGCATATCCATCGGACTCAAATTAACTGAGCCTAACAATGCTGATGGGTAAGGTGGTATTTTTTCTTTGATACCCATGCGCTGTAATTGCTTAGCAAAGGTATTAACGCCGAACTCCATACCTAAGCGTACTGCTGCTTGGTTATAGGATTGAGATAGTGCCGTGGTAAATGGTACATAGCCATGATCACGGTTGTCGTAGTTTTTAGGGTTCCAGTCAGTACCGTCGTTTAGATTGACCGTAATAGGGGAGTCATCTACTGAACTGGCCAAGTTGTAACGACCGCTCTCAAGCGCAGTCATATAAATGATAGGCTTCAGCAACGAGCCGACTTGGCGTTTGGCATCTACCGCGCGGTTAAACCCTGTAAATTCACTGCCACTACCCACGACAGACACTAGCTCGCCAGTCTCAGGGTTGGCACTCACTAATGCACCTTGTAAATCTTTAGTTTTGCTACTGTTACGGCGCAGCTCACCAAGTTTTCTATCAACAGCTTTGTCTGCGGCTAATTGAGCGATAGGGTCTAAGGTACTGATAATAATCAGACCTTCGTTCTTGAGGTCGTCAGAATAATAAACGGTATTTAGCTCACGTTTGACAATATCTAAGAAGTCAGGGAACTGACTTTTGCCTTCAGCAGGCTTATCCACGATACCAAGCGGTTGCTTTAAGGCTTTGTCGTAGTCTTCTTGGCTCAGTGTGCCCATGGTCAGCATGTTATTAAGTACCACATCGCGGCGTGCTTTTGAGTCATTTGGATTGCGACGTGGGTTATAAATACTTGGACCTTTTGCCATACCAACCAGCATTGCTTGCTGATCTAAGCGCAGCTCATTAAGAGGTTTGTCAAAATAAAACTGTGAAGCCAAACCAAAACCATTGATAGAGCGATTGCCATTTTGACCCAGATAAATCTCATTCAAATAGGTCTGTAAAATCTCATCTTTGCTGTAATGCAGCTCAAGTAACACGGCCATCAATGCTTCATTGGCTTTGCGTTTGATAGTGCGATCTGAATTGAGATAGAAGTTTTTGATCAGCTGCTGGGTGATGGTCGAGCCACCTTGTCTGGCACCACCAGTAAAGTTATTGATTACGGCACGGGCGATACCACGTACTGATACCCCTTTGTGCTCATAAAACGCGCGATCTTCGGTAGCGATAAGGGCATCAATCAACGGCTGAGGCACTTCGTCCAAAGACACAACCATCCGATCTTCATTACTGTCTGGATAGATACCACCGATATTGACAGGCTCTAGACGAATGATGCCGCTCTTAGCCGGCAGAGTACTCTGGATAGATTCTACTTTATTGCCAGAAATCGTCATTTTGATGACTTGCTCGGCATCTTTATCATTAGCGCTATACGTAAAGCCGCGAGTGTGAATAAAGTAAGTATTGCCAGTCCGATGATAAGTACCTGTGCGGTCATAAGCCTTGTTGCTTTGATAGTTAAGCAACTCTAGCCATGTCTTCATTGTATCTCTATCGACATTGGCGCCTTGATACAGCTCAAGCGGCTGCGAATACACTTTGGCTGGAATGTCCCAGCGCTTACCCTCAAACTTATGAGTAATGGTGCGATCAAGTTTGATCAAATATAGCGCCAACAGCACCATGCCTGCGATGATGGTAATTAATAGCAGACTACTAAAGACCAAGCCGCGCTGCTGCGAGGGTAGCGTGTGCATAGCAGACTTAGATGACGCTGATAACTTGGTATTTGGTAACTTGTAATTAGGTTTTTGCACGGATGTCGCACCATTTTTGGATAAAAAACTGCCTCATAATGACGCAAATTGACAAATTTTTCAATCTATCATCGTCAACGCGGGCATTTATTGGTCGTAGGCCATGAGCGATGGTACTGCTCATAGCAATGGCTTATAGTATAATCCCTATTAAAATACCGATACTTGTAAGAAAGCGTCAGTCACTTTCAATCTGGTAGATAAACGCCATATAAGATAACAATTTACGATTGCCCTCACGATGTATTTTGTATGAATTCGCTGTTGCTAATGGTTTGCTATTAGCCGTTTGTTATTAATACTATGCTACTAGCGGTAGTGATATTTAAGTGATTAAAAACGGCTCTATTGCATGACGTACAGTACAGTCAATACGAGCAAGTTTGCTTTAAATGAATGCATTTTAAGCAAGCCTGTCAAAGGAAGTAAGCGCGACTATGTCTAGTATCCCATCATCAGTATCATCTGCTACCAATCATTCTTATGAAGACACTTCTATCATCGAAGGATTAGTGCTTCCGCTGGCTGATCACTGTTTTCACTGTGGTGACCCTGTACCTCAGCCACCGTTTTATGCTGAGATATTAGGTCAGTCACGAGAGATGTGTTGTATGGGCTGTCAGTTAGCTGCCCAAAGCATAGTAGAGGCTGGTCTTGAGCAATATTATCTTGACCGTTCAGAGATTAACCGTACGGCAAGTTTGCCAACTCAGCTGACGCGTCTCGAGGTCTACGATCATGACGAGATAAAATCGCAATTCGTTTACGCGCAAGATGGCATGTCAGTAGCAGAGCTGTCTGTTAATAACTTACGCTGTGCTGCCTGTACTTGGCTGATTGAGTCGCGCCTCGATGAGCTAGAGGGTATTGGTAAATGTCAGGTAAATTTGACCAACCAACGTATGCGGGTCATTTGGGATGAAAACAAATTACCCATCAGTCGTATTTTAGCGGTCATCAACGAAATCGGCTACGAAGCCAAGCCTTATCGCCAAGATACACACGAAGCCATGCTGGCACGTCATAACAATCAAATGCTATTGCGTCTCGGCATCGCTGCACTAGGTTCGATGCAAGCGATGATGTATGCCGTTGCGCTTTATTTTGGTGAGTATAGCGACATGTTGATATTCCAACGTGACTTTTTGCGTTGGGTGTCTTTATTTGTGAGTACGCCTGTATTTTTCTATGCTGGCATTCCTTTCTTCACCTCTGCATGGTCAGCAATTCGTGCGCGCCAAGTCAATATGGATGTGCCCGTCAGTCTTGCATTGATTATCACTTTCTTTGCCAGTCTCTACGCTACCATCACTGGGCAAGGGGAGACGTATTATGACTCGGTCAGCATGTTTATCTTCTTTCTGTTAGCAGGGCGTTATATCGAGCATAACGCACGTCTAAAAGCCGCGACTATGGCTAATGATTTGGTGGTGGTCGAGCCGGTATTGGTGCAAAAAGTCGCTGAAGACAAAGCAGCTGCCGAGCGTATTTTACAACTGCTGAAAGAAAATGAGTCTCAGCAAGATGAGCTTATTGAAAATGAAACTACTAAAGGTGAGTCGGCTACAGTAGAGCCGATGCCTGACTTTATGCAGCGTATGGACGCCAATGTTTATCAGCTCACATCGCGTATCGCTCAAGAATGGCAGCAGTCACGTAACCAACCGAATACGCAATCACAGCCCGAAGGCGATATAGAGTCAAAGCAAATGGTCACCGCTCATAGTTTACAAGTGGGCGACATCATTTTGGTTGAAGCGGGTTCTGAGATTATCAGTGATGGTATCTTGCTAAGCTCTACTGCAACAGTGTCACAAAGTCTACTGACGGGCGAGGGTGATTTAATCATCAAATCTCAAGGCGATTATATTGTTGGTGGTGCACAAAACGATAGCCAGCCGTTTGAGATGCTAGTCACCGCCTTACCAAAAGACAGTCAGATAGGCTTAATTGATCGATTGATGAATCGTGCCATGAGCGAAAAACCCAAATTGGCGCAGCAAGCAGATAAGCTGGCACGTTGGTTTGTCGCGCGTATTTTGGTTTTATCCGTCTTAGTATTTGTCGGCTGGTATATTGTTGACCCAAGCCAAGCCATTTGGGCAACCGTGGCAGTCTTAGTCGCTACTTGTCCATGTGCATTGTCATTGGCGACGCCGATTGCCTTGACCGTCTCAACCAATCGTCTGGCAAGCTATGGTTTTTTGACGACGCGTGGCCATACCTTACAAACGCTAGCTGAAATCACGCACGTTGCTTTTGATAAGACAGGCACGCTGACTTATGGTAAGCCAAATTTATTAAATATCGAATTAATCACACCAAAAAGCCAGACCGAAATTGACGATTTATCATTAATAGTGCAAAAAGATACGCTATTGGCCATTGCAGCTGCGCTAGAAGTGGGAAGTCGTCATCCAATTGCCCACGCATTACTGACGGCGGCCTATCAGTTACACCTGCCATCGACACAAGCCGTACAGCATTATCCAGCAGGCGGTGTAGAAGCAATGATTGAAGGCACTGTATATCGAATCGGTCATAAGGACTTTGCGCTAGATAAAACAGATAATAGCGTCAATGATATAGATGCTAGTAATGATTTAACCATCGATCTAGTAGCGCAACGAGCCAGCTCAGCAGTGCTGTTATCTTGTCAGAACACTGATGAAAACGGATGGCAGGCGCTGGCATGCTTTTATTTCAATGACAAGGTACGTGATAGTGCGCAGTCGATGCTCAATACGCTCAAAGAGCTAGGTATCGAGTCTGTTATGTTGACAGGTGATCCAAGCCCGCAAGCGCTAGTCATGGCTGAGAACTTGGGAATGCAAGCAGCATACAATGGACTATCACCAACTGATAAGGTCAATCATATCCAGCAGTTGCAAGCTAATGGTGCTGTGGTATTGATGGTAGGTGATGGTATCAACGATGCACCAGTGCTAGCCGCATCAGATGTGTCGACCTCGATTGCAGGTGCGGCAGACTTAGCACAAGTATCCAGTGATAGTATTATCTTAAATGGACAAATCGAGGCCATCACTGCGGCTAAACGTATCTCTGATAAGACGGAACGTATTATCAAGCAAAACTTCCGTTGGGCACTCGCTTACAACAGTATCGTCCTGATACCAGCGGCTTTAGGCTATGTACCACCATGGCTTGCTGCAATTGGTATGTCGCTCAGCTCATTGTTTGTCGTATTAAATGCATTGCGTCTAAAACGTGCTTAGTCTCTTTAAAAGTATTTAATGTAAACAGGTCTGTAAATTTTGCCCATAAAAAAACCGCCTTGCATCAAATGAAAGGCGGTTTTTTCTATACAGAGATACTGTTAGGTCGCTCTTAAAATTAGTCTTGTAGATAGCTTAGCAGACGCATAAATTCGATATACATCCAGACTAGGGTTGCAAGAATACCAATACTGAACAACCACTCGTAATCTTCAGACACACCCATCGCAACACCGCGATCAATATTATCGAAATCTAATAGTAGAGTGAAAGAAGCGATAACGATGACAAATAAGCTAAAGCCAATAGCGATAGCGCCACCTTCAAATAGGAACGGCAATGATGAGCCAAACGCTAGAGAAAGTACCCACTGTGCTACATAAACAAGCATGATAGCAATCACGGCTGAGGTCACGATAGAACGGAACTTTTCAGTAACCTTAACTAAACCTGAACGATATAGACCAAGCATAACCGCAGCTGTGACGAAAGTTGCACACATTGCCGTGACTGGTACTGTTGGATACATTCTCATGAAAAATAATGAGATGCCGCCCAAAAAGATACCTTCTAACAAGGCGTAAGGCACTGCCAAAGTCTTGGCTTTTTGCGGCTTAAAGGTAATAAAAAGCGCCAGAACAAACGCAGCAATCATGCTACCAAAGGCTGCCATCGTAATAAAACCTTGCGATAAACCTGCCATAAGCGCATAAAAGAAAAAGCCCACACCAGTAATGGCTGATAAACCAAGTAACAAGCTGGTCTTTTGAATTACACCCTTGACCGTCATTGGATTACCGCCGATCGCAAGTTCTGCGCGACTGACAATAGGATTGGCCATACATAAGTCCTTAATAATAAAATATAAAAATAGTGATGTTAGTTACTTTAGCAAAACCGCCATTATTGTCAACTGTGTTTGCGTGACAACTGCTGCGGTGCAACCTCAGGCTGCTCATTTGCTAGTGCATCGAGCTACTGTATCGCTCAATACGCTAATTGAAAAACTGAACAGACAGATTCGGCTAAGTAAAACATTCGATAGCTTTTATATGGGGTCAGTTACGACAGTTAACAACGATAATTCATAAACATGCTAGTCTAAGCGCGCATTTATCGCTATCATTACCTTGTACTTCACCGTTATACCGAGTCGTTTTATGGAAAACTCAGCGCAGTCAGCAAGATTGCCACACTTACATGAATCAGAGCTATTCCACGCTATTAAAAACCCTGCCTTTAGGCGTATTGGTCTAATGGGCCGTGCTGGTAAACGTAGTGTCACTCAAAGCTTGGTGCAGATTGCCCAAACCGTCAATGATATGAATTTGACCTTGATAATGGATGTACAAACGGCCAATTTGCCAACGCTTGACCTCACAGACATAGAAAGAGTCAAAATCGTCAAACGTGGTTTGATTGGTGAGATTTGTGATTTGGTTATTGTGGTTGGCGGTGATGGTTCGATACTACATGCTGCTGAAGCGTTAGCACGCTACCGTGTACCTGTACTAGGGGTAAACCGTGGTCGTCTAGGATTTTTAGCAGATGTAAAACCTGATGAAGCTGCGTTTAAGTTACGCCAAGTATTGATGGGAGACTATCAACTGGACCATCGGTTCTTATTGACGATGGAGATACGAGAAGGGCGCAAAATTATCCATGAAGACATGGCGCTGAACGACATCGTACTGCATGCTGGTAAATCCGTACATATGATTGATTTTCAGATGAAAATTGATGGACATGACGTTTATAGACAGCATAGTGATGGCTTGATAGCAGCAACACCGACTGGTTCTACCGCTTACGCCTTATCAGGTGGCGGTCCAATTATTCATCCGAGTATGGACGCTATTTGTCTGGTGCCGATGCATCCCCATACATTATCTAGCAGACCGATTGTGGTCAGCGGTAATAGTGAGGTTTGTATTCGTATCCACGAAGACAATCGTACTCAGCCGATGGTAAGTGCGGACGGTAAGCCAAGCGTGCCACTTGAGCAAGAGCAGCGCCTCCATATTCGTAAGCATCCTGATAAGCTTACCTTGTTGCACCCACCTGGGTTTGACTTTTATGAGGCCTGCCGTACAAAGCTGCACTGGAACGTACATGCCGAAGAATTCAGTCTTGATGTCGATGATGATATTATAGACGATGAATAAGCGTATCTATTAGACCAAAATATGATACAAAAAATGGTAGTGGAGAGTAGGTAAGATGGATAAACAAACAATACTAGCAAGTCTAACGCCCGAAGTGGTTGATAAATTTCGTATGGCGATTGAGCTAGGTAAATGGCCTGACGGTCGTAAGATTACCGCTGAGCAGCGCGAGACTTGTATGCAAGCAGTGATGGTATGGGAGCATGAGCACCTGCCGCCAGCCGAGCGTACAGGTTATATTCATAAACCCGTAAAAGATGATGGCTCTGTCGTCGGTGCTGAATGTGACGTCGAGCACGAGCATCATTATCCTAATATGCCGAACCCGAAAGGCGCGGTACAGCCTGTTAAGTTCCGTGATAAATAGATCTACAAATAAGTAAGTCTATAATGGTTGTTATAAAAACAACTACCATAAAAAAGCCACGCTATATAGCGTGGCTTTTTTTACTTTACCAATAATTAAATTATCAGAAATAGCTTAATCATCATAGATGATTAAATAGCAGTCGTATCGACACTAGGACGAACCGTTAGCGGGTTCTTTTGCATCAAAAACCCTTGCCAGCCCCAATGTAAAAAATTACGGATATTGGCATGATCGGTACCATTAGGCGTTGCTTGAACCTTGGCATAATGTTCGCCAAATAGTTTAAGCGTGTCCAATTGGTTCAGGCCATGGTGCTTAGCAAAACCAAAAATCTTTGCGCTACCTTCGTTTTCACCGGCTGCATTATGTACCATCCCATTTACAAAAGGGGCAGGTGCATAGCGATAAAAATCATCGATAAAGCTGATGACATCATTGAATCCAATGGCTTTTTTGTTCAAACCATTAAGTAATGCCGATACATCTGATTGGCGGATACTCATAAATAAATGACCTCAGAGCAGATTAAAAAAACAATATAATATTTATGTGTGCTCAATGATGGTAATAGCCGTTGAGCGTTCAGCATTATAATTTAGCTAGCTTAGCGATTAAAGTAGTCTTCGTCATCAAACGAAGGCGAAAAGTTGCCTTGCTCAAGATGCTGCATTTGCGACTGTACAGAACGCTCATGCTGAATACGTTGATAAATCTCTTCGCGGTGTACTGCAATATCTTTAGGTGCGTTTACACCGATACGTACTTGATTGCCTTTGACGCCTAGAACCGTCACACTTACTTCGTCGCCAATCATTAGCGTTTCGCCCACGCGGCGTGTCAAAATTAACATGCGTCACACTCCTTATGTCGCATCAACAAATTATTACTCATCAGATTACTTCTCAATTGCAGAACATTACCGCAGCACCAAACACGCAATATAACCATTATCACGATGCCAGATATCGTGCCAATAGCGGTAATGATAGGTAGATTCATTTAGCCCAAATGAAAGCCCCATTATAGGCGGCATAACAGATACTGTCACGGTTTTTCACAAAACTATTAGGTAAATGCTCATTTCAACTATGCTAAAAAATAAAAATAGGACCTAAAAAGATCCTATTTTATTTAAGTACTGTATTTATTTAGATATTATTAATTCAAACGCTATTAATTTAAATGCTGTTTGTCTACATACTATATAAAGGCATTAATAGCGATTAATAGATAACCATCAATGCTAATGCTATATTTTAACAGTTTTTGTGTCTTATAGCCCAGCGATTTTGCTTTCACCGTCTTCACGATCTAGGCCAAATGCTGTGTGCAATGACTTAACGGCTTTTTCTAAGTGTTGATCTTGAATCAGAACCGACACTTTGATTTCGCTGGTTGAAATCATTTGGATGTTGATGTTGTTTTCAGCCAGTGTTTGGAACATAAGACTAGCAACACCTGCGTGTGAGCGCATGCCAACACCAACCAATGATACTTTGACGACTTCACTGTTGCCCAATATTTCTTTGGCACCAATTTCATCTTTCACTTCTTCGTTAAGCACTTTTAGCGTCTTATCTAAATCAGTGCGGTTAACTGTGAAAGTGAAGTCAGTGGTACCGTTATCCGAAAGGTTTTGTACAATCATATCGATTTCGATATTGGCACGACCAATTGGGCTTAAGATAGCAGAGGCGATGCCAGGATGGTCAGGCACGCCGCGTACTAAGATTTTTGCTTCGTCTCTGTTGAACGCGATACCTGAGATGATTGCCTGTTCCATATTGTCTCCTTCGTCTATCGTAATTAGGGTACCCACGTTGTCTTGAAATTCTTGGTCAAAGCTACCGTCTGTGTTTTCATCAAAGCTAGAAAGTACACGCAGCGGCACGCCATATTTACCAGCGAATTCTACTGAGCGAATCTGTAGAATCTTAGAGCCAAGACTGGCCATTTCAAGCATTTCTTCAAACGTAATTTTTTCAAGCTTTTTGGCTTTTGAGGTCACACGAGGGTCAGTGGTATAGACACCATCGACATCGGTATAAATTTGACACTCGTCAGCGCCTAAGGCCGCAGCAATCGCCACACCTGTGGTATCAGAACCGCCGCGTCCTAATGTGGTCGCGTTGCCTTCTTCGTCGATACCTTGGAAACCTGCCACAATAACGATATTGCCAGCATCTAATTGCTCACGTATGTTTTTGTCATCGATGCTTTCGATACGGGCTTTGTTATGGGCGTTGTCGGTCTTAATCGCTACTTGGCGACCAGTCATTGAACGGGCACCAATACCAAGCTCTTTAATCGCCATAGCGAGTAGTGAGATAGAAACCTGCTCACCTGTTGAGACCATCTGATCGTATTCGCGAGGATCAGGTTGCGTGCTAATTTGGCGAGCTAGATCAATCAAACGGTTAGTTTCGCCGCTCATGGCTGAGACCACGACGACCACTTGATGACCATTGTCATGCCAGCGTTTGACTCGTTTGGCGACGTTTTTGATGCGGTCGATACTGCCCATCGAGGTGCCGCCGTATTTCTGTACTATTAACGCCATAAAAATCTACCTATTTATTCAATAATGACTTTTTATTGTCATTGATGAGAGTCAATGTGATGCTCGTCAATGCTTGTATAGATAAAGCCAGATGATAAGAGTTATGCCTTTAGGTCTTTCATTCTTCTAATGGTATCTATCAACCTTATAGAATGAACAATATGCCCAAACGTTGACCTTTATACCATATCTACCGCATAACTTTAAGCCTCAGGAGCGCTTAGATGTATGGCGATTGGTTATAGTAGTTATAACCAATCACGTATTCTATGTGTAATAGAGTAAAGCTATGCGATAAATATAAAGTACATTGTGACGCGCTATACCAATATATTCACGAGTTTAGTATTCGCTAGCTTAGCTTAGCTGGGTTTCAATCCAAGCAGGTAGAGCGCTGATAACCGCTGTACTGTTGCCAGACTTCGGTGCGCCGCCTTGTGCGTAGTCAGGCTTACCGCCACCTTTACCACCAAGCTCACCTGCCAAATGACGAATAATATCACCAGCTTTCACTTTGGCAGTGACAGGTTTTGCGACGCTCGCTGCGAGTGCTAACTGGTCATCTTTATCACCAATCAATACAATCACACTATCAGGCAGTTTTGATTTGATGTCGTCCATCAGTGTACGGATAGATTTACCATCGATACCACTTAAGGTGCTGATAAGAACTGGCGTACCTGCGATCGTTTGTACATCATCAAGCAAATTGGCTGCTTGAGCACTGGCGATTTTTTGTTGCAAACGCTCTAGTTGTTTTTCTAGGTCACGTTGCTTATCAGCCATAGTACGGACACGCTGCGCTACTTCAGGACGTTTTACTTTCAGCTGACTTGCCAATTCGCTCAGTTGTTGCTCGCTTTGCTGAATGTTTTTGACCGCATTCATGCCAGTGACAGCTTCAACTCGGCGGATACCAGCCGCAATACCAGACTCACTGGTGATTTTTAGCACACCGATATCGCCCGTACGCTGTACATGTAAGCCACCACATAGCTCGATAGAGAAAGGCTTGCGCTGACCATCAACGATACGATCTGTACCCATGGTTAGGACTCGAACGTCACTGCCGTACTTTTCGCCAAACAGTGCCATAGCGCCTTGGTTCATCGCCTCATTAATCGACATATGCTCGATACGGGCAGGGGTGTTGGCTTGAATTTGCTCATTAACGAGACGTTCAACACGCATGATTTCAGCAGCGCTGACAGGTTTGTCATAAGCAAAGTCAAAACGTAGTACTTCGCTTGAAACTAGTGAGCCTTTTTGCGTGACCGCATCGCCTAGCACTTCTCTTAGCGCTGCGTGCAATAGGTGAGTGGCCGAGTGGTTTTTGGCGCTGGCTGCACGAATGCTAGACAGTACTTGCGCTTCAGCGGTTTGCTTAGTGCTGATATCACCCATGGTCACGACACCATAATGGATAATCGCCTGACCAGATTTTTTGGTATCTTGCACTTCAAAGACGCCAGATGCCGTACGGATTTCACCAAGCTCACCAACTTGACCACCACCTTCAGCATAAAATGGGGTGCGATCTAATACCACAACGCCTTCCATGCCTTCTGTTAAGCTGTCTGCTGGGTTGCCGTCTTGATAAAGCGCGTCAATAGTCACGCCGTCTTCTTCAAGCTGCTCATAGCCGATAAATGTCGTTGGCGTTTCTACTTGGATGACACTGCTGTAATCGACGTCAAACTTGCCAGCATCACGCGCACGCTCACGTTGTGCTTGCATATGCTCATCAAATTCGGCTTCATCAATAGCAATACCGCGTTCACGAGTGATATCGGCGGTCAAATCAAGTGGGAAACCATAGGTATCATAAAGCTTAAATGCTGCTTCACCAGATAGCGTATCGCCATCTTGTAAGCCTTCAAGTTCGCTGGCAAGTAAACGTAAGCCTTGTGCCAGTGTTTTAGCAAACTGTGCTTCTTCTTTTTGAATAGCACTTTCGATGACGCTTTGTTTGTCTTGTAGCTCAGGATAGGCACTGCCCATTTCAGCGACGAGTGGCGCAACCATTTTATAGAAAAACTCACTATCAGCGCCAAGCTTGTTGCCATGACGTACCGCACGACGAATGACACGGCGCAATACATAGCCGCGACCTTCATTACTTGGCGTGACACCATCAGCAATCAAAAACGCCACGGCACGAATATGGTCGGCGATGACTTTCAATGATGATTGTTGCTCGTTATTGATCTCTAGGATTTCAGCCGCTGCATCCATCAAATGGACAAATAAGTCGATCTCGTAGTTGCCATGGACGCCTTGCATAATGGCACTAATACGCTCAAGCCCCATGCCTGTATCGACGCTAGGTGCTGGCAGTGGCAATAGCGTGCCGTCTTTTTGACGATTGAACTGCATGAATACGCAGTTCCAAATCTCAATATAGCGATCGCCGTCTTCTTCTGGGGTACCTGGCAAGCCGCCTTCGATATCGGCGCCATGATCATAAAAGACTTCGGTGCAAGGACCACAAGGACCCGTGTCACCCATCGTCCAAAAGTTATCAGAAGCGTAAGGAGCACCTTTGTTATCACCAATACGAATGATGCGCTCACTTGGAATACCGATATTTTTATTCCAAATCTCAAAGGCTTCGTCATCAGTCTCATAGATAGTCACATAGAGACGATCTTTATCAATCGATAACCATTTATCTGAGGTCAAAAACTCCCAGATATACTCGATGCCTGCTTGCTTGAAATAATCACCAAATGAGAAGTTGCCAAGCATTTCAAAGAAAGTATGATGACGGGCGGTATAGCCGACATTATCCAAATCATTATGTTTGCCGCCAGCACGTACACACTTTTGCGAGGTTACCGCACGTGTATAGTCACGTGGTTCCATACCCAAAAAGGTTTCTTTAAACTGATTCATACCGGCATTGGTAAATAGCAATGTCGGATCATTGTGTGGAATCAAGCTAGACGATGAAACTTGGGTGTGCTGCTTGCTTATGAAAAAATCGATAAAGGCTTGGCGAATATCGGCTGAGCGAAATGGCTGGCTCACAGCGGCTCCTTACTGACGGATAGAATTGAGTAAATGACATAAAATAATTTTGCAAGCGATTTTAGCACAAACGCCCAAGCTCTTGGTACAAGAGTTATAACTACTAGGTTATTATACGTGTGCTAGTCATTGCCTAATTTGTAGAGTATGCAGGCTAGTTGGTCAAAATTGCCGCATCCGTTTCATCCAATTTGTCTTGTGTGGTTGGATTAGACTCGATTACTTGCACAGGCAAATAGCGTAGTTGAAGCTTGATTGGCAAGTACTCTGGGAAATTCTCTGCCATATCATTAGTGATGAGTGTCTCAATCTGGCGTACGTCGTATGAGCTCGGCAAAGTCTCTCCACGTACGATTGCCCGCACCACTTGGTTCTCTTCTGAGGTATCAAACTGCGTATTGGTTAATACATTGCCTTGATCGATAAAGTAGTTGTTGATGGCTTCTTTTACACTACTCTCAAATACTTGCTGCTTAGCATTGGTTTGTAAATTGATAGTCAAGTAGGCACCTAAGCCCCCGAGTAGTAATAAAGTCACCGCGTTACGCTGCAAAAAAGTCAAAAAAGTATTGGATTTATAATCGTCATCGACCAAACGACGGAAGCCTAATACCCATAATACAAGCGCATTGGTAAACTGGATAGCAAGAATGTTTGTCGCTGCCAATAACAGCGCACCAAGCCCAAGCTGCATCTCGCCATTAGCGAGTAAGATACCACTAGCAGCCAGTGGTGGTACTAAGGCTGTGGCAACCGCAACGCCAACAACAGCAACCGAGAGATGCGGAGATACCATCGCGTACGCGCCAGCAGTACCACCTGCTAAGGCAATCATCAGATCCATGGAAGTAGGCTGGGTACGTGATAGGATTTCTGCCGTTAGCGGTTGATCTTTATGTAGCCAACCAACGATAAAGCCGACTAATACCACCAGTGAGACACCGATAATGACGGTAAAGAGCGACTTACGTAGCAATGGCATACGGTGATCGATAATCGCTAGCGCTATACCCGTGATAGGGCCTAGCATCATCGCAACCAACATAGCTCCGATGACCACGGCTGCTGAATTGGTCACTAGCCCATAACTGGCAATAATGGCAGATAAGATGTTCATGATGAAGTACATCTTGCTAGGCAGTGCGTTCGCCTCAATCCTAACCCGTACTTCTGGGTAATCTACCTTTTGATTGCTGAATTGCTCGGCGACAAACTGCTTATAAGATTCAAGCTTGGCTTCTTTTTCCTCTTGAACCTCATCCTCGTCACTTTCATCTTGAGACTTTTGAGCGTCGCTATCTTCTACATCAGTGTCTTTACTTTGGCTTTTATCTTCTGAGTCATTATTTTGACGGTCATCATCGCGACTAGATGCATTTTTTGTTTTTTGTTGATTGGCTGTTTTGTTATCTGATGACTGTGCTGCGATATTTGTGTCATCAGCAGGGTCGTCTTCTACTTCTACCGTTACTTCAGCATCACTATCATCTCGAGCACTTTTTTCTGTTGTTTCTGCCGTATCCGACTGGAAGAAATCGGACTTTTCTTTCGCTTCTATAGTTTCTGACTCTGCAATCTCAGACGCTTCAGTATTTGACTGTGACTCAGGTTCTGTCGATTCCAATGTTGCTACGACCACATCGTCACTGATGGTTTCCATGGTTATCTCAGCGTCAGGTGGCTGCGCACATTCAGTGTCTACTTCGGAGTCTGTTTCGCCATCTGTATCAGTCGATTGTTTGTGTTGATTGTCTTCGCTTTCATCATTGTCTACAGCGGCATCATCAACTACTGGATCGATTGTCGCGTCTTGATTGTGAGAGGCGTCAGTAGTGGCTGATGAATCATTTTGATCCACTGAGTTAGACGCAGTATTTTTTTCAGATGAGGACATAGCAGATAGCGTTCTTAGTAGATAAAGAAAGTCATTATTGTAATGATAAATAGATAAAGATATAGGAGATTCTTGAAAATATAAAAAAGAGTTGAGAGAAGGTGGGAGTAAGAACTGGTATTTCTTATGATTAAGTCTAAAACCTTAATAATAGCATGGTTTTTATTCTAAAGTCATTCAATATAGATGCTACAAGGGTTCACGATAAATACTTACTTTTTTTGTGGAATTAAGGTTAAATATATTATATCCACAATAAAGATAAGGAATAATTTATGAACTGGCCGTTATTTTCTGTCATCTACTCAATGGCAGCTACTGTGACTATCGGACTTTTTATGATTGGTGCTCTCATTACAGGGTTCGATGAGATATTTCATATTCAAATAGCAGTGGGATTGGGCGTTCTAGCTTCGATACCTGCAGGATTATTCTTTACCAAAAAAATTGGCAGTATTACTGGCAATGAGGAAGGCTATAAGACATAAAGGCGAACAGTAAGACACAAAGACAAGCAGTGTTATCGATGTGAAAGTGTTATCGATGTGAAGTGGAACCGCCCATCAACAAACAAAAAAAGACCTCAATATTGAGGTCTTTTTTGTCATCATTAAAAATATTTGCTAACTAGCATCGAAGCTAGATTTAATACAGTTCTATTTATTGAAGTTCGACAACCGCGCCATTTTCGATGTTGGCATAAACTTCTAACACATCCCAGTTGGTCAAACGAACACAACCTGCTGAGCCTTGACGACTGATACCTTCAGGTACTGGTGAGCCATGTAAACCGTAAGAAGGCTTAGATAATCCCATCCAAACGACACCGACTGGGTTGTTTGGTCCTGGTGCTATCATATGAACTTTCTTTTGAGCGCCTTCACCGACGGTTGATTTATACCAAGGCATTTTTACTTTATTGATAATTTTGAACGTGCCTTTTGGAGATGGTGTGGCATCGCTACCAACGGTCGTCGGATAAGTAGCAACCAACTTATCACCATTGTAGGCATACAATGTTTTGTCGGCTTTGTTGGCGACTACGCGATTGATACGTTGATTCAGCTTGTCACGAGTATTTAGCACTGTGATAGTCTCGCCAACAGCATACTTTTTGTTTTTGTTGAGTTTGTCTAAGTAACGTACATCCATATGGAAACGTTCACCTAACATCTCTTTGATATCTTGATAATAAAGACCTTTCATTTTTGACTTCGCTTCTGAACCAGAAGGTGTGGTCGCAAAATTGGTATTGATATCGTCTGCGGTCAACGTATAAGTGACAAGGACAGGTTTGTTTGCAGGGATGTTTTTAACCAAGGCGTCCCAAGTTTTTTGATCCATTTTACCAGTCGCTGGCAAGCCTTTCATCGTTTGGAAGTTAACAAGGGCTTTTTTGCTGTTCATGCCCCAACCGCCATCGATAGGACCAGGAGAAGCATGGTTCCAATCGAGCAGCGCCTGCATTTTGATGGTCATCGCTGAGTTGACTTTCATATTAGGTGACCAAACAGCACCGTTCACTTGCTTGGCATAGTTCGACAAGTTCAGCGTTGTATGCTTCTTACCATCTTTGTCTTCGATGTTTTTGATGGTCGGATCATCGCTAAAGTCTTGACGCTTCTCACTCTCTGGCAACTCAAAAGCGAGTGGATCAGACGAGTCGATAGATGATAGGTCGCTAGGCGCAGCGACGGCTTGACCTTCACTAATGTCATCGTTACGGTCAGCTTGCTCATCTTTACGCGTCAGTTCTGCTGCACTCATATTGTCAGCAGCTGGGGCTGGCACATTTTGATTGGCTTCTTGCTTATTATTGATAAGCTGGTTCATGCTGTCGACTGGTTTCGCTTTCTCTGTATTTAACTGTACAGTAGCAGCGCCATCTGAGCGACTACGGTTTTCTTGCACATTAAGGCTAACCTTTTTGGCAAGACCTGGCATAGCGTCAGCCGTGCGTACTGGCAATGTGCGAGTACTATCGGCAGGTGCAGCAAGTGCGGCTACACTAGCACTTACAGCTGCGATAGATATGGCAGTAATAATTGGCTTTATTTTCATCATATTGAGTCACTTGTGGTTGCTACTAATGCGGCTATTATGCGCATAATTTGATTGCATCGCAAACTTTTGACACATCTTTTTGCATTTAAGACTTGCCAAACGTCAACTGCTGACGTATTCGCTACAGTTGGGTAATAATTTAACCAAGGTGTGTATGGCGTCGTGCTCGATTCTTACGCAAACTGTCCATTATTCGCACTATTTTTTGTGCAAGTAAAAATGACAGTTATTGGCGCTACTAGAGGTTTACGTCTATAATGTATGACTGAATTTTATTTAATATAACGATTTTTAGCAAAAAGCAATTTAACCCGCTAGCAGTTAATCCACAAGGTGCGATATGTCAGAAGACCAAACAATGAGTGCAGAAGAGTTTCAAAACCAATACTTCAATGATGAGTCTGAAGGCTTAGACGGTGAGATGGAGTATGATTTAGAGACTGGACTTCTTGGTGAGCACGATGAATTTGCTAACTTACATGCAGAGCTAAACGAAGCACGTGAGCAGCTTGTCAGTATTCGCGACTTTATTCGTTTTTCAGTCACGCAGCTGCGTAACTACGACGTCGTTGTTGCACAAGGTACGACCGATGAGTTTGCAGAAGCGTCAGCCATTGTCTTGCACTCTTTGTCTCTCGATTGGTCTGCTAATGAGCAGATTTTAGACTGTCGTCTGACCACGTCTGAAAAACAGTTGGTACTAGGACTATTAGAAGAGCGTATCGCTGAACGTAAGCCACTCAGTTATTTAATTAACTTGTCATACTTCTGCGACCTGCCTTTTTATGTCGATGAGCGTGTTCTTATCCCGCGTTCACCGATTGCAGAGTTGATTCGTCAGCAGTTCCATCCGTACTTTGAAGTTACTGAATTGGCCAAACCACTGGGTGTCAGTCCGAACGAAAAGTCAGCGGTATTTTATGACCATGGCTTGGATGTGAAGCAATTGTCGCAGCCTGAGCGTATCTTGGACTTGTGTACTGGCTCTGGTTGTATCGCAATCGCGCTTGCTACCCGTTTCGTTGATGCGTTGGTCGATGCTGTTGATATCGATAAAGGCGCATTAGAAGTGGCAATGGTCAATGTCGATCATCATGATCTTGGCCATCAAGTAAACGTAATCGAGTCTGATTTGTTTGCCAAGATACCTGCTGAAAACCAGTATGAGCTTATCGTCACCAATCCACCGTACGTCGATGCGGCTATCATGGCAGATTTACCGCCTGAGTTTTTGTATGAGCCTGAGCATGCACTAGCAGCTGGCCAAGACGGCTTAGATTTGGTACATCGTATCTTATTTGAAGCGCCAGATTACCTTAGCCCAGATGGTTTGCTGATCTGTGAAGTAGGTGACAGCGAATGGGCACTAAAACAAGCCTATCCTGAAATCCAGTTTGATTGGTTGAAGTTTGCACATGGCGGTCATGGTGTCTTTGCGATTACCTATGATGAGCTAGTCTCAAACCGTCAATTGTTTGCCTCTTATGTTCAGCTATTAGATAGCCTTCAATAGACAGATATTGGGTCGGATAGACATCGGCTGCACGAGCCGAAACTATAAATAACAATACAATTACTCATTATAAGCAGTATAAGCAATAACCATGAGTGATTGGTCACATAGTCATCAGTAGCGTTTACTTGTTTAAGGACAGTTATGGCAGGCAATAGTATTGGGCAGGTTTTTACGGTCACCACTTGCGGTGAGTCACATGGCGCAGGCCTGATGGCCATCGTTGATGGCGTACCACCAGGTTTAGCATTATCTGCAGACGACCTACAAGTAGATTTGGATCGTCGCAAACCGGGTACGTCTAAGTATTCAACCCAGCGCCGTGAGTCTGATGAAGTTGAGATTATCTCTGGCGTATTTGAAGGTAAAACTACAGGTACGTCTATCGGTCTATTGATTCGTAATACCAATCAAAAATCTAAAGACTATAGCGATATCAAAGATACTTTCCGTCCTGGACACGCTGACTATACTTATAGTATGAAATATGGCTTCCGTGACTATCGTGGTGGCGGTCGTTCGTCAGCGCGTGAGACGGCTATGCGAGTGGCTGCTGGTGCTATCGCCAAGAAGTATTTGCAAGAACGTCTGGGTGTTCAAATCCGCGGTCATGTGACTCAAATCGGTAACGAGCATAGTAATGTACTAGACCCAAACCAGATCGATTGGGAATTTGTAAACAGCAATCCGTTCTTTTGTGCAGACAAAGAAGCGATTGGCCGTTTTGAAACCTTGATTGATAACTTGCGCCGTGAAGGTACTAGCTGTGGCGCGCGCCTTGATATCATTGCGAGCGGTGTGCCAGTAGGCTTAGGCGAGCCAGTATTTGATCGTTTAGATGCTGATATCGCTCATGCGATGATGAGTATCAATGCGGTCAAAGGTGTCGAGATTGGCGATGGGATGGCGGTGGCAGGTCAATTCGGACATAGCGCTCGTGATGAGCTGACCCCAGATGGGTTTGCAGCCAACCATGCTGGTGGTGTCTTGGGCGGTATCTCATCAGGTCAAGATATCCGTGTAAGTATTGCGCTAAAACCAACGTCTAGTATTACCACTGCTGGCAAGAGCATCAACACTCAAGGTGAAGCAGTTGATATGCTGACTAAGGGTCGTCATGATCCTTGCGTTGGTGTGCGTGCTACGCCTATTGCCGAAGCAATGCTAGCGATTGTAGTGCTTGATCATTATCTGCGTCACCGTGGTCAAAACGCGGATGTGAAGCCGCCAGTACAATCGATTACTTAGTATTTTTGTCGTAGAGTAATCAGCCTTTTGTTGTTTCCAGTAGTTTAATACTAGAAATGATAAAGGGCTTTTTTATGGATTGTTATAGTGACTGCCAGCACCACATTTGAATGTTCAACAGACCCTAATGTGAATTATATTTAAATACAATCAATGCATTGAGTGAGTAAAGTATTAGGCTGCCAATTGATACTCATCGATAGCCACACACTGTTGATGTCGAAACACCAATAACAACCGCTGACTAGGAATCGCGAGCCAATGACCAAACTCAATACTATCGACGCCTTCGCTTGATAAATTTTGTGTACAGTGATGACGGCTAAAGCCGATTAGGCTCTTGATAATAGGGTTATCCGTTAATTGATGTGACATAGATTTTCTACTCCTAATTTACTTTACGAATTTGACGGTTCAACAGATCTTAGTGCTATCGTAAAACAATGAAGTAGAAATCTTGTGTAGTCATGATGGAAAGTTGATGAATCCATATATAGTCATTCCACTATAAAAGTATTACAGCGTTAACCTCGCTTGAAGTATCACATATACATCTGCACTCGGTTGCCTTGTACTACCCTTAAATTGAATCGACTATAAATTATTACTCTCAAGCTAAGGGCAGGGTGATACTAACCATCACACCAGAAAGCTGCTTTTTACCAGTATCAGTGTTATCAGGGCTAATTTTATTATCGTTGGCATGAACATTATTAATGGCTACCTGACCACCATGATGTTCAATTACTTGCTTTACTAGTGTTAGACCAAGGCCAGTACCTTTTTTAAGCGTATTACTATTATAATCAGTCTGCCTCGGCTCAGTCGTTGGATCTGCCGACTCTTTATATAGGTCATTGCTGTCTGTGTGATTCGTTGCTTGAGCTGAGGGTTGGCTTTGATGAGATAAGCTAAAGTAACGCTCAAATGCTTTTGCAACAGCATATTCGGGTAGTAGTTTACCATCATTGAATATATCGATAGTGACGGTTCGAGCAGTGCTATGCAAAGTGATATCAACGGTACGATTTGCAAAGTGTATCGCATTATCAAGCACATTTTGCAATACCTGTATTAACCAAAATTGGTCAGCATACACACTAGTCGCTGCCAATACTTCTACTGGCAAGTTTGCAGTATTGGTCACATTCTTATTATCAATATGTATATCGATAGGGTATAGATTCTGCTGTTGCTGCTTGGCTGTATTATCTCTGATCAAACTTTGCAAAAGCGGTAATAGGGAAGCCAATTGTCGGTTGAGCTTAAAGGTAGGCTGTTCTACTTTCGCAAGTAGCAGTAGTCGGTCGATGAGCTGCTGCATTTTTACGCTTTGCTCACCAACAGTCTCAATAAGCATCTGCCGATCTTCATTATCCAGTTTATTGCCATCTAGTCCATCGTCCTCTAACAGCTCGCTACTGGCGCGTATGGCAGTCAAAGGGCTTTTTAGCTCGTGGGTCAAAGTATGGACATAATCAGTGACATAAGCACGATTTTCGAGTCGATGCTTCATGGTCTCGATAGTATCTGTCAGGCTGTTTAATTCATGACCCAGATAGAAATAGGGCTTTTTAGTGTCTTCTGCCAATGCACTGGTATATTGAGTCACCAAGGTAATGCTCTGCTTGAGCCACCATGCTACTAGACCTGCCAGTATAAGGGCAGCGATGCTGATAAGTAGTGCGGTGATAAGCATGCGGTTACGTGTGTCATCTAAATAAGGCAATACGCTAGCGACAGGCTTACCGACACTGACCACACCGATGATATCTCCAGACGGATTTTTGATGGGCTGAGCCACATACATGACCGAACCATCGCGCCGCTGATAATCTTGCAGTGTACTTCTCGCGCCGTATTGTCCTTTTAACGTGAGATAGACATCATTCCAGCGTCCATAGTTTTGCCCTTCATTATTATCAGGTCTGGGCAGGGAGTCGTAAATGACTATGCCGCTACTGTCTGTCACATATACGCGAAAGCTACTGTAGCTTTTGGTTCGATCGACAGGACTGAGTGTTTCGTCCATCGCTGGCATGCCGACAAATGCAGCATCAAGTTGCGCTTGATATTTCTCATCATAGAGCTGTCCTGTAGATAACGGCACCTGTAGACTGGCCGCGAGTAATTTACTGGTGTCTAAGAGCGTGTCTTCGATGACTTGTTGCGCAGTTGGCTTGACGTAGCCAAACAATTGAGTAAACACCACCACGCCGCATATGACGAGCACCAACGCAACGGCTAGCCAAATTCTAAAAAATATACTTAAATTGAGCAGTCGTTTGCGTTTAGGGGCTTGCTGAGCAGTACCAATGGGGTGCAATTTAGCATACCAATTGCTTTGGTCGTTATGAATATCGTTTTCAGCAGGATTGGTTTTATTATTCATAAACTAGCAGCCACTGTTAAGCGGGACATAATGCATAACCCAGTCCGCGATGCGTATGGATGACATCGACATTAGCATCTACCATAGCAAGCTGTTTGCGAATTGATTTGATATGACTGTCTATAGTGCGTGCCAAGCGGTGGTCAGGATAGTCACTTACTGCGCTAAGCAATTGCTCACGGCTAAAGACTTGATGCGGTGCTTGTAATAATGTGAGCAAAATTTTGCGCTCAGTATTACTAAGTTCCAGCTTCTGTTCTTGCCACGTTAATGAATAATTGAGCGGTTGATAATGCCAAACGCCAGATTGATTTTCAAACGTTAATGCTTGTCCTGAAAGATTATGCGAGGAAGTATTATCAGTACTTTCATTTGAGTTTATGGTATGAGAGCCTGACTGCTGAATTAGCTGTTCACGTCGCCAAATGGCTTTTAAACGCGCGACCAATTCACGTGGACTAAAGGGTTTGGCGCAATAATCATCACCGCCCATCTCCAATCCTAGAATACGATCGACCTCATCGCTACGCGCTGTCAAAAACACGATAGGCAAATCTTTTAAGGCGTCGATATCAGGCGTATGACGTATTTGCTGACATAGGCTCAAGCCATCACCATCTGGTAGACCGACATCCATAATGATCGCCGATAGATCTTGTGCTTTATGACTATGCAACATGGGTAACACACTACTGGCATTATCCAACCAAGTTATTTGCCAGCCTTCGCGCTTGCAGGTAACCTTAAGCGACATCGCGATCGCAGGATCATCTTCTACCAGTAAAATATGGGTCATAGTCTCTACATCGTCTTATAGGCTTAGTAAATTATCGTAGCACAAAACAGCAGACTGCTCTTGTTGCCACGGGTTAAATGGTGTGAAAAGTTAATGGAAAAGTAGGGTGCTCAGTAGATAGTATGCGATGTAATTATTTTAATGCATTTAAAAAAAGGCCAGCTCAATAAATAAGCTGGCCTTGGTAACGAAGATTAAGCATGGTTGTTTATTAATAGACTAAGCGAAAACTTACTTAAGACCTTTGCAATTGGCATAGTAGCTCACTGTAGCGGGCCAATCTGAAAAAATGCCTTGGACACCGACATCTTGCGCTAGTACGTCAATATAATTCATCATATCACCGTCATTGTTGATAGCATCACCAAGACCGCTATAGTACCAATCGCCACCATCCGTTAATGGCCCTGAACGCTCTATCGACCAAGTAATGATTTTTAGACCATTGGCTTTGGCTTGTTTTGCGTATTCTGATGGTTGCATATTTCCCTTACCATCAGTAGTGACTAGCAACCAAAGTGCTGGAGCGATGGTGTTTATGCCACGTGCTTTGATATCAGCCAATGAGTGCTTCCATGTGCTTGCGTCATCTTTATCAAATGTTTTATCCTTAGCGGTCTCATTGCTGTCATCAATCAGATAAACGGCATTAGCCCCATAAGCTGGCTCGTTTTTGATCCAGTAATCAAGATCTTCTATATTGAATGACTGGGCAAATACATCGCTTGCAGGTACATCCGCTGCCTTATAAGTATCTATCAGCTGTTGGCGGTAATCGTTCAAACGATAGCCGTTAAACGGCATGGTCACTGCAGGTGCTTTTAGCTCAGGCGTGTGCTTCATACCCAGCTTGCGAGCCAACGCGATATGCTCTTTTAACGTCATTACCTGACCATTTTGTGAATACAAATCCGTTCGCCAAGGCGCGGTTGCATTCATATATTCACTAATACTGGTTGCTTTTTTATTGGCAGCATCCATCTTACCCGTCAAGGTTTTAAACTCAGTAACGCTAATGTCTGAGGTTCGGCATTCGATACTTTCGGCATTAGTAAGTTTGCCTTTAGCATCTAAGATGGGCGGTACGGTACATTGCTTGGCCAGCGGCGTGGCTAATATATTAGTAGTGGTGTGCAAATCGTTCTGGGCATGACGACAGACAAGCTCACCGTCATTGGTAAAAGCGACATCACATTCCAAGATGCCAGCACCCATTTGTGCTGACGCCACGTAGCTATCATAAGTATGTTCAGGGAGCTGTAATGGCGCACCTCGATGTGCAATAGAGAAGTCTGTCTTACTTGGCAGTTGCCCCCTGCATGCCTGTAGCTCTTCTTTTAGTGGTCCTTCGTCCATATCGTTTATCAGATAAAACGGACGCACTCCATAGGTATATGCGACAGGTGAGGACAATTGTGGCTGTGATTGCGGTTGCGCTGTCGATAAAGGGGCTTTTGATGTGAGCATTGAGCGGCTATCGGTAGTGCAGCCTACTATCAATAATGAGCTGATCAGCGTTAAAGGTAAGGCGAGATTCATCTTATTAACTTTAGCCAGCGTGTACTTACTCAGCTCAAGCGCTGATTTATTAGAAATTGTCATGTAAAATGTTCCTGCAAAATTATAAAAAAATCCCATCGGACGTATGGATAGGAATTGAAAAATTAACGTTTGACTATTGATTGCTGTTTGCTAAAAACCACTAAAGGTCGTGACATTGTTGTAAGAGCCTAGCCTTGTAGGAAATTGGCCTTGTAAAACTTTAGCATTAATGCGGATACAATTGTAGGCACATGTACTAAAGAATAGACAGCTGACAGTATTTAAGCTTGATAGTTTTAAGCTTGATAGTACTGAGCTTATCGGTCGTAAAGTCATACGTGTCTTCTTATACTGTTCACATTTTCGCTACTGTCCGTTTGGTACCTCACTATTGACCATACTCTCAAACTAACAGATGATATTGACCATATAATGACACACACATTATCTTGGCAAAAAATATAGAAATGCTTAAGGCATATCTCACTACATTATTAAGGATAACTATGAGTAACTATTTAGACGCAGTCGTCGTTGAGCACAATCCCTCTCAAAAAAAGATAGATCGCGCAGTGATTTGGTTGCACGGTTTAGGTGCTAGCGGTCATGATTTTGAGCCAGTTGTACCGCAGCTTGGGTTGGCTGATGATATGGCAGTACGTTTTATCTTCCCACATGCACCTAAACGCCCAGTCACGGTAAATGGCGGCATGGTGATGCCAGCATGGTACGACATCATAGAGATGAGTCTAGAGCGTAAAGTAGATGTGGCTCAAATTGAAGAGTCTGCTCAGCAGATACAAGATTTGATTAGTCGTGAGATAGAGCGCGGCGTGTTACCAGAGCATATCGTTATCGCAGGGTTTTCGCAGGGCGGGGCAGTTGCGTATCATGTGGCACTTGGTTATCCAAAACGTTTGGCTGGCTTGATGACGCTCTCTACCTACTTAGCAACCAATGACAATATTGAGTATAGTGCTGCCAATAAAGACATGCCGATTTTGATTGAACATGGTTCTCATGATCCAGTCGTACCTGTCATCCTAGGTGAGCAAGCCCAGCAGTTATTGTCGGCAAAGGACTATAATGTGTCTTATAATACGTATCCGATGGCACATCAAGTCTGTATGCCGCAGATTCACAATATTGGCAAATGGTTAAACACTGTTTTGGCGTAAATTATTAAGCTGTAACGTAATGTAATGCAGGCTAATTATAGGTTGAAACCTAACCGATATCTCCTATATAATAGCCAGTCTTATTGGGGATGTTCTGGCTTCGACGCTGGTGATGAAACTCAATGATGCATGTCGAGAGTGTATGTCCTCTCGTTAATCAAACATATATTGTTATAGTCGCAAACGACGAAACTTACGCTCTAGCAGCTTAAATCCTGCTTACTTAGTTGCTGATCACCTACAGTTGGTTAACTAAGTTGAAGCGTCCGCATGTAGGCTCGCCACAAGTGATTGTCTCAATTGCTTGGGTTCAAAAGTAGAGAATCGTCCAATCCATCCTGACTGTCGGATCGGTGCGGATTAAAACTAAAGACAGAAACTAAACATGTAGATTCATGAGCGTAATGCTGGCGGACGCGGGTTCAACTCCCGCCATCTCCACCAAACACTGATAAAGGGCTGACCGTCATAGACTGTTAGCCCTTTATTTTGGGCGTTTTTTGGGTTTTCACTACCTCGTAGGGGTATGGCGAACCATATAGAATGTTGGTATTATTGTTGGTATTAGAGTTTATACACACTCTCAATACCAACAAAGGATAGCCCAATGCCCTTAACTCATACCGTCATCAATAAGCTACAGCCTAGTAGCACCTCGATTGATACAAAGCGACCTGACAAGCATAGTGACGGTAACGGGCTGCAATTATGGGTGCGTTATACGGGCGTTAAGTCATGGATCAGCGCATACCGTTGGCAAGGTAAACAGCAAACCCTCACTATTGGCACTTATCCAGTTATGAGCTTGCAGAACGCAAGACAGCGCAATATTGAGATCAAACGCTTAATAGCTGATGGTGTGAACCCTAAAGATCATAAAAAAGAGCAGCAAGCCAGCCAAGACGGTTTAAATATTTTCGATAACATAGCCCAGTCATGGTATGCAGAACGTAAAACCTACCTAGCAGAAAGCACCTTTACCCGTAACTATTCCGCCTACATGCGCGATGTTAAGCCCTCCATCGGTCAAAAGAACATCAACGATATAACCGCGCCTGATATATTAGCCATTGGCAAAGCAGTAGAAAGCCGCGGAGCTAATGAAATGGCAAGGCGTACCATTAGAGAAGTAGGGCAGATATTTAAACACGCCATACGCAATGGACTAGCTACACATAACCCAGCCACTGACCTAGCCGAAGCAATCAAACCACACAAAACAACCAACCATCACCGCATTACTAGCCAGCAACTGCCAAAGCTACTAACAGACATCAATGCTTATCAAGGTGATGTACTGGTGAAGCTAGGCTTATGGTTTTTATGCTATACGTTTGTGCGTACCAATGAATTACGCTTCATGGAATGGTCAGAGATTGACTACAAACACGGTTTGTGGCGAATACCAGCCGATAAGATGAAAGCCAAGCGTTTGCACATTGTGCCACTAGCACCACAAGCAATGGCGATATTGGAGCAGATCAAAGAGCTAGGTTTTTCGGATCAGTACGTTTTCTTTAATACCTCAACTCGTAAGCCGTACAGCCAAAGCGCATTTATTAATGCCCTATGGAATATGGGCTATAAAGGCAAAATGACAGGGCACGGTTTTAGAGGGCTTGCCAGTACCACACTACATGAAAAAGAGTTTATGCACGAAGCGATAGAGCTACAGCTGGCACATGACAGAGAGAACAAGATAAGCGCAGCATACAATGGAGCGCAGCACCTACCATACAGAATAGACATGATGAACCAGTGGGCAAACTTCATTGATGATGCTTACGCTGGCAAGCTGGACAACGTGATCCGTGCAGACTTCAAACAACAAACACAAAAGCATGGCTAATATCATGCTGTAACGACCATGCAAGGCTAGGATTAATTACCCGAACGACAGCTATTTACACACCCTTATGCTGTCACTGCCTTGCACCTATTTTAATTAAAGGGTGTAGGGGTGTTAATTGTGGAATTTATCGCGAAATATAAAACGAGAAAAAACGATATAGAAAGCGATTATATTAATGCTTGCTTACTCATAAAGTCATATGCTGATGCTAGTGATCTCAATATCGCAGAAATGGCAAATGCAATGAAGTTTATTAAGCTTCATATGAATGTAGATACATATAATTTCAATGATTATTTTGAGTATGCTATCAATGATAAGTCTATCTTAGAAAATTTATTAAATGATATTTCTAGCTATGGGCAGCTATATAAAGGGAGTATTAAAGAAGATACCTATAGGAAATATAAGAACGTTAAAATTAAAATTAGCGACTTAATTAGTTTCAAAGATATTAGCTATCCTCCTATTCCTATTGGTGAAAACCATAAGGATAACGAGAACAAAACGCTTAATGAAATTAAAGCTGATGAAATGCAAGACCTAATAAATACTTTTGAAGAGTTACACGGTGTCAAGTCAATGTACAATCGCCCATACTTTTCACCTTTCGAAGCTTGTTGCCTGATAGCAGGTGAATTACCACGACATATGAGTGAAAAAATAGGAGCTTTTGATGTGTGCAAGGAATGGGACTATTTAGCTGCTAAAGACTACGTAAAAAAGGCTTTTGATGATGGACGGCTTTTTTTAACTGATGAATGCTTAGGTATTCCATCAATTAAACTAAAAATAATATTGTTTGAAGATAAAAAGATTATTGAGGGCTTTAATGACGATATTTTGCTTGAAATATACAATGAATATATTAGCCCAGTAATACATATTGATAATCATGAAGGCTTGTTTAGTAAAGATAATGAAAAAATAGTAATTAAAGTTCCAGATGAATATAAAGATAACCTATCAAATTCATATCCTATGGTTTTAGAGCGTAAATTAAAAGAGTTGCAAGATAAAACAAGTCAAAACGATAAGACTACGACAACAGATAAAGCTTATTCACTTATTGCTGTTCTCAAAAACCTACTATTAAACCCTGATATTACTGAAAGTTATTTTGCAAATAGTGATAATGATAACGCTAAAAAAGCACCTATACAGGGGGAGTTATCGAGAACTATTAAAGAAATGAAGATTGCAGGTTTAAGCAAACGTAACGTAGATGATTTATTCTCAATAGCCAATGATGTATTAGCTGAAGTAATAAAACGTACTGAAATTTAATATTGCAGCTGCAATTTTGCGATTGCAAATGCAATGCCATAAATAACCCCACCCCCTAACATAGCCCATGTAAGCCGTAGAGCAACTTTACGGCTCAATACATTACATGGAGCTATGAACATGACACACCCAACCCAAAACACCCCAGTAATTCCTTTTACTGATAACACCTCTCACGATACCGAACCAACCACCGCAAACAGTCCAGCTATGCAACTGCCTACTACTGGCATGGGCAGAGCAAAGGATATTTTGCCGTTCCTACCTTTTAGCAAAACCACCTTGTTTGAATGGTCAAAAGATGGACGTTTCCCAGCTGGCAGAAAACTATCACCAACCATGACAGCATGGAGCTATGCAGACGTTCACGAATGGCTTAATTCTCACACCTCAACCACTAGCGAGGTGTAGATCATGAACACACGGCAAACAAAGCAGAAGTACAAGCAAATCATTCTTAATCACCTGTTAGCAGGTAAGACTCTATCCACTTATGAAGCGTACGACCTCTACAACATAACGTGCTTTTTACAGCGTGTCAGTGAGCTAAGAGATCAAGGCGTAACCATTCAAGATGAATGGGTAAAGAACAACGGCAAACGCTTTAAACGCTACTGGATAGACCAGCCGATCAATAACGATGATGACGCTAGTGGGGTGCAATCATGAGCCAATCAAACGACATATTAGAACCGCGTCTAGTAGCAGTAGATAGCCATACGCTTAGCGTAGTAGATGACTATATTCAAAGCTATTCAAACGAATGTGAGAGCTTAGGTTATGCACTCAATGCACTAAACAAGGCATTAGCAGACGACCCCACCAGCAAAGGCGTTTTAACAGCCGTACAGTCCGCTTTATTTAGAATAAGCCAACACGCTGAGGAAATAAGCGAGGACATCATGGAGCAGCTTATCTTACTACCTGAAATCAAGGTGAATGACTATGAGTGATGACACTTTTATAAATGAAGTCATGGACAGGCTAAAAGACAAGGGTGTGCTGATGATACCTGATGACTTTATCGACCAGTTAATCATTACTTTACACGCCAATGTGACTGCCATTAACAGCCTGATAGAGATAGTAGAAGTAGAAAATCAGATGCTAGCTTTACGCTGTGCAATACCAACAGGCAGCCGACAAGTGGAGTCACTAAAAGAGCTATCCAAACGCATAGCAGAAATCGCCTTTAACGTGGAGGACGTAAGAAATGACCAACGATAACAGAAATGACCTAAAAGCCGACCACGGGCAGCACAGCGACAACCAGCCCCACAAACGTAGCTTACTACTTAGATTTACTATCTTTATGGCATGGGTGGCAGGTATTGGCTTGCTACTGTCACTAATCGCGTGCCAGCCAGTACAACCAAAACCGATTGCAACCAATACCAACAATGGTTACTATATAGACCTCTCAAAACTTAACAGCGACTTGCCAAGTCGTAAACCTTTGGCTTTTTTTGTGCCTGATAATAGCGCAGCCTCTCAAGCTGTCCCTATCTACTCAAGCATAGCCCCACATGCTTATTTAAGCGTATCAAGGGGGCAAACCATCATATCTATAGCAAATCACTTGCTAACCGACTATGACGGGTTGACGCTGCAAAATAAAATAGCCGAAAGGCGAATATGCGGGGCGGTCACTGTTAAGACCGAGAGTAAGACCCGTCACCCTATACTTTTACCGTATAGCGTGGCACATACTCAAAAATTAACAGGAGGCTATCATGCCTAATTCAATCCGTACGACCTCAAACACTCAAACCACTACTAATCGCACACCAGCCACATTCAAAGCAGGTGATAGCGTTCTGTGGGCAGCTGTAAGCAATCAAAGCTACAAGCTGCAATCGAGCAAAGACAAGCACAGCAAACGCCTTGTTATCCGTCATGCAAATATAGAATATACCTTTGATACTGATGGGCGTAGCAGTCCTGAAGATGCCTTGCCGTCACTATTCCACGACACGCCAGCCAACCGCCAAGCGATAGCCACGCTATACAGTGGCAAGAAAACCAGCCAACGCACAGTAATAGACATGACCGAAGCAAACGACAATGAAGTTATTGTTATGTCATCTTTTGAGTTATCAGATATTGCTTGTGATCTTGAAAGCGCAGCCGTTGTTATAAGTGACATTGGCAAGCTGTTAGCACTTATTCACTATGAAAAAATAGAACCTCATGTCGCTATATCAATGGCACGCTTAACACATGACACCACTGAAACGTGGCACGAACTACTGCAAAGCCAGTTAGGTTCAATCAAAGAAACCCTAGCAATGACTCGTTACGGCAAGGAGGGCAGCCAATGAAAACCTACCCTCCAAAACAGAGCCGTAAGCACGCCAAGCGCAAAAGCTACTACAAGAAGTACAGAGCCACGCGCCAGCCTAAACAGTCACAAGCAAGGGGGAACAGATGACCACCACACCAACAGACACCCATGAAAAAGCCCATGCATTTAGCACAGGCTTTACGGAATTGCTGAATAGTTTTGATGCAGCCACACGGCAAGGGCTAGCAGATGATTATCTATTGATTAAACTATTGCAGCTGTTACCGCCTAACAGTCTAATAAATATTACAGATGATCTTACTACAGATGACGCGCAAATAGTAGCAACCGCTGGCACGATAGCACTAGCATTGACCGACAAACAAGGCGATACAGTAGGCGCGGTATTCTACACACCAAACAGCAAAGCAAAGCCTATTGTCATTGATCCTACAGGGTATGGCGCTATCGTCATTGGTGAGCCAAACAAAGCCCATGAGGTAATAGCACTTGATAACCTAGATGATGGTATCGAGGTTTACAGCTATCTAATGAGCAGTGATAAGACAATCATTGTTAGCCCTTACAAAACAAAGCAATGCCTTAAAAAGGTTGTGCAGCACTGGAGCAGCGGATCACAAGTAATTGTACCTATGACGCTTGATGACAAGGGCTTGATAAACCTATTGGCAGGTGTAAAGGCGCAAGCATTGGTTACTGTGGCTCATATCGTCACTATGATGCAGCATGACAGCTATGAAGCGATACTGGCAGACAGTGACACCCAGCTAATCAATTTACAAGATACTGCCTACTATCCTGAATGGCGCGATGATCCCCAGCTGAATGAACCGATGATCTATAGTGATGGGCGTTTTGAGCTCTACCATGACGGGCTGTTTTTCGTGAAGTATAACGATGATGAGCCAGCAAACATTACTTTCAAGTTTAAGGCGTTTGTTTGTTCACCGCTTGAGGTTATCGCTAAGACACGGGACACAGGCAGCGGTACATGGGGGCGGTTATTACAATGGCATGATGATGATGGTGTGTTGCATACGTGGTCAATGCCGTTAGCACTACTACAAGGTGATGCAAGGGAATACCGCCGTGAGCTTGCCAGTCAAGGCTTGAACATTACCACCAACCCCAAACAGCGCAGCTACTTAGACACCTATATTCAAAACTACCCTATTCACAAACGGGCGTTATGCGTGGATAAGTTGGGCTGGCACGATAAGCAATATATATTACCTGACAGGGCAATAGGCAGCGATGGTAAGCAGCTTATCGTCTATCAGTCTGCAAACAGCATTAACAGCACCTTAACCCAGCAAGGAGAGCTAGCCCAGTGGCGTGATGAGTTATGCAAACCACTTGCCGAACAAAGCCGTTTTGTTTTCTCTATTGCTTGCGCGTTTGCAGGTCAATTACTGGAGCTATTAGAGTATGACGGGGGCGGTTTTCACCTCTTAGGCTCATCGAGCATGGGCAAGTCATTATCGCTTAAATTGGCTGCTAGTGTATGGGGCAATCCTGACAGGTACGTTAAGACATGGCGCAGCACTGACAACGCACTGGAGGGCACAGCAAGCGAGCACAACGACAGTTTTTTACCACTTGATGAGATCAGCGAATGTGATCCCAAAATAGTAGGTAAAACCGTTTACATGCTGGCTAATGGTCAAGGTAAAGGGCGTAGCACCACCACGGGACACAATCGTATAGCCAAAACATGGCGCATTATCTTTTTGTCTAATGGTGAGGAGTCGCTACAAAACTTCATGGCGCAAGCAGGACAGAAAACCAATGCAGGTATTGAGGTTCGAGTCGCACATATAGACGCTGACGCTGGCAAAGGCTTAAAGACCTTTGATAGTTTGGTACTGGCAAAAACAAGCGAAGCACAAGCCGATAAGATCAAAGAGCTGTCACACGCTTACTATGGATCAGCTGGCATAGCATGGCTAGAACATATCACCAGTGACAAGGCAGCGACCACAGCCACCGCTGGGCAGCTTGTAAGTAACTTCATGAGTCAGTACAGCGACCTGACAGCACAAGCGCATAGAGTGGCTAAACGGTTCGCTATCGTGAGCGCAGCTGGTGAGATAGCAACACAGGCAGGTATAACGGGCTGGCAAGCAGGACAAGCAACGACAGCCGTTATGACATGCTTAGATAATTGGCTTGATAACTATGGGCGTGATGGTGAGCATGAGCAGCGCCAAATCATAGATCATATCAAAGCGTTTATTGAACAGCACGGATCAAGTCGTTTTCAGCCTTGCCACATTCACACATACCAAGACTTTGAACCCAAGATAACCAACCGCGCTGGCTATCACAATTACGACACAGGGGAATACTATTTCTCTACCAGTACCTTTGATGAAGTCTGTTCACCATTTAACAAAAGCAAAGTCTTACAAGTGTTAGATGAAGCTGGATTGTTGAATGTGACTGAGAATGACCGTAAGACTTGCAAAGTGCCTTTACCATTCATAAAGAACCGCCAGCGTGTTTATGCGGTCAAAAGTGAGATATTAAGTTGTGAAACTACAAAAACCACTGGGACAGCTGGGACAACTGGGACAACCCATACACCACAAGGGCTAGAACCTGTCCCAAGTATTAAAACACCACTGGGACAGCTGGGACAAAATAGCTCAATTTGTTAATCTGTCCCAAGTGTCCCAAAGGCTAAAAAAGGGCTGGGACAGCTGAAAGCCAGTAAGTACGGGCGCTGTCCCGTTGTCCCAAGTGTCCCAAGCAAAAAAGCAGATGCAGACAAAAATAAACTAAGGTGGGCGTTTATCGTCTGCCTTTTTTTATGCCTAATACTTATTGTGAGATCAGTTTGATGACTGGCAGCATGTTAAGCTATGTTAAGGTTTATTCAAGTTTTCGGACACGCTAGGCGATCACTGCCAAGCCCTTTTTATAGTGTAAAGAAACCCTAAGGTTTCCCCTAGGTTTTTGGACATCGTAGAACCCAATAAAACCCAACAAAACCCAACATTCAAAATAAAAACACGAAGTAGTGAACCTGTCAAAACCGTACATTCAAAATCAATTTGCACCGCCTTGCCTGTTAACATTTGTTAACGTTGGTAGCACTCACTACTACAGGAAACTACAGGCTAGAACCTGTCAAAACTTGTTATTCAAAACCAAATCACACACCACGCAATGCTGGCTTGATCCTTACCGTAATCTTACCGTTACCTAGTTTTCGGAGTCCATAAAAGGGGCAATTTACGGACATCATAAGCAGGGTTAAAAATGAGTTTATGGAACAGTACGCACGCGCGCGAAGCAAGCACCAATGACGGGGTTTTTGCGCAATATAAAAAGGAGTTTTCGGAGTCCATAAAAAGGGTAGTTTCTTAACAAGTACGAGGTAGATTGTTGGACACGTTAGAGTTATGGGCACAGTACGCGCACGGGTGCAGTTTATGCCAATGCTGGCTAGTTTTCGGACATCTTAGAGGGCAGCCAAGATAATACTTGGAGTCCATAAAAGGGATAGTTTTTCGGACTACTATAAAAAGACTGGGGACTTTTGCGAGTCCATAAAAAGGGGACTTTCTGTACAGGTATCGAGGGGGGCTATAAATCGAGATTAAACAGGCAAACCATAGGACACCGCCACCATTCACACGCACAAAATAAAAACCGTTTCAAAAAGAGGTTAAAGGTAGTTTTGCGACAAGTATCGTAAGAGTAGGGCTTACAGCGATCAGTAGTAGGTTAAAGCCAAGTTAAAAAGTTAAAGCACACTGTTTGTCAGTCATGCTAAGGTATAGTGTATTGAATGGACACCAGTGGACGAATAGATGCACAAGTTAATCCCTATAATCTTATTATCACTGACAGCTTGCCAGCCTAGTAAAAATACGATTGATAATGTTGATGATGCTATAACTGTTCATGATCTATATTGGTCAGGTTATGGCAATGTTGAGTCATACCCGTTTACTACTGAGTATGGTCATATTGCTTGCAGTTTAAACGAAGTAACATATTATCCTGATGATACGATTAATGATGAGTCGAAAGTAGGCTTACCATTAAACAAGCTAGCTCAACAGAGACAAGATGAAAGCGGTATGACAGCAACCGTACCAAACGCCATAAAGCCTAATGCTGATTTGTCCGAAGCTATTAGAATGGGGCTAGATAGGTGCAAGCAGGTACAACAGCAATTAGATAAACTTAGATCAGAAAGCGGTATGTAAAAAGCCAAT
The DNA here is from genome assembly GCF_904846365.1 of Psychrobacter nivimaris. Classification (GTDB taxonomy): domain Bacteria; phylum Pseudomonadota; class Gammaproteobacteria; order Pseudomonadales; family Moraxellaceae; genus Psychrobacter; species Psychrobacter nivimaris_B. The sequence goes on from NZ_CAJHAL010000016.1 coordinate 74,002, forward strand.
GAGCTAAACTTTTAATTTCGCTTACGAAGAAATATGCATATGGCAGCGGTCACCGCTTGTGAAGTCCTGAACAATTACACCACCCTAGTATGTTGAAGCAGTAAATAATTACAAAATAATCTTTAGTTGATAGGGTAGGCATTGAATAACAGCAAAATAAAAAACGATTGTTGGTATTATGGTTGGTATCGTCTATTTTAAAATTATTAATAATATTTATTATCAAGTACTTATAACTATAGTTTAGTTTCCGCCATCTCCACCAAACATTAAAAATCCGATCACTTAGGTGGTCGGATTTTTTTGTCCAAATTTTATGGTTAATTAAAAAAATGATACTGACAAACTTTTGATGAGAAAGTAAAAACTATTTATATAGAGTAATCATTAAGTTTTTGAAGTTAAGTCACAATTTTTTGTTGTCTATAGAGAACATAATATTAGCTTGTCTTAAAGAATAATTCTAATTATTCTTAGTTGAGGCCTATTCTTCGCATCAGGCGATGCAGTAGCAAGAATAAGCGGACTTTCAAATAACTACAGGGAATGTATTATGTTAGGGAAAATGATGTACCAGCCATTGCTGATCAGTGGTCTAATCGAACACGCTGCCCGTTATCATGGCGATACGGCGGTTTTGTCCAAAGAAGTCGATGGACAGATGACTCATACCAATTGGCGTACTGTCTCAGATAACTCAAAACGATTGGCCAATGCATTGGCTACACTGGGTCTTAAATCATCAGAACGCATAGCAACTTTGGCTTGGAATAATCGACGTCATTTAGAAGCTTGGTATGCCATTTCAGGCAGTGGCATGGTTTGCCATACTATCAATCCACGTTTGTTCCCTGAGCAGCTTAGCTACATTATCAATGACGCTGATGATCGTGTACTATTTTTTGATACTACTTTCCTACCGCTAATTATGGCAATCAAAGAGCATATCAAAGGTGTTGAACACTTCATTTGTCTAAGTGATCGAGATGATAGTATCGTCGAAAAACTGCCTAATGTACTGTTCTTTGATGAGCTATTAGCAGAAAACTCGACTGACTTTGACTGGCCTCAATTTGATGAAGCAACAGCCAGCTCTTTATGCTACACCTCAGGAACTACCGGTAACCCTAAAGGAATTTTATATACGCATCGATCTTCTGTGCTACATGCGATGGCGTTATGCATGCCTGATGTCTCCGCGCTTTCTGCACAAGATGTTTTACTGCCAGTAGTACCGATGTTCCATGTCAATGCGTGGGGCACACCTTATGCAGCTGCCTTGACTGGTTGCTCTCTCATACTTCCTGGTCCGAATCTTGATGGTGATAGCCTAGTATCTCTCATCGATGATTGTCATGTCACGGTTGCTCTAGGGGTTCCAACGATTTGGCAAAGTCTATTGACCGCTGCCAAAGCCAGAGGTAGTAAGCTTGATAGCATGACGCGTACTATTGTCGGAGGAGCCGCATGCCCACCATCAGTAATCAAAACGTTCAGAGAAGACTTTAACTGCGATGCGGTGCATGGTTGGGGCATGACAGAAACCAGCCCACTTGGAACGATGAATCAAATAAAAGCCAAGCATAAATCGCTGAGTAAAGATGAGATTAATGAGTTGCGTAACTCTCAAGGTCGTCCACCCTACGGCGTTCAGCTACGTCTCATAGATACTGACGAGCCGCTACAGCGAGTCGAAGAAGATGGTATGTCTCAAGGTCGTTTACAGATCAAAGGGCATTGGATCATCAACGATTATTACACCGAGAACCCTGATGCGATAACTGGAGATGGTTGGTTCGACACAGGCGATATTGCAACCATTGATGCCGATGGCTATATGAATATTCGGGATCGCTCAAAAGATTTGATTAAATCTGGTGGGGAGTGGATATCGTCAGTAGAGCTGGAAAACATCGCAGTCGCCCATCCACAGATAAGAATGGCGGCCGCTATTGCTGCAAAGCATAAAAAATGGAGCGAGCGTCCAGTATTGATTGTAGTGAAAGAACCAGATTCAGAAATCGATGAGTCGCAAGTGCTAAGCTTTTACGAAGGTAAAATCGCCAGCTGGCAAATACCCGATAAAGTCATCTTTGTAGATAACATCGTGCTAAATGGCGCTGGCAAAATGGTCAAAAAAGACCTGCGTGATGATTATGGCAACGTGTTATTAGATAGCTGATTTGGCTATTAAGAGCATAAATTGACAATGCTACTTGCAAAACCAAGTGTGTAATCTAGATAGGTTTCTTTAAGAATAGTGGTATAGGTGAGTAGGGCGTTTGAGATGCTCGTCATCTATATCACTTATCATGATTATTATTTCAAACGAGCACTGAGAGATTAATGTACATCAGATGCACAGATTGAGATAGATAAAGCAGGACAGTATATAGAATGCCAGATACAACAAAGCCCCTGATATCAGAGGCTTTGTTGTTCTATAAGATAGTATAGGACTATGTAATGGTACCCGGAGCCGGAACGGTTAATTGTTGTTAAGTGTTTGATGTATATAGATAAATATTTAAATATATATTTTAGTACACTTGTGAGTATACTTTAGATTTGTTTTTCAGTTTTATAATTTAATAGTAACTAAATATTATCGCTTGACTAGTTTTTAGTATAACAGAAGCTATAAACGTAATCTGGAAAGGCAGAAGCCGTTGCTAGACTTACAACAAGTGTGAGGTTAACCTGAAGCATCGTCCTTATCTACGAGACCATCCCAGATTCTGTGTAACTGCCCTTTAGATTAAATGCTTGCTGATACGGTCATCAAACATAATCATAAAACGATTCAGAGCAGACGTCCAGTTACGGATTGGCATCGACCACTTTTTAGAGGCCTGCTGGGTTGCCAGATATACTACCTTGAATGCTGCCTGATCAGAGGGAAACACCTTACGCTTATTCACCGCCGTTCGAATCACGCTGTTTAGCGACTCTATCGCATTGGTGGTATAAATCGCTTTTCTGATGTCTTTAGGATAACCAAAGAACACCGTTAAGCCCTCCCAGTTATTGCGCCAAGACTTGATGACATGCGGGTACTCTGTGCCCCAAGTCTCATCAAAGTGCTCAAGGTTGGCCTCTGCCATCTCAAGCGTATCAGCACCGTAGATGGCCTTTAAATCAGCTGCTACGGCCTTCTTGTCCGTCCAAGGTACAAACTTCATCGAATAGCGCACCATAT
>NZ_CAJHAL010000017.1:0-75403 GCF_904846365.1 Psychrobacter nivimaris
GCGCACCGATCATAGATAGAATATCTATGGTAAGTACATCATGAAGTACACTGTGGCTATCTCAGCAAGTTGAAACCTTAATACCATTAGCTCACAGCCAAAGATTCAAGTCCTCACTAGGGAACCGCGCATTCTGCGCATAAAGCTGCATTATGGTAAATGGTTTTAGATAGAATGATTCGGTTTCATTGGATCCATTGGGGCATAGCCTGTTGATAAGTTATTAAGACAATTAGTTGTTACGAACAGGTTTGTACAATTGAGCCTTGAAACTTTATAATGCTCAATGAAATCATGAGGTAAAATGTGTTGTGATCACGGGCAATAAGAAATTACCTCACGAGAAAAGTATACAGTCCAATTAAGGTTATTGAATGAAACAATATCTAGATTTATGTCAACGTATAGTTGATGAGGGTGTATGGGTCGAGAATGAACGGACTGGAAAACGCTGCTTAACCGTTATTAATGCTGATTTAAACTACAATGTAGGAGCTAATGAGTTTCCCTTAGTAACTACTCGAAAGAGTTATTGGAAAGCAGCTATCGCAGAATTATTAGGGTATCTACGTGGTTATGATAGCGCAGCTCAGTTTCGAGCTATTGGATGTAATACATGGAACGCTAATGCCAATGAAAATGAAGCTTGGTTAGCTAATCCTTATCGTAAAGGTGAGGATGATATGGGCCGAGTATATGGTGTACAGGGCCGCAGGTGGCGTAATTCAGTAGGAGAGGAGTTTGACCAGCTTCGTAAGATTTATGATAACTTGCGGAACGGTATTGATGATCGAGGTGAAATCCTAACTTTCTATAATCCAGGTGAGTTTCATATGGGATGTTTACGTCCTTGTATGCATACTCATACATTTTCGTTGTTAGGTGGCAAGCTTTATTTGACTTCATCACAACGTTCCTGTGATGTGCCATTAGGTCAAAATTTCAATCAAGTCCAGGTTTTTACTTTATTGGCTTTAATGGCTCAAATTACGGGGCATGAGGCTGGAAAAGCTTATCACAAGATTGTAAATGCACATATATATGAAGACCAATTAGAGTTAATGCGTGATGTGCAATTAAAACGCGAACCGTATCCAGCCCCTAAACTTCACATTAACCCTGAAATTAAGTCTCTCGAAGATATTGAGACATGGGTAACATTGGACGATTTTGAAGTGGAAGGGTATCAGTATCATGAGTCTATCGCGTATCCATTCTCAGTTTGATACAAATATAAATTAAAAGTTAAGAAAGATGATAAATTTCTGTTAGGCATAAAGTATTAATATATGTGATTTATGCTATAAGGTATATATTTGTTAGCTAAGCTCTTGCTAGCTTTTAAGTACAAGGAAATTAAGTTTATACTTTTTATAGCATAGGTAGTTTTCGATAGATTAGTGCATCAGCTGGTTCGGTGTTGCATCTTTTAAAGCTAACATTTGTCTCAGTTTTTTAATCTCCTGTCTAGCTTCTAATAACGACCTTTTATCTGTATCAGATTGTGTTTTATAATAATCTCGTGACTCTTTCATTTTTTGTAACCGTTTATCTGAGTGTTGAGTGACTCTTTTTATATCTTGATATTCATTAAACCAGTAGATAACCTCATTTTGTGCTTGAATCATTTTTGCTTCAAGCGCATTCTTAACATCAGCGTTATCTATAGCTTTTTTTTCTTTACGCGATTTCTCTTCAGCTTTTCTGATATCTTTGATCTGATTTAGCTTTTGGACAGGCCAACCACGGTTTGTAATAGTATTTCGATGAATACCAGTCATCTTCGAAAGTTGCGCTATAGTGGGTTTTAGTTTTTTATTATTTTCAAGATCTATTAGGGCAATATTTAGAGCAGAAGTTATTGCTTCATAGTCGTCATTATTTTTTTGATCATAAGCTTCATTACTCATAGTTCGATTGCCTCACCAAGATTTTCCAATACCATTTTGGCCTCGTTCATTGCTGATAGAATTTGCTCTCGATTGTCTGAATATTCTGGTTTATTGAGGTTGGTTTTATTTAACATGTAAACTTCACGCCATTTAGGAGCATGCTTAGTAGTTACAACGGCTTGTTTGCATCGAGCTGGGTTACAACGCAGTGAACCAATACATGGTAGGCTTGAGTCATACTCTTCTGCTCTACCACCATAGCAAAGCCCTTGTCCCATATAGACCATGGCAACCCCTTGATCTACCATAGCCTCATAAATCTCATCCTCTGTGTATCCTTCAGCCATATATCCACTAAACGTCTTGATCAGACCTTTTTTATGCTCACTCGCTTTACCACCATAATATGTACCATTTGGATTATGGGCAGTTTTAATAGCATCTAATTCAGCTGCTCGGCGCAGTGATTTCGTATCACCTTTTCGGTTGCCGTCTTTTGACAGCATCTCACCTATATCACCGTAGCCTAACGTAACTGACGAGGTGGCGCCAGTAGATGTGTACTTAGAGATGCTCTCTACAAAATGTTTCAATTGAAACGATATAAGAGGCAATCCAACTTCAGCCTTAAACAATTGATATGTTAATGTGTGTCTTAACATATATGGATTGAATTTTAGTTCTTTAGCAACTTTTTCGCCTAAGAGTTGGCTAATAAAGTTATTCATTTGATACACGATACCAGTACTAGTCATTGACTGGGGGGAGTTATCAGGTTTAACAGTATCTACATTAGAAATTAAGTAGGGCGACGCCTTAATTTTTGAGATATACGAAGCTGCTAATACTGCATCCTTAACAATTGGTATAGCTACCCATCTGTCGTCAAACAAACCTGTACTAACTTCATCTTTATGCTTTTTGACCGTACTTTCAATCAGCCAGACGGAGTCACTTTGAATTAAGCACGAACAATCCTGAACTCTTATTTCTGATAGTTCAGATGGTCTCATACCTGTATATTGACCCACTAAATACGCGCAGGCATACGCTACGAGGTTAAAGTATTCTCTAAGATTATCTAACTTGTAACCACGTTTTTTCAATGCGTTACGTAAAGTTCGTCCACCCATGACACTAGAGTCTTTTTTGAGCATCCAATCATAGGGTTCAATTATGTTTGTAATGAAACTTGAAGGATAGCCTTTAGTTCCTAATCTCATAGCAATATAAGCATTTAAAATTTCGTGGGTTACTCCTTCTTCGTTTGCCCATGAAACGTGGTTGCTTGTATTAAATCTTTCTAAGGAGTTAGGATCTGATATCTTTGCTGAAGCTCCTGTAGCGTTTAAAAAGTCCACTATGATAAAGGAAGCCATTTTCGAGAGAGATTCAAATACCAGATCTGGCAGTACTTGTTCTTTTTTCGAAGTATTAGTATTAGCAAGTTTCTTCCATTTCAGGCTATTTAACTCTACATAAGCGATAGGTTTTTCAAATACATACTTGACAGAAGCCGGGCTGCGTAGATATTTGAAAAATTTATCTAGCTCCACACCTTTTACGCGATCATAGTTTTCAGCAGCTTTGGAATACAGTTCGGGTGTTATATCGGAGAGTGTTCTGATTTTTTCCTGAACAAACTCATAGCCTAGCTCATGAGATGCCTGTTTAAATATTTCATTAATAAACGTTAATCCATTTTCAAAAATTGTAATTAAAGAGTTTGCTTTTAAGACTTTTTTTGTTCGACTTTGGCCTTCCTTACTTTGAAGCTTGAAAATCGAATTGTTTAGCAAGGCCAACTCGAATATGATTTTTATTTCTATTAAAACGAATCTTGGGATATCTGTATACTTTGAAAAACTAATGCGGAGCTTTGCGCCCTGAACATTTCGTGCAGCATTAGGATAGTCGTCATTAAAGTCCCAAAAGTCGTCAGAAAACTTTGATAATTTCGATACAGGTTTGTCCATAAGGTACGTCACATACTCTATGTCATCTGTGTAATTATTTTGAAGGTGCTTCTTCTTTTGAACTGTAGCATGGTCTAGAGCATCTAAAACATATAAACGATGTTCTGCAAAACCTGTTAATACATTCAGCTTTTTTTCATAGTCCATTAGATTACTCCATCAACTAGTGTGGTCGTTTCAATGTATTCTGCTAAACGCCGTCCATTTTCTAATTCTTCTAAGGAAAAATTAGATAGTTCAGGTTCTGTAATACCTTTTATCAGTTCTAAATTCTCTGAAATAACATGCCCATAGGGTGTATCCATGACACGGGAGTGCTCTTTCAAAAGCGTATAGTCACGCTTCATTGCAAAAATTTCAGGCAGATTCTTAGCTGTAATAATGACATTGTCACAACCCAAACATTTGTTATATTGTGAGCATGGAGTACCAGGTATGTAGGATGAAAGATTTTTTACAAAATCTGGTGGGTCAAAAATATTTCTGCATTCAGCTAGAGGAGTATGAAAGGTTGTTACCAACTCATCATTTTTTTTGGACTCTATATCTTCTGGCACTTTCTCAACTTTTTTATCCAGAGTCGATTGATGTATCTCTTCTAATTCATCATTTATCTTCATTCTACTCATGGAGTTAAAATCTAGAGAATCTATATAACCGAGAGTTGTTTGGAGTGAGGAGTGACCCAACATGAGTTGAATTTCACGTACAGTTACGCCATTTCTAAGCATCTCACTAACAAATGTTGGTCTAAAGCGACTTATTGTAAGAGTTAGGGGATCTCCTGCATCATTTTTTAAATTATATTTCTTAACAAACCTGGACAAACTAGCTCCCAATGCTTCTGTATTTTTTTCTTTGTTTCCTAATAGTGGAGATACTCTGCCGTGCTTTTTTGTACTATTCGACTGATAGATAAACAACCTATCTTTAAAAGCATTATCTTCAATGTCTTGTCGAAAACTACTCGTCAATTGGACTAATTCTTCAAAAATAATTTTTATAGACTTAGCTTGAGATGACGTAAGCCATGTCAGTTCTGCATTAAAAAGATCGAGGTGGTATTCTTTATGACCATCAGACCTTTCTTTCCAATATCTAAGACAAGGCCGCGATGTTGCCGGATGGGAATCTACATAATCGTTTATATCAAGAGAAAGTAAAGGATTTGCATTTAAACCAGTAATTTGAGCAAGCCTTAAAACGTAAGGCGTTAGTGTATCCATATTTATCATTGGGGTAATGCCCCAGTCGTTGTATACCTCTATCAAACCCTTATCTGAATCATTAATAATTCTTAAGAAAGACTTTTCAATAGGTGATTTAGCTGTATTATAATGAACTGGCTTACACATTAAGCGGTTTTCAAAGAGCCATCGCGCATTCTCTAGTGTCGAAAGGCCTCTAATGACTGAACCCTTTTCGTCCAAAGGATTGCTACCTAAACCCGTTTTCTTATAAGGTTTGAGGGCTTTTCTAGATTCGCTCAATCCTTTTTCAATAGCCTCTAATATTCGAAGTCGCTCGTTCATTGTAAATGGCTTTTTAACATCTGTTTCTCTAGTTGTAGCAAATCCATTTATATTGAAAAAGCTATATTCTATATCGCGTACTTGAGTCAGCCGATTCAATGTTATACGGACTGAACTCAAAACTGTATTTGCATGATGACTTGATATTTCTTTATTTATTACCTTGCCCTCTAAATATTTCCGATATCTAGATAATAGGTATTCATCAAAAGTTGTTACGATTCTAAAGGGTTTATTTCCATACAGTTTAGATAAGAACTCTATAAATGAACTACTCGCAACTCTATAATTACTCTTGCCTGATTTTGAAGAGACAGTTTTGCTACTACAAGCAAACAGTTGCTCAACCTGAATAAACGGTTCTAATTTTGAAGGAGGGAAGAAGTCATCAGCTGCATTTAGCTCTCTTGCTGCGAGTCTATGAAAACGCTCTATCTGACTTTCACTATGATTTATTCTATTGACATTCGCTTCGCTTGTTCTTTCAGCAACGCTTTTATAATTTGGATCAATAATTCCAATTTTTTCTAAGTCTTTGTGAATGAATTCCCAAGCATCTTTAACAACATTAAATCTTAAGGATTCTTTTTTTATAGGTAGTTGTTCTGGAGACATTTTTCCTATCGAAATTTTGTTGCCGAAAATAGGTAAAGTGTGCTTTTCCTCTACAGTTAGCTTTCTGTACCAATTCAAAAGTTTTCTAGTGTTTTCGATGCCAGCCGCTTCGTAGCTTTCACTTGGTATTACTAGAATCCCTTCTTCAATCATCCTTCCAATTAAAGGAGTAGTAAGACCCCTATATTTTTGTGCAACAGAGTATGAGACACCTACAGCACTCTGAATATGCTTAACAGCTACACTGAAGCCCAAAGTATTATCCGCTTTACTAATTGGTATTTCCCATAGTGCTTCTTTATCTCCAGCTGTTTTCGATACCCATTCTATAACAGCTGCTTCGGCGTCTTTAATCGGTTGTTTTTCTTCAACGTTCTTAAAGTCTGCACCTAAAATTCCTGGCTCAGGAAAATCCTCATGAATCTCATCAATGGTTATTCCAATGTTTTTCATTTGATGTCCTTAATGCCAATTCTTAACTGTGTCTGTTCAGATAAGCGCTTCATTTTCTCAGCTTTGGTTAATGTATCACCATTCTCGTCACACATGCTCTTGTAGATATCTTGAGGGATATTAGTGTATATCTGTGTAGTACTAAGATGGTTGTGGCCTAAGCAATTCTGCACAATAGCAAGCCGATCTACATAGTTAGGCCCTAAATCCTTTGACTGTAGTATTGAATAAGCGTTGCCATGCCGTAGCTTGTGGGGAGAAATCAGTCGATTGAGTCGACCGTGTTTGATTGCGCGTTTACTTATACGTTCAAGTAGCTTACTGATTGAATTTGGGGTGTAAGGAGTGCCTTCAGCATTAAGGAACGCTGGTGTTTCAGACGGCTTTAAATATTTACGAGCGTATTTTTTATACAAGGGAGATGCGTGGTATTTTTCCACACGTTTGATAGTTACTAAGCTAAGCAAAGTCCAGCGTGGCTTAATTTGATTACCACGGCCCTTACTTCCTTTAACTTTCAAAGATACATAGTCGGGATGAATAGGCAGGTCAGTATCGCGGGAAATATATTTTTCAGAATTAAGGCTAGTAATATCTTTAAAGTCTTGAAGAGTAACTCTAGGTAGTTCTGAACGACGTAAGCCAGAGTCGTATAAAAACTGGAGTAAAGCTCTTTCTCGTTCTGAATCAGTAAATTCAATCAATATGAAAAGGTCATCAAGTGTGCAAGAGCTAATCGGTGTGCGCTTTGGTGGTTTTGATAGCAAGCCATCGCTATATGGGTTATCTTGTCTAAGCTTATCACGGTCTTCTGTAGGGCTACAAAGGTATTCGATGAAGGCATGTATTGTCTCATCTCGACTTCTAACAGTAGATGAGTTCTTATGGTCTTCACGGATTAAAAATGTCAGGTATTCTTGAATTACGTATTTTGGAACTGTAATAAATACTTCATCAGATTCACTGTCATCATAATCTGGACGACTACGAATATAACTTAAGAAGTAGCTTAGGTTTCTACCATAAGTAACTGCTGATTTATAAGAGATTATTTGATGTTTGGTTCGATACGACAAATACTCAGAAACAAGAGGAAGGATCTTGCCATCATCATCAAATACTCCAACACCATTCACTGTTACGGTTTTGTTCAATGATAAATTTGGAATCTCATTGAGTAAACAAGACTTAGATAAATCTAACTTTGTATCAAAACAAACTTTAACATCCATAATAATCACTATCTCAATACATAGACTAAGTTATGTATTGCATTATATACGATCTATTACTCCGTATTGTGCATTATTGTTATGGGGGTATAATAGGAATAAGTCAGCCGAACGTTGATATAGCTGGCATGACAGCTTATTGTCTGCGACAAAGAACTGAAATAATGTATGACATGGTGGTAGGGCTACTTGCTCTGCTTCACCTGGATTCCAGCCTGACACAATCAAGCGGCGCGAATTCGGATTGGTCTTTATCTGTTCAACGACCTGTGCGATTTGATCGACGCCATCAGCGTTATAACTGGCATCTTCATTTTTGGTCGCGCCATAGTTACGCCATTGATGCCCATAGATAGGACCCAAATCGCCAGCAGGTCTGTTAAAGCGCGCGGTCTGTTCTGCTGTCGCCCACTCATTCCAGATACGAACGTTATTCTGTTGGAGATAATCGACATGAGTGCTGCCACTTAAAAACCATAATAGCTCATAAGCGATAGATTTAAAGTGAACCTTTTTGGTCGTTAGCAGTGGAAAGCCATCTGCTAAGTCAAAGCGTAGCTGCGCGCCGAAATGGCTAAGCGTACCCGTACCAGTACGATCACCTTTTTCGGTGCCATTGTCGAGAACGTGGCGTAGCAAATCTAAATAGCCTTGCTCGTTATTACTTTGGATGCCATTGATCATAAAATGCTCTTTAGTTACTGCTGACAGCACATACAGGCTAGATGAATAGTCGATATATACACTGTCATTATTGAAAGTATTGCTAGGATAAGCGTTTTGACAGCTTACCCTATTTTAAGTCATCAACCTTTATCATAAAAAGGTAGGCTTAATAAGCAGCTTGCTTACCCCAGTCGTAGATGCCGCGTTTATAGGCATAACCGATCAAGAACAGACCGATAATTATCATTGGGGCGCTTAGTATCTGACCTTTGGTCATCCAGCCTAGCAAGATGAATCCTTGGTCGATGTCTGGCTGGCGAAAAAACTCAATGATGAAACGGCTAAAGCCATAACCAAGCATAAAGACACCAGTCACTGCCATACGAGGACGGGGCTTCGATGAGTACCACCACAAGAATAGAAATAACAGTAGACCTTCTGCAAGGGCTTCATACAGTTGCGACGGGTGACGAGGCAACAGGTACTGGCCATTGACCTCAGTCATCAGGTCTTGTAGCGCAGGATTGGCTTGTAGCTGCTGCATATCAACGCTAGCGGCCTGCGGGAAGTAGGTCAACCAGTTATAGCCACCATCAGAGACGCGGCCCCATAGCTCGGCATTGATATAGTTACCAATACGTCCGAACAATAGACCAGTTGGCACACAGGGAACGACAAAATCGAGCACTTGGAAAGGTGTCTTTTTATATTTGCGGGCAAAATACAGCATACCCAACATGACACCAATCAGGCCACCATGGAATGACATACCGCCTTCCCAGACTTTAAACAGATAGGCAGGGTTTTGGAGCAGTTCACCGAACTGATAAAACAATACATAGCCGACACGGCCACCTAATATCACACCAAGTGCGCCAAAGAACACTAGGTCAGAGACCATATCTGTCGTCCAGCCTTCACGTTTGGTACTGCGATACCATGCCAGTCCGTAGGCGGCGGCAAATGCCAACAAATACATCAGCCCATACCAATGGACTTCGACAGGCCCAACTGCTAATGCTACAGGATCGTACTGAGGATGAATCATCATAAGGGCATCATAATATTGATAATAAAATACTGACTATAATAGCAAATTTCGTTCAATGGGCATACACAATTGCTATGACGCCAATCAGAGGATATTGGTAATGTGAGTTTTTGAAATGGCACAGAATATATAGGCTAAGAGTCAAAAAATAAGAAGTGAGGTAAAAAGTGACTTTAATTAAGGAGTGTTTTCGTGATGATATGTAATCTTGGTAGCTAGCAGCTCAGAATAAAAGCGTGATTTCTGTTGTTTTAAGCGGTCACTACCAAGTGTTCGTAAATAAACGCAGTTAAGCCAATATAGCTAAGTAAATGCAGCTAGATGGCGACTAAGTCTTGTACTTTGTTTTCGACCATCGTGTCGCCTGCGCCTTGTGAGACTACCTTGCCGCGTGATAATACCGTGTAATTGTCAGCAAGCTCTTCGGCGAATTCATAGAACTGCTCAACCAGTACAATGGCCATGTCACCTTTGTCAGCCAAGTCACGTAGTACTCGGCCAATATCTTTGATGATAGAAGGCTGTATACCCTCAGTTGGCTCATCTAAAATTAACACAGTCGGCTCGGAGGCTAAGGCACGGGCGATAGCAAGTTGCTGCTGCTGACCACCAGACAAATCACCACCGCGGCGATGTTTCATCTCATCGAGTACCGGAAAAATATCGTATAAATGCTTGGGTACGTGTTTTGCCTTGCTGCGTGAAAACTTGGCCATACCAATTAATATGTTCTCTTCTACCGTCAGTGTCGAAAAAATATCGCGGCCTTGTGGTACATAAGCCAATCCTGCTCGTACCCGTTGCTCTGGAGACATCTTGCTGATGTCTTTATCATTAAGCAAAATTTCTCCTGATTTAATCGGTAGTATCCCCATCAGGCATTTAAGCAGAGTAGTTTTGCCCACGCCATTACGTCCAAGTACCACGCTGCATGCGCCTACAGGCGCTGTAAACGAGACATCTCGTAAAATATGACTGCCGCCGTAATACTGGTTGATATCGTTCACTTGTAACATGGCTGTCTCCTAAACTCTAAAACTTTTCTAATATTTCAAAGGGAATGTTCGTTTGGCTCGTCTAGATGATACGTTTAGCTATCGACCTAAGTAGGACTCAATCACTGCTTCATTGGCTTGCACTTCCGCTAACGTACCTTCGGCCAAAATCGCCCCTTGTGCCAATACTGTGACTTTTTCACTGATAGCATCGATAAAGGTCATGTCATGCTCAACTACTACTAAGGTATGATTCTTTTTAAGGCGTAGACACAGCTCAGCGGTATGTTCAGTTTCTGCATCAGTCATACCGGCCACAGGCTCATCAAGCAGAATTAGCTTGGGGCTTTGCATTAACAGCATGCCAATCTCTAGCCATTGCTTTTGTCCATGTGAGAGCAAGCCAGCAGGTTTATTGATCTTATCGGTCAGGCGAATTTGTTGTAGGGTCGCGTCGAGGGTATCGCGAGTATCGGCATTGAGTTTGTTAAATAAGCTTTTAACCACACGTTTGTCTTTTGGCGCAGCAAGTAACAGATTATCCATTACCGTAAAATTCTCAAAGACAGTAGGTTTTTGAAACTTACGGCCGATACCTGCTTCAGCGATTTGTTCGGTAGATAAGCTGGCAAGGTTGTGAGTCTGACCAAAAAACACGCTGCCTTCGGTAGGGCGGGTTTTACCTGTAATGACATCCATTAGTGTGGTTTTGCCAGCGCCGTTGGGGCCGATGATACAGCGTAGCTCGCCTTCTTCGATATAGAGTGACAGATTGTTGAGTGCGCGAAACGAATCAAACCAAACACTTAAATCTTCTAAATATAATGCAATACCATGGCTAAAATCGACGCCAGATTTTTTGGGATGACTGAGACCGTCACGTCCATCAGTATGATCATATTCAGACAGCGCCTTAGTCGATTGTTCGGTCGATGGTGATTTATCATTTAGCATTATTGTTTCTCCTTTTTGAAGCGATCGAACAAGCCCATAATGCCATTGGGTAAAAATAACGTCACGACGACGAACAGTCCGCCTAATATCAATAGCCAAAACTCAGGGTAGGCGACGGTAAAGTAGGTTTTCACAGCATTTACCACACCAGTTCCTAAAATCGCGCCAATTAAGCTTCCTCGACCACCAGTTGCTACCCAGACGGCTATCTCAATCGAGTTCACTGGGTTCATCTCACTCGGATTGATAATGCCGACTTGCGGCACGTATAGCGCACCTGCGACACCAGCAATGACAGCGGATAATACCCAAGCGGATAGCTTGTACCATAATGTACGGTAGCCTAAATACTGCAAGCGGTTTTCGCTGTCACGAATGGCACCAAGTACTCGACCATAAGGTTGGTTCATTAAATGACGCAAACCCATATAAGAGACTAACAATGCTAAGGCCGTGACGAAGCACAGCATTGAGCGCGTAGAGGCAGCGGTAATGTCATAGCCGAGTAAGGTGGTAAAACCAGTAAAGCCATTGTTACCACCGAAGCCTGTCTCATTACGGAAGAACAGCAAGGCTGCTGCATAGACCATGGCTTGGGTGATGATAGAAAAATAAACGCCTTTGATTTTGGAGCGAAAAGCAAAGAAACCAAATATAAACGCAACCAAGCCAGGTACTAATACGACCAGTACGACTGCCCACCAAAAGTGCTGCGTGCCAGCCCAATACCATGGCATCTCAGTCCAGCTCAAAAATCGCATAAAGTCAGGAAGCGCGTCGCCTGCTGTCTCACGTGTTAGGTACATGCCAAACGCATAACCACCCAAAGCAAAATACAAGCCATGTCCCAAGCTCAAAATACCAGCATAGCCCCAGACGAGATCTAGTGCCAAAGCCACCATGGCCAGTGCCATGATTTTGCCAATCAAGGTAATCCAGTAGGCTGAAAGGTGAAAGGCTGAGGTCTCCGGCATAAGATGTAGCCAAGGCAGTATCAGTAGTACGGCAAAACATAATCCAATTAAAACAGCACTACGCGGTGTATCAGACAGTAATTTGATCAGTATCATAGGAGTCTCCTTATTCGACAAAGCGGCCTTTGAGTGCAAATAAACCTTGTGGCCGTTTCTGAATAAACAGAATCACAAGAACCAACAACACAATCTTAGCCAATACCGCACCGATACCAATCTCAAGTACCGTACCGCTAATACCAAGTCCCAAGGCGGCCAATACTGCGCCCCATACTTGTCCGACACCGCCAACGACGACGACCAAAAAGGTATCAATGATATAGGTTTGGCCCAAATCAGGACCGACGTTGCCTACTTGGGCAAGGGCACAGCCAGCCATACCAGCCAGCCCAGAACCCAAACCAAATGCCATCATATCGATACGTGCAGAGGGGATGCCAACAGCACGTGCCATTTGGCGATTTTGGGTAACGGCTCGTATAAACAAACCAAAGCGGGTTTTGTTAAGTAAGTACACCAGTAGCGCCACGACAATGACGGTAAAACCAATAATAGCAATACGGTTGTAAGGCAGTACCAAACTTGATGACACTTGATACGCACCGCTGAGCCACGCCACGTTACTGACTTCAACGTTTTGCGCACCAAAAATCATCCGTACTAATTGCATCAAAATCAGACTCACCCCAAAGGTTGCCAGTAAGGTCTCTAGCTCGCGACCATATAATGGGCGAATCACGATACGTTCAATAATCATACCGATGATAGCACTGACTAAAAACGCAGCTGGAATAGCAGCAAGCAAATACCAACCTGCCATATCTGGCATATAAGCCTGAAAGAAGTTTTGCACCATATAAGTGGTATAAGCCCCGATCATGATTAGCTCACCGTGCGCCATATTAATAACGCCAAGCAGACCAAAGGTAATCGCGAGACCAAGTGCGGCGAGCAGTAAAATACTGGCGGTACTCATACCAGTGAAGATATGACCCGTCCATGTACTTATTTCAATACGACGTGACACGCTAGATTCAGCATCGATAAGTGCAGCTTTGAGCGAGGCATCTAAGCCATCAGCCGCGAGGGCAGACTCGATATCGACCAAAACTTGTGGGTTATCACTATCTGCAAGTAGATTGACCGCTGCAATCTGAGTGGGCAGGTCACCGTTTTTGAAATCAATACGAGCTTGTAGTGCCGTTAGTGCTTTTTTAACTTTAGCATTGTCTTCGTTTGCTGCTGCGGTCGTGATAATGGCTGGATCTACTTGGTCAATATTATCGGCCAAAATCTCTACAGCTTGCAGGCGCTGTGCGGGCTTGTCAGAAGCTAGCTTTACCTTAGCCTGTCCAAAGATGAGCGCTGAGCGAAGGGCATTGGTTAGGGTGATTTGTGATAAATCACTTGGCCAATCGTCAGTCTCTTTTTTATCAGGATAAGTAAACAGCTGGTCATCTTTATTCAGTAGATACGTTTGTCCACCATTGCCTTGATATAGCTCATCATTGGCAATAAATTCAACCAAACTATCTAAACTCTCAACGGATCCTGGCCAATCACTTAGCATGGCTTGACGCTTACTAAAATCACCGGCTACAAATTGTTGAATGGCATCACCTGAGTTTGTAGTTGCTGTTGAAATATTTGAGGTGCTGGCTTGAGTAGAAGTGGCTACGTTGACAGGTGTGACCAAAGATTGCTCACTATGAGCGGTATCCGTATCGTGGTCATGTATCTGACCATTATGATCCGCATACGCTGTGGTGGTGAAAATTGTTATGCATAATGCCATCAATGCAAGTAATCGCAGAGGCGCATGAATTGAAAAACGTGCCACATACTGCATGACTTCACTGACTGATGCTTGTGGGTTGTTACCATTTTCGGACGATGTTTGCCCTACAAACGGGCGTAAAGTATGGTGCTGCATGTGCGGCTCCCTGTTTTTCACAGACAACAAACCTTTAGCTTTTACTGCTTAGCGTTTTAAGCGATAGAAGAGTTGATAAGGTTTGGTGTTATTTAAAAGTTAAGAATAAGTGTGAAAAGTAGGCGTTAGGACGGTTATTGGTATCGTTTATCCATCCGCCTACTTTTCAGTTACTATATACGTGCTTTTCAGTACTGATTTATTTAGGGATAGCCTATTTAGGAATGTACTCGCTCCATGGCTGGGCTTGGATAACTTCTGGCGTTTTGAAAATCGTATCAAACTGTCCGTCGGCACGAATTTGACCAATCATGACAGGCTTCCATAGGTGATGGTTTTCTTCATCCATTTTTAGCGTGTAGCCAGAAGGTGCATCAAACGTTTGTCCCGCCATGCTGATACGCACTTTGTCGACATCAGTCGTACCGGCTTTTTCGACAGCTTGCTTCCACATGTTGATACCGACATAAGTCGCTTCCATTGGATCATTGGTCACGACTTTTTCAGCATTCGGTAGTTTTTGGTCCAATGCATACTGCTTATAGCGTTTGGTGAAGGCACTGTTGGTTGGGTTTTTGATCGACATAAAGTAGTTCCACGCCGCCAAATGCCCTTGTAGCAGACTGGTATCGATACCGCGTAGCTCTTCTTCACCGACAGAGAATGCCATGACTGGAATGTCTGACGCTTTGATACCTTGGTTCGCTAGTTCACGATAGAACGGAACGTTTGAATCGCCATTGATGGTAGAGATCACCGCCGTCTTTTTTCCCGTTGAGAATTTCTTAATATTCGAGACGATGGTTTGATAGTTGCTAAAACCAAATGGCGTGTACTCTTCCATGATGTCTGCATCAGCCACGCCTTTTGATTTCAAAAATGCCTTTAGAATCTGGTTGGTGGTGCGTGGATAAACGTAATCAGTACCTAACAACACAAAGCGCTCTGCACCGCCGCCTTCTTCACTCATCAAGTACTCTACTGCCGGAATAGCTTGCTGATTTGGTGCCGCACCAGTATAAAAGATGTTTTCTGACTGCTCTTGTCCTTCGTACTGTACTGGATAGAACATCAACCCGTTCAACTCTTCAACTACAGGCAACACGGATTTGCGTGATACTGATGTCCAACCACCAAAGATAACATCTACTTTATCTTGAGTGAGCAGCTGACGTGCTTTTTCAGCGAATAATGGCCAATCAGAAGCAGGGTCGACGACGACTGGTTCTAGCTGCTTACCGAGCACGCCACCATTGGCATTGATTTCATCAATCGTCATCAGCGCGGTATCTTTTAGAGAGGTTTCAGAGATGGCCATGGTGCCAGATAACGAATGTAGTATGCCGACTTTGATAGTGTCGCCATCAGCAGCAGGCTCGGTGGTTGTTTCTGTTGTGGTTTCAGTCGTTGTCTCTGCCGATGTCGCAGTTTCGGCAGGCTTTTGACAGCCAGCGAGACTTAAGCTACCAACGACGGCAATCGCTAATAATGAGAAGCGTGATTTGATTTTGCCTTGCAGATGAGTCTCAACAAACTGAGGATTGGCTAAAGTTGGTAACGAAAACATGGACATCTCCTAAATAAACACAAAAGATAAAATATGGCTCCTGAACACTTATTAAGAGTTCAAGTTCCGTGCCAAGTTAAAAAAGCCAATAATCGTGTAATAATTGAGCAATAATTAAGTATTGTTTAATATATTCATTAATTTAGTGCAGGAAGGTTAATAAACTGCACCATAAAGGGGAGATGAACAAAAAAATGGTGCAGTATTAAAAAACAAATTTTAAAAATTGAATAGCTATCATATGAAGAGATTTATCGTTAAAAGTGCTTATTGCTAAAAGTGCAGTCTGCCAAAAGCATTTATTGCCAAAGACCTGCAAAACGGCTACGGTAATATCTCTAAGATAGTTACTATTTTGCGCGTTGAGCCAATGCGTGGCTGCCATGATGGATTTTACTGCTAAGGAATGATGTATGAACGCACAATTAACGGATTCGTCTGTCTCAACAGGGCATGGCAACGTATTGCCGCCGCTTAATCAAATGACTAGATTTGCTATCCTGCCATTTGTACTTGGTAGCAGTGCCATCTTGGGGTTGTCTTCGGCGCAAGCAGCAACCAGTAGCATCGAGCAAGTGACCATTTATCAGGGGCTAGCGAGCGTGACGCGCGCATTACCAATAACAGGTAGCGGTGAGCAAACGGTGGTGTTTTCGTGCCTGTCACCTTATATGGATAAAGAAAGTCTAAGTGTACAAGCGACGAGTAATGTTAGCGTTGGGGAAGTCAGTATCGAAGAGCTGACAGGTGAGCAGGCAGCCCAATGCCAGTATCAAGGTGATACCAAGGTACAGACGCAGCAAAATACCCTAGCCAATATCAATGCTGAATTAGAAGCAGCACGGTTAGCAAAGGCCTACTTGCAGAACTTGACCAAAGCCACGCAAGTCAATACAGACAGTACGATTGCCAATAATGCCCGCGATATAGAAACTCAAGCGTCCAGTATTAACCAAAGAATTTTAGAGATTCAACAGCGACAAGCTCGTGCCCAAGACGCACTGAATCAACTGATGGCAGGCAGCGCGACATCGACCTTTAACAAGGTGACACAGGTGAGTGTACGTACGGCAAGTCGCTCGCCGAGTAGTATTAAGTTGCATTATCAAGTGCAAGGTGCAGGTTGGGAGCCTGCGTATCAAGCTCGTCTAAACACAAATAGTGAGCAGTTAAGTATCATAGCTTCTGCGATTATTGCTCAGCAAACTGGCGAGAACTGGACAAATGTACCACTGACACTCAGCACCGTTAATCCCAATCAAAGGACGACGGGGCAACTGCCGTATGTACAACGTCTATCATTGTATGAAGAGAGCGAAGATGCTCGAGTAAGACGTGAACTACCTATGATGGATGCGTCCCCTGTTATGATGGAAGAGCCTGCTTATAATAAAGGAGCAGGGGCAGCTATGGCACCGCTACCTAATTTTACGGTCAGTAGCCAAAACAAGAATGGCATCATCGAGTATCGTTTACCGCAGTTGGTCAGTATTCCGAGTGACGGGAGACGCGTACGAACAGTGATTGGGGAGCAGGCAGGTAATAGTAAGCTCTGGATTCGCAGTACGCCAAGTGTTGAGACTGCTGCCTACTGGTATGCGTCAGCGCCGTTTTTGACGCCGGATTGGGTCGACGGTTCGCTACAGTTGTACCGTGATGACAACTATGTAGGTCAGTCGCGTTATAATTATCAAGTGCTAAAAGAGCAGGGGATTGGATTTGGTCGTGACTCAAATATGCTCGTAAAAGAGCTGACCAATGAAGATAAGCAAGGTGAGAAAGGCGTGCTAAACCGTACCCAAACACTGACGACCACCAAAGCCTATCAGTTTACCAATCAGCACAATCGTAGCGTACGCTTACAAGTACTGGGCAGTGAACCTATCAGTCGTGACGATAGTTTAAAGGTTGCGGTGACGCATACGCCGCCTGTGACTGAGCGAGATTGGAATGACAATCAAGGTATGGTGGCGTGGGAATTTAACTTACCAAGTAAGCAATCAAAGGTAATACGTTCAACTTCCCAAATTAGTTATCCTGCCAATAAATTGCTAACTGGCAATTAATAAGTACTGCCTGTAAGTGCTACCTTATTAATAGGTAAAGTCTGAAATAATATCTTTGCCTCTATTAAGAATTACTCGCATAACGAAAATTATTATAAAAGGAAAGCTATGTGTATTGTCGCTATTGCTTGGCAATTATTTGATGAGTTACCGCTGGTACTACTGTCTAATCGTGATGAGTTTTTGCAGCGCCCAACTGAGCCGCTCCACCAGTGGTCTGACCAACCTATTTATGCTGGTCGTGATAAACAAAGCGGTGGCACGTGGTTAGGCATTCATCAGAACGCGTCACCAGCGCAGAGTGCAGAGTATTATGAACAGAATAGGCGCTGGGCTGCGGTGTTGAACTTTCGTGATGGGGTGCAAGCAAGCAGTGATGAGCGCTCGCGGGGCGCGCTGGTCACCGAATTCTTGATAGGAACTCTAAGTCCAATGGATTTTGCACGGCAGATTGATTTGCAGAATTATGCGGGTTTTAATCTGATCATTGGCGATGCTGCGCAAGCTGTGATCGTCAATAATCGTGGTCATGCACCTACGCCATTATATGCAGGTCTACATGTTATCTCTAATGGTCAACCAGAGGACAGTTGGTTTAAGACAGAGCGGTTGCGCGGGCGACTACGTCAAGAGGTGCTGCCATTGATTGCAGAGGATAGCTCGCCTGCGTATTGGCAAGAGGCGGCTTTTAACGTTTTGTCAGATAGTATCAAAGCACCAGAAGACAAACTGCCTATGACTGGCGTGGCATTTGAAGTAGAGCAGATGTTATCGTCTGTTTATATTGAACCTGTCGCTTTTGGCGACACTGAAACTAGTAAACCTACTTATGGTACCCGCACTCAAAGCATCTTAACGTTACGCACAGAGAGAGATACGGGAGCAAACTATACGGCGAATATTATTAGCCGAGAGTTTGACAATCATAATCATAGTCACTAACAATGACTGTTAGTAGATTATAAAAAAACACCCACGGTAATTGCTAACATTCTAGCTACTATCGTGGGTGTTTTGCATCGTACTATTAAGTGACTCATTACATCAGCAAGTGATTATTTTGCTCAGGAATGATCAGCTCTTGCTTTAGCGGAAGTTCGCGTACCAATTCTTGTAAGGCACGACGATAAACGCCTCGTTTAAAGTGAATCACTTGTCCGAGTGGATACCAGTAGCTGACCCATTGCCAATGGTCAAATTCAGGTTTCCCTTCATCAAAGCGAATATGTTGAGTATTTGGCTCATCTAAGCGTAGCAAAAACCATTTTTGTTTTTGCCCAATACATAAGGGATGCTGACCATGACGTACATAACGTTTTGGCAAACGATAGCGCAACCAGTCTTGCGTGACTGCCAATAAGTCTACGTGACGCGGATGCAAGCCGACCTCTTCCCAGAGCTCGCGATACATTGCATCCATCGGCGTCTCCCCGCGGTCGATACCACCCTGCGGAAATTGCCAAGCGTTGTGACCAATACGTTTTGCCCACAGAACCTGCCCTTGTGTATTTGCCAAGATGATGCCGACGTTGGCGCGAAAGCCGTCTGCATCTATCATGACTAAACCTTTTAATTTGTTTAAAAATAGCTTGTTTTGACTTGAAACCGTGACAGCAATCGTAATTATTATAAGGTGATTGTTATCGATATCCGCTCAAAACAAGATTCATTACCGTTATTAAACCAAGAAACAAGCAAAATGTGTAACAGTATTTTGCTATAAAATGTTTCACGAGTTTTACCTTTTAAAATCAACTATTTATGAGCAGACTTTTGTAGGTTTTTATACGGCACTTTTAGGCAAGTGTTGAAGAGTAGTAATAGGCGTATAGATATACAATTATTCAGTAAACTATCGAAGTCCACTATTTCGATATGTATAAAGTGATAAAAGCACAGGTTTCACTGGTGAGCTAGCAGCAAAACAATGAGCCTATAAAATCTTGCTTTGGCTTATGCTACACTAGCTGGGCAATATATCATCTACACAATAATAATAGGCAATACGCCATTTAAAATAAGGAACATCTGCAATGTCAGAATCAAAAGCAAGCGTCATATGGCAAGAGAATAAAGCCTTTATGGGTGTGTCACCATCAGGACATAATGTACAAATCGATGCTGATAAAGAAAAAGGCTCAAGCCCAATGGAGCTGATTTTGCTAGGACTAGGTGGTTGCGCCAGTTATGATGTCGTAGAGATTTTACAAAAATCACGCCAAGCAGTGACGGATGTACGTTGTGAGCTAACCGCCCAGCGCGCTGAAACTGTACCAGCGGTCTATACTGATATTCATATGCATTTCGTTGTCACTGGTCAAGATGTCAAAGAAAAACAAGTCGAAAAAGCCATCCAGTTATCAGCAGAAAAATACTGTTCTGCCAGCCGTATGTTAGTAGCAGGTGGGGTCAATATCACCCATGATTTCGAAGTGGTTGCAGGCTAGGGACTTATATAATGATAAGTGCATTCTTTGAGTTGGTAACTGATAAAGTGGCGTCTGCCATTTTAGCCATGGTGGTAGCAAGTCTATTGCCATGGGCGGTGTCAATCGTTGCGAAAGTATCTGGTGGCTTTAGAATCAGAAATAATGCACATCCTCGCGAATTTTTTCAAAATGCGACAGGCATGGCAGCACGTGCTAATGCAGCACAACAAAACAGTTATGAAACCTTGCCAGTGTTTTTGGCAGCAGTATTGGTAGCTATGCTGTTCTTTGTACCGCAGTCGATTATCAACGTATTGGCTTGGCTGTATGTGATGATACGAATTGGTTTTTGTGTGGCGTATATTACTAATTTGGCAATGTTCCGCTCTATCCTCTGGGTACTATCAATGGCATGTTGTCTAATGCTATTTTATTTAGCGATACGAGTCAGCGTCTAGGGCATGTCCTCAATTCAAACGACAGCTATCTAAACGGATTAAAAATGGCTCAATTTTGCCAAACAGCGTCAAATCGCTTGCTAGTATCTCGATATTATCTACGCTATTTTTCTCGTTTGACGGCAATTTATCTCATTTTTATCTCCATTTTTGAAATGAGGACCACCCTAGTAAAAATACCCGTAACCGCCAAAATGCTCAAATACAAGCAGGTGATTAATCTCGTACGCTTGCTTGTAGGGCGCTAATAATCACCGCTTTATTTTTTTCTCGTTTAATACCTTCCCACACTGTTTGCGCCTCAACATAGCCTTTGGTAAGCATCCCTAACCATTGCTTATAACGACCGACCAAAACCACATCGTTCTTTGCCTCACCTTCCAAGAACTTAATCTGATGGGCAATCAAATCTTGCCATGACAACGTAGCCGTATTCTCTACGCTGTCAGTACTTTTTTCAGTATCATTATCAACCTGTGCCACTAAATCAGGACGTGTTAC
Source organism: Psychrobacter nivimaris (assembly GCF_904846365.1). Classification (GTDB taxonomy): domain Bacteria; phylum Pseudomonadota; class Gammaproteobacteria; order Pseudomonadales; family Moraxellaceae; genus Psychrobacter; species Psychrobacter nivimaris_B. The sequence continues at coordinate 21,295 of NZ_CAJHAL010000017.1, forward strand.
TGCGCCGCGACCTAACATTAAATGCGGTGTACCTGCTTGCGTCATACAATTTTGCGCATGCTCAAAGTTCCAAATTTCTCCATTAGCAATGACTGGAATATCGAGCGCATTAAAGCTCTGGATTTTGTCCCAATAGGCAGGCGGCTTATAGCCTTGGGTTTTAGTGCGTGCATGAATGGTCAGCCAGTCGGCGCCGCTATCGTTAATTGCGCCGCGAATATCATCCATGCGACTGGTATCGGTATAGCCCAAGCGAATCTTAGCTGATACTGGTATGTGAGCGGGAACGGCTTGACGTACGGCACTGATAATCTGATACATTGTTTCAGGTTCATCTAACAATACAGAACCACCACGATGGCTGTTGACCGTTTTTGCAGGACAGCCAAAATTGATATCAATCGCAGGTGCACCAAGCTCGCAAGCATAAGTGGCGTTTTCTGCCATCAGCTGCGCTTCGCTACCCAAAATCTGTATATGAATGGGCGTACCAGAGGCTGTTTTGGCATCATGATGTAGCTCAGGCACATATTTATAAAACACATGCGCAGGCAAGACGTGCTGAGTGATGCGAATAAACTCACTGACTGACCAATCATAAGGACGACCCAAGTCAGACGCAATTTGGGTTAAGATTTGGCGCATTAATGGATCGGTCAAGCCCTCCATAGGTGCGAGCAAACGCACGGGAGCTGCAAATAACTGATTAATAGTATTTTGACGCGTTTGAAGTTGCTGGCTATTATTCATGCTGGTGATTCACTGCTAAAGGGTAGTTATAAGAGAGATTGAATAAAACTTGAGTCTGACAGAGGTGTAGGGTAATTAGGTATTACCAAAAATCACTTTTTTGCCCGTCTGCAATCCTGATATCAAGTCTTTAATATTATGAATATCCAAATTGCTTTGCGCACGAGTACAGGCGACATAGAGTAGGCGCAACTCTTCTGGACTAATCTTGACCGCGTTGGTGGTCACATCGTAGTAAAAATCATCATCTAACTGTACTTTTCCCCATTCGAGCCCTTTGGCTTTATGAGCGGTAGAGATGACATAGTCAGCATTTTCAATACTGGTCAGACTATTGACCGCTTGGCTTAGTACATTAGTACCATGGTCATCGACCAGTTTGACCAGTGTTTTGAGGTCGCTACCCTCGTTGGTTTCGGCATACTCTTGCACATCACCCCAGTTATAAAAATACGCCAGCTCAGGTACACCGTAAGCCGATTTACCATTTTTTAAGTTTTCGGCTGCCTGACAGAATTTGAGCATACGGTCGGTATCCGCTTGTAGCGCCACACGATGCCCGTGCTTTAATCCTGTCAATAGTTGTGACATGGCAGCAGCATTGGTACGGCACAAAATAGCATCTTTTTTACTATGTACCATGCCCTTGTCGGTAGAAGATTGTTTATTCGGATTGCCTTTTAGCGGTACATCCTCTTGTAGTGCTTTTAATAGGGTATTGGCCACTTCTGCAATCGGCTCACCAAAGCGAAAAGATTGCGTCAATAATGTCTGCGGCAATGGCAACTTTTTCATGGCATTGACCGCGCCGCGCCATTCATAAATCTGCTGATGCGCATCGCCCACATAGATGACTTGTCTCGACTGCTGCGTCAAGATACCCATCATCAATGGGTCGGCATCCTGTGCTTCATCAAATAAGATAAAGTCCGCTGGAATACTAGGTTTAGACAACGCCCAGAGCTTGAGATAAATATCATGGCCAATACCAGCAGGGTGACGCGCATCAATCGACTGTAACCAGCGCTGCTCAACAGCAGGGTAGAGCATCTCGCGTAGCTGCTCTGCATCTGAGTCATCGAGCCAGCTTGGGAACAGGATGTGCCTTGGCGCAGGGTAGCTGGCATGTGTGCTGCAAAAATTACTTACTGCATCGCTGACGAATCGAGACAATCGTGCGGGTGTCAGCGTAATGTATTTATTAACCCCATCCATTTGTCGACGCACTTGTACAGGCTGTAGTCCCAAATCATCACCAAGGCGTTTAGGTGAAAAGCGCGGCAGAGATAGCTTGGCGGTAATATCACGAGCAACATGACGATAAGCTAATGAGTGAAAAGTACGACACTCTACATGCGGCGGAAACTTTGAACGAGCATCATTGGCGATCGCTTTGTTAAAGGCTAGATACAGTCCGCGGCCACGTAAGCGCTCACCGATTAGCTTGAGCGTCGTTGTCTTACCGGCGCCCGCATAAGCGACCACTTTAAACGACTTGTGATCCATCGCCATATTCAGCGCGCTCAGCTGCTCGTCAGTGGGATCGCTCATATAAGCTGGCATAGATGCGGACATAATAAAGCTACCTAAATACAAAAATTGATTAAAAACAAAAGGGGCAAAAAAAGCCACTGGGTAAACAATGGCTTATAGATGATGGTGATGCTAAAACGTGATAATAAGCAATCAGCTTACTAATGAGGCAAGAATAAAACGGTGTAATGGTAGTTTAACGCATAGCTATATGTAATCAATAACTTTATTTTAGTCTAGATTAGACTGGTAAGTGTTTTATTCTTTGTCTGTCGATACGAGAGTAAGACTGGGCTCTTCTTTGATTAAAATCTTTGCCAAAAACAAACCAAGCTCAAACAACAACCACATCGGAATCGCTAGCATGAGCATCGATACGCCATCTGGCGGCGTGACAACAGCAGCCACAGCAAAACAGCCCACAATGATATAACGACGTTTTTCTTCTAAGCTCTGAATGGAGACAATACCTGCCAATATCAATAGCAAAGTAACGACTGGAATCTCAAACGTTAAGCCGAATACCATAAATAGTTTTAAGGCAAAACTGAGATAGCTGTCGATATCTGTCATTGGTAGTACGTTTTGCGGGGCAAACATGATAAAGAATTTTAAGACCCCTTTGAGCACAATGAAATAGGAAAAAGCCACACCAGCGTAAAACAGAAATATAGAAGATAGCAGCACTGGAATAGCAATTTTCTTTTCTTTTTTATACAGGCCGGGTGCTACAAATGACCAAATTTGATAAAGAATGTAGGGCATCGCCAAAAACGCGGCTACAAATACGGTCAAACGTATCGGTGCCATAAAGTTTGACGTGATATCGGTGGCAATCATGGTCGAGTTGGCGGGTAACTGCGCAACCAGTGGGTCAGATAAAAAGTTGTATAGCTCGCGCGAATAGCCGACCAAACCTAAAAATATTATCAGTACTGCCACACATATTTTGATCAAATGCCGACGCAGCTCAATCAAATGCTCGGTAATAGGCATATCAGCCAAAGGGCTTAAAACATCCTCTGATTTTTTATCTTGAGTGGTACTAGTTTTTGTTTCAGTATCTTGATCGATGACATTTGGGTCAGTAACGGCAGAAACAGCGATTTTCTCTTGACGACTTTTTTTGCGCTTGAATAATGACATCAATCAGTCTCCTGCTTATGGTCAGAAGTCTGCATGTTGGCAGGACTGTTGAGTAGGGCATCCGCTTTATAGTTTGGCACATATGGCGGCATTGGGAGCCGACGTGCTTTGTCATAAGCGCCCAGTCGAAACCACATGTTTTCCCATGGACGGGTAGTGATGGTCTGAACAACTGGCGCTGCCTTGGCATTATCACTCACAGTTGTATCATCTACAACGTCACCGCTGTGACCGCCTTTCGATAATTGACTATTTTCTATTGTGTCTGGCTGCTCGTCAGTGGCATAAGCATAGTCGAAGGCTTTTGGCGTGGCTGATTGCTGCTTTTGTGTGCGGTTATTTTCATAAGCTTCGTCATCCTTGCTGTTTTCAGCATTCGTAGATGCTTCAGAAGCTATCGAAGCAGGACTATGTGAGCTTTCAAAAGCTTTCATATTTCCGCGCATCTCAGCCATCTCACGCCTCATTTCAGCTTCGGTCTGGCGAATTTTGGCGAGTTCTTTTTGCATTTGCTGACGCGTCTCAGCCAAGTCAAGCTCAGCCTCTATTTCAGACTGCAATGTTGAGACTGTACGGCGAATTTTGGCATACCATTGCCCAGCCGTGCGCGCTGCCTGTGGCAGTTTTTCTGGGCCCAGTACGATTAGGGCGATAACGCCAAAGAGAAGTAGTTCAGAAAACCCGATATCAAACATAATGGTCCGATGTCACTGTTTAGATGCTATACGTTATGCTTATCATCAACCTTGCTGGTTGAGCGCTCTTCAGTGTGTGCCGTTGCATCGTGGTCAAGAACCGCGTGTTTTTTGGCATGCTCTGTATTTTCATCTTTGACAGCTTCTTTAAAGCCTTTGACAGCACCGCCCAAATCTTTACCAGCATTTCTGAGTTTTGAGGTGCCAAACACGACAACGACAACGACCAATAGTATCAGCCAATGTGTAATAGAAAAACTACCCATAACGGTATCCTTGTGACCTGGTTTTGCGACTTAGTTTTCAGTCTTTATATGCCTGCTTTGAGTTTGCAAAAAGGTCCAACTAGCAAACAAAAAGCATCGACATATAATGCGAGATAAAACAGAGCTATATTATAACCTGCACTTATTACAAATAGGTGAAAGCAACAATAATCAAATAAAATAGACGTTTATTTTTTATTTAGGCTTATCTAGCGGCTTTCTCCTCGATACCTGATAACCCAAAACGTCTGCCTAGCTCATTTAACACAGCATCCGACTCTATATCAAACCATGCCAGTCCAACCAAGGTATGGAACCAGACATCTGCGACTTCATAGATCAGCTCATGACGCGCTTCATCGTAGCTTGCTTTGTCTGCAATCTCATCACAGTTAGCAAAATCTTTGGCAGCGATGATACTTTCTGTACTCTCTTCACCGACTTTCTCTAATATCTTATTTAATCCTTTGGCATACAGACTGGCCACATAAGAGCTGTTGGCATCGGCTTGTTTGCGCTCTGCTAATACGCTATCGAGCTGCTGCAATACAGAGGCTTTATCGACTTGTGCTTGGATAGTATCAGAGTCAGTATTCGAACCAGTGTTTTCAATTTCAAGAGTTTCGCTAGTAGAGTCATGAGAATGATAAATATCCGCAGGGTCTTTCAATACTTTATCGACAGTTTGCCATTCAGGCGTTTGACCTGATAAATCCAACCGCTGATAAAAGCAAGATTCACGTCCCGTATGGCAAGCAATGCCGCCAGCCTGAGTGACACTAAGCACAATCACATCTGCATCACAGTCTAGACGAATATCATGCACAGTTTGCGTATGACCTGATGACTCACCTTTATGCCACAACTTGGCACGTGAGCGTGAAAAATAAACCGCTGTTTGGGTTTGCGCGGTTAGCTGCAATGCTTCTGCATTCATCCACGCCATCATCAAAATACGACCTGTCTGATGATCTTGAGCAATTGCAGGAATCAAACCATCATCATTAAAAGTTACGGCAGTCAGCCAAGCAGGTAAAGTCATAATGTATTTGTCGTCTTATAGGTAGAAAGTGAAAAAGAGTGATAAGCAATTATACTACTTATGATTAAAGCGGGGAGATTATCTGAAATGCTCTGCAATATGCTGACAGCTAGCAATATGATGTCAGCTAAATGCGCTATAGAGTGCAATTATGCTAAATCTAAATGAACAGCATACTATTGATAATAAGCGATTCTACAGTCTAAATAAATGCGGATACAACGCTTCTTTAATCGTATTATCAAGCTTAGTCACTTTATTGAGGTTAAAGTCGTAACCTCTAAAATGCTGGCGTGCTTTTGCTACTATCTCGCCCGTGTGCATCCGCGTGACCTTTAGGATTATATTACCGCCATTATCATATATTGGCTCAACACCAACTTCAAATAATAGCTCTTCTCGTACGCGGATACGGCTTACAATATCTAGCTGCAATTTATCAATAATCAAGCCTTGATGATCTGCGTTGATTTCTTTGACACCTTTAGCGTATAGAAACCTTAACCGTGCTTCGGACAATAGCGCTGTCAGAGATTCGACCGTCATGTGCTGTCCTGCGTCGGCTTCCGTATGACGTACACGCATCACTGTCTCAAAAACAAACAAGTCGTCGTCGAATACTAACTCTTGTTTTGACACACTGTCTCCTAGAGTGATGGCCAAAGATTATTCTATTTATCATGCTGTAGGTTAGTAGCACTGTTATCGTTGTAGCTATACATTACAGCGTAAACATTCATAGTGAATAAGGTGGTTTTAATAGTGTTTATATGAAAATATAGCTCAGTCTCTACTTAAGCACAGCTTAGGCTGACATTCAATCTATTTGGATAAAAATCAGCCGTTTTATTAAGGCTTTTAAGAGAGCTGCTATCGCTTATTTGATGCTGATTACTTGTCTATATTGACTACTAAAACCTCGCCAAAACTTTCCTTGGCAAAACAGCGCACTATCTGCTAAAATAGCGCCTCCCACCTCGAGGCAAATAGAGGTTTAGTGGTTGTTTTTAAAGCCACTATTCGTTATTGACTATTTGACGACCAGGTTCTATTAAAGACAAAGAGGCAAATCATCATGAAAAATAAGATGAAAACCAGAAGCGGTGCAGCTAAACGCTTCAAAAAAACAGCGAATGGCTTTAAGCGTAAGCAAGCCTTCAAAAGCCATATCTTGACCAAGAAATCAGCTAAGCGTATTCGCCAGTTGCGCGGTCTAAAGATGGTGGACAAATCTGACGAAGCAGCAGTTCGTCGCATGTGCCCATACCTCTAGTCGACTATCGTCATCTATTTTTAATTAAAAATATGTGACTTTGCAATCTGACAACGATGTCTGTTATTTACTAACATTCATTTCATAACATCGTTAATCGCTTAACAATATCTTGGAGTAATTTATGGCCCGTGTAAAACGTGGTGTACAGGCAAATCGCCGTCACAAAAAAATCTTAAAGCGCGCAAAAGGCTACTACGGTGCCCGTTCACGTGTTTACCGCGTAGCGGTACAAGCAGTGACCAAAGCTGGTCAATATGCTTATCGTGACCGTCGCAACAAAAAACGTACTTTCCGTCGTCTTTGGATTGCACGTATCAATGCTGGTGCACGCTTAAACGGTTTAAGCTACAGCCGCTTTATCAATGGCATGAAATTGGCTAACATCACTGTTGATCGTCGCGTACTTGCTGACATCGCTATGCATGATGCAGCAACTTTCACAGCCTTGGTCGAAAAAGCAAAAGCAGCCCTAGCATAAATATTAACTGTCCTTTAGGCATGCCGCTTGTTAAGTGATTATCTATAGTTACTTACTCATAAGGGATTATCTAAATGGATAGGACTAATATTGATTAACAGGTCGATATTAATAAAAGCTACCGCTGGTCGGTGGCTTTTTTTATATTAAATTATTTTACGGTCGGTTTTATTACCGTTATGATGCAAAACGCTTTTAGGGAAGTTGCACTTTTCATTGTCTAAATATTCAAGCCATTTCTGTAACACGTCTTTAATTTACAATGAATGGGTAAATGGTTTGCAATATTTGGTCAAATCTCTACAATTATAAATCACTATTACTAATAGTCCGTTTAAATCAGGAAGAATGCGTCTTATGACTACCCCTGCTGCTACCACCGATTTGTCGGCGCTACCGACCTTGTCTACAGAGCTTAATGAGCTTAACGAAGCTCAGCTTACCGAATTTGCAAATGCTGCTGAAGCTCTAATCCTACAAGTAACTGATGCGCGTACACTGCAAGATTTTCGTGTGCAATTGACTGGTAAAAAGAGTCCGTTAACGGGCTGGTCAAAGCAGATGGGCAAGCTCGATGCTGATGATAAAAAAACTTATGGCGGCTGGTTGCATCAAGTACGTAGCCGCATTCAGCAAGCACTGACAGACCAACAGCAGCAACTAGAAGTTGCAGCGCTCAATGCCAAGCTAGAAAGCGAAAGCATTGATATCACTTTGCCTGCTCGTGGTGGCCAAAAGGGTCATCTGCATCCAGTAACTATGATTACTCAGCGTATGCAGCAGTATTTTATTCAAGCAGGTTTCAATGTCGCAACTGGCCCCGAAGTCGAGAGCGACTACTATAATTTTGAAGCGTTAAATATCCCGTCGCACCATCCTGCGCGCGCGATGCATGACACCTTTTATTTCGATGCGCATTATCTACTGCGTACGCACACTAGTCCTGTTCAGATTCGTACCATGGAAAAAAATGAGCCGCCGATTCGCATCATTTGCCCAGGCCGTGTTTATCGTAATGACTCAGACCAAACCCACTCGCCAATGTTCCATCAGCTAGAAGGCCTTATGGTCACCGAGTCGAGCACTTTTGCTGAGCTAAAAGGTTTGATTAGTGAGTTTCTAGAAGCATTTTTTGCCAAAGAGCTGACCGTACGTTTCCGTCCGTCGTTTTTCCCATTCACTGAGCCTTCAGCAGAAGTGGATATCTTAGATGATAATGGCAAATGGCTTGAAGTGATGGGCTGCGGTATGGTACATCCACAAGTGCTAACCAACTGCGGTATCGATAGCGACAAATACACAGGCTTTGCTTTTGGTATGGGTATCGAGCGCTTTGCAATGTTGTATTACGGTATTGATGACTTGCGCTTATTTTTCCAAAATGACGTGCGCTTCTTAAAGCAATTTGGCTAGAGTTTTCCTTATACCTATATAGTTAGTTCAAGATAATTTAGATCCAAGGAAGGCGAGTGAAAGTGCTACAAATCGTAGACTGAGCGAGCCTGACGCTGTATCTAACTTATATAAGATTGACTATAGCAAGTGAATTCGCCAAGCTTTACTCCAACATCTTTATTATAAAATTCTGATCCGAGATATTTATGAAAATTAGCGAACAGTGGCTACGTCAGTGGGTAAACCCTACAAATACTAGCGAACAGTTAGCCGAACAGTTGACTATGGCAGGTCTTGAGATTGATGATCGCTATGCGGTTGCCCGTGCTTTTAGCGGTGTGGTTGTCGGTGAAGTCATCAGCATTGAGCAGCATCCTGATGCAGATAAATTGCGTGTTACTCAAGTAAATATCGGTGACGCTGAGCCATTACAAATTGTCTGCGGTGCTCCTAACGTGACCGTCGGTATGAAAGCGCCTGTCGCTACCGTTGGTGCGGTATTGCCAAGCGATGATAAGAAAGGGTTTAAAATCAAAAAGAGTAAGCTACGCGGTGTGGCCTCAAACGGCATGCTATGCGGTGCTTCTGAAATTGATTTAGTCGATGATATAGATGGTTTGCTTGAGTTGCCTGAAGATGCACCAGTTGGTACGGATATTCGTGAATATCTAGGTCTAGATAATCAAGTATTGGATATCTCAATCACCCCAAACCGTGGTGATTGCTTTAGCGTACGTGGTATCGCTCGCGAGATTTCAGTCATCAATGACTTGCCTGTACAGTTGCCAGAGATTCCTGACAATGTAGTCGCTTCTGATAATGGTGCAACGCCCGCTGTGACAGTCGATGCAAAGGAAGCGTGCCCTCGCTATCTGTTGCAGTCGATTCACAATATTGATCGTAGCATCGATACTCCGAAATGGATGCAAGATGCACTGGTACAGTCAGGACTACGTTCACACAACTTCTTGGTCGATGTGACCAACTATGTATTGATGGAATTAGGTCAACCGTTACATGCGTTTGACGCAGACACGATCGAAGGTGATATCGTTGTACGTTTGGCAAAGCCTGATGAAACCATTACTTTGCTGAATGAGCAAACCGTTACCTTGACCGGTGATGAACTTGTGATTGCTGATGATAAAGGTGCCTTGGCACTGGCTGGTATCATGGGTGGTCAGCGTAGCAGTGTCACCGATAGTACGACCAATATCGTGGTAGAAAGCGCTTTCTTTAATCAACTGGCTATCGCTGCACGCGCACGCCGTTTTGGATTGCACACCGATGCCTCGCAGCGTTTTGAGCGTGGGGTCGATTTTGAATTGCCAGCATTGGCGTTGGCACGAGCTTGTGATTTAATCACCAGTATCACTGGCGGTGAAGCTGGACAAATAGTCACGGCTGAAAACCTTGAGCATTTGCCAGCGCGCGCGCCAATTACATTGCCAATCGCGAAAGTTCGTGATGTCATTGGGATTGATATTGAGCCATCTGAGATGGTACGTATCTTGACCCAATTGGGTTTTGATGTAGAGCAGCAGAGCGATTCACTAGTTTGCAAGCCGCCATCTTATCGTTTTGATATGAGTATCCGCGAGGATTTAATCGAAGAGATTGCTCGTATCTATGGCTATGACAATATTCCAAGTGTCCTGCCACATTTGCAAGTCAGTATGGATTATGATGATACTGCAGATTTGACCCATGAGATGAAGCTATCATTAGTCGACAACGGCTATATGGAAGCGATCAGCTTTAGCTTTAGTGATGCAAAACTAGAAGCATTGCTTGACGACGAAGCGCTAGGAGAGGTGTTGGCACTAGCAAACCCTATCTCTAGTGATTTAGCCGTTATGCGTCGTACTTTGCTATCGAGCCTACTGCCTTGCGTGCAATATAACTTGAATCGTCAGCAGCCACGTGTACGCTTCTTTGAGACAGGTCTTAGCTTTGTTGGACAAAGTATTAGTGACTTAGTACAAACGCCAAGTATTGCTTTAGTCGCAGTTGGTGATATATGGAGCGAGCAAGCTTATCAAAACCGCGCCTTAGATTTTTATGACCTAAAGCATGATATTGAGCAGCTATTACCAGCACAAATCGATAGCGCACGTATCCGCTATGAGCGTAGTACGCTGAGCTTCCTGCATCCAGGACAAAGCGCTGAGTTATATATCGATGATGTATATGTTGGTTGGTTGGGCCAGTTGCACCCAAATACTGCTAAGCAATTAGACCTGCCTACTACCTGGGTCGCTCAATTGTCACTGGCACCGCTATTGATGATTGCACGTGAGCAGCATGCTATCACGACACCAAGCAAGTTTCCGCAAGTACGCCGCGATATTGCTATCTTGGTAGACAGTGACATCAGTTTGCAGACGTTAGAGACAACAGTACGGGCTGCGGCAGGTGATTTGCTGACTGATCTTTGGTTATTTGATGTTTATCAAGGTGACAAAGTACCAGCAGGCCAGCGCTCACTAGCTTTTGCGCTGATATGGCAAGATAGTACGCAAACGTTGTCTGATGAAGCCGTCAAAACTGCTACAGATAAAGTGGTACAAGCGCTAACTGAACAGCATTCTGTACAGCTGCGCGACAGCTAACATTTAGTAAGTATTATACCCAATGCTCTGTAGTCTTTTTACCATGAGGCTACGGAGCATTGCTATTCATAGAATAAGTTAAGTGGTTATTAATAAAGGATTTTAATGAAGACTTTGTTAAAAAATGCTCAAAAAACCTTTATAATAGCTAGCCTTAACCCTCATACCGCTAAACCATGATATTCGACATCACGACATAGCATAGGAGTCGTACTGTGAGCACCTTAACCAAATCTGACATGATTGAGCATTTGATGAGTCACATGCACCTAACACGCCAAGAAGGCCGCTGTTTGGTAGAGAACTTTTTTGATGAGCTGTCGGAGAGTTTGATTGACGGCAAAGAGGTCAAGCTTTCAGGCTTTGGCAACTTTGAGCTTAAAGATAAAAACAGCCGTCCAGGCCGTAACCCTAAAACAGGGGAACCTGTTGCAGTATCCGCGCGCCGTGTGGTTACCTTTAAAACAGGACAGAAATTTCGTCAAAAGGTTGACGAGCGTTTGTTTGATAGCTAATACCTAATTTGGCATTACCCTAAATAATAGCGTGCCTGCTTTATCGTGAGTTTCCAAGAATGCTAGTGCGTATTTGCACTTAGTTATTTTTTTGCATACATTTACGTATTTAGAGATGGCAGCATGACTCGTACACTATGGTTATTTATAACGTAGCATCTTACTAAGATCATAAATGATAGACGTAAAAAAAGAGAGCATAGGCTCTCTTTTTTTTACTGCAGTTTATCTATTGTATGAACAATAAATTACTGAGCTTCTTCAACTACTACTTCGTCAGAAGCTTCAACAGCAGCAGTATCAGTTTCGCTAGCTACGTCTACGCTAGTGGTGTCGCCGTCTACAGGAACTTCAGCGTCCATTTCGTCAGTAGCAGTTGCAACTTGAGCGTCAGCGATGTCAGCTTCAGCGTCAGCAACAGCAGCGTCAGCATCAGCAGGGATAGCTTCACCGTCAGCAGCGCCTTCAGCTAGCTCTTCTTGTGCGTCTTGCACTTCTTCTTGCGCGTCAGATAAATCTTCAGCAGCGTTTTCTTTGCTGCTATCACAGGCAGTTAGGCCCATAGTTGCAGTCATGATACCAGCTAGAGCAAGTAATTTAAGTTTCATATGGTTTTCTCCGGAAAAATGAAATGAGCAGTAGCAGCAACAAAGGTCGAAATCCGAGATTTCTCAGAATTCAACTAGTCTTAGTTACAGCTACTCAGCTTCCACGCATTCTATAGGTTTTCTAAGTAAATAGAAATAGCCTGTACAATTAAGTAACAATAAAAGTTAAAATAATATTTTACTTTCTCTATCCGATATACTTTTTAATACAAGAGGCTAGATTAATCGACGTATAATCAATGACATCAGAGGGATTAAGACCTCTTTTGGTTCTCATTTTTTGTCTCGAATTTTCGCTATTAGCCCCGTTTTTATGGGTAAGAATTGAATTAAATAGTCCGATTATGGTCCTATATTACATAAATCCTAGTTAAGTTAGCAATTTTATAGGTTTCTACTTGCTTTTAGGATAGTAGACTAGGTCATAGCGTAAATTAACTGGCCAAATAATATATAACATAAGTAATGATTAATGATTAATAGAAGTAGTGGCTAATAGAGATAGTGGTTAATAGAAATAATGAATCAATCTATATTTGAGGAATAGAATTATGAAATGGCAAGGTAGACGAGGCAGCTCGAATGTGCGTTCTAGCACAGGTGGCGGTAAGATGATCGGCGGTGGTATTGGCGGTATTATCATCGCAGGTATTTTATGGTTGGTATTTGGGGTAAACCCAATGACCGCATTACAGACAGGACAAGCGGTCACAGGCGGTGGTAGTGAGTCATCTACCGAGCTTGCAACCAGCACAGACCGAGACACGCAGTTTGTGAAAGTTGTACTAGCAGATACAGAAGAAGTCTGGCATCAAATCTTTAATGAAGCTGGTAGCACTTATCAAGAGCCGTCATTGATTTTGTTTAATGGTCAGGTTAGCTCGGCATGTGGTAGTGCTAGCTCTGCAACTGGTCCATTTTATTGTCCAGGGGATCAGACTGTTTATTTGGATACGTCATTTTTTGTAGAGATGCGCCAAAATCTTGGCATATCAGGCGATCAGCAAGGCTCTGGTGGTGAAGAGAACCAAGGCAAGGCTGGCGATTTCGCACAGGCCTACGTGATAGCACATGAGGTAGGTCATCATGTTCAGACGTTATTGGGCATCAGCCAACAAGTTAATGAAGCTCGTCAGCAAGTGACCCAAGCACAGTCCAATAAGCTATCAGTATTGCAAGAGTTGCAAGCGGATTGTTTTGCTGGTGTATGGGCCCAGCGCAATCAAGAACGTGTACAGTTTTTAGAGGCTGGTGATCTTGATGAAGCGGTGAATGCAGCTAGTCAAATCGGTGATGATCGTCTAGCAAAAGCGAGTGGTGGTGCAGTAGTGCCCGATAACTTTACTCATGGTACCAGTCAACAACGTGTCGAATGGTTCACCCGTGGTCTAGAAAGCGGTAATGTACAATCTTGCGATACGTTCAGCGGTGCACTTTAATGGCCATATGTATTAATAACTGTGTATTTGACTAATGATGTATTTCTAATACTAATGTTTTTGATTATAAGTCTAGCGCATGGACTTATAATCGAAATTAAGACATAAAAAAGTCTGCAACGAATTGCAGGCTTTTTTATCATCTTTTATCTGATATTACTCAATCAATTGTCAAATAATATCAGCGTAGAAAGATTTAGTTGTTGTCAAGAACATAACCACCAGCACCGCCAATCGCTGCACCAGCCAATGCGCCACGAGCGATATCTTTGCTGTCGCCTTTGCTTCTAATAAGAGCACCAGCGGCTGCGCCAGCGGTAGCACCTTTAGCTGTATTGCTCATACCGCTATAAGAGTTACAACCAGTCATGATTAGGGCTGAGCTAGTAATTGCAGTCATTGCGATCGTTTTAGCAAATTTCATATTATCACCTATTAAGTCATCAAGTTTAAAATACAATACCTTCAAAATACTGTGTCCATGATATTTTCAAGTACATTCCTACTGTCTGTCATAATAATCCGTTACTAATAATATAGTCGTAGTAAAAACGCTAAACTTTGCAAATAAGATGTAAGCGATGTTGCCGTACTGTATCATCAGTAGTGCTTGTGAATGACAGAGCAGCATAGTTTAATTGGCTTAACTATTAATATTTGGATGCTGTCATAAAAAAGACTACCTATAGGTAGTCTTAATATCAAATCGAAGCTGAATATGTCTAGCAAACTAACTAAGAATTAGTTTTGTGATTTACGCTTCATTTGCTCAAAGAATTCATCATTGGTTTTCGCTTCTTTTAGGCGGTCCAACAAGAACTCAGTGGCTTGTACGCCATCCATCGGTTGAAGCAGTTTGCGTAAAATCCATACTTTACGCAGCTTGTCTTCGTCCAATAGACGCTCTTCGCGGCGTGTACCAGATTTTTTGATATTAATCGCAGGGAATACACGTTTTTCAGCCAAGTCACGCTCAAGCGTAATCTCTTGGTTACCAGTTCCCTTAAATTCTTCAAAAATGACGCTATCCATCTTACTACCAGTATCAATCAATGCACTGGCAATAATGGTCAAACTACCACCTTCTTCCACGTTACGCGCAGCACCAAAGAAACGTTTTGGACGTTCTAGAGCATTGGCATCTAGACCACCCGTCAATACTTTGCCTGATGATGGGATAACCGTATTATAAGCACGTGCTAGACGCGTAATCGAATCAAGTAAAATCACTACGTCTTGCTTATGCTCAACCAAACGTTTGGCCTTTTCGATGACCATTTCAGCCACTTGTACGTGACGCTGTGGCGGCTCATCAAAAGTAGAAGCAACCACTTCACCGCGTACCGTACGTACCATTTCGGTGACTTCTTCTGGACGCTCATCAATCAATAGTACGATTAAATAACATTCAGGGTTGTTACGAGTGATCGATTGCGCGATGGTCTGTAGCAACATCGTTTTACCCGCTTTTGGCGGTGCGACGATGATAGAACGCTGACCTTTACCAATCGGAGCGATTAGATCGATGATACGACCAGTCAAATCTTCAGTGGTTCCGTTACCAAGCTCAAGTTTTAAATGCTCAGTTGGGAATAGGGGTGTCAGGTTCTCAAAGATAAGCTTATGACGTGAGCGATCTGGCGTATCAAAGTTAATCTCGCCGACTTTCAATAATGCAAAATAACGCTCAGAATCTTTTGGTGGACGAATCGTACCAGCGATACTGTCACCAGTTTTTAGACTGAAACGGCGAATTTGGCTAGGGCTGACATAAATATCATCAGGACCGGCTAAATATGAGCCTTCTGATGAGCGCAAAAATCCAAAACCATCAGGAAGAACCTCAAGTACGCCGTCACCATAAATGGCTTCACCGTTACGCGCATGGGTTTTTAGAATAGCAAAGATAATGTCCTGTTTACGGCTACGAGCCATATTATCAAGACCCATTTCTTTGGCGATAGCCAATAGCTCAGCGATTGATTTTTTCTTTAATTCAGTAAGATTCATAGATAGGTCATTAGCAATTGATCAGATGAGAGATGCCATTAGCAGCACAAGTCACGACAGTGATTAAAATAACGGTAATATGATGATATGGGTGTGTGCACAGCGCTGTAGTTTATGTAGTTTTGGTTTTATATGTCTGCTTATGTACGCATTGCCATCATTGGAGGCAAGGTAATAAGAAATAAGGATAAAAAAGGCTACATAAGAGTCTGCGTCAAAAACTCAATATCAGTAATTGCGTTTAGTCATTTTGTTCAGCAATGGTGTTTATAATGACGATTGTGTTTTTGTTGATAAACACGAGGAGAATAGCGACAAGATACTTAGGAAAACAGTTGGTTTTCTCTTGTCAGCAGACTATACGGTCTTCACAATAGCGTTGTCAATAAATTTTGCCAAAAAAGTCATATTATCGAGTTTTTTGCACAAAAAACAAGCAAAAAAGCCACTATCTTAGTCAGATAATGGCTTTCTCGGTTATTCTATTTTACCCGCTCAAGATAGTCTGAAGCGAGAAAATTTAACTTATAAATGCTTGTCTAGTACTTTAGCCAATTCAGCTTTTGGCTGTAGGCCCATTACTGAATCAACTTTTTCGCCATCTTTGAATACAAATAGCGTTGGGATGTTACGAATACCAAAACGGCTAGCCGCTTGTGGGTTGTTGTCTACGTCTACTTTGACGATTTTAACTTTACCTTGGTACTCAGTCGCTAGATCTTCTAAAATAGGGGCGATGGCTTTACAAGGACCACACCATGGAGCCCAGAAGTCTACTAGTACAGGTACGTCTGATTGTAGAACGTCTTGATCAAAGTCTGTATCGGTAGTATGTACAATAAGGTCTGACATAATTTTATCTCTCTTGTTTTATTACTTCTATCACCACTCATCAACCTATATATTGGTTTAATAATAAATCAGTTGGTGGTCAAAGAATTGTTTAGAATGGGTGAAAATGTGCCATTATATTAACATGTTTGCCCTAATTTGACAGATACAGGCTGGTTAAATTGTTTAACAACTAGTATTAGCACAATAAATCGAAACGGTGCAGCACAAGCGTGTCTAATCTGTTATTTAATACGATTATCCTTATCAAAGTATGTATCTCAGCACGATAGAAGCTTTATGTTTACCTTGTTTATATAGTAGCTAGTGATTAGCAGCTAGCGATATTAATAACGTTAAAAATCAGTCAAAGTTTTGCCTTTTTATCCAAATAACCGTTGTTCATAAAATGGCTATCGTGCCAAATATAGCTGTCGTGTCTGAAGTATTAGCCACCAAAAATCCTTATCTTAAAACCAATTTACATAAGTAGTTAATTTTATGCCTTTTACCGATGAAGAAGTTAATGCCCTCAATGCCCAAGAAAGCGCTTATCCGCTTGAGTTCTTTAAAAATTTTGCGCAAGAAATTACGGTTTATGAAGACGATGACATTTGGGTGGTTGATAAACCTGCAGGCCTATTAAGCGTCGATGGTAAAACACTCAAAGTCAGTCTGCTTGCCCGTCTTGAGCGTGCCAATCCAGCCGTCAAATTGATTCACCGCTTAGATATGGACACGTCGGGACTGCTTATTTTTGCAAAAAACGCAGCAGCGCAAACCAATATCAGTAAGCAATTCATCGAACGTCTACCGCAAAAGAAATACCAAGCACGTGTCTTTGGTGAATGGGAGCAGGTCGGCACAACTGGTGAGATATCAGTGCCAGTGCGCTATGAGCCAAGTACCAAACCGCGCCATATCGTCGATCACGACTGGTCAAAGCATGCGCTGACGCTATACGAAGTTGTGGCTCACGAAACCTGTAATGGTGAGGCAGTCACGCGAGTCATGCTAAAGCCAGTCACAGGCCGCAGTCATCAGCTACGCGTACATATGGTGCATGTCGATCATGTGATGATTGGCGATCCGATTTATGCTGAAGGTGCAGCATTAGAGATAGCCCCAAGGCTCAACTTACATGCACAGCAATTGCGTTTAAAGCATCCAGTACTGGGTGCTTGGATGGACTGGGAGAGTCCTTGCCCATTTTAAGAAGTAGATTTTGCCGCTTACTGTTAATAGATGCGATAAACAGCGGCTCTAAAGCCAGCTATAAAATGCCAGTCATGCAAACACAAGGATGAAAGTATGCTTGATATCACCACTACCAAACAGGCCATTAAAAACCGCCTTAAAGGTAGAAGTTCAAAGACGGGTAAGGTAGCCGACTATGAAGTATTGATCATCGGTGCGGGTATTGCAGGTATTGGCATGGCTTGCCGTTTACAGCAACAGCAGCATAAAGGCTTATTCGGTCATAAAGCCCCCAAAAATCAAAAGCAGGTAAGTTCGACTAATAAGCAAAAACCTCCACAGCGCTTTGCTATCTTAGAAAAGCGTGCTGATTTGGGTGGTACATGGGATTTATTTACCTATCCTGGGATTCGCTCTGACTCTGACGCCCTGACCTTTGGCTATAATTTTAGGCCATGGCTTGATTATAGAATGCTTGCAGCAGGCGATGATATCAAGCGCTATATCGCCGATACGGCACACGAGTTTGGGGTGACCGAGCATATCCACTATCAGCACGAAGTTCAGCAGATATCATGGTCTAGTGAGGATCAACAGTGGTCAGCGACCATCAAAAACCATGCAAGCGGTGAGATGTTTGTTAAGACTGCCAAGTTTATCGTAGGTGCCACTGGCTATTATGACTATGAGCAAGGCTATCGCCCTCACTTTGAGGGAGAGGAGGATTTTCACGGTCAAATCGTCCATCCACAGCACTGGAATAATCTAGACTATAATGATAAAAAAGTTGTCGTTATTGGTAGTGGAGCCACGGCGATGACGTTGCTACCTGCGCTAGTAGCTAAAGACAATAATCAGTGTGCGCGTCATGTCACGATGCTGCAGCGTACGCCGACCTATGTGGCAAGCGTGCCGGGTGATGACCATGCTATTGATTGGTTATCAGGCAAGTTTTCACCATTATCAAAAGAGCAGGCCTATACGGTATTACGCGCGCGCAACGTGTTACGGCAACAAGGCCTTTACAAAGTTGCGACTCATGCACCCAAGGTGATGAAGGCAGTCTTAAGAAGTGGGGTGAAAAAAGAGTTAAAGGGTAGCGGCGTTGATAGCAAGCATTTTGTGCCTGACTATAATCCATGGGATCAACGAGTATGTGCGGTGCCTGATGGTGATTTATTCAAAGCCCTGCAGGACAAACGCGCAATAGTAGTGACCGATCAAATCAGCCAATTTACTGAAACAGGAGTTATGCTGCAATCTGGCCAGCATCTCGACGCTGATATCATCGTTACTGCGACTGGCTTAAAGCTACAGATGTTGGGCGGAGCTGCGGTATATATCGATGGTCAAGCTGTCGATATTGGCACGCGTATGACCTACAAAGCGGTCATGATAGAAGGCATACCTAATCTGGCTGCACTGTTTGGCTATACCAATGCCTCGTGGACACTAAAAATTGATTTGGCTTGTCAATATGTAGTGAGGCTGCTGGGGTATATGCATAAACAACGCTATCAAGTCGCCATGCCACAAGCACAGACTGACGATATGACAGCCTGTGCTCAAACAGATACTGTGATGGGTTCGCTATCGTCTGGTTATGTCAGACGCGGCAAAGACGAGCTACCTAAGCAAGGCGATCGCTATCCTTGGTTCGTGACCAACAACTATCTAAGCGATCGAATCATGCTTAAGTATCGCAAGATAAAAGACGACTGGTTACGATTTAGCCGTTAGCGTCTTGGTAATTATTGATGATGGTTGTCGATGAAATCGGCCACTTGCTTATTTAACATCTGCCACAAGGTCTCCTGAGCGCTTTTGCTGCCCCATGCATTGTGCGGACTAAAGATAACACGCGGATGATCGCTGATACTGAGCAAAGGATCATTATCAGCGATAGGTTCTTGTTCAAACACATCGCTAGCATAGCCGATGATTTGCTCATTATTAATCGCGTCAGTTAATGCCTGGCTATCAACGATGCCGCCACGTGCGACGTTGACGATGAGCGGTTGTTTAACCATTTTCGCCAGAGTATCTTTGTTAATAAGATGCTCAGTTTGTTCATTCAATGGGCAGTGCAGACTGATCACATCCGCACGTGCCAGCACTTCATCAAACGCGGTATAGTCGTCGCTGCGTGGTTCGCGTCCTTGGTGCTCTGCCCACAGTACGGTCATACCAAAGGCACGAGCAATCTCGGTTACGCGATTGCCGATGGTGCCAATACCAATGATACCTAGCGTCTTATCCTCCAAATCAATCAGCGGTATGTCCAGCAGGCAAAAATTGCCGTTTGCCAGCCACGTGCCATCAGCGACTTTCTGGTGATAATGAATACCAGCACGCATCGCTGTCAGCATGAGCATAAATGTGTGTTCGGGAACGCTTTTGACCGCATAACCAGCGACATTAAAAAGCGCGACACCGTGCTTATCGCAAGCGGCTTGATCGACGTTATTCATGCCAGTGGCAGTCAGTTGGATCAGCTTAAGTTTCGGCAATTGCTCTATCACCTCTGCACCAATCTGGACTTTATTGGTAATAATAATGTCAGCATCTTTGCAACGTTCAATGATGACAGCCGTGTCTTTTGGCGTGTCGTTATAAGTGATGTAGTCGCTCACACCCCTTGGTGCAGGCAGGTCAATACCTTCAGAAAAAGTACCTTTGTCTAAAAAAACGGCTTGCATGGCTAGTCCTTACTTATTGTTGTCTTATAGATAATCAGCGAATAAATGGTTATCGCATGAATCCTTATCGGCTTAATGTAGCACGTTGGTATTTTTAGTCAAAAACGAATCAACCAAATATCGATTGAACAGATATAAGCTGCTGATAAAATAGGATAATCTGTATTATTTAACAATCGTGTATTTGTCTGACATAGTATCGATTAAATAGCTGATAAAATCATAGCTATCGCAAGCTGCCTCTTGAAAAGTCAACTTAACGCACTCATCTACCCGCTAACGTTATATAATGGTTGGGCTTAACGATTGGCTTGATTGGTGTTGTGGCACTTCTTCTATGTCTTTTTGACATTTTATGGTGTGAACAACCTTATTTAGCTATTGTTAGCCGCCATTGCTGTTTTCTAAGCTATCTATCTAAATTTCATTATCTGAGTACAAAAGACATCGCCTTATGACTATCTCTATTGCTTCATTGCACAGTACTGAATTCGCCGTTGGTCAACGTTATTTATCTGATACGGAGTCTGAGCTTGGCTTAGGTGTGGTCATCGATGTTGACGACCGATGTGTGCATATTTTATTTCCGCAAAGTGAAGAGACACGCGTCTACGCAAAAAACTCTGCGCCATTATCGCGCGTGGTGTTTAAAGTGGGCGATAGCATCTACGACCAAGATGGCAAAAGCTATACGGTCAATGCCGTTGATGAAGTGATGGGTGTACTTAAATATGGCGTCGATGAGCACGAGCGCGGCATCATGGAAACCCGCCTTGCTGCCAATATCACATTGGCCAAGCCGCTTGAGCGTTTGCTTGCTGGCCGTATTGAGCGCGGTGACTGGTATGAGCTGCGCCAAGACATTTTGCGCATGCAGTCAGCGCTGGCAGGTCATCCACTCAAAGGGTTGATGGGTGCACGTGTCGATATCATCGAGCATCAGCTGTATATCGCACACGAAGTCGGTAAGCGTATCGCACCGCGTGTACTACTGGCTGATGAAGTTGGCCTTGGTAAGACCATCGAAGCGGGCATGATTATTCATCAGCAGCTATTAACGGGTAAAGCTGAGCGTGTATTGATTTTGGTACCAGATAGTTTGCAGTATCAATGGATGATTGAGCTGCGTCGCCGCTTTAACCTAAACTTTGCCTTGTTTGATCTAGTGCGTACTGCGGCTATCAAAGAACACGATCCTGAACAAAACGTCTTTGCTACTGAGCAATGTATTATTGGTGGTATGGATCTGTTGCTCGACCACCCAGACTTATATGATCAAGCGATGGATGCAGGGTTTGATTTATTGGTTGTCGATGAAGCGCATCATCTGCATTGGGATGAAGCACAGGGCGGCAATGATAAGTATGACTTGATTGCAGATTTCGCCGAAGAAACGCCGGGCGTGATGCTATTGACAGCAACGCCAGAGCAGCTTGGTGCGCAAAGTCACTTTGCCCGTTTGCGTCTACTTGATCCAGATCGTTTTGATGATTTGGATGAGTTTATCGATGGTCAAGAAGCTTTTGCAGAAACAGCAGCAGTTGCTGGCGTCTTAATAGAAGAAAAGCCATTGAATGAAGGTCAAATCGCTGCCTTAAGTAGCTTATTAGATATTAGTATTGAAGAACTATCCTCAATCAATGAAGATGAAAAACTACGAACGCATGCACTAAATGAGCTGTTAGATCGTCATGGTACAGGTCGTATTTTGTTCCGTAATACTCGTGAGAGTGTGAAAGGGTTCTATGGCCGCAGTAGCCAGCCATATCCATTGCCATTACCTGAAGCATGGAAAGACAGCTATCAAACCAATGGTAAGTTGCGTGAGCAGCTATGGGGCGAAGAAAACCAACCAGATGGTGGCTGGCTAGAAGATGATCCACGTGTTTCTTGGTTGATTGATATTTTGCGCGGTGAGCTTAAGCATCAAAAAGTCCTATTAATCGCTCGTAGTGGTGCGACGGTAGAGAGTTTAGAGGCGGTATTGCGTCTGCATGCAGGTATCAAAACAGCTATCTTTACTGAGCAGATGACTTTGCTTGAGCGAGACCAAGCAGCTGCATTCTTTGCAGATAGTGAAGGCGCTCAGATACTTCTATGTTCAGAAATTGGTTCAGAAGGTCGTAACTTCCAGTTTGCAAGCCAATTAATACTATGGGATCTACCTGCTAACCCAGATACGTTAGAGCAGCGTATTGGCCGTCTAGATCGTATCGGTCAGACGCAGCAAATCATGCTACATGTGCCTTATGTGCAAGGTACAGCGCAAGAGCGTCTGTATCAGTGGTATAACGATGCGCTGAACATGTTCAATCAGATATCGCCAACGGCACAAAGCGTGCAAGAGCAATATATCCAAGAGCTCAAGCCAATGCTTGAGGGTGCTGATACCGCTGAAAACAATGTCATCTTGCAAGACATTATTGACGAGGCGCTACAGACACGTTTGGGACTAGAAGCACAGCTACAAGCTGGTCGTGATCGTCTGTTAGAGTACAACTCATGTCGTCCGCGTGTCGCAGGTCGTATCGCCGATGCTATGCGTGACTTCGATGGTAATAATTTGCTGCCGCACTTTATTGAGCGTTTCTTTGCCTCTGCCAATATCGATCATAATATCCAGCGTGATGGCTCGTGGGTGATCGCACCTATCGATAGCACCGAGATCAGTGACTATATTGATGGTTTACCACTTGGTGATGAAGACGGTATGACCCTGACCTTTGAGCGTGAGCAAGCGCTTCAGCGTGAAGACATCGAGTTTATCACTCACGAGCATCCATTGATGCGTGCGATTTATGAGCTAGCGAGCACCAGCACCTTTGGTAATACGACAGTTGCCATGCTCAAAAGTGCCGCTGTTCCGCAAGGTATGGTACTGCTAGAAGTGAACTTCCGTGTTGAAGCAATCGCGCCAAAAGTGCTCAATCTGCCAGCGACTTTGTCCACACAAAATATCCGTGTCTTTATCAGTGAGCAGGGCAGTGATTTATCGGCTCGTATCAGTGCTGAGATGATTATGCCGCATGTTGAGCGATTGGATAAAAACCGTGCTCGCCAAGTCATTAGAGTACGCGGTGATGTGATTGAGCAGCGTTATTACGAAGCTGAAGACATTGCTCGTCAGCAGATCGCTGAAATTGGTGAGCAAGCAAGTAGCCGCTTTAGCCAGCAGTGGTCACGCGAAATCAAACGTCTAAAACATCTACAGACGATTAATCCAAACGTACGTCCTGAAGAGATTGAGCGTTTAGAGCAGCTCAAAGCTCAAGGTGAGCAAGCACTTGGTAACTTATCATTAGTGCCGGATTCTATTCGCGTACTCGTAGCGGTTAAGCCATAAATATCGGCGTATTTGTCAAAAACGAGGTGTTATTATACATCTCGTTTTTTTATGGTTGAGATTGCTTGTTTTGCTCTTTAGTTACGATTTTTCTGGCAAAAACAGCTAAGCAATACTTATGAGTAAGCCGACAGTAACTAGTCAAAGCCACTAATATTGGGTAAGATGTTTACCTTTTCTATAGAAAATAAATATTCGGTGATAACATCGCTAACGATGTCTGTATGTTTATTTTAAGATCTCCTTCGACAGATCTTAACAAGTGATCTCGCATTATTTTACATTCAAATATGATGGCTATATGGCATCAATATCATCAGATGCTGAGCGTTTTTGATAAAAATAAGGAAACATATCGTCATGTCCGACAATCTACAACTGATTGATGAGCTGCTGGCTACTATCGCGCTTATTGAAGTTACCCCTGATGTGTTTGAGGGTAAAAGCCATGACTATGTGGGCAGTCGTATATTTGGTGGGCAAGTGCTCGCTCAAGCGATTATGGCAGCGGCGCATACATTAGATAAAGACAAACCTTGTCACTCACTGCATGGGTATTTTTTGCGTGGTGGTGATATTAACCAACCGGTGATATACCAAGTCCGTCGATTGCGTGATGGTCGTAGCTTGTCTGCACGTGAAGTCACCGCTATTCAGTACAAAGAAGTACGTGGTAAGCCGCCTGTTGAGCAAGTGATATTTTCAATGATTGCCTCGTTTTCACCGATGGAAGATGGGCTTGAGTATCAAGAAGACATGCCTGTCTATCCACCGCCAGAAGACTTGCTGACAGAGCAAGATCTAAAAGAAGAGAACGTCGGAAAAGTGCCAGAAGCACTAAAAGCAAGATTTATGCGCCGCCGTCATGTCGAGATTAAGCCAGTGAAGCCGCGTAATCCGATTAGCCCAGAACCTATGAAACCCAAGCAAGCAAACTGGCTACGCATTCGTGAGTTAGGCAATCAGCCAGTGGCTATTCAGCAGGCACTATTGGCATTCTCGTCAGACTTTTATTTGGTTGGTACAGGGCTGATGTCGCATGGCGTCAGCTTTATGACCAGCGGTCTACAAGCGGCGAGCATCGATCATTCAATGCATTTTCATCGCGATTTTGATTTGAACGAATGGATGCTGTACGACATGTGGAGTGACACGACATCCAATGCGAAAGGGCTAAACCACGGACAGTTTTGGCAAGATGGTAAGCTGGTCGCTACCGTGCAACAAGAAGGCCTGATGCGTTTGCGTGTGCCAAAATCTTAAAGTGCTGTAGGCTCAGCTGCTTTTAGATTGTCATCATAAAAAAGCGACTCATTATTAATAGTGAGTCGCTTTTTTGGTGGTGTGTCAAAAAGTATGCTGATTAAAATTTGAACAATTTTTGAAGCCTTGAAAGCCTTATAGAATCAGAGAACTTAGCATAGATTTCGTATTGACTTTTATCGCCAGCATACTTTTTAGAACACCACCGCTTTTTTTATTCCAATTTCTTATTCTAAGATTTTAACCATCGCGCGAGGCAGTCCTAGGCTGTCTTGCGCTTTTTGTTCGGTTAGCCACTTAAAGTCAATTTCAGCCGCTGCTAACTTCTGATTTAACTCAGTTACCTGCGTCGCGTCAATCGTCAATTTACGCGGGGTTAGATACCAGTGAAAGTGCGTCAGCGAATGCTTGATAGGCGCATCATCGAGCAAGGTATTGCTAACTGATTTTGCCACCAGTTCATTTTTTATCAGCCATTCATTTATGATTTGCTCGGCAGTGGTAAATTCTGCTTCGTATACTTTTTCATTACTACGTACGTCATTTGGCATATTCGATAGTTTGTCATCGTTAGCTTCTACTTTCTTCGCAGTGTTACCACTCGTTTTACCATCAACTTTTTCCACGAACTGTAATGGTAAGCTCCATAATCCACCCCAGATACCGTTGTCAGGGCGCTGTAGCCATAGTATGTCACCATCTGCACTTTCGATCAGCAGGGCATCACTGAACTTACTAGGTTTGGGCTGCTTTTTGGCTTTGACGGGATAATCAGTCTCACGCCCTTGCGCATGGGCTAGGCAGTCTTCTTTTAATGGACATAATAGGCAGGCAGGCTTGCTACGGGTACATAATGTCGCACCCATATCCATCATGGCTTGCGCAAATAGTCCTGAGTTCTCTATAGGCGTCAAACGTTCTGCCAATACCCACAGCTCTTTAGTGGTGGCAGATTTAGTAATATCACCATCAATCGCCGCCCAACGGGTGAGCACTCGTTTGACATTACCATCACAGATGACGCCATAGCGATGTAGTCCCATTGCCATAATCGCGCCAGCAGTCGATGGCCCAACGCCAGAAATCGTTTCCCATCCTGCTAGCGTCTGCGGAAACTCGCCCGTTTCATCAATCACTGCAACCAGTTGCTTGGCGCCTTTATGCAGATTACGCGCGCGCGCATAGTAACCAAGCCCCGCCCAATGCTCGGCAACCAAATCCCATTCTGCTGCGGCTAAATCCTGCACGCTCGGAAAGGAGTCCATAAAACGCGCAAAGTAGGGCAGCACCGTAGTCACTTGCGTTTGCTGTAGCATGACTTCGGATAGCCAAACAATATAAGGGTTAGGCGTATCAGTTTGGTGCTGTTGCCAAGGTAAGTCGTGGCGACCGTTTTCAGCGAACCAGTCAAGGAGGCGGGAGGCGAAGGAGTTTAAAGATGAATCAGGTTGAGAGAATAAAGTAGGCAAGAATAATCCTTGTCAATTAATAAGAAATATCAGACTATAAAAGGTTATCTTTGTTTATGGGGTGATGCAGGTCGCTATGCAATGGTCTGTTATTTTTATGGAAGAATATAGTTTAACTATTCATTGTTGGTTTAATAATAAATATAAGTAGAACCATTGTTTTCATTAATAGTTTAGGAGAGAGTATATTGTCAGCACAAACCTTTTTCGTTTGGGATATCCATCAAATTACTTGTACACCAAGTAAAGATAGCTCATGGGAACAAGCAACGCACGATTTTGAAGCTTTGCGCCAGCAGCCAGTGGATGATATTAGTCCAAACATTATTGAGCTGGCAGATCTTCTCGTGAACGAAGCCAGAACCTCGGATTATTCAGAAGTCTTTTATGAATCCTACGTAAATACAAATTTAGAGATGAAAACACATCCTAAAACCGCTTGCGTCGCCATGCCCACACCTGAAGCACTGCACGGTGAAGCGCTAGATGTTATCGTCCCTTTATGTGAAGAATTAGGGCTAGTGTTTTATGACACGCGGGGTATGGTCGCCTATCCAGATGGTACGATCTATCCGCCTAACATCGCAAGAGGCATGGCACTGCTAAAAGAAAAGCGGGCGCTGGCAAAACAGTCCGCTGATATTTATAAGCCAGAGGCACAGGTTCCTAGAGATAGAGAGGACTTTGAAAAAATACTGCACCCATTCATGCATGATTGTTTAGAACGTTATGGTTATCAGCGTAGCCAAGTAACAAGCGCTAACGTTATTGACTCTCTTGAAGTCGATGGTTGTACCAAGCCCATGCCTTATGGTCATGTGCGGCTAACTGGAGGAGCAGAAGGTAAGAACGGCTATTTTATATTAAAGATTCATGCGTATTTTGTATCACCAGCTTTTGAAGAGATTTACGATAAAGTATCGCTGCCAACTGAGCTTACTCGACAATCTCCTTATTTAAAGCTAGATTATATGAATGTATGTTATAGCAGCTTTTCAGATAAGCAAAAACAGATTCCTGAATTTATCAATACTGAGTTTGTCAGTAAACTGGATGAAGTAGATCAGATAGACAGCTACAATCAGCTTTTTTTGTTACTACATAATAAGATTGCAAAAGGGCATAGCCATGGTGAAAGTGCGGATATACAACTTATTTTAGCCAAACTTGCAGGTCGAGAGGACTTTGATGAGTTGGTTACCCAGTATCGTGATCTGATTAATAACTCACCAAACGATTATGTTAAGCATAGAATGAATGAGCGCTGGGATAGACTTTTAGAGATTTTATCTACCGTAGAGCCATTGGAGTAGCCAGCTATGCATGAATATGCTTTGTTTTATGTTTGGGATGCAAGCTTGGGTGATGGCGATGAGTATCTGCCAGACTCGTATGATAGCGCAGGTGTATTATTACCACAGCTACTAGAGGTAGAAGTCAGCGCTCATAGCGAAAACCTATTAAAGTTCGCCACTGAGCTACAGCAACTGGCTCACGAAGGTGATTTATCATTTGAGCTTTCATTAGCATTTGGGGCAACGGTTGCCCATGTACAGCTACAGGATACCTTTGCTGTTTCTCTGCCGCTGCCAGATAGTAATATGCAAGAAGCTGCTAGAGTAATTGCACCATTGGCAAAGAAACATGGGTTGGTATTTTATTATTTGCTAGGGTTGGTTTCTTTGCCTGACGGGAAGATTTTTACTTCTACATGATTGGTTTTACGTTTATCAAACCTACTTCCGATTCTTCCGAGTCTTCAAACGACGTAAGCGTTTTTCTTCCTCTTTCGCTTTTTTCTTTTCTTCAGCAGCGAGTCGTTGTTCAGCGACCACGATTTCTTCAGCTTCAGTCATCGCTGGTGTCTCTAACGTTATACGACCAATCTTCGCGCTACGCAGTTCGTTAATGAGAATCTCAGACATACGATAAGTATCGACTTGATTGCCCGCGCGTACACAGCCGCGATTACGTCCAGCCACTTCAAAAAACTCCCAGTCAGTCTTTGGCAGCTCTTCAATTTTGTAGCGGGTTTTTAGCAGCTCAGGATAGGCTTGCATCAAGTATTCAGCGGTATAGCTTGCCACATCAGCGAAGTCAAAAGCCGTATCACGAATACCGCCTGTTGCTGCTAAACGATAACCAGAGTTTTCGTTTTCAACTTTTGGCCATAGCATACCGGGTGTATCATAGAGCATGATGTCATCGTCGAGTTTAATCAGCTGCTGCGATTTGGTCACGGCTGGCTCATCACCGGTTCTTGCTACCGCGCGTCCTGCTAGCGTATTGATCAGCGTTGATTTGCCAACGTTTGGAATACCCATAATCATCGCTTTGATTTGACGACCAGTCCCGACTTTATTAGGTACTAGATGTTTACAGATGGCGATGATGCGTTTGACATCATTGGCTTTTTCGGTGTCGCAAGCAATGGCTTTGACCCCATCTTGCTGCTCAAGATAATCCATCCATGCTTGAGTTAATTCAGGATCGGCAAGGTCAGCTTTGTTCAGGATTTTGATAACAGGTTTTTCGCCGCGTAGTGCTGCGACCATTGGGTTTTCACTACTATATGGAATACGCGCATCGATGACCTCGATGACCAAATCCATCTGCGGCATGACTTCTTTGATTTCGTTACGGGCTTTGTTCATGTGCCCAGGGAACCACTGAATACTTGCTCTCTTATCCATCTGCTTTCATAACCTTTTATAAAAAATGCTAAAAGTAAAACAATCAATGTTTACTTTCTAATGGTGTCCAGTTTACTACAGAACCACATTGCTCACGGCACAATTTCACTTAACCATGATGCGAGGTCGTGATCAGGTTATGGTTACGTCTTATCCGTTATTTCATCGTGCGAGGGTGGTAGTGGTGCCAAATAACCAATGAGCAGAATCAAACTGCCCGCGCCAAGGAAAGATATGACTCGCCAAATTGCCTCAGTCTGTGACAAATCGACTAAGACCAGCTTAAGTACGACAATACCTAACAACCCAATACCCATAAACCAAAGCGCACGCTGCCAATAGCGACTCGCCCTGATGGTAGCGACCAATGCCAAGAGCGTCCATAGAATCGTCAGCCCTGTTTGTACTTGCTCGCTCTGCCATGCGCCGCCTTGATAGTCATTCCAAAGTGGCGTGCCAATAAAGGCGTGTAGCGTTCTGACTAACATGCTTGAAGTCAACCAAAAACTGATCAGTCCCAATACAATTAACAGACTCTCAGCAGTGAATACGCGCTTAGATTTGGCAGCTGCACTCGGCTCGGTAATGGTTTCATTGTGTCGGCGTTGGCTGATGTAATACAGACTAAAACCAACCGATAGTGTCAGCCAAGATGTGATGTCATATAGATTAAACAATGGAAAATAAGACAGTCCCCAAATCACACCGTCATAAGACCAATTGGTAAGAACTACCCACAGTAAAGCAATGAGAGCAAAAATGGCAGCGCATCCTAATACTGCTTGCTGCCAATCAAACCAATACAGCAGATCTTGTCCTACAGTTTTATTGGTTGAGGTATTTTCTTCATTTTGACTAAGATAACGATGGTTGAACCATAACCCAGACAATATGAGTACCGCTGAAAACAAGAAAGCCATTACGCCATCAGAGTCTGGTAGGCCATAATGCGCCGCGGCAGCAATGAGTAAGATACCCGTACCTAGCCAGCTTGCATCAGTATAGCGTGAGGTATTCTTATTATCAGACCATGTATCAGACCATGTATCAGACCATGTTTTTAGCCATAGCTGCCCCATGACTAACCAGCCGATTATTAACCCTACAAACACCAACCATTCCGTTGTTGACCATGTTAAATTTCGCTCAAACTTTTGTGGCAGTTGCAGTATTAGCATGAAGTAGAACAGGGCCAATAATCCATGACTAAGCTGTCTAATTTCCGCCCACGGACGATAGCGATTGATGACCCAATAAGCAATCAAGCTGATGAGTGCTGCCAGTGCAATTACCGTCGTGCTTGATTGCCAGATATCAAACCAATGATGCAAATCAAGCATCAGTACTTGTAGCATCCAAGCCATCGCGGTCAAGGTCAGAAACCATATCAATCTAGGGCTGCGCCAAACGAGGCCAAACACTTTGCTTTGGCTATTGACCGAAGTCAGCCACTGCTGCGCGGCTTGGTCACTGATACCCAATGCACTGGCGTATGTCGTGATTGAGTCTGATGTGGTGTTTTTTTCTTTAGCCTGTGCTAAATGACTGTCTGAGTTTGCATTTAAGTCGGCATCCAAGTGGTCGTTCAACATCGCTGGCGAGTTGCTGGCACGTAAGATGAATACGGTGGCTATATAAGCAATCGCTGAAATACTCAAGGCTAAAATCGGATAGTCATTGCTAGAGAATACGATGGTAGCCATCAACATGACGACACTGATGAGCTGCAATAGCACACCGAATAATACCGACCATGCGCGCAGTGAGCGTCGTCCAAACCATGCCAAGGCCAATCCTTGTACCGACCAGCCAAAAGCAATCCATTCTGCATCGAGTGCCAACGGAATCACTAAGGCCAAAAATCCAAACCCTAACGCCAACATACCTTCAGTAATTAAGGCATATCGCTGACTACGCTGGATAAATAGCCAGCCTAAGCCAAGATAAACCGCGCCTAAAACGGCACTGACAATAGTCAAAGCATGAGGAATATCCTCTAATAAAGCAGAAAATAAGCCAAAGGCCAGTAGCGGTACTGAAAATAGTAAACCAGTATCAATGGGAAATAGATACGTGCTATTGCCCACATGGACTTCGTTTAAATGCTCTATGTCATTTGCGTTATCGGTATGGCTGAGAACTTTTTCATTAAGCGTGTTATAAGCAATGATTTGCTGTGCGTAGCGAATTACGACAAACAGGTAAAGACTCAAATGCAAGGCAACCAACAAAGTCAATGACCAACGCTGTGATTCAATGACAGCGTCTAGATTTCCGCTGATTCCCCAATAATAGGCGAGGCTAAAGGTCACAGTCACACCGAATAAGTTCAATATCTTCCACGGTCGATAATGAGCAATAACAGCAATGGTGACGTTTAGCAGTAGATAATAGCTAAATAAGATGACCAAGCTGCCAGTATCTTCACTGGTCAAAATCGGTGCAAAAAAACCACCCGATAATGCCAGTAATGCCAATGGGAAGGCGTTCTGACGTACGGCGAGGGCAATGGTAATGGCAGACAATAACCCAAGTCCGATAAAGCTTGGGACACTAGGAATGATTTCATAAACACTGTAAGCAAAAAAGGTACTTAGATACGCAATTGCTAAACCTGCACCTTGTAGCGTAATCCCATATGAGAAGCGTTTTGCCGTTAGCTTTAACCCAAGCGCTGCCAATGCTAACCCTGTAACGCCAACTGCTATCAGCTTTGTGGTAATTGAAATCTCGATATATTCGCTCAATAAGCGAAGCAGGAGCACCACACCTACCAGCAGCACCAGTACGCCGACTCGCACGACCAAGTTGCCACCGAAAAACCAGTTTTTTATTGAATGAATGAGCGAGGTCACAATAGGTAATGAGCGTTCATCTGGCTCAATCGGTGCGGACGACGCCGTATTTTTCGTATTTATCGAGGCGTTATCGTCTATAGATTTACTATTAGATATATTTGATGCTGCATGTGTGGTCGAGTTTGAAGCAACGGTAGGAAGCGGTGGTGGTGATACAGGCAGCCGATTATCTAGAGAAGAGTGTTGTGAGTCAAAAGCTATTTCTTTAGCATCATGGTCTTTAGTGTTACTGTCTTTAGGAACATGGTCTTTAGGAATATTGTCTTTAAGATCATTATCGTTAGTAGTAGTGTTGCGTGCGTAATTGCTTTTATCGATCAAAGGTGCAGATGGAGGCGACATAATACGATGTCTTTGCTGCTCAAGCTCAGCTTGCAGCGTCGTTACATCACGGCGTAGATGCTCGATTTTTCGAGCTATCCTAGTATATAATGCGACCACTACGATCAATAAAATCGTAAAAGCCAGCCAGCCCAACTGGGTCACCATTAGATACAACATCTTCGTCACTCAATCCAGTTTATAGTAAAGTGATAATGACGTGATTTGATAAGAAGCACAAGACTACTCTGATTACTGGGCTAAAAGACAAATGCTAGAATGACACTCAAAATAAAAGGGTAGCTTAATAATTAAGCTACCCTTTTTAATGGTCTTTATACCAAATCGTTTTTTATGCTAAATTGGCTTTCATAAACTCAAGCATGTTTTCCCAGCTTTGTTTAGCAGCAGCTTCATTGTAGCCAAGATCTACTTCATTTTTGGCTGCACGCTCATCAGCATGCGGATTGGTAAAGCCATGTTTGGCATTGTCATAAACGTCGATAGTGTAGTCAACATCGGCTGCATCTAGCTCTGATTTTAGACCTTCGATAGCATCCATTGATACCATTGAGTCATCACGTCCATGAGCGACCAACACTTTTGCTGCAAAGTTTTTGTCTGCTGGCTGTTTTGGGGTTGGGTTACCATGGAACGTGGCAACGGCTTTTAGCGGCATGCCTTCGCGAGCCATATCTAGTACAACTTTACCACCGAAGCAGTAACCGATTGCGCCTAGGTTATCACCATCGACTGACAACTGATCGCTGAAGTCATTAAGGATTAAGCGGCAGCGTGCCATCAGCATGTCTTGATCAGCAAGCACTTGCTCCATCCACATGTTCGCTTGTGCGGCATCGGTAGTGAGTTTGCCTTCGCCATAGACGTCCATTGCGACCGCTGCATAACCAGCTTCTGCCAAACGCTCTACTACTGATTTTGGATGATCGACCACGCCCCACCATTCTGGTGCAACCAGAATACCTGCTGCTGGGTTATCATCAGAAGCGTTCTCTGGTAGTGCCACATAGCTGATGAGTTCAACACCGTTTTCGGTGGTACTGATTAACTCGAAAGTCTTAACTGACATATGATTGTCCTTTTTTATGTTATGAGTTTTAATTATTCGTCGTTTTGATTATTTGTCATTGTGATGGTTCGTTTTCTAACTTGTACTACCTTAACGCCCATATCTAGCAAAAACAGCTATAATAGTGTAACGCTCTTTATCAAAATGCTACTGCGACCCTATGACTATAAATTTCTTAAACAAAAATGATGAACAATCAGGCTTGCATTCAGGCGTCAATCCAGATGGTAAGCTTGCGCAATCGGTAAGTTTATTTCCTGATAGTGCTGATACTGATTCTAGGTCTGAGCCACTACGCCCGCAGTTTTGGTCAAGATTTGCCTTAAACGAGCTAAACCATAGCGAATGGGAAGCGTTGTGTGATGGCTGCGGCAGCTGCTGCTTAATCAAATACATCGATAATGATGATGACGAAGAGCTGGTCGAGTATACCGATGTGACGTGTCAGCTCATGGACTGTGCGACAGGTTATTGTCAACACTATGCCACACGTCAAGAGCACGTACCAGACTGTATTCAGCTGACCATGGACAACTTGCCTAATATGATGTGGCTACCATCGCATTGCGCCTACAAGCGCTTGTATAAAGGGCAGAATTTACCAAGCTGGCATCTATTATTGACTGAGGATGCTGTAGTCACCCAGCACGAGATGCGTGCGGCTAATGTGGGTGTCGCTGGCCGCTGTATATCGGAGATTGGTATGTCTGATGAAGAGATGGAAACACGTGTGGTTAATTGGGTGAATCCATAACTGCTATAGGGAAGATTATCACGCTAATAAGATACCTGAGCAGTCGATTTGGCTTTTGCTTCAGCACTAGATTGAGAGTCGGCCAATGGTGGTATTGGAATATCTTGACGAATTTGCCGAGAGAACTCACGGCTATTGGCAATAGAGTGCAGGTTATTGAAGCCACTCGATTTTGGATTAATATGGGTGCGCTCATACCACGTATCCATCGACCAAGGCTGGTTTTGCTTTTCAGGCGCAGCATCCAGCATGCCAACATCATATAGATAGTTTGGTAGCCAACCAGAGACCCAGATTCGATAATCCCACGGCAAGCGATCACCACTAACGATACGCGCCATATAAAAGATAATATTAGTACAGTTACTCGTCAACGTGTTGTACCAAGCGGGCTTGGTATTCAACTCATCCATTGCGGTTAGGTAAGATTCAAACAACGATCTCACCTCATGTTGCTGCAAATTGCTGATAGGAAACAGATAGACTTGCTCACCGCGTGCGTTGCTACGCGTATAGATAATATCGCGCTCTTCTGCGGCAATCAGGCTCAGCTCATAACGTCGAAAAAAGCCAGCAAGTGCTGAAAAAGACTCGCCATCTTCTTTACGTATCTCGAATGAGAAGGCAAGTGGTCTATCATCTTCAAATCGAAAGCTAACTAAAGTATGAGCGATTAGCGGTCCCATCCAATAAGAATTGGTCACATCAACGCCAGAGAGTTTAGACAGATCAATCGTACGAGTATCCCAGTGCTCGGTAGCATCCTCTTCAGTTTGCCAATCAAAGTTTCGAACATTGGTTAAGGTAATCAAGTCAGGATTGGTCGCATCGCGCTCATAGGAGACTCGCTGGTCGACCTCAGCCATCCATTCTCGATCTTGTTTCGGTTCGATAGAAAAAAACCAACCTAGACCCACGAGCCAAACAGCGCCATATATACCGATAAGCAGCTTAGTTGCTGTGCCTTTGCTAATTGATTTTTTATTAGATAGTGAGTCACTGTGCAATACTCTTGTGACGACATTCCAATAACGTGTACTTAGCAGCGCAGCTAATATGCCTACAATTGCTATTGTCGCAAGCCAAGTTAATACTGAGCTGACGCCATATTGATACCAAATCGCGAGTAATAACCATAGCGCTGATAACAATAACGTAACGGCAATTAAAAAAGTCACAAGACGCTGGCGCCATGTAGGCTTTGGCTGTTTACGTTCTAATGTTTTGCGTTTTAAGTCCAGACTCTCTAAACCACGGCTCTCTAAGCCACGACTGTCTGACAGTCGACTACGCGTATGCGACGAGAGTAAGCGAGAAAAGAAGGAACGTAGCGACATAGGGTTTGCTTTGATAAATAAAGGCTTTGACCATAGCAAAGTTTATAACACGCTGACAATACAATTTGAGTGAATTTGTCGTTGAATGTCGGTGAGCCTTGCGATAAAGTGAAGCTAATTTGTACTAGCTAGTTTGTTATTCATGCAGTAATTAATAACAAACCAGCTGTTTTATTTGCTACTTTTATCCCCATCTAGGCTCTACTTATTTTTTTATTGAGTATTGTTCGTTTTTTTATTGAATACTATTCTAATTTTTATTAACTAAAGAGGTTAAATCACACCACCATGTCTGACGACACTCCCAGCCCGAGTAGTTGGTCGATGCGCGGCTTAAAACGCTGGCTATCGACCGCCCCCGAAACCCGTGATGAATTGATTCGTCTGGTACAAGACTCGCGCCAGTTTTTAGAGCCTGATACGGTCGATATGCTAGAAGGCGTGCTAGATTTGCCTGCGACACAAGTCCGCGAAATCATGACGCCCCGTCCGCAAGTAATTGGTCTGCACGAGAGCACCAGTCTTGCTGAAGTGATGGACATCATTCTTGAGACCACCCATTCGCGCTATCCTGTTTTTGACAGTCAAGACGATGATGCTGTCATCGGTATCTTATTGGCAAAAGACTTAATTCCGATTTTGGTACATATGGTTCGCAACCAAGAAGACAAAATTGACAGTAAACGTCTCAAAGATTTGGTGCGTCAGCCGTTATATATCAGTGAGACGGCTCGTTCTGATACCTTGCTACGCTCATTGCAGCGTACCCAAGTACATATGGCGATTGTCGTTGATGAGTTTGGTAACTTCGGTGGTGTGGTCACCATGGAAGATTTGTTGGAAGAAATCGTTGGCGACATCGTTGATGAGCATGATGACTTTGATGAAGACAGCGATATCAATAACATCGTCCCTGATCCAGAAAAACCAAACACATGGCGTGTCCAAGCGTCTACAGTAATTGAAGACTGTAATGATGAGCTGGGTAGTCATTTTGACGATACCGATGTCGATACGATGGGCGGTTTGGTCATGCAAGCACTTGGCTTCGTTGGTGATTTAGAAGGTGAGAGCGTCGTGATAGATGATTGGAAAATTACCATTACCGATGTAGAAGGGCGATTTATCCAAAACCTAGAGCTGACCAAAACCAATGCCGAGCAACAGATATTGATAGGCAGCCACTAGCTTACTTATAGTGTCACGATAGTTGGTCAATGAATAAAACTTGTTAGCAAATTAATAAAAAACACGATGAAAAATCGTGTTTTTTGCTTTCTGCCTTTTGGTCTTTAGAATGAGGTTTTAGCTACGCAAATTTACCCACTTGTAGGTTTTGACTGGTATCATGGGTGGGTTTTATTTGTGGCCCTGCATAAAGCATTGTGCAGTCAGGTTTTGCGTGAGTGTTATCTCATCGCTTAGCTGAGAAATTTTAGAAAATATGGTTTTGGATAACTGCTATGCGTCTGTCTACTGTTGATTTACAAAAACGTCTGAACCCCGATAAGCCAAAAGGTTTACATATGGGGTTGACGGTACTATTAGCTTGGCTGGCAGGGGCAGCTTTCATACTCGCGCTCGCGCCTTATGGTATTTGGCCAGTTGCCTTGGTATCACCTGCCATCTTATATGCGTTATTGGTACCAGCGATGACAGGTCGCCGCGCCTTTCTAATTGGTCAAGCCTACGGTACGGGACTGTGGTGTGTTGGCGCGTTTTGGCTATATACCTCGATACACGTTTATGGCGATACGCCTGCATGGCTTGCGCTGATTATGATTGCGCTCATGGGTCTAGGCATGGGACTGTTCCATGGATTTTTGGCGCTCATCTTTAATCGTGTGGTCGGCAAGCAACCTTTATCTTTTGCCGCCCTGTGGATACTCCAAGAGTGGATGAAAACGTGGCTATTTACTGGTTTTCCTTGGCTATTCGTTGGTTATGCGTTTACTGAGCAGTACTGGTTGTCGTCGCTCGCGCCTGTGGCTGGTGTCTTTGCGGTTTCTTTTGTGGCGGTACTACTGGCTGCCAGTATCGTTGAGCTGTTGCGCCGCCGTGGTGGCTATATGATTCCATCGATAGCATTGCTTATCATTAGTAGCACGCTATGGTTAATCAATCCGCAGTGGACCAAACCAAAAGGCACTCCTGATCTATCGGTGTCGCTGATTCAGGGTAATATCCCGCAAGACCTAAAATGGCTCACCGAGTATCAGATTGAGACGCTAAAAATCTATGCAACGTTAACCCGTGATGAGTGGGGGCGTGACATCGTGCTGTGGCCTGAATCGTCGATTCCTATGTTTCAGACAGAAGCTGTTGGTTTTATCAGTGAAATGGTCGCAATGGCCAAAGAGACTGACACGACATGGGTGACTGGTATTCCTTATAAGGATGAAGCGGCGTTTGATGCCAGTACAGATAAATATCCTCCGTTCTACAATAGCGTGGTAGCGCTAGGAGCACAGGCAGAAGGCCTGTATAAGAAGCAACGTCTGGTGCCATTTGGGGAATATATTCCATTCCAAGGCGTGCTTGATATTCTGCCAAATCTAGCAGGTAGCCAAGACATTATGAGCTATAGTCGCGGCAGTGATCAGCAGTCGCCGCTGCGTGTTCGAGGGCACAACCTAGGCGCAGCCATCTGTTACGAAGTGGCCTATCCAGACACTACGCGCAAAAATGCGATTGGCACGGACTTCTTATTGACCATCTCAAACGATGCTTGGTTCGGTAAGTCAGCAGGCCCATTACAGCATTTACAAATGGTACAGATGCGCGCGCTAGAAAACGGTCGCTGGTTTATGCGAGCGACCAACACGGGGGTGACAGCTATTATTGACCACAAAGGTCGTATCGTAGAGCGTGCACCGCAGTTTGAACGTACTGTATTGCGCGGTGATATTCAGGCACGAGTTGGCAACACGCCGTTTATGCGCTTTGGTCAGTATCCTATGTTGTTTATCATGACACTGCTTCTGATACTCAGCTATTTGGGTAAACGTACTAAGACTCCAGTACGTTTGGTTAAGTAGTATTGTTAAGTAAAACGTGTTGATAGCGAATAATAGATAACTGATTAAGTAGTTAGCTGACCCAAGTGCCAAAAATGAATAGTTAAATTGTGGATAATAAACCCTTTAAATACTTAAGGGTTTTCACAAATCAGTATAAATTGCGATATAATAGGTCAATATTTCAAATATTTTGTGCAAGGTGGATAAGGTATGTCAGAAGGTATCGTTAATAACAATCCAAAAAAAGAGCTGTTATTCGCTTTAGGTGGCATTGCCATGTTCCTAGGTATTGTCTTACTTATTGGTGTTTCTGCATTTTTGCGTCCAGCAGGCGAGCATATCACTGCTGAGACGACTGAAGCGTCGGCTGCGGCAGATGAAGCAGAAGCCACTGCTACTGAAGAAGAAGCGGCTCCAACCGATGCAGAAGCTGCAACAACAGCAGAGGCGTCAGATGCTACAGCGCCTGAAACTGCAGCAGATGCAACACCAGCGGCAGATGCAGATAGTGCAGTCGTTACTGCGGAAGCAGGTACAGCGACTGCCTCTGGCACTGTAAACCAAGCCGCTGTTGCTGATGCTGATTTGACAGCTGAGCAAGCGGATGGTGACTTAGAGGCTGGTGAAGCTACTGAAGAGACCGCAGCACAGTAAGCTGTAGTATGACTGTGTAAATGATCTAAAATAGTGCTACTTAACTATAAAATGAGTCTTATTATGAAGTCTCTATCAACAGTGCTATAAGCATAATGATACAGTTCTAAATAGTCATAAAAAGAGCCCGTTCTCAACCATTGAGAGCGGGCTTTTTTTTATGAGTATTTGTGTAATTTTTGACCAATTTTTTCTTTACTTGATTATAACCAAGTGAAACAATGTTCCGCCTATATGACCGTCCATCTGGATAATCAGGGGTTTGGTCATTACAAATATGATCTTTAAAGGAATAAAGTTATGGGCACAGAAACAAATTCGGGGGCTAGTGCAGCAGAGTTAGAAGCTCTAGACAATGGCTTTATGGGACATCCTGCGCCCTTACGCTCATTGTTTTTTACCGAAATGTGGGAGCGGTTCTCCTATTATAGTATTCGTCCACTATTGGTTTTATTTATGGTGGCAACAGTGAGCAGTGGCGGTTTTGGCTTTAGTGAAGTCACCGCTTCTGCTATTTATGGTATTTTCGCTGGTTCGTTATACTTAGCAGCAGTACCAGGTGGCTGGTTAGCAGATAACTGGCTAGGTCAAGAGCGTGCGCTGTGGTGGGGTAGTATCATTATTGCCCTTGGTCACTTGTGTATCGCGCTTTCAGCGATGTTTGGTATGACGCTTTTCTTCGTTGGTTTAATCTGTATTGTCTTGGGCTCAGGGTTATTTAAGACCTGTATCTCAGTGATGGTTGGTGCCTTGTACCCGAAAGGCGAC
This sequence comes from Psychrobacter nivimaris, assembly GCF_904846365.1. Lineage (GTDB taxonomy): Bacteria > Pseudomonadota > Gammaproteobacteria > Pseudomonadales > Moraxellaceae > Psychrobacter > Psychrobacter nivimaris_B. The sequence goes on from NZ_CAJHAL010000017.1 coordinate 61,357, forward strand.
TCTCGCCGTGATGGCGGTTTCACCTTATTTTATATGGGGATCAATATCGGTGCGTTATTAGCGGCACTTATCGTCGGCGTATTCAAAGAAAAAGGCATGTGGCATGTCGGCTTTGGCGTTGGTGGTTTGGGTATGTTGGTCTCATTACTGATTTATCGTTTTGTCGCGCAAAAGAACTTAACGCGTTATGCACGCGCCAAAGGTATTTCTGCTGAGTGGGAAAAATCTAACGACCATTACAAAAACATCGGTCGCTGGGTTGGTGGTTTCGTTGCGTTGCTAGTAGCCGCAGTGCTACTAGTGTCTACTGGCATGATATCGTTCAATCCTGAGATGGTTGCAGAGTATATGACGTACATCATTGCTGCGGTGGTTATCTTATATTTCGCTATTATGTTTATCTCACCGCGATTGGATAAGACGGACAAACTACGCTTATTAATTTGTTTTGTCTTAATCATTGGTTCGACGCTGTTTTGGTCAAGCTTTGAGCAGCAGCCAACGTCTTTTAACTTATTTGCTGATCGTTATACCGATCTGAATGTTTTAGGGTTTGAGATACCAAGTATTTGGTTCCAGTCATTGAACCCACTATTTATTTTGATATTGGCACCTATCATTAGCATCATCTGGGTCAAGCTTGGTAACCGCGGTCTTGAGCCTAGCAGTATGGCTAAGTTTGCACTCGGTATGCTACTGGCAGCCGCAGGTTTTGCCTTGATGATTTTTGCCTCTAAAAGCATTTTAGCGCCTGGTGCTGGCTTGGCATCGCCACTATGGTTGGTAGGCAGTCTCTTGCTATTAACGTTGGGTGAGTTAGCATTAAGCCCAGTTGGGTTATCTGCCATGACTAAGCTGGCGCCAGAGGGTATGCAAGGGCAAATGATGGGGTTATTCTTTGCTTCTATCGCTATGGGTAACTTGGTTGCTGCTTTCTTTGGTGGGCATGTATCTGCTGACAAAATTGAAGGGTTACCAGATCTATTTACTACCATGACCATCTTCTTGGTAGTTACCGCTGTACTATTATTGATACTAGCAAAACCTATCAATAAAATGCTTAAAGAAAGCGAGCGTGAGAAACAGCTGGCCAAGCAATAAAATAGTCTGATGTACATTTGTGATTAACAACAGCACAAGTGACATATGATGAGACGTGTTACCATTACTGGTAGCACGTTTTATTGTTTTAGTTGGTGGGATATTTAGCACAAGCTATTGAAAGCTTATTATCCGCCCAAACATCTAATGATAGCTCACCATAAATATCCGTGAGGCAATATTAATCTCAATTTTTTATTCTCAATAAGTAGAAGCAATTACCCAAACAGACATAATTAGATAGTTAAACAAGTAGACTGTTTGCTTGAATAATTGCTATCGATAATAAATATCTTATTAAAACTAAAGCGGTATCAACAACTCAAACAAGACGACTATTAGAGCAAGACGATTGTAGATAATCGCTCCATCATCAAATTTTTATAACTTCTATAAGGACACATTCAATGAATAAACAAGCCATTCACGAACGTATTGCTAACTTACGCAGCACCTTAGTCGCGCAAGATCTCACCGCAATCATCGTACCGTCTGCTGATCCACATTTATCTGAATATCTACCAGAATACTGGCAAGCACGCTTATGGTTGTCAGGGTTTACCGGTTCTGTCGGCACGCTTGTTGTGACTGCTGATTTTGCAGGTCTATGGACGGATAGCCGTTATTGGGTACATGCTGCCGAACAGCTAGAAGGCACAGGTATTACTTTAGAAAAGCTTGCGCCAGGTCAGCCAAATCATATCGATTGGCTAGCCGACCATTTGCAAGAAGGGGATAGCGTAGCAGTAGACGGCAATGTGCTATCTATCGCTGAGCAAGATCGCCTGCTAAATGCCTTTGATGCCAATGACATTACTTTGATTACTGAACGTGATGTGCTGACAGAGATTTGGAAAGATCGTCCGGCACTACCAGCGGCCAAATTATACGCTCATGATGAGCAGTTCCTTGCTCAGTCTGCCACCTCAAAACTTGCAGCAGTACGTGAAGGCATGGCAGAAGCGGGTGCGACCCATCATTTACTCTCAAGTCTAGACGATATCGCTTGGTTGACGAACTTGCGCGGTGCTGATGTTGATTATAATCCGGTATTCTTGTCACATATGTTGATTGACGCAGACAAAGCAACGTTGTTTGTTGATACTGATAAAGTAAGCGAAGATATTGCACAGAGTCTAAAAGACAGCGGTATCACATTAGCTGACTATTCTGCTGTGCAAGAGGCATTGAGCGCATTAACGCCAGACGATTTATTATTGTTAGATCCGAGCAAAGTCGCAGTAGGTACACTCTCAAAAATGGCAGACGATGTTGGCTTTATTGAGCAAATGGCACCTAGCACATTACTCAAATCTGTAAAATCTGATGCAGATATCGATCATGTGCGTGAAGCGATGCGTCAAGATGGCGCTGCTTTGGCTGAGTTTTTTGAGACATTTGAACAGCGTCTAGCAAACGGCGAGCGTTTAAGTGAACTAGATGTTGATAGCATGCTGATAGATGTGCGCAGTCGTCAGCCGCATTATGTCTCGCCAAGCTTCCCGACCATCGCAGGCTTTAACGAAAATGGTGCGTTGCCACATTACCGCGCAACGCCAGAAAAATTCAGCTACCTTGATGTGGCCGAGGGCAAAGGCGGATTGCTACTGATTGACTCAGGCGCACAGTATCAAAACGGTACGACTGATATCACCCGCGTAGTCGGTATTGGGCAAGTTACCGCCGAGCATAAACGCGACTTTACGATTGTGCTAAAAGCCCACATTGCGCTGGCTCGTGCGCATTTCCCTGATGGTATCGCCTCACCGTTGATCGATGCTATTTGCCGTGCGCCATTGTGGCAAGCACAGATGGACTATGGTCATGGTACGGGTCACGGCGTTGGTTATTTCTTAAACGTACATGAAGGCCCACAGGTCATCGCTTATAGTGCCAGCACGCCAAAAGAGCGTGCGATGAAAGTCGGTATGATTTCTAGTAATGAGCCAGGTCTATACCGTGAAGGAAAATGGGGTATCCGTATCGAGAACTTGGTAGTAAATACGCCAGTTGCTAAGCCTACTGAGACAGAGTTTGGTGATTTCTTAAACTTTGAGACCATCACTTACTGCCCAATCGATACGCGTCTGATTGAGCCGTCACTGTTGGATCAAACCGAGATTGATTGGCTAAATAACTATCATAGCCAAGTCTTCGCAGAGCTAAAAGATCGTGTTGAAGGTGCAGCGCTTGAGTGGTTGACTGAACGTACTAAAGCCATTTAATACCAAGCTCAAAACATTAACTAAAAGTACTAAAAAGCCCCGTAAATAATTTACGGGGCTTTTTAGTGTTCGTTATTTAATACTTACTACTGAGCAGCTGTTTCTAAATATACGTCTAACACTGAAAAATAATCACTATTAGTGGATGATTTTCTTAGCAGCTTCATTATTAGTAGTTGAGTCGTTTTGTTCGCTAAAGTGTTGAGTGACCTCAGCACGTAGCCAAGACTTTAGGTTTTCAGACATTAGCATCATTTGCTCACTTAGATAGTCATCGACCTGTGTTTCTAGCTCGCGGATTAGCTGTTGGTGTGTTGCATCTAGCTTCGCGTCTTTTAATGCCAAATTAATCGCTGCACTGGCTTTATTATTAATATCTTTAATATGGTTATCGCTAAGCGTATGTGCCTGTTCGCCAATGTTTCTGTTATCAGCATTTTTATTATCGCTAGCATTGCTTTCAGTATTTACGACTTCTGATGCCACTTTTTCAATCTTTGCGTTAGAATTTTCAGTAACAAAATCGTCAGTAACAGTGATATCTGCAACGACTTTATCTGTGTTTGAGTTAGCTACGTCGGTAGCAGCCAGTTCTTTGTCGTTGTCTGTCTTTAACGCTGACTGCTCATTTTTTTCTTGTTCTTTTCGAGTCGCTTCTGCTTTGAATGTGGCTTCTTCTGTTTCTTTTTTCTTCTGCTCGTCTTCTAGCTTTTGTTTTGCAGCGGCCGCGTCTTCTTTCTCTTGTTTGTCCGTGATCGCTTTAGCAATGGCTTGTTCTGCATTGTAGTTGTCATATAGCTCGTCTACATGCGCATCTAAATCATGAGTATTAAAAGTGAAGTCTTCAAATGAGGTATCAGGTTGTAGCAGGGTAGTGATGTCTTTTAGTTCTTGGGTAATCGCTGCGCGTACTGGCTCAGGCGCACACGTCCAGCGTTGATAAAACTGATGGGAAAATGAGTAGCTTGACATGGTATCTTCCATAAATGTTCCAAAAATTACCCCTTATCATACGCAAGTACGATAAGGGGCTGCAAGTGGACAAACGTAGCAAATCTGACACCAACGTTACAACGCACTCATTACCATGCGCTGCAATTTAGTTGGGTGGCTGTTATTGATTGACAGGCCAGCGAGCAAATACCAATGAGCCATTGGTACCACCAAAGCCAAAGCTGTTGGATACTGCATACTGCAGGTTATCAACTTTGCGTGATTGATTAGCCACATAATCAAGGTTACAGTTGTCCTCGACATCATCTAGATTGATCGTAGGTGGTACATGCTGATGTTGTAGCGCAAGTACTGTAAAGATGGCTTCAACTCCGCCAGCGGCACCAAGTAAGTGACCGGTCATTGACTTGGTTGAACTCACCAAAATGCTGTCTTTCACTGGCGAAAATACCGTTTCGATAGCAATTGATTCGGCGACGTCACCTGCAGGTGTACTGGTACCGTGTGCATTGACATAACCGACGCTTGATGGTTCAATCCCAGCATCATTGAGTGCATTGCGCATGGCTTTTGCAGCGCCGCTACCATCTTCTGGTGGTGCGGTAATATGACTGGCATCATCGCTCATGCCAAACCCGACCAGCTCTGCCAGTATTGTGGCACCGCGCGCTTTGGCGTGAGCAAGGCTTTCTAATATCACCACGCCAGCACCATCACCAAGTACAAAACCGTCACGACCTTTATCAAACGGACGTGAGGCTTTGGTTGGCTCATCGTTGCGCGTAGATAGTGCGTGCATCGCACTAAAGCCAGCTATACCAAGTGGGCTAGAACCCTTTTCACTACCGCCTGCCAACATAACGTCAGCATCACCATAAGCGATCAAACGAGCAGCAAGACCCATAGCGTGAGTCGCCGTGGTACAAGCCGTTGATGTCGCAAGGTTCGGGCCTTTTAACTTATGCTTAATCGCTACCAGTCCAGCGGCCATATTGACGATAGAGCCTGGGATAATAAAAGGTGAGACTTTGCCCGCGCCTTTTTCGTGTAGGGTATCACGACTGTTTTCAATCGTTTGAATACCGCCAATACCTGAACCTAAAATAATACCAAAGCGATCTTGGTCAACGCCTTGCACAGGTGCATCAGCAGCACTGACTTCCTCGATAAAACCAGCGTGCTTTAGGGCCATAGCAGAAGCGGCAACCCCATAATGCATGAACTCATCATAGCGACGTGCATCTTTAGCATTCATATATTGCTTGGCATCGAAGTCTTTGATCACGCCTGCGATTTGCGCACGGTAGCCGGTGGCATCGAAATGCGTAATCGGGGAGATACCACTCTCGCCATTGAGCAATTTGGTCCATGAGCTATCGACGTCTAGACCGAGCGGCGTAATAGCGCCCATACCTGTGACTACCACACGCGTATCATCAGAACGCTCGTAGTGAGGTGGTTTTTGACGCGATTTATGTACAGGTGCTGCAGTCATATTATTTGTGTCATCAGTGGTGGCTTGGTCGATAGGTGAACTACTATTCTGGCTCATGCGATATATCCTATACTTACAGGTCCTAAGAGGATGGCGTTTCAAAAGTCATTATAAAACACATAGGTGCACGTATGTAAACTAAAATTTAACTGGTCAGGCAAAACATACTTGACCCAATACCACGCCTTTATTTGCACCGGTTACCGCTGGTAAATTACCAGTTTCACCCATCAATGTTTGTCTGGCTAACCATGCAAAAGCAACGGCCTCTACCCACGTTGGCGCAAGTCCTAAATGTTTAGTGGTTTTTACTGTGCAATGGGGTAGGTGTGCTTGCAGGCGTGCCATTAAATAGTCATTCAATGCGCCGCCACCGCAAACATAAACCGAGCTGTTTTTTGAATGACTGATAAACGTATTAATTTGCGTACTGGCACTGATAGCCGTTAGCTCAGTCAAGGTTGCTTGCACATCGGCTGCTGAATAACTGATGTTAGCATTGGCTTGCTCAAAAGCCTGTAGCTCATCTTGCAACCAAGTTAAGTTAAAGTCCTCACGACCGGTGCTTTTTGGATGAGCCTGAGCAAAAAACGAATGTGCCAAAAGTTGCTGTAATAATGGCTCAATGAGGGTTCCAGATTGCGCCCAAGCGCCACCTGCGTCATAAGAGTTATCTGTATGCAACGAGGTCCATGCATCCAATAACAAGTTGGCAGGTCCCGTATCATAGCCAACAACTTGAACTTCTTCACTGGCTGGCAAGACGGTTATATTAGCAATACCACCTAAGTTTAATAGCACACGGGTACTATCAGGATTGGCAAATAGTGCCTGATGAAACGCAGGTACTAAAGGCGCACCTTGACCACCAACTGCCATGTCACGACGTCGGAAATCACTGACCACGCTGATACCTGTGCGCTCAGCGATGATATTGGCATCGACCAGTTGCAAGCTAAAACCCATCTGCGGGCGATGGCGTACGGTCTGTCCATGACAGCCAATCGCTAACACTGACTCAGGATCGGTATTTGATTGCTGCAATAGCGTATTGACCACTTCGCTCGCGAACTCAGCATACGCGCGACTTGCCCAACCGAACCAATCCAATTCACTTTTTGGTTCATCGGCCTCTGGTAAAAGTTGATTTACACCATTCGGCTGACATAATGCCAGTAAAACTTCACGCAGACGGGGCGGAAAGTCTTGGCTATAGGTCGCAAGCAGTTGCATTGGCGGTTGAGTGTTGTCTTCGTTGCTCATCTCAGGATTAAATTGACAAAGGACAGCATCCATACCGTCCAAACTGGTGCCAGACATCATGCCGATATATAAGCCATCATCGAAGCTTTCAAATACTGTTTGCTCAAGTGCATCCGTTAAGGTGGCATAGTTCGAATTATCAAAGGTCAAATCATCAATATCGTCTGAAGGGTTATCCAAACCACTATTCATAAGCAAGTTTGCGAGGGCATTATGGTCAGTATCAGCAATCGATGCGGGGTTGGTCATGGCAATTTACCTTAAAAAACGCTAGTATATCCGTCAAATTCTAGCATTTTTTCTGACCCTTTGAGCTTCTAAACGTCATAAGGTGTTGAGACAGTAACCGCCATTCATAAAAATCCTAATTAAAGCGACATATAGAGAGAACCATGACCAATCAAACTTACACCCTAGAAGAACAACTGGCCCTTATTCAGCGCGGTACGCAAGAGATATTATCTGAAGAAGACTTAGTGGCTAAGCTAAAGCTCAATCGTCCACTACGTATCAAGGCCGGCTTTGATCCTACCGCACCAGATCTACATTTAGGTCACACAGTGCTGATCAATAAACTTAAGCATTTCCAAGATTTGGGTCATGAGATTTATTTTCTAATTGGCGATTATACCGCCAAGATTGGTGACCCTTCTGGCAAAAACAGCACGCGTCCACCGTTGACTGATGAGCAAATCAAAGCCAACGCCACGACTTATGCTGAGCAAGTATTTAAAATCTTGGACAAAGAAAAGACTCGCGTGGTCTTTAACTCTGAGTGGTTCAATGACATGAGTGCCGCTGATATGATTCAGTTAGCCAGTCAGCAAACCGTCTCGCGTATGCTAGAGCGTGATGACTTCTCAAAACGCTATGCATCACAAACGCCCATCTCTATCCATGAGTTTCTTTATCCGTTAGTACAAGGCTACGATTCTATCGCCCTAAAAGCTGACGTTGAGCTTGGCGGTACCGATCAGACCTTTAACTTGCTAATGGGTCGCACGCTGCAAGGACGCTATGGCCAAGAACCACAAGTGTGTATCACTGTGCCAATTTTAGAAGGCCTAGATGGTGTCAACAAAATGTCCAAATCACTGGGCAACTATGTCGCTATCTATGATACACCAGGCACCATGTATCAAAAAATCCTGTCGATGCCGGACACACTGATCCATCGTTATTTTGAGTTCTTAAGCTTTAAGCCAATGGAAGAAGTGGAAAGCTTGATGCGTGAAATGGAAGACGGACGCAACCCACAAGAAATCAAACGTATCCTTGCCGAAGAATTAATCGAGCGCTTCCATGATGCTGATGCCGCTGCTAATGCGCACAAATCTGCCGGTAACGTCTTAGCCGATGGCGAGCTACCAGTCGACTTGCCAGAAATTATGTTGGATATAGAAGGGCAAGATGCGTTATTTATTACTCAAATCCTGAACCAAGCTAAGCTCGCTAAAAACAACTCAGCAGCCAAAGACATGGTAAAACGTGGCGCGGTCAAAGTAGATGGCGAAGTCGTTGATGGTGGCTTTAGTCTAACCTCAGGTCAGACGGTTGTTATTCAAGCAGGCAAAAAGGCTTATGCGAAAGTGACAGTCGGTTAGATAATCTATAAAAATGATTAAAAGTGAGGTCGGCAGTCATTGTCGACCTTTTTTATGAAGCGATAATTAGTAGCCATTTTTAATAGTAGGAGTTTGCTATGACTAAAACCATCCACCAAGGCATTTACCGCCATTATAAAGGTAGCTTGTATCAAGTATTGCATACGGCGCAGCATTCAGAAACCGAAGAATCGCTAGTGGTATATCGTTGCTTATATGGTGAGTATGGCGTGTGGGTTCGCCCATTAGACATGTTCGCTGAGACGGTCACGGTTGATGGTAAGGAAATACCACGCTTTGAATTGATTAAACTATTGAATGATTAATACTTAGCCAATGATTTAGATTGAATTTAGCGCAAAAAAACGACCCGTTGAGGTCGTTTTTTTGTGCATTATTAAAAACCCATCATTAAGCGTTCAGAAACTCTTTCAATACTTTATAAAATGCCACAGGTGCATCCATCGGCACGGCATGGCCTGATGTCGGCAAAATAATACTGTACGCATTGGGCAGCAGAGTGGTCAAACGTTGTTGCCATTCTGCATTATATAACTGCGAGCGCGCACCAATCAGTAAGGTAGTCGGAATATTGACTGTTGGTAAAACCTCGCGGTAATCGTAGGGCAATGCAACATAAGCTGATAGGCAGCGCAGTTTGTGTTGCCAAGTCGCGTGCTCCATTAATGAGATTTTGTGCGGCGCCCGATAACTGAGAGCTTTTACCAGTAATTGCGAAGGTTTGCTACTGACAGAGAGCATAGAAAAAGAGCGCTCCATGTCTAATAGATTTACTTTTAATCGATAGGGCAGGTGACGGAAGTCAACCATTTGCTCGGCTTGTAGATAAGGAGCAGTGTCGGTAATTAACTGTGTAAATTGCGCAAACAATTCGGTTTGTCGTGTACCAAATACACCGCCACCTTGCCAGTCTGGCTGATTATGAATAATCGGTGCTTGATCAATGTTCAGATAGTGACTGACGCGCTGAGTACCAAAGCGCTGAAAATATGCCCACATGACCAATGCTCCCATCGATATCGCGGCAACAGGAAAAACCTCAAAGCCGGTTTCTTCGCTCACGTATTCAAACACATCTTGGGTATCTTGTGCATATTGCTCAATAAAATCAAACGTTGGCAGTGTTAGGTTACTGGCCAAACCAAAACCTCTAAAATGCGGCAAGTAAAAGCAGTAGTGCTGAATGAGCGGTAACATAAATGGCAAAAATTGCCGCGCATCCATACCAAAAGCGTGCATTAATAGGACAGGTTTACCTTTCCCAATGACAGAGACGGGCAACAGCGTTCCATCAGCTGTTTGGACAGTAATGGTCTTTAGCTGGTAGGGAGTAGAACAGGGTATGAGGTCTTTTTTCATAGAGTGATATCTCTTTGATTTTTAAGCTGTCTCGGTCAATTTAGCTAAGAAAGTATTGCAGTAGAGTACACCGCTATAAAATAGTAATACCGCGAATAAAAGACTGCTATATTAAAGCTATGGCCTGACCATAGAATAGAATTTGGCTGGCGGTAAAAGCAGTAGCGTTAACTGACAAGGATATAAGTGCATGAGCAGATCAACATTGCCATTACTCGATAGTAGCCTATATCCACAAGTATGGCAGCAGCAGATATTTGCCAGTCCGCAAGCGCTTTTACTGTCGATGTTGTCTGCTACTTTGAGTAGGGAGGTCACAATTGATGCCAGTGCTTTTACGAAGCAGTTATTGGCAGATGATGTTTATCAAGAATGGATTAATACCACAGTATTTGGGCGTTATTTGCATCGTAACTTCACCGCATTCTATCAGCAGACAGAAGACAGTTTTAACACAGATATGCCTGCATTGTTCCGTCAAGAACTAGTACGCCATGCGCAGTACTTACCATTAGGTCAGGTATTGTTTTTTGCAGGAGATATGCCCAAAAGTGTACGACAGACGAAGACGTTAACCACGACGGTAAATCCAGCGACTGCGATAATAAATGCTCAAACGCTGAACATGAATACTTCAAGGTTAATTATTAATCAGATAACCATCACTGGTAAGCAAGTATTGGGGTTTGCGATACGTCACAATAAGCGTACTAGCGAACGTCTGCGTAACGAAGTGCTGATTTTGGACTTTCAGGTTTTGCGTTTGGTCAATGAGCAAGCTATTGAAGACATAAAAAAAAGCAATACAGATGACTCTATATTGCTTCGATCGTATGAGATACGCTAACAGGTTCGGTGTTGATAAGTGATATATCGATAATCAACATTGATACTAAAACTAGCCGAGCAGTTAATATTAATCTTGCTTGGCAATCGTTAGCCCATTATAGGTCTGGGCGACTGGCATTACTTCTAGGCGGTTGACGTTAATATGAGCAGGCGACTCAATCAACCATAACAAAATATCGCCGATATCTTCACCTGTCATGGTTTTAAAGCCATCATACACCTTGGCAGCTTTGTCATCGTCGCCGTGATAGCGCACGTTTGAAAACTCAGTGCCAGCCACATTGCCAGGTTCAAGGTTGGTCACGCGTACTTGGGTGCCAATCAGATCCGCTCGCAAGTTTAAGCTGAACTGTTTTACAAACGCTTTAGTTGCGCCGTAAACGTTACCACCGAAGTAAGGCCAGCTACCAGCAATCGAACCGACATTGATGACATAGCCACTGTCACGCTCAACCATCGTTGGTAAGACGGCATGGGTTAACGCCATCAAGCCTTTAATATTGGTATCAGTCATACGCATCCAGTCATCAAGACTGGCTTTGTGAGCAGGCTCTGTACCCAGTGCCAATCCTGCATTATTGACCAAGACATCGATTTGTTTAAAATCATCAGGCAAGTCAGCAATGATTTGCGGGATAGAAGCTGTATCACTCACATCCATAACCACGGGTAAAAAAGCCTCACCTAAAGTCTCTGCCAAAGCATTCAGTTTATCAAGGCGTCTGGCGCAACCAATCACGCGATGGCCGTTAGCAATCAAACGCTCTGCCAATACTTTACCAAAACCCGCGCTTGCTCCTGTAATCAATACGTTCATGATCTGTCCTTATTATTGATGTTGTCTGCTGTTGCCATAATTTTGATGACGGCTTTATTTGCCCTAATGCGACTTATCTATTCGATAACTGCTTACCAAAAATCTTATCACCAGCATCGCCTAGACCTGGGATGATGTAACCGTGCTCATCTAAATGGCTGTCTAATGCAGCGGTATAGATAGTCACGTCAGGATGCGCTTCATTTACCAAGCGTACGCCTTCAGGTGCAGCCACTAATACTAATGCTTTAATGTTAGTACAGCCGTTTTTCTTTAGCATCTCAATAGTCGCAACCATTGAGCCGCCCGTGGCTAGCATTGGATCAATGATCAGCGCAGGACGTTTGTCCATGTGGCTCACGAATTTTTCAAAGAACGGTACTGGCTGCAATGTTTCTTCATCACGTTGTAGACCGACCACAGAAATCTTAGCAGTAGGGATTAGATCGAGCACCCCATCAAGCATGCCGATACCTGCGCGTAAAATCGGTACGATCGTCGCCGTCTTACCGATGATTTGCTCACCAGTGATTTCGCCACACCAGCCTTCCATTGGGAAAGTTTCGATTTCAAAATCACGGCTTGCTTCATAAGCCATCAAGCGCGCAAGCTCTTTGGTCAATGTACGAAATTTATAAGTACTACAGTCTTTTTCGCGCATAAGGCTGAGTTTATGACGGACTAGTGGATGATCGATTACCGTAATTTTTAAATCGCTGTTTAAGTCACTCATAAGTACTCTCTTGGTTTCTTGTCTGATGCTTGCGCAGTTACTGCGGTTGCTATTAGTATAAAAGATACAAACACTTACCGCACTTTAACCATATCTTCAGCTTATAAATAGTAAAGTGAAATCCTTCACAATCAAGCCAATTAACTACTTTACGACAGTGCTGGTTTATCGCAATGACAATATTTGCGTTCACAGCTGCCATCAAAGCCTAAGCAATTCAGGCTAAGTAAAATGATATCGCGCTATTTGAGTCAACTGATTGAACCGACTAAGTTTGACTATATAACGTGATTATAAGTGAGGTAGTGTTTAGACTTGCTATGATACCAAAAAAACCGCTTTTCTGATGAAGAATATCATGACTATAAAAATACCAAGCACTCAAAAAACCACTGATACTAAACTGACATCATTTGATGACAAAGCCACAGAGCTTGAAACCCATCCTTTTGAACCTGTCTTACCGCCCAATGCCACGGTCATGATGATGGGTACTTTTCCACCGACTGCTGATAAATGGGCAATGAGCTTTCATTATCCCAATTTTTATAATGATATGTGGCGGATATATGGTCGAGTATTTTTTGATGATGCTGACTACTTTAGAGTAGGCGATGAAAAACGCTTTGACCCTGAGCGCATTCGAGATTTCATGTTTGAACGTGGCATTGCTTCTTGTCCGACAGTAAAGCAGGCGATCCGTGAGACGGGTAATGCTTCGGATAAAAATCTAACAGTAGTCACACCTGTTGATTTAGAGGTTATCTTGCCGCAAGTGCCGAAGGTAGCGTCATTGTTTACGACAGGAGGTAAGGCGACCGAAGTACTGCTCGGATTACTAGATGAGCCAATTGCTAAATCAAAGCATCCGAAAACCAATCAAAGTATGGATTACCCTTATCAATGGCAGAATGCGAATAATAAAAAAACGGATGTTAATGACTTAACCTTATATAGATTACCGTCAACCTCACGTGCCTATCCATTATCGTTGGATAAGAAAGTCGCGGCTTATAAGGCGTTTTTTGAAAAGATGGGTAAGTTATAAAGTTCAAATAGAGAAATGGTTGCACTAATAGAAGATAAAGCTCAAAAGATAGTAAAGGGTATTTATACTAGTAAAGCTAAACGTTTTTGATGTTATGAAGTATAGTAAATAGCACATTTATAGTCAGTCTTTAAACCTATTGAAATTAATTAAACGATAACCCATTGAAAAAAATACAGATTTATTCATCTACTAAAATAAGTTTAAAAACATTAATAAAACGGGTTGACACAAAAGTTAAACCGTCTATAATACGCACCTCATCAAGACGAGCTGGAAGTAGCTAGTGTGTAATTACACATTAATAACCCAGTTAACTTGTTGAAACAAATTAAAAAAAGAAGTTGACAGACTATTAAAACATGATATGATGGTCAGCTCGCTAAATAGGATAAGCCACATTGGCTGACTTGTTTAGTTTGAAATACTAGCACTGGACGACAGTGTCAGACATTATTTAAAAGCATAACTAAAGAACAACTTGTGTGGATTTTTGCTGATTCAGAATGCTAAAAAATAAAGTTGACTATCTTTTCTTTTCGGAAAGATTATTAACTATAAAAATTATCATTTAACTA
>NZ_CAJHAL010000018.1:0-74399 GCF_904846365.1 Psychrobacter nivimaris
ATGTCATCGAAGCTGTTCATGCTACCAGCCATTTGCTCGGCCAGTTTTTTAATGTCAGATTGAGTAGTCATTGCTTATTCTCCTGTTAATGGATTATAAGCAGTTACACAGTTTTTAGGAAACTCCCATAGAACTTTGCCATTTTCTATATAGAACTATCGAACGACCTTACTTCATAAACTAGCAACCATAAGCCGCAGCAATCAAGTTACGGTAAATATGGAGCTAGACACATGAAACAGAAAAATCACATCCCAACTAAGCCACAAGAAAAGCCACCTCAATATCAGCCTAAATGGCAACTCTCTCTACTTAAAATAGTACTCAGTATCCTATTAGCCTACCTGCTGTCACCGCCTGATATCAGCTTTCATATTTATCACATTAATATTATATTTTAGCGCCAACAAACTGAGCACTGCCCTAGCGGATACTCGTGTCCTATAGACTTTTATAGAGCGAGCCGTTAGGGTAAATGCTACACCTTCACACTGGTTTATCCTATGTCCGAGCCTGTCAATCAGCCCACATCTAACTGCCTCATAGTTAACTCACCTTGGGAACGTTACCGCCGACCCTATGTGCGCGATTTGGCTTATGTGTTGGCATGTCCCAATGTTTTGACACAATGGCTAGACTTTGCGCCGCATCAGAGTACACATACGGTTGCCGTGCATAGCGCACAATTTTGGCAGACACAGTTTGAGACGTATGAGCAACGATTAGTAGAGCTAGATACCACTGCCGCCTATCAAGAGCTGACTCGCTATTTACTCAAACGCCCTAGCCCCAATCGACTGGGTTTTCATTTTGAGGGCTTACTGTCATTTTGGTTAGAGGATGGATTTGCGCGCAAGCTGCATCCGTATGAGACACTGGCTAGCAACGTGCAGCTCTATAATGGCAAGCAGACGACTGGTGAGCTTGATTTGATTTTGTATAACCATGCAGAACAGCTGGTTGAACATTGGGAGCTAGCGATTAAGTTTTTTATGGGGTCAGCACCTTTTGAACCTGTGAACTGGGTTGGCATTAACTCCAATGATAACCTACAGCGCAAAATGACGCACATGCAAACCAAGCAGTTTCGAGCGGTGTGGGTAGATACAGAAAACCACGGACAGGTAAAAATCGATAAGCGTTATGGCGTGATCAAAGGGCGATTCTTTTTACCGATTAATACAACTGATTGCGGTGATTATGATTGGCCATATTGGCTAACGCCGAATTTCCCGATACATGAATGGTGCGATAAAAGAGACATGGCAAGTCTTGCAACGATTGACACTACAGCTTTGCGAGCCGCGCATTATATTGAGTGGTTCACCAAGCGCGACTTTTATGATGAGCGAAATGCTTATGATAGTCGCCAGCAGCCGATAGTTTGGTCAGATAGCGAGCTACCTAAAACAGGTTTATATTTTGAAGGCAATCGACCAATCGTTATTTACCCAAGCCAATCAGACCAGCTCGATGAATAAATTTAGCTAACCTAAAGTTTTAAAATGATGCTGCTTAGATAATATTCTGGCCTTAACAATCGGACAGCTTTCACAGAATGCTTAATAACTCTCAATCACTTGCATCAACTCATATCTAAGCATATCGGCACTCGGCATACGCTCAGCATGGAAGCGCACCATCGCAATACCTGCACTGGCAAGCGCCTTATCTTTTTTATCATCCGCTTTTTGGCGGGCTTTGCTACTATGCGTCCAGTCATCAAGCTCGATAGCCACCAAGGTAGTCTGAGCATCGACATCCACAATCACATAGTCAACGCTCTGGCGGCAAATACGATTGAACCAAAAGCTACGCTCTGATGTCTCACTACTATTAGCCTCAATGATCCGTGACAGCTGTACTTGGACAAATATATGATACTCCGGCAGCGCATTTTTTAACTTATTAAAAAATATCACTTCCGTATCAGTCATAATCGGCATCGGCGCAAATGGCCAAATAGCCAACTCATCACCGCGCACAGGTTTTGGATCAGGCTCAACGACAGGGCGCTTCGTCAGTAGTGTTGGTAGCAGCTTCGGTAACGTAATCAGCCCTAAAAACCCAACGGCCAATACTAAAAATATAACACCAAACGACATGGTTCTACCTTATACAATATGAGAGTGGTGGGCTAATTGTCATTAGTAATAGCAATTAATAATGCACCGACCACGACAAGGCAACCTATATAGGCTGACAGGTTATACAACAACGGATTATAAAAATGGCGCTCATCTTAACTAAGGCGGCGCCAATCAGCAATCTATAAAACAAAAAACACGACAGTATTTGTCGTGTTTTCATATAAAGTAGATAAAAGCCGAATCCAGACCGTTAGAAATGCTCTAGCTTAACGCCAGTAAAGCACCCAAGCGCTGGTCGTATTTACTTTAGGGTCACTATTGATTTTATCTTTTAGTGCCAATGCTGCGACTTTACCACGTTCAGGCCCAACCACAACACGGACACCGCGACTGGTCGCACTGGTCTTGACTTGATAACCTGCTGCTCGGAACTTTTTCGCTAACTCATCGGCTTTGGCTTGGTCATTTGCTAGAGCCACTTGTACCCCAAAGCTACCTTTAGCGTCTGTTTCTTTGACTTCTTTACGCGCTTCACTCAGTTTTTGCTGCGCTTCACGTTTTGCATCGGCAGATTTCTTCGCCAGCGCTTCTTCTTGTTGGCGCTTCTTCTCACGCGCTTGTTCAGCGGCAGCCGCTTCACGTTCTAGACGTTGTACCTGTTTGCTCGATGGGATGGTGATGCTCTGACCCATTTGTAGCGCTGCTGATGGTGATAGGTTGTTGGCTTGAGCCAATACTTCTACAGGCATATTGTATTGTCTTGCCAGTTTAATGAGTCCGTCACCTTTCTTAATCTGATATTCAGAAGGCGATTTTGGTGGCTCGTTTTTTGCCGCTTCAGCTGCTTCTCTTTTTCTCTCAGCCGCTGCTTGGGCTTCCCCCTGCTTTTTTGCTTCGGCTAGTTTCTCTGCCTCCGCTTGTTTTTTGCTCTCGGCAAGTTTTTTGGCGGCTGCTTGCTCTTTTATAGCAGCTTGCCTTTGGGCTTCTTGTTGCTCTTGAACCGCTTTTTGCTTCTCGGCTTCGCTAGACTTTGTAGTATCAGTAGCAGACTGACTCTCAGTACGAGGCTGAACGGTCAGATCTGTAGTAACATCTTTTGTAGACTCTGTACTGCTGGTGTCATCAATAGCTGGCGCACTATTATCAACATATTGCTGGCTCTCAGCACGTGCCTTTGCCAACGCTTCTGCTTCAGCAACTTCCTGCTCTGTCAGAAACTCTTTTGCACGTTTTTCTTGCTCTGCAACGCGGGCTGCACGTTCTTTTTGCTTTTGCGCAAGGATACGTTTTTCTGTTTCGATATCAGTTGTGAGCGGCTGCGGAGATTCTTGCTCCGAGCTTAGTTTGTCGACCATCGCTGACATCGGCTCCGGTTGATCGCTATCGCCAATCTGTTGCACCATGGCGTATAGCATCACGCTACCGCCGATAATCATCCCAATGCCCAATAAGGCTTGTCTCGAAAAGTTCATCCGTTTACGTCTCTTAGTTGGTAATAAGGTTGATTGAGCGGCGCAGCGACTATTTCAAAGCAGTATATCAAATCGCTTCAATCATGATCTCTTACCGCCAGTTACTGTCAGTTAATGCCATCAGGGTTCAAAATTTGTGCCGACCGTCTTCTACTAGTCTGGCAAATCATTTTGATTATAAAGCATATTTTTCATGCTGTCTGCTATCAGGCTACGACTAAGATTAACACTAAACATGCCTTACTTTAACTCATATGATCAGTGCTGTAGCGCAGCCAATGCCTCACCAATGGTGTGAAACGAACCGCATACGACGATTAAGTCTTGTGGTTGGCTCGCCTCTATCACTGCATGGGTCGCTGTATGCAGACCATCAAACTCATATATATTGGTGCTATCGACATATTTAACCAAAACAGCTTGCAGCTGCTCAGTAGTCGCGGCACGAGGATAATCAATCTCAGCGATAAACCAGTCACTAATCGGTAAGCCTGCTTGAGTTAAGCGCTGCACAACCTTATCAATGTCTTTATCACCAAGCATAGAAAATAGCATTTTAATCTTTGGCAGGGTGACAGTCGCTGAGCTATTTTGATTATTTTGCTTGGCTACATGCTGCTGCCAAAACGGTAATAGCTGTGCTAGTAAGAACTCAACGCCTTGCTCATTATGCGCCACATCAAATAACCAATGGCGGCTATGGTTCTCACGATAATCAAAACGTCCAGCCAGTTTGACAGTTCGTAACGCTTGCTCAATGGCCTTGATGTCAATATCTAATGGACTTGCTAATACTGCTGATAGTGCATTGGCCGTGTTAGTTAACGATAACGCAGGACGTGGTAACTGCAAGGTAACCGCCGCATTACTGTATTGCCAAGTCGTTGCATCAATATCGCGGTAGCTAAAATCTTGTCCAATCTGATAACAAGTTGCCTGCTGGGTATCGATGGATTGTTGCACGCTAGCTGGCATCTCAGTAGCACCATAAATCAGAGGAATGCCGTTGCGCAAGATACCTGCTTTTTCGCGACCAATATCCTCGACATTATCACCCAACCAGTCAATGTGATCGATACCGATATTGGTAATGACCGCCATGTCAGGGTCAATAATATTGACCACATCTAGGCGTCCACCCAATCCTACTTCTAATACCCATACGTCACAATCTGCCTCAGCGAATATCAATAGCGCTGCTAGTGTGGTCATCTCAAAGAACGACAACGTCAACTCGCACTGTAAGCGTGCTGCCTCTACTTTGCTAAAAGCCTTAATCAGCGTCTGATCGCTGATCATCTCGCCATTGATACGCACACGCTCGTTAAAGGCACTAAGATGTGGCGACTGATATAGTGCCGTCTTATAACCTGCGGCTTTACACATTTCGGCAATGACAGCGGTTGTAGAACCTTTGCCATTGGTACCTGCCACAGTAAATACGTAAGCGTCATCTTTAGCTGACTGCACCACGCCTAACGCTTCTGCAACAGGCAATACACGTGACAATCCCATATCGATCGCCGATACATGAATCTGCTGCATATAATCGAGCCACTCAGTTAGGTTAGCACTTTCATTAGGACTATGGGCATTAGAGCTGCGAAGGTCAGAGGCTAAAAGGTCAGACATGGATAAAACCTATATAAAATTTAATAAGAGATAAAAATATATGTGCTAGCTAAAACCAAAAATAGCACTTACCGTGCAATGACGATAAATGCTATTAGGGGTCTTGCATATGCAGTAGATGTTAGCACGCAGCTAAGTCATTATGCACTCAATAAATGATTCATTATACTGAGTCATTTACCTTATCGAGCATCTCATTTTACTGAGCATCTACATTTGGTACGCGGCATAGTTTTGCAAGCAGACGATAAATCGTATCGATTAGCTGATGACGATGTACCACTTCATCCACTACGCCATGCTCTAATAGGAACTCAGCGCGCTGGAATGGCTCTTCTAGCGTCTCGCGTACAGTCTGCTCGATCACGCGCTTACCCGCAAATCCTATCATCGCTTTTGGTTCTGCTAGATGGATATCACCCAGCATCGCCAGTGATGCAGTTACACCGCCGTACACTGGATTGGTCAATACCACGATGTATGGAATCCCAGCGATTCTTAGACGTTCAATCGCTGCTGCCGTGCGTGCCATTTGCATCAACGATAGCAGACCTTCTTGCATACGTGCACCGCCAGAAGCGGCAAAGCAAACCAAAGGTACTTTTTGCTCTAGCGCCTTTTCAGCTGCTTGGACGAAACGATCGCCAACGACCGAACCCATTGACCCACCCATAAAACGGAAGTCAAAAGCACAGGCTACGATATCAAGGTTACGCAGTTTGCCATACATAGCAACCAACGCCTCAGTCTCACCTGTTTTTTCTTGTGCTTCACTCATACGCGCAGGATATGGCTTACTATCCACAAAGCTCAATGGATCTTTTGCCGTAAATTCTTGTCCTGTCTCACCATCTACTTGATCAAGTAACCAGTTCAAGCGCTCACGAGCACTCATCGGTAAATGATGATCACAATGCGGGCACACATAACAGTTAAAAATCAGCGCTGTGTTGGTAATCATCGAATGACAATTACTACACTTAGTTGACGGTTCAGTCTCTACCGCAGACAGTGGCGCAGTCAAATGCTGTTTGATACCTGGGATAGGACGGTTAAACCATGACTGCCTATCCGTATTGCTGTTTGGCGCGGCTTTAGCAGTATTGTTATCGGGTTTTGTTATTGTATCAGTCATATTATTTGCCATCATAAAAGGCTTATTGACAAGTTTGCTCATTCGCTTGTCATTGAGAGTTTAATGGTTGTCTAAACAAAACGTCTAATACAGTCATAACATGAGCAGTCATGCGACATATTGATAAATAAATCTCGTATGTCGGTAATTTGATTATGCGCTTGTTGATAGATAATGTATTTGCCAATCAAAGTGACGAATAAATCACTGCTATCAGACACCATATAATAGTGATGTTAGTTTACACTCGTAAACTAATTTTAGCAAAGTCATTTAGTATTGTCTTCACGTAAAGCATTTGAGTAAGTCTCAGGTAAACAATAACTGCAATTTGACTTTGCCGTTTCAAATAACTATTTCTTCAAATAACTATCTCTTCAAGTAACAACAATATGAAAGCAATAGCTATTAGGCGCTTAAGCTGTCTAACGCTTCACGTAGCTCATCCATTTTTGCCATGATGTTCTGCTGTGCATTTGCAACCGCGGCGGCATCGTTGGCATCAATATCGGCAAAATTCTGTACCAAAGCACTACCGACGATCACACCATCCGCATGAGTACCGATCGCTTTTGCAGAAGCACCATCACGGATACCAAAGCCGACGCATACTGGCAGGTCTGTTTCTGCTTTGATTGCTTGAACTTGAGTTGCTACATCGTCAGTATCTAGCGTGGCTGAACCAGTCACACCTTTTAGTGATACATAATAAATATAGCCGCCACAATGAGTCAATACTTGCTCACGGCGCTCGGGCAGCGTCGTTGGCGACAGTAAGAAAATCTCATTCATCGAATGATCGGTCAAATGCTGCGTAAAGCTACCCGCTTCTGCTGGTGGCAGATCTACCATCAACAAACCATCAACGCCTGACTGCTCACATAGCGCCACAAAGTTATCATAGCCGATGATTTCAACAGGATTTAGATAACCCATCAGAATAATTGGCGTTTGCGTATCTGTTTGACGAAACTCTGCGACCATTTTTAGCGCATCACGAGTACTGGTACCTGCTGCTAATGCACGCTCGCCAGCCAAGGCCACAGTTGGACCATCGGCCATTGGGTCAGAGAATGGTAAGCCGACTTCGATCATATCAGCGCCGTGTTTGACAAGATCATGTAGCAAGCCAACAAAGTTACTCGGATTGGGATCGCCTGCCATGACATAAGGAATCAGGGCTTTTTTATTTTGTGATTTTAAAGTTTCAAAAGTGCTTTCAATTCGGGTCATAATGTTCTCTTATAATTTTGTTAAATAAATTGTTAGCTTATATAAGTGTATTCTTACTAGCCAATATCCATTAAATTATCATGGTTGTCTTGCGACAAATATTTAATACCATCAGTTCTTTGCTTGTGAAAAGTATTCATAATATTTAGAATTTCACGCAAATCAATATAATACCGGCCATTCAAAACATTGTAATGCTCATATAACGTAAATTTTTTGTGAGCTAACAAGCCTTCAAGTCTTTTATCTTTATTTTTCATAGCTGCAACGTGCTGTTTTTTATATATTATCGAAAAACCAATACCAGAATGACTACTTTGATTTAGATAAAACTTTTCAACATCATCAAAGCTTACTATCTGATCATGATGTAGCTTATCAATGAATATAAAGAAGCTAGATAGAAAGCTAATGCTATCTTCTTTAATAACCATGATTGGCACATGCTTCCAAGTCCATTTTCTAGCAATCCATGGATTTGGCACAACAAAACCTTTTTGGGTACGATGCAACCAATATATCATCAGAAATAAAAACAACATGGGTATAGCTAAAAGAGACCAAAGCCCAAGAATATTTCTTAAAATTTCATCAATTGTCGTAACCGTATAACCTGTCGAAAGCTCCCAAACAGCCATAAAGACATACATCACTGACCATACAATGACAACTATAAAGAAACCATAACTCTGCCAAAAACTGACGCTTTCAGTAGGTACACCCACACTTATTGTGACTGGCGCTGTTAGCACTGCTTGGTCTGGATACTTGCCCAACTGGCTAGGCTTACTCGGTATTAAGCGGTTCAAATTCATGGAGGTATACTATCGATAATAAAAAAATAGCTAGGGCGTGTCTTCAATTCAATCGATAGTCATCTAAATGGGTTAAAAATGGCTAAATCTTGCCAAATGGCGTCAAATAGCTGACTAATATCTCGATATTATCTGCGCTATTTTCCTTGTTTGACTGCGATTTATCTCATTTTTATCACCATTTTTAAAATGAGGACACGCCCTAGCAATATTGATAACTACTCTACTCTATAGAGTGAAGTAATTATCAATTAGCGTATTGAGATTTATGATACCTAATCAAGTTAATACGCTGCTAAACTTTCTTATACAACCATCTAAACTACTCTACTCTTACTACATCTCAATCCCTTCTGCCTTCATTACTGAATGCAGATCCTTGTCACCGCGTCCTGACATATTAACGATAATCGTCTGATCTGGTGTCATGGTTTTAGCCAGTTTCAATGCATAGGCGACCGCATGAGCAGTTTCAAGCGCAGGGATAATACCTTCTTTGCGCGTTGCCTCATGGAAGCCTTCTAACGCCTCTTTGTCAGTACAACCAACATACTCAACACGCTTCATGTCTTTTAGGAAGCTATGCTCCGGACCGACACCAGGATAATCAAGACCCGCTGAGATAGAATGCGTCTCTTGAATCTGGCCATCATCATCTGCCATTAGGTAAGTACGGTTACCATGTAGCACGCCGATACGACCAGCAGCCAATGGTGCTGAATGACGACCTGACTCGATACCATCACCCGTTGCCTCGACGCCATACATTTTAACTTCAGTATCGTTCAAGAAGTCAAAGAACAAACCAATCGCGTTTGAGCCACCGCCAACACACGCAACCAATGCATCTGGCATTTTTCCTGTTTTTTCTAGATGCTGAATGCGCGCTTCTTTCCCAATAATCGCTTGGAAATCACGAACCAATAGCGGATAAGGATGCGGGCCTGCCACAGTACCGATAATATAATAGGTGCTATCTACATTGGTCACCCAGTCACGCATGGCTTCATTCATTGCGTCTTTGAGCGTGCGTGAGCCAGAAGTGACGGGCACAACTCTCGCGCCAAGCAAGCGCATACGATAGACGTTCATTTTTTGACGCTCGACATCGTCCGCACCCATATAGACGATACATTCTAGCCCTAAGCGTGCCGCAATGGTTGCCGTCGCGACGCCATGCTGTCCTGCGCCCGTCTCAGCGATGATACGTTTTTTACCACACATTTTGGCAAGCAATGCCTGACCAATGGTGTTGTTTACTTTATGCGCACCTGTATGGTTTAGGTCTTCACGCTTAAAGTAAATTTGCGCACCGCCAATCTCATCGCTCAAACGCTTAGCATGATACAGTGGCGTTGGACGACCGACATAATTGACCAAATCGTTATGATACTCTTCCCAAAATGCTGGATCTGCTTTTACTTTGGTATAAAGCGTTTCTAGCTCTTCTAGAGCAGCCATTAGCGTCTCAGAGACAAAACGCCCCCCATGTACACCAAAATGACCGCGCGCATCAGGATACTGGTTAAAGTCCTGTACGTTTTCAGGATTGGTAAAAGTGTTTACAGACTGTGCGGTAGCAGATAAATCTTTGTTTTCGACATGACTCATGATAATTCCTACTGTAATAAGTGGTATTTTTTGGATAACTTTAGATAAATAGAGAAAAAATAATAAAAGGGATAATAATCTAATAAGATTTAAGCAGAAAAATCGGAATAACGATCAACTAAGCAGATTGTTTATCGCAAATAGCTAGATACAAACCCACTTAGATGGCGCCAGTGACCGTAGCGTTTTGCCATCGATCGCGTTTGACCGCTTTCATAAAGGCACGCATTTTGGCAGCGTCTTTTTTACCTTTATCAACCTCAATACCACCGCTCACATCGACGCCATAAATAGGTAAATCTAATGTCGCGGCAACATTGTCGGCATCGAGCCCACCAGCCAAAACGATCGGCAGTGCACTGTCATGTGGAATGAGACTCCAGTCAAAACGTGCGCCTGTACCGCCATACTTATGCTGATGATAAGCATCCAGTAAAATACTACTGGCACCTGCTTTAGCAAATTGATTAATCTGAGCGCGGACGCTATCGAGGGTGTCTTGCTCTGTATTGATACGCAATGCTTTGATCCAACGTTTATTGACCATACCTGCCAGCTGTTGGCACTGCTCAGGCGTTTCATCACCGTGGAACTGGATAATATCAAAAGAAACGTTGTTTGCTAATTTGATTAGCTCATCTTTAGGCATATTGACCACTAACGCCACCACGCTGACAAAAGCAGGCACAGCAGCGCTCAGGGTTTGCGCTTGCTCTATCGTAACTGCACGTGGACTTGGTGGATAAAACACCAAACCCACTGCATCTGCACCTAACTGTGCCGCAGTCTTTATATCACTAAGCTGAGTAAACCCGCAAAACTTAACGTGCATTTTGTGACCTTGCGTTTCATGGTACTGAATATGACACCGATTATAGCGGCATCAGATAGGTTCAAGCTAAAGATAAATCGTTAGATGTGATGAGGTTTTGTTAACCAAACGGCAAAGCCATTGCATCCAAAAACTTATCCTAGCATACTTTTATCCTTAGTTTTGTTTATGATTGCGATTGATTAATATAGGGATACTTTGATGTCTAAGACTGCACAGACAGCCGCTACTGATACTGATACTGATACTGATACTGATACTGATACTGACGACAATGCTACTAGCAAAAATCCACCGCATTACTTGATGTGGTTTCGTCGTGACCTACGTATCCATGACAATACTGCTTTAGCAGCGCTTTGCGAACGTGCCAATGAAGACAACGCCTCAGTGTCTGCCGTATTCTTTTTGACACCTGAGCAGTGGCAAGCACACGATACCTCCCTTGTACAAGTTGATCACATTGCTCGCACGCTACCTATTCTAGCGAAGGAATTACAATCGCAATTGAATATCACTTTAACAGTACAGCTCTGCTCAAGCTTTGCTGACTGTATAGATGCGCTCACGACCTTATGCAATGACAATGAAATCAGCTGCATCATGGCCAATCACGAGTACGAAGGCAATGAGATTGATCGTGATGAGCAGTTAAGCAAACAACTTGCAAAAGACGGTATCGAGTTCGTCCGCTGGCATGACCAATGCATTTTGCCACCAAAAACTATCACTACCAATGATGGCGATAGTATGTATAAGGTTTTTACGCCGTTTTATAAAAAATGGCGACATACATTGGACGTCAGCACCATTCAAATGCATGAAGCACCCGCAGTGGATAGCGATTATAAAATCAAACTACCATCATCGCAAACGTTTGCCAATACAATCGACAAGATCAAATCACTAAGTGAGAAGATGCTCAGTGACTACCAGCAGACATTAGAAAAGAACGAGTCATTGCAGCATATCGATATGATAGCTCAGCTTGACCGCGCAAGAGACGCCTATCCTGCAGGTGAATCTGCCGCTTGCCAGCGTCTAGAGGCATTCGTCGATGATGATATCAATAATTATGATGTGAGCCGTGATGTCCCCCATCTGCATGCAACCAGTCAGCTATCGGCTTATCTCACTATAGGCTCTATCAGCCCTAGGCTATGCTATCTACAGGCAAATGCAGCACAAGAGAAACTACATGGCAATGATGGCGACAATGAAGACATCAATCGCTGGATAAGCGAGCTTGCCTGGCGAGATTTTTATCGTCACGTGCTGGTCGAAAAGCCAAACCTTATTCGTCATAAAGCCTACAAAGAAGAGACGGATACTAAGATTAACTGGTCATATGATACCGATGATTTTGAGGCATGGTGCACAGGTATGACAGGCGTGCCGCTCGTAGATGCTGCGATGCGTTGTTTAAATGCGACGGGGTTTATGCACAATCGCTTGCGTATGGTGACTGCGATGTTTTTGACCAAAGACTTATTGATTGATTGGCGCTTGGGTGAGCGCTACTTTATGCAGCAACTGATAGATGGGGATTTTGCGTCCAATAACGGCGGTTGGCAATGGAGCGCGTCGACAGGTACGGACTCAGCGCCCTACTTCCGTATTATGAACCCCTTTAGCCAAGCCAATACGCACGATTCTAAAGCTCTGTTTATTAAAACTTGGCTACCAGAGTTAAAAGATATTCCTAACAGTATCTTACATAACGAAGATAAGATGCGTAAAGAATTGGCAAAAGGTGGTAAGTTTGCCGATGTCGACTACCCTGCGCCGATGGTCGAGCATAAATCGGCGCGCAAGCTGACTATTGCTGAGTTTAAAAAAGAAGCTTAATTTTAGAAAACAACTAGCAGACTAGCCATTGGTAGTGACTGGCAACTGACATGCACCTGCACCCTGAGTGGTAACCGTCACTACCGCTCCCGTGAGTGCAAATAGCTGCTGCAATTGGGTTTGCGCATTTTTCAGTGCCATATTCATAACACCACCTCGGCAAGCACGCTCAAGCACTTCTTTTTTTGCCATGGTCTGTGCTTGCGCTAATATTTTAGGGTCGACTTGCATCATGCCAAAAGCCCCTGTCTGCCAGTCGTAAATCTCAATATCATCCAGATATACTGAAAATATCTCTGTAGGCGGCAAAGTAATATTGATTTGCGGCATAGTGGCAGCTGGTGAGTTGGCATTAGCTACTTGCTCTTCGTCTGCATTAGCTTGAGCAGGTTGCACCACCTGTACCATCTCAGGCGTCAACGCACTCAGATCAATGCCTGCCTCTACGCGACCATGAGCGATAAACAATGCTTTTTGCTCATCCTGCCATAGTTTCATCCAGCTCCCGGGTCGCTCGCTCGTAATCACTGTATCGACACTGAATGCGACGGTATGTAAGCGGTTTAACTGCTGAATTTGCGTAACCACGCCTTCGCGAGTAATAGTTTCTATCGGCGCTTCTTCTGGTTTGTTTTGCGCACTATAAATAGCAAAAACAATCGCTGCTAGACCGATGAGTAATATCACCCACGACATTGTCGCAATAGGATGTTTCTCAGGCTTTTGAGTGGCATTAGCGTTATTCATATCAGGATTATCCATAGAAGCTACCTTTATAATGTTGCATCGTTTGGTAAGGCTAAGAGCGTTGTAAAAACGGAACAGATGCTTAGTCTATAAATGCGACTATTGTGCAGTAACTTCAAGTAATGGCTACCATTCCTCTACATAACTTTATGCATAAACCTCTACGCAATCATGTTAATAAACTGTCTCTCAAGTAATCAGTGCTTTCGCTATAAAATCATACGAATAGCTCAATTATTTACCCCTTATTGAAGCCTTTGCATCACGTTCGGTCTGAAAAGACAAAAAGTCATTGCGTCTTAGGCGAACTTTACCTAACATAGTCAGATTGTATGAATAAAATGTCAGTCTCAAAGCATTTATCAGGGTTTTGATCTGAATAGATTGCATTTTTGGCCTATTGATACATCAAATCAAATTTGCCTCTCTTTTATGAGAGTGGTTTTTACTGATGTGCTTTGTATATAAGCAGATTGGTAACTAGGAAATACCCTAGATTATTGCTAAGTGATAAAGGTAAGCTTGCGGCGGCAATGAAACGATTAGCCATACGCTCAACATCCTACTATTTCTTATTTTTTTATCGTTGATAAGGTTACGCTTTATTTATGAAAGCCAGTCAATTTTTATTTGCCACACTAAAAGAAACCCCAAGTGACGCCGACATCGCCTCAAGCCAATTGATGGTGCGTGCTGGTCTTATCCGCAAGATTGCTTCTGGATTGTATATTTGGTTGCCTATGGGTCTGCGCGTTTTGCAAAAGGTCGAACGCATTGTTCGTGAAGAGATGCAAAACGTCGGCGCACAAGAAGTGCTAATGCCGATGACTCAGCCTGCTGAACTTTGGCAGACGACCGGACGTTTTGATGATTATGGTCCTGAGCTATTGCGCTTCAAAGACCGTCATGATCGCGACTTTGTACTTGGTCCAACGCACGAAGAAGTCATCACCAATCTAGCACAAGGTGAGCTGCGTAGTTATAAACAACTACCGATTACCTTCTTTCAGATTCAAGGTAAATTCCGTGATGAGATTCGTCCACGCTTCGGTGTGATGCGTGCTCGTGAATTTACCATGAAAGATGCTTACTCTTTCCATGTGGATCAAGCCTCATTAGCCAAGACTTACCATGATATGTATGACGCTTATACACGCATCTTTACCCGCTTGGGCTTAGATTTCCGTGCGGTACAAGCAGATACAGGCTCTATCGGTGGTTTTGCCTCACACGAGTTCCATGTATTGGCAGATAGCGGCGAAGACGATATTGCGTTTTCGGACTCATCTGACTATGCAGCCAACGTAGAGCTAGCAGAATCTGTCAGCACCGCTGAGCGTCAACCGCCGAAAATGGAGCGTGAAGACGTTCTAACCGAAGGCATGACCAGCTGTAAAATGGTTGCTGAACACTTGGACATCCCGTTAGAAACGACGGTTAAAACCTTAATCGTTCATGGTCATACTGAGAATGATGAGCCACAACTGATTGCTATCGTATTGCGCGGCGACCACCAGCTCAACACTATCAAAGCTGAGAAAATTGAAGAAGCCAACGTACCATTGACGTTAGCATCTGACGAAGAGCTAAAAGCGGCAGGCCTGCACAAAGGCTATATCGGTGTTAATTTAGATATGCCTGTATTCGTTGATCGTTCGGCAGCTGCGTTATCAGATTTCGTTTGCGGTGCGAACGAAGTGAACAAACATACTATCGGTATGAACTGGGCACGTGATACTCGCATTACTCGCATCGTTGATGTACGCAATGTACAAGAAGGCGACCCGTCTCCTGATGGTAAAGGTAGCCTAAAAATCAAACGTGGTATCGAAGTTGGTCATATCTTCCAGTTGGGGGATAAATACTCACAAGCGATGAACTGTACTGTTTCTGGTGAAGATGGCAAACCTGTTACCTTGATGATGGGCTGTTATGGTATTGGCGTTAGCCGTATCATTGCCGCTGCTATCGAGCAGAACAATGATGAAAACGGCATTATGTGGCCAAAAACGCCAACGGTTGATGATTCAATCGCTCCTTTTGAAGTCGCTATCATCCCGATGAAGTCTAAAGAAGAGACGGTCATGCAGACGGCAACCGCCCTGTATGAAGAGTTGAAAGCTCAAGGCATCAACGTACTACTGGACGATCGTAACGAGCGCCCAGGCGTTAAGTTTGCTGATCTTGAGTTGATTGGTATACCGCATCGTATCGTCGTGTCTGATCGTAACTTGGCTGAAGACAAGTATGAGTACGTCAATCGCCGTGAAGCCGAAAAACAAATGCTAAGCCGTGAAGAGGTCATGGCAAAAGTAAGCAGTAAATAGTCTTGTAAATAAAGACTATTTAACAAAAAGCGCCTATCTCACATAATGAGATAGGCGCTTTTTTATGGGCTTAAAAACTATTTAACATTGTATTTTTATGAACATTGTATTTTTAGCGAGAACTTACTGGCGGATTAAACGGCTTGGCTCAGGCAATAAACTGATATCACTGACACGGCAAGGATTGATATCGATACCACCGCGGCGCGTATACCATGCCCGTACCATCAGCTCACTCGGCTGGTAGTATTGGCTCAAATCAGCAAATATCTGCTCAACACACTGCTCATGAAAACCATTGTGCTGACGGAAGCTCAATATATAGCGCAGCATATTTGCATTATTAAAAGGCTTATCAGTCGTAATCGATACGGCCAACGTACCCCAATCTGGTTGATTGGTCACTGGGCAATTACTACGCAGTAGATTGGAATAAAAGGTATAGGGCTGCATACCCTCATTTGCCACACTTCTACTACTCGCCTCTATTTCTTCGCTAGCACTCAGCAATGACGCGTCAGGATGTTCCGTTAATGCAACTTTATCCGTGTTGCCTGCCAATGCTTCATCAATACAAACACCCTCAGGCTGAGCGATCAATAACGCTGTTTCGTTACCATTTAAATCATCATTCAAGCCAAATAATGCTACCTGTACGTCTGCTTGTAAACAAGCTGACAAGTCTTTCGCAATCAACGCTTGTACGTCGTTCCAACTGGCGAACTCGGTAAAGTTAATACTATTCAAATATAACTTAAGCGATTTTGATTCTACGATAAACGGTGAGCTAGCAGGAATACTAAAGCGTGCAATCGCCACTTGCGAGATACCTTGCGGGTTTAACCAAGAGATCTCAAAGGCCTGCCACCAATCGACACCAACGGCTAGCTTATCGTCTTGCCAACCAATCGCATCACGTCCCATGCTGCGCGCAATCGGATATAGCGTCTCTGGGCTATACTCAGTTGGATAGTCTGTGGTTTGCTCACCCAAGATACCGTGAATACTCATCTGTCTTCCTAATATTAAACGTTTAAAATTTGCTCTACATAATATGCTTAGCGAATAATACACACTACAAACGTACGCGCGAGCCGTTACTTAGCAAGCGATAAGCAATGGTATAAAATATCGCACAGAACACAAAAATAGCCGCCATCGAATACCAAACATTGACATCAGAGTAGCCAAGAATACCGTAACGGAATGAGTTGACCATATAGACGATAGGATTCAATAGCGAAACATTTTGCCAAAATGGCGATAAATTCTCCATCGAATAAAACACACCGCCAAGATAGGTCAATGGCGTCAGTACAAAGCTTGGGATAATAGAGATATCATCAAACGAGCGTGCAAATACCGCATTGATAAAACCACCTAACGAAAACAAGATAGACGTGCCAAGTACCGTAAATATAGTCACAAATAAATGCTCGATACCAAGATCAGTAAAGAACAGCGCCACTATCGAGACAATCACACCGATAGCCAATCCACGGAAGATACCACCACTGATATAACCCATCAAAATAGCATGCTTGGATACTGGCGAGACCAAAAGCTCTTCGATACTAGACGTGAACTTGGCACTAAAGAAGCTTGAGACGACGTTAGAGTAACTGTTGGTAATGATCGACATCATGATCAAACCAGGCACGATAAACTGCATGTAAGGCACGCCGCCCATCTCACCCACACGCGAACCAATCATCTTACCAAAGATGACAAAATACAAACTCATCGTGATAACTGGCGGTAGTAACGTCTGCGGCCAGATACGTAAAATACGGCGTACTTCTTTGAACCAAATAGTACGAAACGCAATCCACTTTTTACTCAATGACATTGTTTTATTATGATCGACTAGTTCCTGACTCATAATCCCGCCTCCTTCATGCTATCTGCACTCTGAATGTTTTTGTCTACCAAGCGCATAAATAACTCTTCTAGTCGGTTGGCTTTATTGCGCATACTCGCCACACTGATACCCTTATCAGACAACTGATCAAAGACACCGTTTAGTGACTCACCTTCTGTCAAGGTAACTTCTAGCGTTTGCTCATCTGGTTGCGAGACCCCGGTGACTCCTGTCAGAGCCAACTGCTCAGTGAGCGGCGTATCCAAATCAAATACAAACGTCTCTACCGACAACTGCGCCAGTAGCTCTTTCATTTCTGTATTAATACGAATCTCGCCGTGATCCAAGATCGCAATGCGTTTACATAATTGCTCAGCTTCTTCGAGATAATGAGTCGTCAGAATAATAGTGGTGTTCTCCTCAATATTAATCTGCTGCATAAATTCCCACATCGAGCGACGAAGCTCGATATCAACACCAGCAGTTGGCTCATCTAGAATCAATAGCTTTGGCTTATGAATTAATGCACGGGCAATCATCAAACGGCGTTTCATACCACCAGATAGCTCACGTGATTTGCTGTCGCGTTTATCCCATAGTCCCAACGCTGTTAACAGTCTCTTTGCGCGTGGTTTGGCTTCTTTTGCTGGAATGCCAAAATAACCCGCTTGCGTAATCAAGATATCTTCGACTTTTTCGAACATATTAAAGTTAAATTCTTGCGGTACAACACCAAGGTATTGCTTGGCAATCGAAGGGTTCTCTAATAGGTCTGTGCCGAAAATATGAACGCTACCGGTGGTTGGCTTAAACAATGAGCTAATAATACCAATCATGGTAGATTTGCCTGCGCCGTTTGGCCCAAGTAACGCAAAGAAACCACCTTGTGGTACTGTTAAATCAACCCCTTTTAATGCCGAAAACCCATTGTCGTAGGTTTTAGATAGGTTTTTTATGGAGAGTGCTGGTGCATCAGACATGAAGACCTCTTTATTTGTTATCAATTTGTATAAAATGCGATTTTAGAATAATAGGCCGTGTTGAACATTCGACTATCATTATCATATAGGCAAAAGCCGTATAAGAATGTTCAACACACTCTACTCTCTAAAGGTGACAATGTACGGTAATAAACGAACTAATCTCATAAAATGAGGCTACTCATGACGAATTTCAACTGCCTTATATTCGAAGTACCATATTAATAATACTCATCATGAAAAAGCGCCTATCTCATCACTGAAATAGGCGCTTTATAGATATACATCGTAAAAGCTTGGAAGGTAATCAACAAAGATTAGCTTGCTTCTGCGACCATATAATCTACGGCATTTTGAACTTCTTCATCAGGAATATCCGCGCCACCTTTAGCAGGCATCGCATTGAAACCATTGATAGCATGGGTATATAGCGTGTCTTTACCTTTTGCAATACGTGGACCCCAAGCGCCAGCATCACCAAAGATAGGAGAGCCTAGCAAGCCTGCTGTATGACAAGTATGACATACGGCGTTATATACCGCTTTACCGTCACGAGGACCGTCGCCAGCAGCTGGGCCAGATGAGCGTGCCGTTACATCACAAGCTTCACCATCTTCAAAACAGATATTGGCAACAGGCTGGATACGCGCAATCAGATTAGGATACAAAGCAATTAGCTTCTGTACTTGCGGCGTATCTTGTGGAATTGGCTCTTCATCAGCGGCAGGCGCTGCAGCGGCAGTTTCTTCGCCTTCTGCTGGAGCGGCTTCGTCAGTCGACGCAGCACCATCTGTCGTATCTGCAGCAGCTTGGGTATCGTCACCTAGCGTTTCAGGAGCAGCTTCTACGACCTCTTGGCCTTCTGCTACGTCTGACGCAGTTACAGGAGTGTCTACAACATCTTCAGCTTGGCTCACCGCGATACTAGCGATTCCTAGAATGGCAGCTGCCGATAACATAACTACTTTTCTCATTCGTCACGTTCTCTTATTACGTATACAAGGACTAGCACGGCTCGGACATTCCGTCTGTCCTCCTTTGACGACCTCTAAGTCTTCAATAGCAGACAGCCATCCCGCGTGCCAGCGCACTTGCAATCGGTGATTATAAATATGAATTCTCCCCAACATTATAAGGGAAAAGGCAGGTAAATTGCCATGCTTGTTTAATGACTTGACTGTTTTTTCTTAAAAAACCTCAATCGCGACTGTCATTTATTGGCTTTATGCTTTTTATTTGTTAGACTAAGCGGTCTTTATTTCTAGACACCTTATGCTAATTATCATGCGCATCTAAGCGTGACAGTCAGACATATCGTTATCGTATGCGCTCGTAGCTCAGTTGGATAGAGTATCGGTTTCCGAAGCCGAGGGTCGTGGGTTCGATTCCCGCCGAGCGCACCAATTATGATGTTTACAACCTCTCTCTACCCTTCCTTAGTACTATCCTAAACTACTCATACTCATCAGACCAACGTTTCAAAATGTTGGCAGTCTTTCTGTGCGCGCATACCTCTAGTTCTATCACCTATATAAAACTTACTTCGCGTCTTGTAAGTTAGCTGTTAGCTGAGCACGGCTAGGCACACGGTGATAATTAATCACTGGCACATCACCCAAACGGCGCTGACCCTCAGCAATCTTTTTATCAATCGTAATCATCGCAATTTTTTTATCTTGTTTGCTAACGAGTAAATGATTTGCCTTACGTGTGACTCGATAATCAGAAAAATGCTGTTTTAATATCGCCGATGTTTTTTGCAGCGCATCATTCGGTGTTGAATTTTTTGATTTTATGCCGCTATGCTTTTCACCTGCTTTTGCGCCGCGTGATTTTGCCACGAACCATAAAACTGCGATGACAGCGAACAATATGACAAGCCACCAAATTCCGTCTATCATAAGTAAAAATATCCATTATTAGCAAGGGTTGGCTCATGTTAGCAGAATTATTACCAGCGTTAATAGCAGAAGTAAAACTTGCCGCACAACTGTTGTCATCGAAACAGCGTATTTGCATTTTGACTGGGGCTGGCATTTCAGCAGAAAGCGGCATTCCAACGTTTCGAGATAAGCAAACAGGACTGTGGGAAAACTATGGTGTCGAAGACTTAGCAACCCCTGAAGCGTTTACTCGTGATCCAAAGCTAGTATGGTCATGGTATCAGTGGCGTCGGCAAATGGTCGCAGACAAAGCGCCAAATCCAGCCCATCATGCGTTGGCTCAGTGGCAGTATCATGCGCAAACCTCCGATCAGCAGGTGACACTCATCACCCAAAATGTCGATGATTTGCACGAGCAAGCTGGTAGCGCAGTGACTCACCTGCATGGTCATCTGTGGCGCAATCGCTGTGGTCAGTGTGAGATACCCTATCAAGATCAATCGAGAGCATCGTACAATAATCAAGGCACCATGAGCTTTGACAAAACACTGCTTAGCTGTCCGCATTGCGACGGTTATATCAGACCAGATATTGTTTGGTTTGGCGAAGCTCTACCTGTACAGGCATGGCAGACTGCCGAAGAAGCTGCGGCTAATTGTGAGGTGTTTATCAGTATCGGTACATCAAGCTTGGTTTATCCTGCTGCTGGATTGGCACAATCAGCCAAACAGAATGGCGCGCAAGTTATCGAGGTAAACCCTGACCCAACGCCAAATACTATCGTCGATATCACATTAGCAGAAAAGGCTGGAGTAATACTGCCGCTACTTATAGAAGAGATTACTACTTTATAATTGCTACTACTTATAGATATTACTGAATGACAGACAATAAAAAAAGCTTAACGATTTATATAAACCGTTAAGCCTTTGCTACTAAAAACAAGCTCGTTGTAGCTTATTTCAATGCAAGATCAACTCTCGCTAAGTAAGCTTCTTTTAACTCATCACTGATAAATGCCGATTTAAACGAGTTTTTTACCAAAGTAATAACATCGTCTTCCGTAATCGGTAAATTTTCATATAGATTGATAAAGTTTTGATTCACGTAGCCTTTGAAATACGCTGGATCATCTGAGTTAACGCTGATATTTAGACCATAGTCTAAAAGCTCTTTAATATTGTGCTCTTTATAAGTCTCAAAGACTTTTAGCTCGATATTTGAGTTCGGGCAAACCGTCAGTGGCATCTGCTCATCTTTGAGTCTTTGCATCAACTCTGGACTTTTTATAGACTGCACACCATGATCGATTCTATTAATATTCAATAAGTCTAACGCTTCGTAGATATACGAGAAGTCTGCTTCTTCGCCTGCATGAGCGACCAACTTGAAGCCTTCTTCTTTGGCTTTTTGGAAGACTTCTTTGAATTTCGATGGCGGGTTACCCAATTCTGATGAATCCAGGCCAACACCGATGATGTCGTCTTTATAATTCAGTGCTTGCTCTAATGTTTCAAACGCTTCTTCTTGCGATAAATGACGCAAGAAACACATGATGATGCATGATGTAATACCGTATTTTGCTTTGGCATCTGCAAGCGCTTCTTTGATACCTGTAATGACCGCTTCAAAAGGTACGCCGCGTTCAGTATGCGTCTGCGGATCAAAGAATATCTCTGTGTGGATGACATTGTCTTCGACACATTTAAGAATATATTCCCACGTCAAATCATAGAAATCATCCTTTGTAAGCAGGACGTTTGCACCCGCATAGTAAATATCTAAAAAGGTCTGTAGATTGGTGAAGTTATAAGCACTGCGTACATTTTCAATATCTTTATAAGGTATCTCTACGTTGTTCTTCTTGGCCAATCTAAACATCAGCTCAGGCTCTAGCGAACCTTCAATATGTAGATGAAGTTCGGCTTTCGGTAGTTTCTTTATTAATTCAATCATAGTATTCCAATAATGGTGGTATCGAGACGAGCCCTAGTAGATATTGCACAGTAGGATAATCAAACTGTATATATAAGGCGTTATCTGTCCCAAAAGAGTTATTTTAACACTAAAAGCATATCGCCTAAAACAAAACCCTTTGACCGTATAGATAAGCTACTGATAAAAGCAACCTTCTTAATAAAACCGTATAAGGCGCGAACTACTTTAAAAATACCACTGTATCAGACAGCTCATTGCCTTCTGGATCGTGCTCTAAATGATAATACTGACGTAGTACCTGCCCTACTTCATCCAGTAACTCAGTCAGACTCTCTTCTGTCTTTTGAGTAGCAATACCAGATACCGCTTTTTCACACATTGCATTCCATACTGTTGGACTAACGTGAGCGCTGATACCTCGGTCTGCGACAATCTCTAGTTTACGCTCACATACATTGACATAGATCAAGACGCCCGTATTTTCTTCGGTATCCCAGACGCGATATTCGCTAAACAAATCAATCGCACGCTCACGGCAGTTCATGCGATAGGCCTCTTGGATAGGTAGATGGTTTTCTACAATCAAGAACACCTCACCACGATGCCCACGTTCGGCTCGTGTCACAGCATCTGTTAGGCGTGCTTTGGATTCTGTTGTTAGCCACTTACTATGTAATAAAGGGACGAACAAAACTTGACGCCACCAGCGGGCAAAACTGGGGTTTGAAGCGTTGTCTTCTACCATTATATTATTTCCTCAAGTACGTCGTTT
Source organism: Psychrobacter nivimaris (assembly GCF_904846365.1). Lineage (GTDB taxonomy): Bacteria > Pseudomonadota > Gammaproteobacteria > Pseudomonadales > Moraxellaceae > Psychrobacter > Psychrobacter nivimaris_B. The sequence goes on from NZ_CAJHAL010000018.1 coordinate 23,177, forward strand.
TCGATGGTTATGTAGAGTTTATCTTGTTTGAATGTGTGGAATACTTACCACGAGCCACCTGCACCGCCGCCGCCGAAACCACCGCCGCCGCCGCCAAAGCCCCCGCCTCCGAAACCACCACCGCCAAAGCCGCCTCCACTGCCGCCGCCCATACCGGGTAAGAAAATCATGCCGCCTCTGCGCCCACCTTTACCGCCGCCGCCTTTTCCACCGCCACCGCCGCGTGAGATCAAAAACATCCAGATAAAGATTGCCATAATCAGCGTCATGAAGAAGCCGCCGCCTAAGGCTATCGAACCTGCAAAAAACCCGCCAGCGGTAATGATAGAACCAAATACTCGGCCCAATATATTCGTAATAAAGCTACCAAAAATCATCGCCATGATAAATAAGAAAATAGGTGACGGCAGCTCGTCTGAGCTTTGCTGAGCAGTACGTTCTGCGGCTTGTGCATCAGCACGGGCTAAGACTTCAGGATCAGCAGTTAGGCGTGTTTTGAGCGCTTCAACGCCAGCAATTATCCCCGCACCATAGTCATTTTGTTTAAATAGCGGCGTGATATCTTCACGAATGATACGGTTGAGCGCAGCATCTGGCAACACCCCTTCTAGCCCGTAACCCGTTAGGATATACATATCACGGTCATTGACAGCGACCACAATTAGCAGACCGTCATCGATAGCTTCATCACCCAGTTCCCACTTCTCAGCAACTTGCAAGGCATAATCAAATATTGGTACGCCATTGGTAGTTGGTACGATAACCACCGCTGCTTGTGCTAAGCCTTGCTGATAAATACTTCGAAGCTGAGCCTCTAGACGTAGCTTCTCTTGGGGATTTAGGATATTAGCCTGATCAACGACTGGTTCATTGAGTATCAACTTATCAGCGTCAACACCCTCGGCACTGGAGCGTACAGGTGGCTGAGTGGTTGTTTGGGCATTGGCTGTATCATTTGCTGTACTTTGGCTATCTGCGTTTTGATTGATAGCGTCGTTGCCGAGCACCGCTTCATTGATAGCATCGTTATTTAATACAGCATCATTAATTGCTTCATTAGACTCGCCTGCTTTAGCAACGGCCACCAACTCTTCGACACTACGGTTTTGCAGATTCGAGGTGCTATCTGTCGCCACCGCTGTATCATTGGGTGCAGCGTGCAATGCAGGCACACTGACGACACCTAACGTAAACAGTAATGCTGATAAGATTGCTTTTGAATTATTCATCTAATCTATACCACCTCAGATAACATCTTTACCAATTGATAGACTCTAACTAATTATTGTCAAACCATTAGCTAAATAAACAGAGCTGCCTATGCCGCTCTGTCGTCACGTTCATTTTAAATTTTATTCAGCTGACTTTTCTGCAGAATCGCCAAAATCAACACTTGGTGCGGTTGAAATTGCTTCTTCGTTTGCCACACTAAAGTTGGGCTTAGTGTCCATACCAAATACTTTTGCAGTGATGTTGGTTGGGAACTGACGTACCGTTGTATTGTATCCCTGCACTTCTTGGATGTAGCGGTTACGAGCAACAGCAATACGATTCTCAGTACCTTCTAACTGTGCCTGCAAGTCCTGAAACAGTGCATCTGACTTTAGATCTGGATAACGCTCAGACACTGCCATCAAACGCGATAATGCCCCTGTCATTTGCTCTTGCGCTGCTGCATAACGCTCCATCGCTTCTGGATCATTAAGCACTTCAGGCGTTACCGTGATACCGCCTGCACGTGAGCGAGCTTCTGCCACTTGGGTAAAGACTTCTTGCTCTTGCTCGGCATACTGCTGTACGACTTTAACTAAGTTTGGCACCAAATCAGAACGGCGCTGATACTGGTTAACCACCTCTGACCATGAAGCAGTGACCTGCTCATCTTGTGCTTGCAGGTTGTTATAGCCACAGCCACTTAGACCAACCGTAGAAGTTGTCAATAAAGCGGCTAGCAACATCGGCTTCATAATAGATTTACGCGTCATTGTTGATTCTCCTAATAATGATAAATAACAAATATCCAGTACCACGTTTTTAATATTTCTAAGTTTTCTTGGTATTCATACGGCAGTCATGCACTCTATATATTGTATATCTCGCATCACTTTATCAGCATGATATCAAAAGAAGTTGTCCTAATGATGGCGTTATATACGGCTTTTTACAATTGACCGTTACCAAAACACAACCGCATAGCGTTAACGATAACGCGTTTTTATCATGATAGATATAGAGCAAAAATCTATCAGTCTGGCGCAATCAGACTAAATGTTATGAAAGTACAAACAATTATTTATATGTAATTCAAATCTTGCTAATGTATCTACGACATAAAATACGAATATATCTACCGTCTATAAAGAAATTTCTAGTAATTAGTACAAAAATATGGCAAATTGCAGTTACGTAGCCGTACGGTTTGAATACATTTGGTAGTGGACTTATAGTTTGATTAGTATTAGCGAGTTGTTAATTTCTTAATAAAAACATCAATTAACTGTCAAATTATCGCTTAATACTGTTAATTCGCCATACCAGTCATGTATTTATTCAAGACAGCTCATAGTAAGTTGAATGCCATCATGGTGATGGATATTTAATTATATAACCGCCTGTTTTATCCGCCGGTCAACTTATGACTCATCTGATGTATAACATGATGATAGAAGACCGCAGTAGTTGAGGTTGTAGAATAATAGTAAACGCAGCTGATATTAATATTGTCAGTGATAAGCGCTATGCAAATAGTCCGTATTACTGATGAGATACGCGGGTAAATACAGACAACTACAGTCCATTCTTGGTGGCCAAGCACATGAGACTTAGACAATAAATAAGTCGATGCAGAGACTTTAACTGCTTAACTTAAATAAGTAAGTTAACCAGTTAGTTTACTCCTAGCAAACAGTGCCACCTTGAGACAGTACTAGGAACATAAATATGGAAGGTTTAGTTAACTTAGTAAATGGAATTATCTGGAGCCCAGCGCTGATTTATCTCTGCTTGGGTGCCGGTCTGTTCTATTCCATTATGACGCGCTTTGTACAAGTACGTCTATTCGGTGAGATGATCAAACTCCTATTCACTGGTAAATCTAGTGCACAGGGTATCTCATCATTTCAGGCACTTGCCGTCTCACTCGCCGGTCGTGTGGGTATGGGTAACATCGCTGGGGTAGCTGCTGCTATCGGCTTCGGTGGCCCAGGTGCCGTTTTCTGGATGTGGATCGTAGCCTTTCTAGGCGCATCTACAGCCTATGTCGAATCTACTCTTGCTCAAATTTACAAAGAAAAAGATGTGGTAACTGGCGAATATCGCGGTGGCCCAGCTTATTACTTTGAACGTGCCCTTGGTCAAAAGTGGTACGGCATCCTCTTCGCAATCGCTTCTATTTTATCATGTGGTATGTTCTTACCTGGTGTACAGGCGAACGGTGTTATCAGTGCATTTGCACAGGTAATGGGCGAAGGTACGATCATGAACGTTGCAGGTCTAGAAGTTGGCTCTATGCGTTTGGTCGGCTTGGCTATCATCTTAGTCGTGCTAGGTATCATCATCTTTGGTGGTATTAAGCGTATTGCAACCTTTACTGAGTTTGCAGTACCTTTCATGGCATTAGGTTATATTGCCCTAGCGCTAATCATCATGTTCAGCAACTTCAGCTTGATTCCAGATGTGTTTGGTATGATCGTTGGTGATGCATTCACTGCACAAGCAGGTTTTGGTGCTGCTATCGGTTGGGGTGTGAAACGTGGTATCTACTCCAACGAAGCTGGTCAGGGTACAGGTCCTCACGCTGCTGCTGCTGCTGAAGTTGAGCATCCATCACAGCAGGGTTTAGTTCAGGCATTCTCAGTATATGTTGATACATTACTAGTATGTTCGGCGACTGCATTCATGATCTTGTCTACTGGTATGTACAACATTCAAGGTACGCTACCAGATGGTCAGTTCATCGTACAGAACGTCGCCGCTGCTACTGAAATCAATGCTCCTGCTTTCACGCAAATGGCAATGGAATCTGTATACGGTACGTTTGGTAATGTCTTTATCGCAATCGCTGTATTCTTCTTTGCCTTTACGACAATTCTGGCTTACTACTACATCGCTGAAGTAAACGTCGCTTACTTAACACGTTTCCTCGGTCGTAGTGCGAACAGAACTGGTCTATTCCTAGTGAAAGTGCTTATCATGGCGATGGTTGCTTATGGTGGTCTAAACTCAGCTGGTTATATCTGGGCAATCGGTGATATCGGTGTTGGTCTTATGGCTTGGCTTAACATTGTTGGTATTCTTGTCATCTTCATCGTGGCTCGTCCAACCCTTACTATGCTTAAAGACTATGAAGCTCAGCGTAAAGCTGGCGTCACTCGCTATAGTTTTGACCCTGCTAAATTCGGCATCAAAAACGCACCGTATTGGGAAGAACGTCATCTAGCACAGCAAAAAAGCATGAACGCTGATCCATTACGTAAAGATAAAGTGTAAATCGATTTAATAGGATTGCTCCTTAATCTTATTGAATAAATAAAAAGCCCGAGACTATGTTCTCGGGCTTTTTTGTTTGGTTAGTTGTATACACTGCTACAGAATAGCTTGCTGAAAAAACATCAAAGCCCACGTTCATAAGAACTGATTTAATACCTTAAAACTGCCCTTTTATTCTCAAAATTAATCTGTATTCGAAATAACATCTGACTGTTATTTTGTATTTTGCCTGTCTTATTTATAAAGCTCGCTTTAGCATTAAACTACTTTATATTAATTAAGTCGTCGTACCAGTATAGGTAAACCACAGTTCCCCTATTTTTAATTCATAGACGTAAAAAAGCCTAGCGCAATGGCCAGGCTTTCTTTAATTTATAGATTATGAATCTACATATAATAAATAGCTTATTCAGGCATTAATACTGCATCGATAGTGTGGACCACACCATTGGTTGCCATGATATCTGTACCAGTGATATTTGCTGTGTTACCAGTAGCATCAGTAATTACGTTGTCTTCACTGATAGTAATGGTTTTACCGTTCGCTGTTTCGATCTCAGTACCGTATGGGATATCAGCCGCTTTAACTTCCATTGCTAGTACATGGTAAGGAAGGACAGTTTTTAGCAAGTCCGTATTGGCCAATAACTCTTCTTTAGTCACGCCTAATTTTTCTAGTACTGGCGCAAACGCATCATCAGTTGGGGCAAATACAGTATGCTTAGTTTCTTCCATTAGCATAGTATCAAGACCAGCAGCCTGTAGCGCAGCGGTTAGGATAGTTAGATTTTCGTTTTCTGCTGCGATTTCAGCGATAGTTTGAGTCGCTTCCATATCCATTTCGGCCATTGGTTCTGCTTCAACAGCTTCTGTCTCAGCAACTGGCTCAACTGCCATCTCTTCAGTCGCTTCTGGTTCAGTTGGCTCTGCAACAGTTTCAGTATCGTTACACGCTGCTAGTGACATGGCTGCGGTTACAACTGCGATAGATAACAAGTTCTTCTTTAACATAGGTAATTCCTTTTTGGATAAATAATTGATTAAGGGATTTATTTAAATTAATAACTTTCGATAAATATAATGGCGACTAATGATTGATAAATGTATCAATTACTTAGTCATACTATTTGGTCCGTTATATTGATAGTTCTCAGTCTAACTGTTTAATTTTCAAATGGTATTTACTTAGGTAGCAACACTGTATCAATCACGTATATAGCATTGTTTGCTTGTATATCAGTTATTGCGACGTTTAAGAAAAAATGGTGGTAGTTAACTACTTTTAGATTTCTGTTTTAAAATTTTAATCTGAACAGAAACTTATATAGATAAAACCCTAAAGTCTAAAACAGCCATTGTCTGATAATGAAATCACCACAAACAATGGCTGCTTAGTCTTACAATAAATACAGTGGGTACGCCTCAGTTAATACTTATTTAGGCAACAATACTCTATCGATTACATGAACGACACCATTGTTAGCAGCAATATCAGTCTTCACAATGTTGGTTGTACGACCATTTTCATCCATCAGTTTGCCTTCTTTAGTTACCATCAACGTATCTTTGCTAGCGGTCATTACGTTACCAGGCTTTACGTCTTTGGCATACATCGCCATATCACCAGCGACTACGTGATAACCCAATACTTTGGTCAATAATGGCTTATTGGCAAATAACTGTGCTTTGGTCATACCGGTTTCTTGCAATGCTTGCATAAAGGCAGCATTGGTTGGTGCAAATACCGTATAGTGAGCGTTAGGGTCAGACAACATATCGACTAGACCTGCTGCTTGTACCGCTTCTACCAATACTGAGAAATCAGGATTGCTTTGCGCAATTTGTACAACATTCATCTTAGCCGTACTCTGACTGTGCATTGGTGCTTTCATATCACCCGTCTTTGCTGGCATCATATTATTACAAGCACTTAGACCTGCAATTGAGATAGCCAATGTACCGATGGTGGCAATTTTAGTAAGTTTCATAACATTTTCCTTAATGATTTGAATTTCTTTGACGTTGGTATTGTTTCAACTATGCTATTACTGTCTTACAGATCATCCTGCCTGCTAATGCCATTTGCTCAGCGTATTGCACTGCTAATACCGATACTTCTGATACAAGTTACTGCTAATAAATGAGCCTGTATTTATAAGTAGGACTTACTAAGACCTTGTATTTCTGAAATTAAATTAACATGTAAGCAATCTTTATCAACCTGACTTTGCGCAATTTTTTGTGGTATGGGTGTAAATTCTGTCTGACTTCTGGGCGTTCCCGTTGGCTTTCATTTGCAAAAGAAAAGCTTTATGTAACCCCTTAGCGAAATGATATTCATTTGTGCGTATCTGCTTTATGAAATAGACTCTGATGTCTTACTTTGTTACTTAGCTCTCCTCTTATTTATCTATTGCCAAAGAGGAATATGCAGTATCCCTATGTAGCAAACTTTTCATGCTAAAATAATGCAAATTTGCGGTCCTCTTCGTGAGACTCTGCACGCTACTGGTTTGTTATTCCTTCTTTTTTTAATAATTACGATATAAGCAGCACACCTATGATTCCAACGACGACCTCACCAACCGATTCTCATACCGATACCGCCTCTAGTTCCTCATCCGCTAATGACTTTATATTAACGCCACCTGCTGTGTTTCCGTTTAAGGAGCAGCAGCTAACCGCACGTGCACGTATCACTGAACAGATGGCATCACGCATTTTGATGTTAGACGGTGCGATGGGTACGCAGATTCAGACTTATAAACTAGAAGAAGCGGATTATCGTGGTGAGCGTTTTGCTGATATCGACCAAGATGTACGCGGCAACAACGATCTGCTGGTACTGACTCAGCCGCACATGATTAAAGACATTCATCACGATCATCTGCTAGCGGGCGCTGATATCATCGAGACCAATACCTTTAACGGTACGCGTCTGTCGATGGCTGACTATAACATGCAGTATCTAGTGCCAGAACTGAACAGGACGGCGGCCAAGATTGCTCGAGAAGCGGCGGATGAATTTACCGCAAAAACGCCTGAGAAACCGCGCTTCGTTGCAGGCGTCGTGGGTCCGACTTCGCGTACGTGCTCGATATCACCTGATGTCAACGACCCTGCGTTTCGTAATATTACCTTTGATGAGTTGGTACTCAACTACCGTGAAGCGACCTTGTGTCTGATAGAAGGCGGCGTCGATATCATTTTGATTGAGACGATCTTTGATACGCTAAATGCCAAAGCCGCGATATTTGCGATCACTGGTGTGTTCGATGATATTGGCTTTGAGCTACCAATCATGATTTCGGGTACGATTACCGACGCGTCAGGTCGTACGCTATCGGGTCAAACGGCCGAGGCGTTTTATAACTCTATCCGCCATGCCAAGCCTCTATCTGTTGGTTTTAACTGTGCACTAGGTGCTGATGCGCTGCGTCCACATATTCAGACATTGTCAAACATCGCTGATACCTTTGTCTCTGCGCATCCAAACGCTGGTCTGCCCAATGAGTTTGGTGAGTATGACGAAACCGCTGAAGAAACCGCTGCCCTACTCGAAGGTTTTGCCAAAGCAGGTATCCTAAATATCGTGGGCGGCTGCTGTGGGACGACGCCTGAGCATATCCGTCAAATCGCTAAAGTCGTGGCGAACTATCCACCGCGTGTCATTCCTGAGATAGCGCCTGCCTGCCGACTATCAGGTCTAGAGCCATTTACCATCAACTCTGATAGCTTGTTTGTCAATGTCGGTGAGCGTACCAACGTCACAGGCTCTAAAAAATTCTTACGCTTGATTAAAACCGAAGCCTATACCGAAGCACTCGATGTCGCTCGCGATCAGGTCGAAGGCGGCGCGCAAATCGTCGATATCAATATGGACGAAGGCATGCTTGATTCCAAGCAGGCGATGATTCATTTCGTCAATTTGGTTTCAGGTGAGCCAGATATCAGCCGTGTACCACTGATGATTGACTCGTCTAAATGGGACATTATCGAAGAAGGCCTAAAGCGTACGCAGGGTAAATCGGTCGTCAACTCTATCTCGTTAAAAGAAGGTCATGCTGAGTTCGTTGAGCGTGCCAAATTATGTATGCGTTATGGTGCCGCGATTATCGTTATGGCATTTGATGAAGATGGACAGGCTGACACTTATGAGCGCAAGATTGAAATATCTAAACGCAGCTATGATGTACTGGTTAACGAAGTGGGTTTCCCATCAGAAGACATTATCTTTGACCCAAATATCTTTGCCGTTGCAACAGGTATCACCGAGCATAATAACTACGGTGCTGACTTTATCAATGCCACACGTTGGATTACGGAAAACCTGCCAAATGCGATGGTCTCGGGCGGCGTATCCAACGTCTCGTTTAGTTTCCGTGGTAACCCAATCCGTGAAGCGATCAACTCCGTATTCTTATACCATGCGATCAAAAACGGCCTGACCATGGGTATCGTCAACCCAGCCATGCTTGAGCTGTACGATGATATTCCAAAGGAAGCCCGTGACGCTATCGAAGACGTCATGCTCAACCGCAATCAAGGTGAGACTGGTCAAGATGCGACTGAGCGTCTGATGACCGTCGCTGAAAACTACCAAGATGGCGGCAAGAAAAAAGACAGTACTGTCGATATGAGCTGGCGCGAAGGTACGGTAGAAGAACGCATTGCCCACGCACTGGTCAAAGGCGTGACCACCTTTATCGAAGCGGATACCAAAGAAGCATGGGAGAAGTACCCTAAACCGCTAGAAGTCATCGAAGGGCCACTCATGGACGGTATGAATATCGTCGGTGACCTATTCGGTGCCGGTAAAATGTTCCTACCGCAAGTCGTAAAATCTGCCCGCGTGATGAAGCAATCCGTCGCATGGCTAAACCCATATATCGAAGCGGAAAAAGTCGAAGGCGAAGTCAAAGGTAAAATCCTAATGGCAACTGTCAAAGGCGACGTGCATGATATCGGCAAAAACATCGTCGGCGTGGTGCTTGGTTGTAACGGCTATGACATTGTCGATCTGGGCGTTATGGTGCCATGTGAAAAAATCCTCGATACTGCCATCGCAGAAAAAGTCGATATCATCGGTCTATCTGGTCTGATTACCCCAAGTCTCGATGAGATGGTCTATGTCGCCAAGCAAATGCAAGAGCGCGGCATGACACTACCATTGATGATCGGCGGTGCGACGACCTCGAAAGCGCATACTGCCGTCAAGGTCGAGCCACAATATCAGAATGATGGCGTCATCTATGTATCCGACGCTTCGCGCTCAGTCGGAGTGGTCACTAAACTGCTATCGAAAGAGCACCGTCAAGCGCTCATCGATGAGACCCGTGAAGAGTATGTCAAAGTGCGTGAGCGTCTGGCTAAGCGTCAACCAAAAGCTGCCAAAGTCACCTATGCTGAATCGGTCAAGATTGGCTTTCAGTATGATTGGGAAACCTATGTACCACCAGTGCCAAATAAACTAGGACAAGTGATATTGGATGACTATCCAATCGCGAATCTGCTACCTTATATTGACTGGACACCATTCTTCATCTCTTGGGGCCTGACCGGTAAATACCCGAAAATATTGCAAGATGATGTGGTCGGTGAAGCAGCGCGCGATCTGTTTGAAAATGCCGAAGAGTTACTACAAAAGATGATTGATGAGAAATCGATCGTAGCCAAAGGGGTGTTTAAACTCATGCCTGCTCGCCGCACTGGCGCAGACACCGTGACTGTATATGATAATGACCCACAAAATGGTGGCAGCCCAGCGTATCAGTTTGAGCATTTACGTCAGCAAAGCGACAAGGCAAGTGGTAAGCCAAACTTTAGCTTGGCAGACTTTATCTCGCCATCAGAGACGCATACCGATCACTTAGGCGGCTTTACCGTCTCAATCGTCGGTACAGAAGCGCTGGCTGAGCAATACAAAGCAGCAGGCGATGACTATAATGCCATCATGGTACAGGCACTGTCTGACCGCTTAGCCGAAGCCTTCGCCGAGCATTTACATGAGCTCATTCGTAAAGAGTACTGGGGCTATCAGCCGACCGAGTCACTCACCAATGATGAGATGATTAAAGAAAAATACGTCGGCATCCGCCCTGCACCTGGCTACCCAGCTTGCCCTGAGCATACCGAAAAAGGTAAATTGTTTGACTGGCTCGGTACGGTAGATGCAATTGGTACAACGTTGACTGAAAGCTATGCGATGTGGCCTGCGTCATCGGTCAGCGGATTCTATTACTCGCATCCTGATAGTGAGTATTTCAACGTCGGTAAGATTAGCCGGGACCAGTTAGAGAGTTATGCTGAGCGTAAAGGCTGGGATATGAAAACGGCTGAGAAGTGGTTAAATCCGAATTTGTAGTCGATTGGCTAATCAAGTGATAGAAATCTGATAGTTATTTTTTGGCTTACTCATTTAATATGGGTAAGCCATTTTTTATGGCAGTCTATTTTGCCCACCATCAGCAAACTTATCGCTACGTTCATAGCAAAATACTTTCATCATTTGCTAACAATAACCATGCTAGATTATTGTCTATTCTATTATTATTGTCTTTGTGAGATAGGCTATGAATCAGATTGCATTACTTTCTAGTTGGATTGGCAAAACCTTTGCAATCTGGGCATTGGTCAGTGCTATTTTGGGATTTATTTTTCCTGAATTTTTTACCTCGTTATCTTTCTTGATCGTTCCCATACTTGGCATCATTATGTTTGGGATGGGTATGACGCTCAAAACAGAAGATTTCCTAGAGATTATCAAACGCCCCAAACCTGTATTGGTAGGCCTATTAGCGCAGTTTACGCTAATGCCTCTTATCGCTTACCTATTAACGGTCATTTTCAACCTCGATCCTTTAATAGCTGTCGGTGTTATCTTGGTTGGTTGCTGCCCTGGCGGTACGTCTAGTAATGTGATTACGTTTTTGGCCAAAGGTGATGTGGCTTTAAGCGTGGCGATCACCTCTATCTCTACCCTGCTTGCGCCTTTTCTGACCCCTATTCTGCTCAGTGTTTTTGCGGGGCAGCTGATTGATATCGATTTGGCTAGTATGATGATAACCATTACGAAAATCGTCATCTTGCCCATATTACTAGGTGTTATCTTTCATAAATTTTTGGGTGAAAAGATCGAGTTCGTCACCGAGGTATTACCGATGGTGTCGGTACTGGGTATTTCCATCATTATAGCGGCAGTGGTTGCCGTGTCTAAAGCGACCATCTTAGATAGCGGTGCTATCGTATTTATCGTGGTTGCCTTACATAATATGACGGGTTATACCTTGGGCTATGTAATCGCTCGCTTGTCTGGCTTTACGGAGAGACAACGCCGCGCGATTATGGTGGAAGTGGGCATGCAAAACTCTGGTCTAGGTGCTGCCCTTGCGGCGACTTATTTTAATCCTGTCGCTGCCTTACCTAGTGCTATATTTAGTGTGTGGCATAACTTTAGTGGTGCGCTGGTTGCGAATATTTTTGCTAAGAGAGATGGTAATTAACCAGCGGTAAATTCAGTCGTGATCAATTAGAAATTTATACTGAGTGTGAAAATTAGAATATAAAAACTGCTAAAAAATGGTTGAAACCCAATTTGTAGTAACTAACTTTCTTACGTTTAAATCGATTTCAAAAAATATATGTAGCTATGACGTTTAAATATACCGTCTCCTTTATCTTTTTCATTCAGTAGAAATGCAGTCAATAAAGGAGACGGCGTTTAATTATATATCTGCCAATTTTTTAAATAAATACTTTTATTGCTCACTATCTTCCAGCGACAGTATCTCGAAAAAGCTCTTCGAACCTTTAATACTTTGACCTTTTCGCTAATAAATTTACTTTTTACAGCTTCTTCTCGCTTTTACACTCTTTTTATTTCATAACCAACCTCTCCATTTTACTCATTTAGAAAATACTTTTTGGATTGGATTAACTGAAAAATGTTTGTTATATTCATAAATACTGATTTATATATTCTTTAATTAACATAATAAGGAGATGCAAGGCACTGACTTTCAGCTGAGTGAGATTTTATATTTTTAAATCAAGGAGAGATAAAAATGAAATCATTTAAACTAGCATTATTAGCCATGACAACAGCACTGATTTTACAGGGATGTGGTAGTGACTCTGATTCTGATGAATCACCGACGTCGCAACCTGATCAACCAGATGTTACACAACCTGATCAGCCCAATATTGATACTGAAATCGTCGGCATGTGGAGTAGCGACGATACCGCTAGTGGAGAGTTATCAACTATTATATTCATGGATGATGGGACTTATATACAGACCCAAGTCGATAGTATCCAATCAACCAGTGAAGCTGGAAATGGTATGGAATTAGGCAGTTATAGCGTCAGTAGTACAGAAGGCAAACTAACCGCTACGCCTATCTTTGATAAAAACGGTACCTCTGGATTATCAGATTCTGTCATGCGTTATGCTCAGGTATCTAACGGTAAATTTATCCTGAAAGTAGATGAAAACGGAAATGGCATCATTGATAGTAACGAAAGCTATCGTTTCTCAGAAACTAAGTCTGAAAGTATTTTAGGACCTTGGGATTTCGATGATGCTGATGACAACGAGCTACTGGGCTTAGCATTCTTAGAAAACGGTACTTATATCTACGTGCAAGTTGACGAGGATAGGTCAGTCGATAATTCCGAAAATGGTATGGAATGGGGTAACTACACTGTTGATGCTGTTACTGGTCAATTAACTACTACTATAATTTATGATGGCAATGCGGGGACTGGATTATCAGAACCACGCACGCGTTACGCTCGAGTAACAGGCAATACTGCCCTTACTATTGAAGTGGACGATAACCAAGACGATGTCATAGACTATGAAGAGATGTTTAAATTCTCAAGACCCTAATCCAACAGTGTAATAGCCACTGATAGCCAATAAAAACGTTAGAGTTATTCTCTATTTTCTAGTGAGAATGACTTTAGTCTTTTTAGGCAAAAGTATTTATAAGTAAACGACCTATATCTCATCTTCTGTAAATTAGACGACGGTGTCGAATGGAAGAAGTACTTATGAAAGAACATTACTAATAATAAGCCATCAACTTAATAAAGCTTCAGCCAATCTATGATCGGCTGAAGCTTTATATTTTGGTCTATTCATCTTTTGCTTTCCCTCGCCGACACTTCTCAGAACAATAAATCACCTGCTCCCAGTCTTTCTCCCACTTTTTACGCCATGTAAATGGGCGCTGGCAGACGGGGCAGATTTTTTGCGGTAGGTTTACTTTTTTATGTGCCATCGTCTACTCCCTTATATCTATATAACCCTATTTCATTACTAACGACTACTTGTCTTCTTTTTGATGATCCAGCCCTTCATATTTTTTTACCCGTCGGCATTGGTCGGAGCAATAGACCATGCTCTCCCAGTTTTTATCAAGCTTCTTAGTCCAACTAAACTCGCGCTCGCAGACAGGGCAGAGTTTTTTGCGAACGTTCTTCTTTTTGTGCGCCATAATTTTCTCATTGGTTTGTTTACTACATTAGTCACTGGGCACTGGGCACTGGGCACTGGGCACTGGGCACTGGGCACTGGGCACTGGGCACTGGGCACTGGGCACTGGGCACTATAGTCTACTAATCATAGTCGTCAAATATTTTATTTAGGCGATTGAGACTATTAACGATTAACTTACCAGATTGATCGGCGCTGGTATCAATCGCCAACTTCTCATCCATCCGCATCGTCAATGGCTCTAACGCTTGCTTGAGGGCAGTTGCCATCAGTGCCGTTTGCTGATGAATATCAGGGATATCGCTATCGGCTGTTTGATTATCATTATTGCTAACCAAGCTATCCGCCATTTTTTGCGCCAGTTGTTCAACAGCGTTGACCAGCTGCACCATGAGCTGTTTTTGTGCATATTGGTTTTGCTTGAGATACTCGCCTTCTGACTTATGATCGTGCTTATATATTTGTAGCAATTGACTCACACTTTTCTCAAAGCCATTATCGATACTATCGCTGACGACTTTGGCATTGTTAATGACACTATCGGCAAGTATTTTTTGTGCTTCTAATTGGGCGTTTAGCTGGGCATCGAGTTGCGCTTGTTGACCTGCTTCTCGTAAGCGAGCGATTTGTTCAGGATCATTTTTCGTTAAGTATGTCTCAAACTGGCTACTGATGGCATTGAAACCACTGGCCAAGTCGACCAACTGGGCGACGATACGTGCGCCCGTATCGCCATCTTCACCGCCCATGGCTTTGTTACGTAGGAAGTCGGCTTTGATTTGCGCCCAACGCTCTTTTTCTGATTCGGTTAAGACACCACGCATCTCACCAAGCTTGAGCAAGTTACTCTCTGCGCCTTGGGTCAATAGCTGCGACTCGCCCAGATAGTGATCGTCTATCAGCTGATTCAGCTCTTCTTCATTCATGACCGCTGATAGCTTTTCGGTCATCTTATTCATATTACGATAACTGCCTTGCAGCTTAAATATCGGCTCAACACGATACTTATCATCTTGCGAGGCGGAGGCAATATAGGCTTGGTTGACGTCCAGAATGACTTCTTGCACCCTAAACATATGGCGCAAAATAGCGACAATCTCGTTAACTTCTGAAGTGCTATACGGATACGTCAAATCGCTGCTTTGTGCTTGAGCAAGATTCGCATTGTCCGTTTTTGCCATTTTAATCAAACGATGCACATCGCTTAAGTCACGGTTGGCCATTGGTGCGAGGACGGTATTAGAGGTCAGCGAGTTTTCAATATAACTGAGTGCAAACACCTCTTCCATGCCGCTCATGATATCGCCTAAGTTATAGATATCGGCACGGTTGGCGAGCATGTCCGGCACTTTGAAAGCCTCGCCGCTTTCGGTATACGGGTTACCTGCCATGACCACGCAGAACTTTTTGCCACGCATGTCATAGGTCTTGGTTTTGCCTTGCCAGACACCATCGATACGGCGTGTACCGTCACCCAACGAGATAAACTTTTGCAAAAATTCCGCATGGGTATGCTGAATATCATCGAGATAGAGCATGACGTTATTGCCCATCTCAAAGGCTAAATTGATTTTATTCAGCTCTTCCCTTGCCGTGGCATTGGGCGCTTTTTCGGGATCTAATGAGGTGACATCATGACCGAGTGACGGACAGTTAATCTTCATAAAGATCAGGCCGAGGCGATTTGCCACATACTCCATCAAGGTGGTCTTACCATACCCTGGTGGCGATATCATCATGAGGATACCCATCAAATCGGTCCGCTTATCCTCGCCGACCGTACCCATTTGCTTGGCAAGGTTATCGCCGATAAGTGGTAAGTAGCTCTCGTTAATCAGGCGGTTACGCACAAATGAGGACAAGGGACGAGGCATAAATTCGTCCAGTCGCAAGGTTTCTTTTGACTCATGTAATATCTCTGAGCGCATCGCCAGATAGCGTTTATAAGCAGGAATCACTTGGGTGTCATGGTGATGCAAACGATTTAGAAAGTCGTCAACGGCAAAGGTTAGGCTCTGCTGATGAATACGTGTATGCTCACCCAATAAACCATTAACTTGTATTTCAAGCGACACCTTACCTGTATGACGCGCAAAGCTTTGCACTTGATTGAGCGGGTTATTGATACTGGTCAGTGACGTTGATGATGACGCTGGAGGTGAAGAGAAAGACAAAGTAGAAGCGGCATTAGCTGTGCCTTTATGCGCGCCGCCTTTATCGAAACTTGCGCCCGAGTCAATGAGTCGCTGTACCAAGGCTTCACGCTGCGCATCGTTCAGTTGAGTGAGTAGTACAGCAATTGCTTCTGGCACATAATGACGACCGCTTTCTAGCTGCTGCTGACGTAGCGCGTCTTTTTCTTGACGTTCAGCCAGCTGCGCTTCACTGAGCGCCTCGCCTGCCTCATTCAGGCCATCATCTGCTACGTTAGCCGACTCACTATTACTGTAAGTCTTATCAAGCAGTGCATGAAACCATGTGGCTAGTAGCTCGTAGGCTGATTTGGGTTGGAAACCCAGCTTACCAATTGAGGACTGTAGCTGCGCAAAACTGGCCGTATTTTGCGTACTGACGGGCGAGCTACTCAGCGTTTGGCTTAGCTGCTCACACAGCTGCTCGGCCTGCCTACTGGTTTGCCAGTTCATTGTGTTATATGCGGCGGCATTTGGTTCTGCTGACTGACCACCCATGACGCTGACTAAATATTCGCAAGCCAGCTGCACATAGCTAGGTTTAAAGATATTGGTATTATGAATATCGCTGGTCGTTGAGTCTGACTCTGACGCCAATGCGGCGTCTGATGGCTGCTTAGCATTATGACTACTACCCATACGTTCGTCACGATAGGCTGTGACAAAACGATGCATCACTTGGCTCATATCCTCGACCAGTAAGGATTTGGCAGTGTCGCTACCAAGGGCACGGCGCAGTTGCTCGGCGTTCGCCGCTCTATCCGTCCAGTTGCTCGCGCGAGTCAGCACAGATTCGTTCAGCCAATTGTCGTAGCCAAATTGACGTAGGCTGTCTAAACCCAGCGCTTGTACGATATTTAACTGCCAATAGAATAATTGCGCCAGTGCGCGGACTTGCGGGGTATAAATCAGTAGCCCGGCCTCACGCAACGTTGGCAGTATCTGCATCAATAGTAGCGTGGCATCATGGTCATGAATGCCTTTGTCAAACCCAAGCTGATAGCGCGGGGTTGCGTACGCTTTGACCAATTTTGCTAGCGGACTGTCATTATCGATATCACCATTGACGTCCAAAGTAATGACGGTTTCGTCGTATGCTTGGTAGAGACGCGTTTCGGTCAGACCGTCTTGACTATTTTTGGCGCTCTCGATGATGCTATAGGCCAAGTACTCGGCGCGGTATACCTTGTCGGACTCGGAGGCAATATTCATCTCCCAATACGGGCGCAAGGCATTTAGCTCAGTATTATTGAGCGCTTCGTAATAGTCGGTACCCGTTAGATGCAAATTGAGCACACGCTTGCCATCTGACTGCTGGCGACTGAGTAAGGTTAAGTCTAATGGCTGAGTATTAACCGAAAAACGATGCTTGCCCAGTTTGATGATTTGGCCACCATCTTCAAACAAGTCCGACTTGTCTTTTAGACTCTTATAGCTTTCGATTTGAATGGCTTTTAGGCGCGCATCAATGTCATCGGCTTTGACGCTAAAGCCCATCGCCTGTAGCTCTTTTGCGATGTTGCGGACTTTTTGCACCAGACCATCAGAGGCAAAGTACGTATTGAGCGCTTCTTCTTCGGTAAAGCCCGTGACACCAGTACTTTGCGTGCGCTTCTTGATACTCTCAAGCATTCGCAGCGCGCCATCGCCTAGATTTTGTGCTTTGCGATTGCGGACATCGAGCAGTTGCTGCTTATGATTTTCAAAGGTTTCGTAAATCTCTTCGCGTTTACTGATGATATCGGCTAAAAACTGATCGCCGCTATTGGTCTCAGGATCCGCGAACTGGCTTTCTAATTCCTCTAATTGCACCAGTAGCTTTGCCATTTGCTCATCTGATTTCTCAGGCGTATTAGCAATGGATAAGGCATTGGCAATCGATTGACCAAACAGCTTAAACTGCGCGCCAAATTGCGCGAGCGCTTCAGCCGATCCTAAGTTTTTGCGTTTGTGATTGAGCTTGGCTTTGCTCTGATTAAGGCTGGCATAAATAGTCGAGATGTCATCGATGATTTGGGTGCGTACCGTGGCGTCAGCAACATCCAACGTACCGAGCAGCTCGGTCAATAAATCTAACCCTTGCGCCGTATCGTCAATTTTATCCAGCACTGGCTTTAATTCAGCATTGGTCTCCGCCGTGTTTAAGCGCTCACTGACATCGACCAATATCCCTTCGTAGCTTGATAGCGATTTATCACCGCTTAAAAACAGTACGGTTTTTTCGGCAAGATCGCTTTCTGCTTCTTCTAGCTGCGCTTGTAACGCTTCTAATTTATCGCTGTCTAAATAACGCAAATCCTCTAGGCTAACCAAACGACCTTTTTGTCGTCTTAATGCCGACAGCTGATCGACATAGTCACTGGCAGACTCAAACGTCGTGACCCGTATCAGCCGCAAAATCTCATTTTGCTGAGATTCGGCATCGGCAAGCGCGTTTTGGGTTTGCTTTTGGATACTTTGTACTTTGGCAAACTCATCAATGACCAGCTCAGCGGTCGCCGTCACTTCTTTAATACTACTGGCGACGTCGCTCAGCTCAGGCTCAGACAGCCAGTAGTAGCTATCAAAGAGGCGACTGGTATTGTCCGACAGCTCTTCATAGAGTTTTTGCGACACGCTTTGGTTGTCGATTAGGCGGGTAATGCTATAAAGATCTGAGATACCGCGCACTAGCTCTTTGTTGCCGATTTTGCCATAGAAGCTCGTGCTTTCAGGCAATTCGCTCACATACTCAGGCGAGGCGTAAGGGGTGTGCCATATCTGCATCGGATGAATGCGCGACGGCTCGCTTTGGTCGCTAAACAGCACCAAGCGACCATTGTCTGCCAAGGCCATACCATTACAATAAATAGGATTTGCCAATTGCTTTTTAATCAAATTATAAGGAAACAGACCCGTGATACCCAAGTCTCTGTCATAAAATAAAAATAGAACATCTTCGCCATTTGGCGATATGATTTTGCGTTTGAACTTTAAGTCTTTGGCGTCCACATTATTGGCATCAAACAGTTTATATTCGCCCGTTTGCAGATAGTAGCCACCCGGAAATATGATGCCGTGGTCTTCTGGTAGCTGCACACACGATTGTCCAATCGCATCCAAACGTAATACCCCTTCGGTTAAAGTGTTATAGACAAAATAGCGATAACTATCCTCGCGATACGGTAATATCTTAAGCAGAATTAAACTGCCAACTTTGGCATAAGCAATCTCGGCATCGGTCAACGACTGAGTACGATCTTCGACAGGCTCGCTATAAATGCCCTGCCCTGACTCGGTATTGTTTTCGATTTTGATGGTCAAGTCACCGCCAACCGTTTCCACAAATATGGTGTCCAAGATATTCATGTGCGGATATTTGCCATTGATCATCTGCTCACGCGTGGTCTCTATCCACTCAAAATCATAAGCAGGCGGTAGTTCAATGTCACGCTCGCCTCGATTGTCCACATAAGCAACTTGTGCAGACTCTGGCGTACCTTGGCTAAAATCTAACGCAAAGCGAAACACTCGAATATCAGTGATGCGCTCACCAATCTGAAATGCCAACAGCAATTTGCTGTCTTTCACCGTTATTTGAATCAGGCGCGTTTGCTTGTAGTATCGATATAGCTCATTGAAGTCTTGGACAAAGGCATCTTGAGCCAAAAACGTCCCTTTTAGGTCAACCTCTTCGAGCTGATACTCTTCTTCATTACCAACTGGCTCGTTCAGACGATATAGCGACAATACGTCTTTAATATTACTCGCGCGTTTGAGCCCCATAAAAACGTTGTAGCCAAACAGTAGATAATCGCCGACCTGCACCATATCCTGCGCCACACAGTTATGTTCGGTACGGATACGGGTACGGGCGATGACTTGCATTTGGGTGCTGCCAAACTCTTCGAGACGCGCATTATTTAGCGTCTGCGTCTGCTGCTCTAAACGGCTACCTTGTTCCGTCAGACGTTTTTTGATGAGCTCATAAGCATTGCCTGAAGCAACTGCCTGATCGGTTTGGTTGGCTTGATTAGCGTTATCGTTGCTGTCTGAATTTGTTGAGTTTTGCGTGTCCGCCATCGTTACTCGTCCGTTTCTGTTTTTACATAATAAGAGAATTTTTTGGCAATAAGGAAAATAAGAAGTTATTTGAGATAAAGATCATCGAAAGTAAAGAAGCGCTTGGCTAATCTAAAAAATCGCATCACTTCTACTGATTTTTTAGATTAGCCAACTCATCATAAACAATGAGCTGGCTATCGCGCTTTAACACGCTTAGCGCGAATGAGTCATAGCTAGCACGCTGCGACCTAAATGACAGCATGCTTATAAATGCAACGTACTTATAAATACTGACATGTATACCAGTCGCACATCATTTAAGCAGTTCTGTCATCATTTGACTGGTTCGCTTTCATGGCTTGGTTCGCCATGACCCCATTGATGATACCGCTTAACGTGTCTGACTTACCCGCTAGGCCATCAATGGCTTTACCGATCGATAGTGATTTGGCAAAGTTGTCAAAGAAATGCGCTTCACCGCCGACGATATCGATTTTGGCTTTTTGGAGTGCCACTGCCAAGACTTCGGCGTTTTCTTTGGCAATCTCTTTACCTGCATCAATAGAAGCCATCGCTTCTTGTAGCGCGGTCTCAAGCCCCATACGGAACTCCTCGTGCTCACGAGCCTCTTTACTCATGCTGCCCATGGCGTTGAACTTCTCGACCAGACCGTCTGCTTCGGCTTGGAAGTGCGCACGAGTGACTTCGGCTTTTGCCATTCCAACGTCACGCTCGGCCTTGGCGTTTGACTCACCGCGAGCGGCGATAACTTCAGCATTGGCCATACCGACATCACGCTCGGCTTTGGCATTAGACTCACCGCGAGCGGCAACAATCTCTGCATCGACCATACCGATGTCACGCTCAGCTTTTGCTTTAGAGGCGCCGCGAGCTGCGATAACTTCGGCTTCAGCCATGCCTTTTTCACGGTCTGTTTGAGCCTGAGCCTGTCCCGTCGCTTTGATGACATTGGCTCTCGCAATACCTTCTTTTTCAAGCGATACTGATTTGGCTTCTTGAATCGCGGCTTCAGCAAAGCCGTGCGCTGACTCTTCTGCTTTGATACCTTCTGCCATTCTGATTTTGGCTTCTGACTCTTTGGCAGAGGCTTCAAGGTTAGCCGTAGCAAGCGTAGTGATTTCAACGGCTTTATGCTTGGCTGACAGCTCTTCGGCTTCGGCTTTTTTCACCTGACGTACTTTGATTTCTTCCGCATCGGCTTCTGCTGCTAGCACGCGTGTCTGCTTAGAACGCTGCGCTTCACTAACTTCGCGAACTTCTTTGATACGCTCTTCTTCTTGCGCCACTGTTTTGTCGACCGCAATACGCTCGCGGATGACATTGGCGATTTCTTTTTTCTCAAGTTCAATCGCACGTTCAGCCTCGATGCGTTGCAAGTCAACTTCACGCTCACGAGAGACGATTTCTAAGTCACGGGCACGCGTAACCTTCTCTTCTTCGATGACAACTGCACGCAGACGATTTTGACCTGCTACTTCAATTTCACGTTGCTGATTCTCTCGCTGAATCGCTAAGTCCTGCTCAACCATGATGACGGCTGTTTCTGACTTCTTACGCTCTTCTTCTTCAATCTTACGAGTTTCAGCCGTTTCACGGGCAATCACTGACGATATTTCACGCTTTTGCTTGGCTTCAGCATCGGCTTGTTGACGCTCAAGCTCTAGCATCGCCTCTCTGGTTTCAACGTTCTTTTTCTTAACCGCTAGCTCTTCATCACGCTCAAGCTCATTGGTAATAACGTTTTGAAAAGCCGTTAGCTGAGTAATCTTTTTGATACCTTCAGCATCTAGAATATTACTTGAGTCCAACGATACTTTCGGTGTTTGCTCTAGATAATCGATTGCGACATCTTCTAAGACATAGCCGTTTAGATCGTTACCGATTTCTTGAACGATACTGTCACGAAACTCGCTGCGGTTTTCAAACAATTTAACGAAATCTATTTGCTTACCAACTGTTTTTAGCGCCTCTGAAAACTTGGCATTAAACAGCTCATTAACAGCGACTTTATCTGAAGCTCTCTCAACCCCAACCGATTTGGCGACTTTTAGCACATCTTCTTCGGTTTCATTGACACGTAGATAAAATGCGACTGTGATATCAGCACGCATGTTATCGGCGCAAATCAGTCCTTCTTTACCGCGTCTATCCACTTCTAACGTGATGAGCGATATTCTCATCAGCTCTTTTTTATTAATAACTGGCCAAACAAAGCCACCATCAAAACGTACGGCTATTTTGCTCACACCGTTGATAATTAGTGCTTTGCCCTGCTCAACCTTGAAGTAAAAGGCTTTGAGCATCAACAGTGCTGCCATAATGAAAACAAACGCCAGCACCACAACCACGCCGACGATAATGAGTATGTCCATGTTTATTCCTTTAATTGAAACATTCTATAGTCAGTTCTATATCCATCAGATGTTCGATCCGGTTTGCTCAACTCCTCTATGTAGCAGTTTCACTTGCCTTTCTCATATCTAAACTAGTTGAACCGACCATAACTAAATTTAAAACCGTTCGTATGATGTAAAAATAGAGGTTTTTTAGCTCAATGGCTGTTTATTGTTTATCAGGGTTTATCTTATTTTCGAGTTTACTCTATGCTAAAAGCGATAATAGAAAGTCGTATCAACTAAACGATTTATAATTATTTATCTTCAACACGAGCGACTTGATAGGTATTTGTTTCTTCTAAATACGCGATCAACATCACTCTATCGCCCTTTTTCAGTAAGCTAGTACTGTTGTCTGAACGAACCTTGAGTATCAAACCTGCACCGCCATCATTCAATTCTGCCTCACCGTGCTTGTCCGTCACACTAAGTGTGCGCACAATCGCGATTTTGCCTACATTATTAGCAGAATTACGTTTGGGAATTCTGGCAATGTTTTTGCGGATGGGTGAAATGATCATGCCTGTTAGCCACATAGAAACGACCAATACGAATATTAGTGCCCCTGTGCCAAATACGTAATACAGAACACCAGAGTCAAAATTTTGATGTAAGAAACTGGTATACAAATAGCTCAATAACCAACCGATTAAACTAACTAAGCTCAATATAATGACTAGAGGCACACCGTAGAGACCAAACTTCAGCATGAGGCCTGTAAAAAAACCGGTCGATGATAAATCAGAGACAGCAGCATCACTACCTGTCTCTACAGCATCCACGCTGTCCATATCTGCCATGCCGAGTAAGGATACCACCCAATATAGAGTAACGAACATCACAAGACCGGTGAAAACAATCGTTGGATATAAACTTATTTTGGTGATAAACACGAAA
This sequence comes from Psychrobacter nivimaris, assembly GCF_904846365.1. Taxonomy (GTDB): domain Bacteria; phylum Pseudomonadota; class Gammaproteobacteria; order Pseudomonadales; family Moraxellaceae; genus Psychrobacter; species Psychrobacter nivimaris_B. Next base: position 46,715 of record NZ_CAJHAL010000018.1, read on the forward strand.
AAAGCCTCTTGCATTACGCGGGTTCTCCCTTTGTGAACCTAATCTTCTATTTGTAATAACCTACTACAAAAGCTAAGGCTCTTCACTTAATATTTATAAACTTATGTTGTTTTACAAATAAGTTTATAAATGTCACGACTTAAGATATACCTCTCTAACGACCCCATATCGGTGACCGCACGACTCCGCCATCTTGGCCACTGATGGCATAGCTGGTATTACCTGACAGCGAATGGATAACTAGACTACCACCATTTTGGCCTGCTGCTTGCCCGCCCACACTCAAGCGGCGAGTTGGATAGACGGCATAATTGCCAGATGGAGATAGACGTGCAGGCTCATCAAGCCCTGTTTCTGCCAGGTTGACCACCTGTCCCGTCGTCAAGGTCATGACAGCCGCCTTGCGACCATTTAAGTAGGCCATACGCTGACCATCTAAGCTAAGCTGAGGACTGGCCACATACCCATTTGTTGATACAGGTGTCGCATTACCCGTAGCGAAGTCATAACGATAAATTCGCGGTCGTCCAGCACGGACTTTATCACTGGTATAGACAAAGCTTTTGCCATCGGCAGCATAACTAGGCTGTACCTCTGTACTCGGCAGAGTCGTTAACTGCTGGGTATGACCATCACTCAGACGCATCTTATAGATATCAGCATTACCACCGACAGTAGAGCTATAAAGCAAATCTTGACCATCGCGTGAAAATGACGCTGACATATTGCTACCTTCAGCATTTACTACTAAATTGCGCGTATTGCTACTCCGATCATAAATATAAATTTTGGGATGCTCACGCGGGGCTTGTTTGCTATAGGCAAGCAGTTGTCCGTCTGCCGACCACGCTGGCGCATAGATATAGCCATTAAGCTGATCAATGAGCTGACGATCGCTACCGTCAGGACGGATACTATAGAGTGACGATACTTTTGCCGTACCTATGCCTTGCTCTTCTACATAGGCAATATATCCTCGGCGATCAATCGCTGGCATACGTGCAGTCAGCGGATTGGTCTCGACTGTACTGGTTGGCTTTTTTACTGAGGTATTAGGTAATGTCTGACAGCCAGTGAGGACGGTAACTATAGCTATAGTAGTAATGACTTTTATGGTTTCAAACATAGAATGGTATCCAATAGATCCTAATGATAAAAGTATGGTGAATAATTAAAAAACTATCGTCACTGTTGCAGACTCAACGCCATAGCTAGTATCTTACGATATCAAAGGTATTATAGGGTTATGGCTCTAGTGTAGCCTAAACTGAGTCAAACTTTGGATAAAAAAATGCCCCACTTGATAGCGAGGCATTTTGCGTTTCAAGAAGAGTAGCTTTAAATGAGCAACTTTAAATGAGTAGTTTTAGACAAATAATTTTAATTGTTTAAGTTCACGAACCAGTCAAACTGTTTACTCAATCATTAAGCTACTTCGCAACGGCTTTAAAATAAGCGACTTGATCATCGTTTTTAATGGTCAAGATAGGCACATTGTTGGCATTCTTACTAAGGCTATATTTACCTTTTACAGTAGCTAAGGCAGCAGTATCAAAGCTAGCTTGCGGTTCAGGACATGCCATCATAGTACTGATGCCGTTTTTAATCTCGACTTCACCATTTGCAACGCTATATCCAGCACCCATGTTATTACAGGTATTCATAAATGCCACGTAATCTCTACCGTTATCATTCATAAAATTCAACGTTAATGGCTTGGCTGGGTCAAAAAATAGCTGAGTCACTTTATCGCCATTGCTGCGTTTGGCATCAACGAGCTGCCAGTTGTGTGCTTGCAAGACATCTGCAGTGATTGGTTGGTCAACTGGCGCAGGCAAGTTCGTCGTCTGACAACCTGCAGCAAGTGTACCAACTGCCAATGTCGCGGCCATCATTACTTTAGTCATATTCTTCATATCAACTCCTCGCTTTATTGCATCCGATACTTTTACTAGACATCCTATCTGCTTGAGCCATCAGCGCTAATAGACAGGCGGTAAGCGCTAATAAACATAGTAAAAGCTCAGACTTATTATGATTCATTTATTGTTTTATTTAATGCTCTAAACAATGGCAATATTGTGCATGACTCACAGGGAGGTGTCATCATAAACTGGGTAGTTATTCGGAATGCATTTTGTACTACTTTGCAAATATATAGCTACTTGCTCTTGCCAGTACCAAGATGACCTGCTAACTATAATTTTGCTTACTCTATCTATCCGTATCAACGATGGTTATTAACGATAACTATTGACGGCAATTATGGATTGTTCACAGCTTGCTGTCGTTGCAATGCCGCGTAACCATCCAGACGCTTACGCTCAGTATCATCAAATAACTGCTGTTCAAGCTGATTTATCTGAATTTGCGCTTGGGCTACATCGACACCTTGGCTTAATAGGAGATTTTTTTGAGTTTCATACTGGGTGAAGCGTTGGTCAAAATTAGCGTCTTCTTGATCTACTTGTGCCAGCCTTTCTGCTGCTGGTGCGCCTACTAGCTCTCGGCGCATATTATATAACTCCTCGGGCGTTGCACCGCGAGCTTTCATCTGTTCAGTGCGAGTCATCAACTCGCTAATATTGGCTTGTTGCATGATATTGGCTTTAGTAGCATTCTCTGGCAATCGACTAATATAGTCCTGACGGGCAGCTTGTTTTTGTACGTCAGACATTTGCTTATTTTGGTCAATTCTGACCATCTCTATACTATAGTTATCGTAGTCATCCTCTGCGCCAAAAAATGCTGTGATGGTTGACTTATCAAAGTACTGCTGACGTAGATTAGCGATATCTTGTTTTTGCTGGGCAACTGCGTTCAAGTCCAGCTCACCACTTTTGGTCGCCTGTAATTGCAGATTGCCGTAGCGCTTTTCTATCTCAGGAAGTGCTTTAAGGTAAGCAACATATTGATTAAAAATAGTGACCGCTTGGCTAGCGGCAGGCTCTGGTGTGTGATGGCGAATATAACTCTCCACACGGGCCAATATAGTCGCTTCTTCCTCCTCACCTAGGGCTGATAAAAAATAATCAAACAAACGCCGCAGACCTTCAGTGACGACCAACTGTTTATTTTCATCGATGATAATTTCACCATCAATCTGAGTACCCTTTAATGAGCGTGGTAAATTTTCTAATCCTGTAACAAATTGAGACTGGCTGGGTGGCGTTGTCGATTTCACAACTTGTCCCGCAGCCAGCTCAGTTGTCACTGACTCGCTACTCTCATTATTAGAGACGGACGGTTTGATTGAAGCTGAATTTACATCATTACTAGGCTTAAACCACAAAATAACCGCCGCTGTGGCAATGATAACCACGGCGATGATAGCAATTGTTGCATAGGTTGGACGGCGGTTATTTGACATAAACGATATTTCTCAATCAATGAGCATTATTATTTTACAGTTCAGCTTATAGGTTGGCGTTTTTCAGACGGTTTACCTGAGTACGATAGATAGATTTTGGCTCAGACTCTCCCCATGCCGTCAGACCCAAGACTTGATCGGCGGAATCCAAATGGTTCATTCTATAATTATCACGAATCACATAGCCAAGACGACTTGAGCAAGCAGATACCAATCCATCATTAGACTCCCCTGCGAATGGTACGCCCGTTGCGGCTAATAGATAATCGCTAGGGTCAAGTGCGCTCGTTATTTGCCCAACGCCACTAAATGAATAATACTTGATGCCATTGACCGCCGTACTAGTCGGTTGACCACAATAGTTTTTTGGCATTGCTGCAGGAAATTTGGCATTGAACTTAGCAGCACCATCGGTCGATAGAGCCACGAGCGCTTGCCAGCCATCTTGTTGTTGAATTTGGTTGAAACTGATACCAGAACCAATATCTGTGAAGCCACCAATCAGATTGAACACGCCTGATACTAGCTGGGTGGTGACATTAGATGGCTGTCCAGAAGTATTATTTGGCTCAAGGACATCTTTAACAAAATCAGCGGTTTTTGATCCTTGCTCTGGACTTGATACCGCGGTTACTGAAGCCACGTACTTTGGCGCGACGCCAGCGACATAACGGATATCTATACCGCCCTGACTGTGTCCAAACAAATTGACTTTAGATTCACCTGAAATCGCGGCAATGGTCTTGACCTGTTGTAGCAGTTGCTCACCTCGAACTTCGCTGTTATTGACCGCTGACGTTTTGGTGGTATATACCTCTGAGCCACCTTTCATCAAGTCTTCTGGAATCCCGTTGAAATAATCAATGACTCCAAATAGCGTTGTGAAGCCGCCAAGCCCGTGTGCTAAGACGACCGGATATTGAGTTTTAGTGTAACTAGAAGTGAAATATTTACTGTCCACCAACTTGCAACCGTTAGCATTGGCACAATTATAGTATTGTCCTGCAGCTTGAGCAGAAGTGGTTTGCATGGTCATTAGAAGCACACCAGCACTGATTGAACCCAGTATTGGTAACAATGTCTTTGGTGTGAGAGCTGCACGAATGTACAAAGAAAGCGTCATAACAACATCCTTGTTATCATTGATTTGGTTATTTTTACTGTACAACTACAGTAAAAATTGCTGCTAATTCCGTTAGCAGGCAAAATTACATTACTTATATATCCTGCAACATTCAACTAATTTGTCAAAATATGAATATATTAGTCTGACTAATGAGTCATATAAGCCCTTACCAAGCTGTAAAGCAATTATTTTCAATGATAATGATAGGTACACTATCACTTAACGTAAAAGTGTCACTAGTACGTTTATGGTATAATCTATCTACAATGAACCCATAATTATAAGATATACGATGATGACTAAAAAATCCCTTATCCAGTCTCCAGAAGCCATAGAAAAAATGCGTGTGGCCGGTAAACTCGCTAGTGATGTCCTTGTCATGCTCGACGAGCATGTCAAAGTGGGCGTCAGTACCGAAGCACTCAATCAGATCGCCCATGACTATATTGTTAATGTGCAGCAGGCTATCCCTGCCCCACTTAACTATAATGGTTTTCCAAAATCTATCTGTACCTCAGTCAACCATGTTGTCTGTCACGGTATTCCAACTGAAAGCAAGCTGCTAAAAGATGGGGATATTATCAACATCGATGTGACTGTTATCAAAGACGGTTACTATGGCGATACCTCAAAAATGTGGATCGTCGGCAACGGCTCTATCATGGCACAGCGTATTTGCAAAGTGGCGCAAGATGCCCTTTACGCAGGTATGAGCGTGGTCAAGAACGGTGCACGCCTAGGTGATGTTGGCGCTGCTATTCAGGCCGTTGTCGAGCCTGAGCGTTTTAGTATTGTTCGCGAGTTCTGTGGTCATGGTATCAGTGATGAATTCCACCACGAGCCACAAGTCATGCACTATGGCAAAAAAGGCACTGGTTTTGAGCTAAAAACAGGCATGACGTTTACCATCGAGCCTATGATTAACCAAGGCACGTGGCAGACTAAGATTTTACCTGATGAGTGGACGGCGATTACTAAAGACCGTAAATTGTCTGCTCAATGGGAGCACACCATGGTCGTAACAGACAACGGCTGTGAGGTATTTACTACTCGCCCCGAAGAAGATTTAAGTTTTTTGACGCAGTAGTACAATCAAAGATCGCTTAGGCGGTCTTTTTTTTGGCCTTTAATTAGGGCATATTGAGTATTGTGCTTATAGGCGCTTTGTCTTTATACTCAGATGACCTGATAACTTCTATTGATATATTTGTCAGCATCTTTATTGATAGTTGCTATTCGTGACTTTTATTGGCCATTAGTTGCTCAATAGCGCTCAGCTCAAACGTTCTATTTCTAAACTCTTAACTGGATAACACTCATGTTTAATTGTGATATCGCCTCTGTTGATTTGACGCCTTTACCGATACTACCAAGTGAGGTGGCGACAGACTCATCCCCACTGTCAGCCAAGAATGTGGCAGATAAGAACCTACTTGGCATTCCTGAATGGTTGGCCCAGATCAACGACGATATCAGCCGCTCACTAGAACGTGGCACCAATATTCGTCAGCTGGTTGCAGCGCGTGCTTGCGCTATCGACAGCCTATTGATTGCATTGTTTAAATGGTTTGAGTTAGATAAGACTGATTTGGCGTTTTTTGCGACTGGTGGCTACGGGCGCGGTGAGCTATCGCTCTACTCAGACATTGATATTTTGCTTCTGTCTCCTGGTGAAATAGGTGCTGATGCTAGTAGTAAAATTGACAAACTGGTCGCTCTACTATGGGATATAGGACTAGAGCCTGCGCTCTCCGTACGTAGTGTCAATGATGCGCTAGAGGCTGCGCTTGATCATACGATTGCCAGTGCTCAGCTAGAGGCTCGACTCCTAATCGGCAACGAAACATTGCAAGACATGCCTGCTCAAATCGTCAACAAACAGTGGTCTCCGCGCGCCTTTTTTGATGTAAAAATGGAAGAATCCAAAGCGCGTTATTTGCAGCATAATGCTACCGAGTACAACCTTGAGCCCAATATCAAAACAGCACCAGGCGGGCTACGTGATATCCATATCATCGGCTGGGTCACCAAGCGTTATTTTCGCGTGAGTAAGCTATATGATTTAGTGCAACAGAACTTTTTGACCGAAAAAGAATTTGATGAGTTGAGCTTTGCCGAAGGATATTTATGGCAAATTCGTCATTACTTACATGTACTGACTGGCCGTAATGAAAACAAGCTGTTGTTTGATTATCAGCGTGAGATCGCTCAGCTAATGGGCTACGAGACCCAACCCGATGACCAACCTAATGCTGCGGTCGAACGGTTTATGCGCGACTACTATCGCTGTGCGATGCAAATATCAACACTGTCTGAGATGCTGACCAATCACTATTATGAAACGATCATAGAGCCGCAGCTGCCTGACGATGAACGTCCAAAAAAACAGCCTATAAATGCGCGATTCAACCGTATTGGCAATCAGATTGCCATTGCGCATCATCGAGTTTTTGCACAGCACCCAGAGTCTATCTTAGAGATGTTTTTATTGATGGGTCAGCATGGCATCGATAAAGTTCGCACCCATACTTTGCGCGCACTCAAAATTGCCGCACGCGGCATCGATCAGATATATAGAGACAACCCTACTCACAAAGCGTTGTTTTTATCGAATCTAAAAGAACAGAATTACCTGTTCCATCGTCTACGTACCATGAATCGCTATGGAGTATTAGGTAACTACATTCCTGCTTTTGCGCAAGTTACTGGCCTTATGCAATATGACTTGTTCCATCGATATACGGTAGACGCGCATACCTTGTTTTTGATTAGAATTTTGCATCGATTTACAGATCCAACCTTTCAAGAAGATTTTCCGCTAGTCAGCTCTATCTTTCAGCGTATCGAGCGTAAAGAGATTTTGGTACTGGCAGCGATGTTCCATGATATTGCTAAAGGCCGTGGCGGTGACCATAGTGAGCTTGGTCAAACTGAATCGATTGAGTTTTGTTTATCGCATGGTATGAGCTTGGCAGATGCGAACTTAGTAGGCTGGCTCACGCGCTATCACCTTCTTATGTCGATTACTGCACAGAAAAAAGATATCTCAGACCCTGAAGTGGTGACTATTTTCTCTGATCTCATCGGTAATGTGACTCATCTAAACCATCTGTATGTACTGACGGTGGCTGATATGAATGCGACCAACCCACAGCTATGGAACAGCTGGCGGGCGACCCTCATGAAACAGCTGTACTCACAAACTCGGCGCATCTTGCGCGCTGATATCGATGCGCCTACCAATCGTCAAGATATGATTAGCGCCACACGCAAGCAAGCGTTGACGATGCTAGATAATGTCAATAACCAGCATATGAATCGCGATGAAGTATTGCGTCTATGGGATGACTTGGGCGATGAGTATTTCTTGCGAGAAATTGCAGAAGATATCTTATGGCATACTGAAGCTATTTTGAATCACCCACCGATTGGATTGGCTTCTAATGCTGACAGTCCGCCGTTGGTCGTTTTACGTGAACATCGCGAATTGGCACTTGATGCGGTACAGGTCTTTGTTTATACCCAAGATCAAATGAACCTATTTGCCGTTACTATGGCAGTATTTGATCAGATGAATCTTGATGTTTTAGATGCACGTATTATCACAGCGACCCGTGACTTTGCTTTGGATTCTTATGTATTGCTAGATCCTAGTGGCACATTGCTGGTCGATGAGGAGAGCCAACAAGAGCTAAAACAACGCTTAATTGATTCGTTCAAAGACCCTACTGTACTTAAACTGACGAACAAGCGTATGCCGCGTCAATTAAGACACTTTGAAGTGAAAACGGTGATTAACTTTGAGTTCAATGAAGCATCAGGCCAGCACATCATGAGCTTAGAAACGCTTGATCAGCCAGGGCTATTGGCGCGAGTTGGGCAAGTTTTCTTGCAAGAGCAAATCGAAGTACATGCTGCGCGTATTACTACTCTAGGTGAGCGTGCTGAGGATATGTTTTATATCAGTGATCAAAACGATAAGCCACTCTCACCTGATAGACTGGAAGCATTAAAGGAAGCGCTATTAGCCAGTCTTACCGTTCAGAAAGAGCATAATAGCGTAATATATTTTTGATACGGCTAGATAGTTTTGGTTAGCCATTATTTTGAATATTAACTAGCAAAAGTAGTCTGATAGTCATCATAGAAGTACGTTTTATAACGTACTTCTATAGGTTATCTCGCTGGCATGTTCGTTCAATTCATCGTCAGCAAGCTCTGGCGGCAAAACACCTACTTCAGGTGGCTGCTGCTCCATGATTAATCGTCCAGCATCGACTTCTTTTTGTAGCAAACACTGCAAGCTTGCTAGGTGAAACTGTCCATCTAGATAATCATCTAAGGCTTCTAAAGAAATAGGCGATTTGGCATGTACATCAGGATACAGGCTATCTTCTGCCAAAATAATCATCTCGTTGAGCGCCTCTTCGTGCATCAGCTCATCATTATCTATTTTACGTTGCAGCTTGTTTGCTAACTGGCTTTTAGCAGCAAGCGCGCTGACAAAAAGTAGGGTCTGTATCACAAACAAAGAAATATACTGCCATAGTGGTAACGAGATACTAAAGACATTATTGAGCATCATCAAAGCCATCGCCACTATCACATAACCGACTAGCTGCCATAGTAACCACATAATTAGGCTGTTTTCACCATACCAAAATATTTTCTTTTCTTGACGCTCGATCATTTGCTGACGGGCTTGCCACCAGCACTGCTCACGCTCTTTGAGGAGTTTATATAATTTGGAGCGCTGTGGACTATCATCAAAATTTTTATTATTGATATCTTTAGTGATGAGATCATCATTATTTAGCACACTAGACATATCAAACTATCCTTAAAACGATCTACCACATTTGTAAATAGTCATTTTTTATATTGTTATAGGTTATAAATTATGAAATGTTTAAAAGGTTTTTTAACGATTACATACTTAGTATGTCGCCCAATGAATAGCTTACGCTTGGTAAATACCTATTCATGATATAAGAAGAAAAGGACAAAAAATTAGAGAAGTGCTACACTGCTCTAATGTAAATTTTCTTTATAACTTTATTACTAATTGTCTATTATAGTTATCACACTTATGAATCACAACTTAACGTATTTGCACCCTTATCCTTTCGCAAAGATGGCAACACTACTTGCCGAAAGCAAGCCCGCCAATGGCTACAGTGAAATAAAGCTCGGTATTGGTGAGCCAAAACACGAGCCACCTGCATTTGTATTGGACGTCCTACGCGAAAACTTGGACAAAATAAGTCGTTATCCGACCACAAACGGTATGTTTGAGCTGCGCCAAACCATTGCCCATTGGTTAGAGAAGCGGTTTTTTCTTAATCATGTCGATGCCAATACTCAAGTATTACCCGTGATGGGTACGCGTGAAGCGATTTTTAGCTTTGTACAAGCGGTCGTTGATCATGATGTATCTGACAAAGATAGCCATTCTTTAGCATCTAATACATCGCCTACGGTTGTCATGCCCAACCCGTTTTATCAGATATATGAAGGCGCGGCGATACTGGCACAAGCAACGCCTTACTTTGTCCCTTGTACATCAGATAACGACTACAAAGGTGACTATCGCGCGGTACCAAAAGACGTCTGGACGCGTACACAGCTATTGTTTGTCTGTAGCCCAAACAATCCAACAGGCGCCGTCATGACAATGGATGATTGGGAATACCTCATTCGCCTGTCAGATCAGTACGGTTTTATTATTGCCAGTGACGAGTGCTATAGCGAGCTGTATTTTGATACAGCACCGATTGGACTGCTCCAAGCTTGTGCGGCCCTTGGTCGCCGCGATTTCAAAAACTGTATCGTGTTCCACTCTCTATCCAAACGTTCAAACTTACCGGGTTTGCGCTCTGGATTTGTGGCCGGTGATGCCAAAATTTTGCAGGCTTATTTGCAATATCGTACTTACCAAGGTTGTGCGATGCCGATACCTCATCAGCTCGCCTCTATCGCTGCGTGGCAAGACGAAAAACACGTCGCTCATAATCGAGCGCTATATCAAGAGAAGTTTGCCCTATGGATGTCTGAGCTTGGGGAATTGCTAGAGTTACGTATGCCTGATGCTGGGTTTTACTTTTGGGTCAAAGTGCCTGAGCAGTTCGGCGGTGATGATGAAATCTTTGTCAAAGCGCTGTATGAGCAAGCCAATATTCATGCATTGGCAGGACGTTATTTGTCACGTGAAGTTGATGGTCATAATCCTGGACAAGGTTATGTGCGTATCGCTCTGGTCGCGAGTGTCGATGAGAGCCGAGAAGCAATCAGTCGTATCCGCAGCCTACTAAACGCTTAGAGCTAATTAGAAAAATCTAATGTAGCTGGGATAAATGACGCAGTAGCAAAAAGCCTTCAATAACCCTATTTATATTGTGGTTATTGGAGGCTTTTTGTTTTATTAATGCTATAGTAAAGTCTCTACCGAAAATATGCCATCAAGGATGATGCCATGCCCCATCTTGATTTTAGCCAACCGCCCTTTGATGTATTGAGCTTAGCCGAGCGTCAAAGCATTAGAAAAAACACCCAGATACGCTACCTTGCCAAAAACGAAAGCTTGCCTGCAGAAGAATTGCAATGTCTGTATGTGGTCATCAAAGGGCAAATCGAGCAATCACTAGATGGTGAGTTTGTCGCGTCCTATGTAGGTAGCAATCACGCTGACGGTCTGAATAATAATGATTGGTTTGATAGCCGCCGCCTACCTGAATCACTTGCCAAGGATAATCAGCTAGAGCCTGAAAGTACGTCCATACAGCCCTATCAATTCCGAGCTAATGAAGAGACGTTACTGCTCCAAGTCGCTGGTGATGCTATCGATAAAATCAGTGCACAAAATCATCTGGTACGCCAAATGCTATCAGACAAACTGCCTGAACGATTAAAAGCATTGCGCCAACGACGTCATAATAAAACGCTAGATCCTGCCAGCTATACTAACCAACAAGAAGTACAGCAAATTATGCTGCAGCCAGTGATAGATGTTCATCTATTACCAGTCCATATCGTCGATGCCAATGATAGCTTGTACGAAGCGGCCCGCATCATGACCAAAGCTGGATTAAAACATGTACTGGTCCGACCGCTACATAGCTTATATGATTTGAATGACTTAGATGGCTCACAAATAGCGCAACTTGAGACAAGATTACTCTTAGGGATTTTGACAGATACTGATATCTGCCGCGCCGTAAGCGACAGACAAAATCCTGCCACCACACCTTGTCAACGCTATGCCAATTTCAATCTACGTACGATCAAAGCCAGTGATGAGATTGGCGATGCGCTGCTGACCATGACTCGCTATCGTATTCATAGACTGCCAGTCGTTGATCAGAGTGGTGATGTCGTCGGTGTGCTTGGGCAAAGTGATATGCTCGCTCATATTGGCCATCATTCGCAGCTGATTAGTATTCAAATCGAACAGGCACAGGACTTATCGAGCCTAGATACCGCTGTTGAGCTGATCGGTCGCTATATTCGATCACAGCATCACAATGGTGTCAAAATTGGCAATATCAGTCGTATGGTACAGACGCTAAATGCGCAGGTGTTTACCAAACTATGGCAGCTAATCGTACCTGATGAAGTGATGGCCAATACCTGCCTTATCGTTATGGGTTCAGAAGGGCGCGGTGAGCAAATCATGCGTACCGATCAAGACAACGCGCTCATCATTCGTGATGGCTATACACACCTCGATTTAGCACAGTTTGCTGATACTTTTAATAGCCATTTAGCAACGCTTGGCTACCCACTGTGTGATGGCAATATCATGATGACCAATCCTATGTGGCGACAACCGCTCAAGCAATTCACTGCGCAAATTGGCCTATGGTTTAGGAATTCCGACCCGATGCATGGTATTTACTTGTCTGCAATACTAGATGCTGAATACGTCTGCGGCGATGAGTCACTGCTTACTCAAGTACGTCAGCATTTAAAGCTTGCTCATCAAAAAGCAGACCCTATGTTTGTCAGGCAGTTTGCACGGGCAGCGCTACAGTTTGGCGATGTTAATCAATGGTGGCAGAAGTTTGTACCTTTACTAGGCGGTAAATCAGCATCATCCGACATTGATCTAAAAAAAGCCGGTATTTTTCCTTTGGTGCATGGTATCCGCACTTTAGCATTAGAAAACAATGTGCTCGATGTGCCTAGTACCAAGGCGCGTTTAAAGGCTCTAGTACAGGTTGATGCTATGACCCAAGAGCGCGCCGATACTTTGCTAGAAGCACTAGAATTTTTTATGGCGCAGCGCTTATCTGTGGCGCTCTCGACCGACGATAAGCATGCACGGCAAGTAGACCCTACGACTTTGACTGCGCTTGAACGTGACCTACTCAAAGAGTGTCTGGCCGTGGTCAAAAGCTTTAAGAATCAATTGCGTCAACACTATCAGCTAGAAATCGCATAAATGTGGCAGTCTTAGTACAGAGGCTTCATAAATAGAGAAATTTTATAAATACAAAAATAACATAGATGGATGAGCAACCAATATGAACTGGTTACAGCAGTTATCTTGCGCTTGGCAAAAGACGCAATTACAGCGTCCAGAGCTTGCCTTAATGTTTACGACATCTTCGGCTGAGCAATGGGTGGCGATTGACTGCGAGATGACAGGACTGAACCCCAAAAAGCATCACCTGCTGTCTGTAGCAGCGATACATATTAATGGCAGTATCATCGACACGGGTAATGGCATGCATTTGGTTTGCAGACCTCCTGTAATGCCAGACCGCGACACCATTGTAATCCATGGCCTACGTACCGCCGATGTTGAACATGGCATGAGTTACGATGACATGTTGGCACTGCTGCTACCATTCATAGGTAATCGACCAATCGTTGGATTCTGCACACAGCTAGACATAGCTTTTTTGAATCCTTTGGTCAAACGCTACATGGGAACGTCTCTACCAAACGAAGTCATAGATTTGCGTCACCTTTACAGTCGGCGTATCAGTGGTCACACACAAGGGCTCTCTAACCAAGCCCAACATCTGAATCGGATATTAGCCCATTACAACATTCCTGAACTGGGCGCGCATGATGCTTATAACGATGCTGTTATGACGGCGATGGCTTTTTTGCATGTGCGTTAGCAGTAAAGCATGCTCGCAGTTCAATCGATAGTTAGAGTTAGTTATCTAAATAAGAGCGTCATTATCGCTAGGGCGTGTCCTCATTTTGAAAATGGTAGTAAAGATGAGATAAATGGCAGCCAAACAAAGAAAGGAGTACAAATAATATCAAGATATTAGCCAGCTACTTGACGCAGTTTGGCAAAGATTTAGCCATTTTTAGCCCATTTAAATTTTATTGTTCAGATTGATGACACGCCCTAAAATTGTACTGCTGACATCGTGTGCGAAAACAGCAACTCATGTTACCATAGGCTGTTTTTGCCACCTGATGAAAGATGCTCATGCGATACCCTTCTAAACGCCGCCATTACTCTACTGCTGCAACCAAAATCACCACGCTTTGTCGTCATTTGCGACTGCTAAACCAACCTAATAAACGTCTATCTAGGTTAGCGTTATTGGCAGCGGTTGTGGTCGCACCGATACATGCTCAAGCCGTTTTACCAGCAGCCATTCAAAAAGCCTTGGCACGTGCCGATTTGACAGAAGCGGATATCAGTATCGTTATTACACCTGTGGGTGACAAGGCTGCTAGCCGTCTGCCTGCTCCTATTCAAGTCATTGATAGTGATGAACCTGACAGCCAATCTGCATCTACTATAGTATCTGAGCACCCAACTACAGACACCTCTACGGATACAAGTAGCAGCGACCCGAGCCACCAGAGCGCCTTAGTTACCATAGAGCAGCGCACCATTGAAAAGCACGAGCAAAAAATACATGCTTATACCGATGACCCTTATACTTATCAGAGCGTAGAGAGCATTCCAACAGTCATCCCTGATGAATCTCAGCATACGCTTACTCAGAACACCAAAGAACAAGATACTGCGAGCAATAATAAAACCTCTATAAAGATTTCATTTTCGCCTTTGCTGGATCACCAGTCTGACATCCCTCGTACGCCTGCCAGCACCATGAAACTTGTGCCTAGCTTTATCGCTTTGGACACTTTAGGGGCCGATTTTGTGTGGCATACACGGGTTTATCACACAGGTATTGTCATCGGCAACCGTCTACATGGTGACTTGATTATTCAAGGTAGTGGCGACCCAAAAATGACCCACGAGCGTTTAAAGCAGTTACTGTATAAAGTGCAAGCATCCGGTATTCGTCATATCGATGGTGACATCATCATCGACAGCGCTGTTTTTAACAATGTTAGTAAAGATCCTGCCGCCTTTGACAACTCACCTCTACGCCCTTATAACGCCAGCCCTGATGGGTTTTTGGTTAACTTTAGCACCATTGGTATCAAAACTTACCCTCAAGATAATGGCCAAGCAAGTGTGACCTATAAGCCGCGGTTAGCCAACTATCAGCTGCCTGCTACAATCAATACCCGTGCAGCCAGTTGTGGGCAAGCAAGCTATAGCCTAGCGCCGCAGTGGCAAAACACGCAGCTTGTTTTAAATACCAGTCTGCCAGAGAGCTGCGGTGAGCATGTCTTTTACGTGGCATATCCTAATGCCAAAGAGTTTGCGGCACACGTCATCGCTGCCAAATGGCAAGCGTTGGGGAATACTTTGAGTGGGCAGGTAATCTCACAAGAAACCCCTTACGATATGACCAAGGCGACGAAACGAGCGCACGGACTTACAGCTATCACGATGTCTCCTCTACCTATGGTCAGCTATCCGTCATTGAATTTAACGGAGCAGATCCATGACATTAATCACTTCTCAAACAATGTCATGGCTGAGCAAGTGGCGCTATCTATAGGCGCTTATGATAAAGAAAGGCTGACTCAATCAATACCTGCTAGCATAACTGCGACTAGTCCAAGTAGTCATAAAGCCAGCGCTAGTAATGAGATGGATAATAAAGTAGCGGCTGTTAAATCTAGTGGCAAAAAGGCTGATAGCTTATATCAGTTTGGCAAACCTGCTACGACAGACTATCCTGCAGCCTTACGAACCATCAATCAATGGTGGCAAACCAATCTCAGTACGCCGCCGCCTCATTTGACCAATGGCTCAGGACTTTGCCGTGAGTGTACTATCACCGCCGCCAACCTAAGCGAGCTACTGACTTATGCTTATGGTCGACCAAATTTTGAAGCCTATGTCGACTCGTTAGGGGTCGCTGGGGTCAGTGGCACTATTGCCGCCCATAGCGAACGCTTGCCTGAATCGACAGCCACTGGACGCGCATGGATAAAAACGGGCACTCTAAACAACGTCACCTCAATGGCAGGTTATGTTAAAGGGATTTCAGGACAAGATTACGTCGTCGTCGGCATAATCAATACCGAGCAGGCGCTAAATCCTTATGCAGCGCGACCTGTATTAGATGCCATGCTCGACTGGACGGCACAGCGCTAATTTTAACGCTTTAAGACGTTGTATTATCAATACTCTATTTTTTACCTTTATAAAGGTTAGCTTATGTCACGCCAGACAACCAGTCTCAACAAAGCTCAGACGCTTATACAAGTGCAGCCTAAACTGGCTCGATATGTCGGTTTTTTTGCGATTGGATACACGCTCGCCAGTACCATATTTATGATGATACAGACCAAACTTGCGCTCAATCCGCAATTGGTCATGGTGGTTTCTATTATCGTAGGTGCCTATATCGCTGTTAGTAAATTTATCAAACATCAGAAACGAGCATTAGCGCGAGATGAGATTAATAAGTTGATGTTTGGTGGGGTTGTGATTGTCTGGATACTGACGGTCATTTATTTTTCAGCCATCTGGTTTTGGCTGTTTGATACGATAAGCCGTGAGGTATTGTTTGAGATGGCGATGCAGCGTCCACTGCCCCTGCTTTCATCGTTAATGCTAATGCTAGTCCTCACTCTAGTCAGTGCGCGAATCAGTCTATGGTCTATCAATCGATTATTAGACCCTATACGCAAATCAACGTAAGTACAAACCATCATCTACAAGGTGCTACAAAGTTTTCCCCTGCTAATGCGTAAAATCCGTTAGGCTAAGTTTAAGGCGTATCATTATTTTAAGAATAGTACTAAAAATGAGACAAAGTAAGGCGCGCCCTAGTAAGTAGTATTTTAGCGATGACTTGTTTTACCTTTATAATAGGAGCGGACATTATGGACATGATCTTTTTTGACAACATAGACAAGCTTGGTCGTATTGTTTTGACGACTGTTATGGTTTACGTGTTAATCGTGACAGTTACCAAAGTCTCTGGCAAACGCTCAACATCGCAGCTTAACAACTTCGATTGGATCGTGACGGTCATGATCGGCTCGTTGGGTGCCAGTACAATTTTGCTCAAAGACATTCCCTTTGTTGAAGGGGTGTCGTCTATTTTAGTATTGTACCTATTGCAATTTGTGGTGACCAAATATGCATCTGTTTCACCGCAATTTAGTGACTTTATTTTGTCAGAGCCGCGTATCGTTTTTTATCAAGGGCAGTTTTTGCCAGATGCCATGCGTGATGAGCGCTTGACGCGTCAGGAAATCGAATGTGCCATGCGCTCTGAAGGGATTAATAGCTTTGATGATGTCGAAGCTATTGTTTTTGAGTCTGATGCAAAATTGACTGTCATTCCAAAGCCAAGCCAAGCGGACGATCAAAGCGCAAGTAGCAACGTATCAGAGACGATTAACCCTCTGATGTAAATTGCAGACAATGAAGAACGAGCGATACAACTATTAAGAGCACGCCCTAGTAAGCGTGAATTCAATTATCGAGATGGTAAGCATTATGAAAGTAAGGATTTTGACCGTTGGCAATAAAATGCCTAGCTGGGTACAGACGGGTTTTGACGAGTATTACAAACGCATTCAACCGATGCTAAGCACAGAAATTGTCGAAATTGCGGCAGCCAAGCGGGCAAAAAACCCTTCAGATGCTAATTTGGCACAGTACCGTGAGCAGGAAGGTCAGGCTATATTAGCCGCTCATAATGCATCAAGCCGAGAGCAATTGTGGGTATTAGATGTCAAAGGCAAGATGATTTCGACAGAAGGACTGGCTGATAAGCTCTCTGATGGCATGCTGCAAGGCGATGATATTGCCTTGGTCATCGGCGGTGCAGATGGTGTCTCGCCAGAAGTATTGGCAAAGGCTGATGCAAAGTTATCACTATCAGCACTGACATTGCCACATCCGCTAGTACGCGTCGTACTTATGGAACAATTGTATCGCGCGATGAGTATCAACAATAACCACCCTTATCACCGTGGTAATTAAATAAAATACTAATCTATTTTTTGATTCAAAACATCAACCCTAAAATAGATTGAAATACTGGCGCACGCCCTAATAAATGCAACATGAAATATCCAAAATGTGCGACACCCAACGCCTCTAAGCCCTCTCATCAACGTGATGACCATCATAGTGTGCAGACGCCTATCACAGCGGCTGCCGCATGGGAAAATACGTCTGATGTAGCGACGAATACATCTAAGCTACCAGCGCTCTTTATCTCGCATGGCGCGCCTACGCTTGCAATTGAGCAGTCTGCGACGACCAGTGCACTGGCACGTATCGGTCAAAACTTACCTAAGCCACGTGCCATCGTCATTATGTCAGCGCATTGGCAGTCAGCAAAGCTAGAGATTAGTAGTAATCCACAGCCAAAGACGTGGCATGATTTTTCAGGATTTTCGCCTGAACTTTACGACATTCAGTATCCTGCTATAGGTCAGCCAGCACTGGCTGAGACACTTACACAGCAGCTGACCGCACGTGGCATTACTTGTAGTGTCAATCCAGTACGTGCCTGTGACCATGGTGTGTGGGCGCCGCTCAGACATCTGTACCCAGAAGCCGATGTGCCTATCGTACAGATATCACTGCCGCAGCATTATGACAGTATCGCCTGCTATCAGTTAGGCGCGCAGTTGGCACATCTGCGTGATGAGCAAATCCTCGTCATTGGCTCAGGTAACATTACGCACAATTTACAAGCATTGCGTTGGGAAGCCGACAGCATCGATCAAGCAGCCAAAACGTTTAAGCAATGGTTGTTGCAGCAGCTCAAAATAGACATTCCCACGGCGCTCGATTGGCAGCAGTACCCAGACTACAAGGACATTCATCCAAGTGATGAGCACTTGCTACCACTGTTTTTTGCACTAGGTACTGGTCAGCGTGTCTCTGTCGTTCATCAAAGTATGGCTCATCATAGTTTGGGTATGGATATTTACCGCTTTGATTGAGTGCTATCAATCCAAACCATAGATCTCAATCCTACTTCTCAAAAGCGTGTTTGGTAAATAAACCTGCACGCTCCATCTCGCCCGCCACGCTGAATAATGTCGCTTCATCATTCATGCGCCCGATTAATTGCATACCAATCGGTAAGCCTTCTTTACTCATACCAAGGGGTACTGACATCGCGGGTAATCCTGTAACATTACCCAATAACGTAAAGCCCATCTTACCTAATACAGGTGCACTGAGCTTTTCAATCATGCCTGAGCTAAAGGCATATCTACCCATATTAAAGCCCTTGTTAAGCACCTCGGCGCTACGCATCATCATCTCATCCATACGGCTAGGCGGTAGTACACCATGCTTTACCGCAGGCGTGGGCACAGTCGGGCACAAAATCATATCGTAGTCTTCTAGTAATAGCCCCGTCTGATACTGGCTATAATGCCAGCCATGTTTGGCATGTGCCAAATCAACCGCTGATAGCGAACGCCCAAGCAGTGCCATATTATAAGTTTGTGGCTCTAGGTTTTTGATGTGGTCAGTACCAAACTCACGCTCGATATTATCAATCGTAAAAGCCGTATGCGCGCAGACCACAACGATAAAGTCATGCCAAAACTGCTCGATATTGATGTTTGGCTCGGCTGGTACTACTTCATGACCCATAGACTCTAATTGCTTAGCCGTTTGATCAAGTACCGCCAGCACCTCTTTGTCCACTGTCGTATTGGCTATCAAAGGCTGCTGATGCAAAGCGATTTTTAGCTTTCGCGGTGCACGCATTGCCGCTTGCAGAAAGGTGCCGTTTGGCGGAGCTATAATGTAAGGGGCACCAATCTCTGCTCCACTAGTTGCATCTAGCATCGCTGCACTATCGCGCACTGAGCGCGTAATCACATGGTCAGCCACGGCCCCCTCCCAGCCTTCACCAAGATTAGGGCCCATTGGATTACGTCCACGGCTTGGCTTTAACCCAAACGTACCGCACCAAGCAGATGGGAAACGTATGGAGCCGCCACCATCACCGCCGCCTGCCATCGGGACAATACCGCTCGCAACTGCTGCTGCACTACCTCCTGACGAGCCGCCAGAGCTGTAGCCTTTTTTAAAAGGATTATGAGTAGCACCATGCGCTTTTGGCTCAGTGGTGATAATCAAACCAAACTCAGGAGTATTAGTCTTGCCAAAAGTATTAACGCCTGTCGCTTTCATCCGTTTGACGATTTCACTGTCTTTCTCTGAAATGATATTGACGCTGCGGCTACCCATCGTAATTGGCTCGTCGGCGAAGCTAAATGATAAATCTTTTAGTAAATACGGCACGCCAGTAAATACACCTGAAGGTAAACCTGCCTGCGCAGCATTGTAAGCACGCTCATCAAAACGATGCACGATAGCATTTAGCTTAGGGTTGATTTGATTGGCTTGATGGACAGCAGCGTCTAGCAATTCCTTTGCGCTAACCTCACCTGAATTGACCAAGGCTGCTAAGGCGAGCCCATCATACTGAGTATATTCTTTAAACATAACTAACCTTCCTTGGAGAGTAATTTTATTAAGACTATGTAGCACGCATACTTTCTAAAACTAATGACTATTTTTTCATAAACTCCTGTCAGTTTAGTATAAAAAACCGTGCCTGATATTTGATAAACGGACTCGTTAGTCATCTGGATGGTTTAAGTAATTAATGAACCAATATACGAATCTACTCTTCGAGCCCTAGAACATACTGAATAATAAGAGCTTACTTCTAAACCCACAATTTATAAAAGTATTATTAAGTTTCTTCCATAAAAAAACGAGCCATTCTCATGACTCGCTTTCTCGTTATCAACTTAAGGATTAATCCTACATCAATAGTTCACGCTTGCCACTTTTGCCCATCGAGCTGACCAATCCAGCTTCTTCCATAGAGTCGACAATACGCGCGGCACGGTTATAGCCGATACTAAATTTACGCTGAATGCTTGAGGCAGAAACTTTACGTGTTTCCATGATAAAGGCCACAGCATCATTATATAAATCATCATCTTCACCAGAGGCATTGGCTGTACTACCACCGCCTGGGCTAGACAATTCAAAATTGCCTGCCATATTATCAATATAGTCAGGGGCACCGCGCTCACGCCACGCATCACAGACACGGTTAACTTCTTCGTCACTGACGTAAGCACCATGTACACGATCTGGCTCGATCTGTCCTGGCCCCAAGAACAACATATCGCCGTTACCCAGCATGTCCTCAGCACCGCCACTATCTAGAATCGTACGTGAATCGACTTTTGAGTTGACTCGTAGTGCCGCACGCACTGGGATGTTGGCTTTAATCAGACCTGTAATGACATCGACTGATGGACGCTGAGTCGCTAGCATTAAATGAATACCTGCAGCACGCGATTTTTGCGCCAAACGTGTGATGAGCTCTTCGGCTTGTTTACCAACCTGCATAATCATATCGGCAAACTCATCCGCGACAATAACAATCATGGGTAAGGTTTTTAGCTTTGGTGCTTGGCTAATACTTACGCTGTCATTTGGACGCCATAGAGGATCGAGCATAGGATTGCCTGATTTTTCCGCCGCGATGACTTTTTTATTAAACTCATTGAGCTTACGAACCTTTAGCAAGCTCATCAACTGATAGCGACGTTCCATCTCGGCCACACACCATGACAAGCTACTGGCCGCTTCCGTCATATCGGTGACTACTGGCGTTAGCAAATGCGGAATATCATTATAGTTAGCAAGCTCAAGCTGCTTTGGATCAATCAAGATAAGACGCAGCTCATTGGGTGTATATTTGAGTAGCATCGATAGTAGCATCGAGTTGACCAATACTGATTTACCAGAGCCTGTGGTACCAGCCACCAGCATATGCGGCGCACGAGCAAGGTCGGTAATGATTGGGTTACCACCGATGTCTTTACCCATTGCCATGCTAATCTGCGCTTTAGGATCTTTAAACGTTTCGGTATTTAGCAGTTCAATCAAACGTACCATTTCACGTTTCTTGTTAGGCACTTCGATACCGATGTACGGTTTGCCCGGAATCACTTCGACCACACGTAAAGAGGCCATCGATAATGAACGTGCTAAATCACGCGAGATACCTGTGACTTTACTAGCCTTCACCCCAGCAGCCAGCTCTACTTCAAAACGGGTGACAACAGGGCCAGGGATAGCATTAACCACAGAAGCCTTTACATTAAATTCTTGTAGCTTAATTTCTAGCAACTCAGACAGTTTTTCAAGTTCAGCCACAGTGTAGCTAGGCTTGCGGTCAGGATCCGGCTTATCCAATATAGAGACTTCTGGAATAGGCGTCAGGCTGCTGCGATAAGCTGCCGTTTGCATCGAGCGTGACTTTTGACTGAAGGCTGCGTCATCACTAATATGCGGCATGACCGGTACATTGGTGTCGTCATTACTATCATCCTCTGACATCATATCAGTGATATGGTTGCTACTATCGCCCTCTGGGACAGCAAAGCTAACAGATGGTTGCACGGACGCTTTCGGCTCAGGCTGTACATTTGAGACTGGGCTAGTCACTTCCACCGTTGGCGCTGCTTTTGGATTGGCAGGAGGCGTATTGGTTGGTGTCATGTCTGACACATCTGGCACATCTGGCAATGCAGGCTCAGTCTCTACTGTTACCGGAGCAACTTCAGGCTCAGGGGCTACTGCTGTTTTTTCAGTATGTGGCAACTCTACAGGCGTATCAGACAGTTGATTGGCTGACTCCTGTGCAAAGCTAATAGGCTCTTCTAAGATAGGTTCTGGGTTTTTCTCTTGTACTATTGGCTCAGCTGCTATGATTTCCTGAACAGGCTTAGAGTCTTCATACGTTCCTACAACAGATTCAGTAGGTTCTGATATGTTAGCATGCTCTGCCAACCATGCTTCTGCCAACTTATCTACTTCCTCAGTCTCATGTGTCGTAGAGATTTTAGGATCAGCAGGTTCAATGACTGGCTGACTGGCTAAATTACTGCTCACTGACTCATCAACTGATGGCTGAGCTAGTGATTCTTTATCATGTATATCTGGTTGATCAACCGCTTCCATCGTTGTAGTGGTCACAACAGTAGCAGGTACTGATTTCTCTAACGATGCTGTACTACTAGTACCCGCTTGGGAATAGTTAGGTACAGGCATAGCCGAGCTGTCCATGCTATTGGCATTATAAACCATTTGCTCACTTGCGAGTAAATCATCGACAGTATTGGCATCATTCCACGCAAAGCTTGGCTCAACTTTGCGAGCAATAGGTGCAGTCAAGTTTGAAACTAATGGCTGGACTGTACTGTTGACCGTACTATCAGTAGCATCTTTAAGCGTTTCTGTATCGGTATTTGCCTGATCACTTTTTGAGCTATTGGGTGTCGCCGCTGCTTTTGCTGCGATGACGGAGGCTTTGACACTATCTGCCAATCCTGAGGTTGCCAAAAATTCTGATAATACACTACCGAAACGTCCACTGCTGTTGACGTCTTGAGTACCGCTAGTATTTTCCGCAGACTGTAACTCAAGTGGCAGTTGCTCATGCTCTACTTTTTTATCTACCGACTCATCTAAGTTTTGGCTATCATCTTGTGATGTACTGCTCGGTTCAGTAGCGTTGATAGCATCCTGACTTTTTACACCTGAACCAAGCCATGACAGCGCACGAACCTTTTGATATATCGTCATCCAATGGATATTAAAGGCAAACGTAGCGGTAATCACAACGAATACTGCTAAGAAAATCACACTCCCCCACTGCGATAGTAGCTGTGCCAAACGCGCTTGTAGTTCTAGCCCGATGATACCACCAGCGACGCCTTCAAGACCGATTGCGTCAGGGTTTGTGACTTGCTGAACTAGAGAAACCAATTGTGCAAATAATGCGCTAGCACTTAATAGCAAAAACACATAAGCGACCAATCGCATGAGCCAAAACGTTGGCTTGTTTTCCCACCAAATCAAAATAGATTCATAAACCACGAATGCCAAAAACCACCAAGCACCAAACCCAAAAAAGCTGTAAAGCAAATCGGATAACCATGCGCCTGCCTCGCCGCCCATATTATTAATCGTGGTCATATCACTACTGATGTGCGACCAGCTAGGATCGTTGCCTGTATAAGTCATCAAAATGACAAACAAATAAACGGCCAGTATTAACCCAAGGAGGGTAAACATTCCCTTTTTTAAATACTCAATAAGCGGTGCTGATATCACGTAAGATCTGCCTTGTTATTAATACTAAATGGTCGCCAATGCATGACTAAGCCTAATCATGCTGACATAAAGTGTTGACATAAATGTACCGAGCGAAGTGTTTGTTTGGCATGTGCCGATTGTAGAGCCTTTAAACAACCGTTATCGCTTGGCTCCTACTACACTTGGCATAACTTCTTATAATAACAAATACATAGGTACAGTGGCGACAGTCTTCTCAAGAAAGCGTGTAAGAAAGTAAATCAGTAGACACTTTGCGTAAGAAAACAGCTGGTTAGCGAAACACGAGTGGCAAAATATGGCTAACTGTATTGCCTAAATTCTATAAAATAGTCTCTGTTTTGCACTTATGTTCCAAAGTTATTTATTCTTTGATTCTAATGATACCTGTGTTTGTTTTAGCAAACTTGCACTTTGTGCGCTGTGCCCTTATGTTATTATCACACAGCAATTAGAAGAAGCATATTCGTAGTCATTTTTGATATTCCTCTTTTATTATATTTATAACTTACATTTTTAATTCGTATATTTAGCAAGGAACAACTCATGGCAACTGACACTACTGCTCCACGTCACGAAAAGCTCATTATTTTAGGCTCAGGCCCTGCTGGCTACTCTGCAGCCGTTTATGCAGCGCGCGCTAACCTTAAGCCGGTTATGGTTACTGGCATGGAAGTCGGTGGACAATTAACCACCACTACCGAAGTCGACAACTGGCCAGGCGATGCGCATGATTTGACAGGTCCTGCATTGATGGAACGTATGAAAGCGCATGCAGAGCGTTTCGGTACTGAACTGGTCTACGATCATATCAATGAAGTAAACCTAAACGAGCGTCCTTTTCAATTGACAGGTAACAACGGTAGCTATACTTGTGACGCGCTCATTATCTCAACTGGTGCCTCTGCACAGTACTTGGGGCTAGAATCGGAAACCAAATTCAGAGGGCTTGGCGTATCAGCCTGTGCCACTTGTGATGGTTTCTTTTATAAAAACCAAAAAGTTGCGGTGATTGGTGGTGGTAATACAGCGGTTGAGGAAGCTTTGTACTTATCTAATATTGCGTCTGAAGTGACCTTAGTACATCGCCGTGACAGCCTACGCTCTGAAAAAATTCTGCAGGACAAGCTATTTGAAAAAGCCAAAAGCGGCAATGTCAAAATCGAATGGAACCATCAAGTAAAAGAAGTGGTCGGTGATGACATGGGCGTCAATGGCGTCGTTATCGAATCAATGATTGATGGCAGCACCAAACAACTAGACACAATGGGTATGTTTGTCGCTATTGGTCATAAGCCAAATACTGACTTGTTCAAAGGTCAGTTGGATATGAAAGATGGCTATCTGATCGTTAATAGTGGCTTGACTGGTAATGCTACCCAGACCAGTATTGAAGGTGTGTTTGCCGCAGGTGATGTAGCCGATCACGTTTACCGTCAAGCCATCACTTCTGCTGGTACGGGTTGTATGGCTGCGCTAGATGCTGAAAAGTACTTGGATGCACTGGGCGAAACCGTCGCTCGTGACCACACTTATGATTCAACACTAACTGCAGATAAAGAAGCCTAAATGGGCAACTTTACTCAACAGCACGATAAACACATTACGCCTGAGACTTTAAAAAGTCTTGGGCGTTATGACTTTCCTGATCCCATTTCTATCGATCCTGATGGTATTGGCATCGTCGCTATGGGGGGTGATTTAGCACCTGAAACACTGATATCAGCCTATGCTCAAGGACTATTTCCTTGGTTTAACGAAGATGAGCCTATTGCTTGGTGGTGTCCTGAGCCGCGTTGTGTGATCGCCCCCTCGGCTTATCAACCGAGTAAGTCTCTACGTAAGCAAGCAAATCGCGAACGTTGGCAATTGACGCTTAATAAAGCTTTTGACGATGTCATACATGCCTGTAGCTTACCGCGCAGTGATGGCCTTAATGACAATCATCCCGGAGGTGAGCATACTTGGATTCATGATGAGATGATCGAAGCTTATACCAAATTGCATGCGCAAGGCTTTGCTCATAGCATTGAAGTTTGGGACGAAGCAGGTCAACTGATTGGCGGATTGTACGGGTTAAAAATAAACGGCATCTATTTTGGTGAATCAATGTTTCATCGAGCATCTAATGCGTCAAAGCTAGCGTTTTGGGGTCTGATGCGCTTATGTGAACAAAGCGATGTCGCACTCGTCGACTGTCAGTTACCGAACGATCATTTGATGAGCTTAGGTGCCACTACTTTACCGCGTGCTAGCTTTCTGACTCAGTTAGACAACCTGATTGGCAGCCAGTCTGTGCCATGGCAAAGGCACTCTCATAAACCGTTAGCCGTATCGCTACTGGATAGCGAATCGCCGTGGCAACTAGAGTTATGATTATCATAGCGAAAAAAATAAGAGGTTATTATGGCACTTGATACATCGTTTCTATTGATTGGAGAGCTAGCAGCAAAGGCCAATACGACCAAAGATACGGTTCGCCATTACGAGCAATTAGGCCTGCTAAAATCTCGCAAGCGTCAGGCAGGCTCACGTTTATATACCGAATTTCATCCAGAGTGTATCGAACGCATAGAGCTGATCAAAAGCGCGCAAGCTATTGGCTTTACTCTTACCGAAATCAAAAATAGTCTAAATGATTATTATGATGGTCACTTGGATATTGATTCGCAGCTCATACTCACTCAGCAGAAGCTAGAACAGGTTAAGAAACAGCAAGCCAATATCAGCATAATGGTGGAGTTACTGAGCGAACGCTTGGATATTTTAGGTCGAATGAAAGCAGATAGTGATTATCAGCTTGATGTAGAGGTCTGTAAAAAGAAAATTCCTTTGCAATAAAGCTTAAATCTTAGTTAACTCTGCTTTTATATCGTAGCTGTTGTAGCCACTTTTATCATAATCGCTTATTTTTTATTAAGCCTTATTTTCTTTATTAAATATAATTATGCTGCATGATCAATGCATCGACTGCTGGTTTATGTGGCATTTTATAATATCCTTTACGCTTATGAATAATATTGAATGCCTGTTGCTCGTATAACGCTATCGCCGCTGTATTATCGGCACGTACTTCTAACAAAAGACTCTCTACCTGATTAAGCTGTAACAGCTCATGCAATTTATTCAATACCTGTAAAGCAATGCCTTGGCGTTGGTATTTTGGATCAGTTCCGATACGCAACACTTCTGCTTGCTCAAAAGTCGTTTGATATAAACAATAGCCAACTATCTCACGATGAGAGACGCTCTCTTCTTTGGCTTGATCGTAAGCAATCAGTAGGCAAATACTGTCCTGCTCAAGTAACTCAGTCAATGTTTTCTGATTCCAAGCATCATCTGGTTGCACGACCGCTTCTATATTAGCGACGGTTTGAATAACGTTTTCGAGTTCTATTGCATTCGTTGGTAGTGCTTCTATCGCAAACATGATGTTCCTTTCATTTAATTAGTCTCATCATTTGGTTGTACTTAGATTATATAAGTAAGTGACCAAATTATTTATTTTTTATCACAAAAAAAAGGCCACCCTAGATAGGATGGCCTTTTTTATGACTAATTCATAAGCTCATTGCTGAGACTTAAGGATTAGTTCAATACGTTAGCAACAACACCAGCGCCTACAGTACGGCCGCCTTCACGAATAGCGAAG
>NZ_CAJHAL010000019.1:0-74269 GCF_904846365.1 Psychrobacter nivimaris
TGTTCTAGCAGTTACTTCAGCCGTGAAAAACTCTAATAGCCTTCGCTGTGCTTTTTTACTTAGTTTACAACGGGTTATCTTCATAAAAGTAGTCTAGCATAGTGCTTATCTACTACAGCCCCAAAATATTTTTCCAAAAAACAAACCAACCATAAAAAAACCGGATACCAAAAACGATAAATATGTATAAACCGTTGATGTATAAATTCTCGAACCATGCTTCTTGATCTATCAAGCCCAACGTAAACCAAGTGGTATTGGTCAAGAACCCCCACATACCAATCGCCATAAAAAATGCAAAAATAAGCGACCAAGCACAACTACGTAAAAAAGACATGACACTGTGAATATTTCTAGGATCAATCTGCTGCATTCCTAGCCATTTCAGCGGCTTCCACAATACAATCGACAATGCCGCTAAGATAGGAACAAACATCATCACTCGGATAAAGTGGTAAAACATTGCGGCATCACCAAATGGAGAAGCCAAAAATGCCCATTCATCTCCAAAATACTCTTTCAATACTGTGTCATTGTGACCATCATCGAACCATAAATTAAAAATCTGTCTGTCTTCGCTAATTGGAGGCATCGATAGGTTATTATGTACCCAACCAATGCAGGCATTGACCCAGTCAGGCTGCCACACTAGGCTCAGATCTCTTATCCAGCAGCGGGTATACAATATATCGAAGAGTATGAATGCAAATAAAAATGCCAGTGATAGCGTTTCTAGTCGGTTAGGGGGCAACTTGCCATTGCTAGTAATCTGCTTATGTACCTGCTCTTTTTGTTTAATATCCTCTATGCTGTCTAGCGTTTCATACACTTTGGCAGTGGCTTGAAACAATTGGCCATGACGCCCTTTTATCAAAAAATACCAAAATTTGGGGACGCTTAATGCGACACATAGGATTAAAAACCATACCGTATTAAATGCTAGATTTTGCAAATCGTTAAATACAGGTATGCGTATACCGATAGAAAACAAACCAACGAAAAACCAAAATAGGCAGATGAGTAAATAAAAGAAGAGATACTCTTCATGGAGACGGTTTGATGTCATCCATTCTTGGACGGATTCGTTATCGGAGAACTTTTTCATTAATTATTCTATCTATATACTTATCTAAAAATTCGGTTATATTCTACATTCTTTTAATAAACAAAATACGACTAGTTCATAATTGACTATGTACCCAATGATATTCTTTTATCAGCATAAATCACTTCCTCAGATCACCAATTTATTAGCAGGCCATGCCCTTAAAATGTTATATTAACCCTCTATTTTAATAACACTATGCTTATGGATTTACCTACTTTGCCAACCAATAGATCAGATAGCCTAGATAACGGCGACCCGTCTTCAACACTCAATGACAATGCCCAAATGTCTGGATCAAATGTCCCTGTGCCTGATAGTACTGACTTAGAGCAACTTAGTACTGAGCCTGACAATAGTACTCAAACCATCGATCCGAACGCTATCATATTAGCAGAAGCATTGACTGATAAAGCCATCAGCTGGCAGATACACAATTGTAAAATTATAAAGAAGACTGTCACGCAAGATTTGCCATTGCCTTTTTTGTATCACTATGACAGTTTAGATGATGCGATCAAACAAACGCACCCGCTCACTCCTGAGCTACTGATTCAGTTCAATACACCTATGTCGGCTCATGAAGCTACCAAATTAATTGGCATTGACGAAGAGCTGCTGACCAGTCCTTGGCATGTGAAAATTATCGGCTCGTTGGTAGTATTTAGTGAGGCATTGCAATTGGCCGTAAGGCTACATTGGACCAATACGGGTAAAGAGACGCAGCAGGTATATACCAAGGATGCTGCCGACGCTATTATTGCCGCTTTTAAAGACTGGCAGTTTTTTGGTCGTGTAGACGTCCTTTATAAAAATAATAAGCAAATATTAATTAGTATTGACGAGCAAAACCCCAATACGCAAGCACTACCTGCCGAATCATTGCTGACGATTGAAGCTAGTGGCGATTATCAACAGCTACTGGCTACTCATGCGCTTGCAGCCATTGTAAAACTAGAAGCAGACAAAGCCGATCTTCCTTGGTTTGACAAAGCCATATTAGAACGTATTGAATAGCTATTTTGAATAACTGTTTTTTCGCTCATCGCTTGTGATTATTAATTCACTGTTATTAGCATATTGTTTTTAGTTATTCATATCTAATGGTATGGTAACGAATTAGTATTATTCACTAGTACTCACTCTCTATAAAAAGCACACTATCCCTATTAAAACTGAGGGTGCACATTTTTATAACCCCGCCTATTTGTAAGGAATATCACATGG
This sequence comes from Psychrobacter nivimaris, assembly GCF_904846365.1. Lineage (GTDB taxonomy): Bacteria > Pseudomonadota > Gammaproteobacteria > Pseudomonadales > Moraxellaceae > Psychrobacter > Psychrobacter nivimaris_B. Next base: position 2,333 of record NZ_CAJHAL010000019.1, read on the forward strand.
ATTATCGCTCAAAAACCTCTACCGGCGGTCGTAATATGGCAGGCGCGCGCGCATTATGGCGTGCAACCGGCATGACTGACGGCGACTTTGGCAAGCCAATCATTGCGATTGCTAACTCTTTTACCCAGTTTGTACCCGGCCATGTGCATCTAAAAGACCTTGGACAACTGGTCGCCCGTGAGATTGAGCAAGCAGGCGGCGTTGCAAAAGAGTTCAATACCATTGCGGTCGATGATGGTATTGCGATGGGCCATAGCGGTATGTTGTACTCGCTACCAAGCCGTGATTTGATCGCTGATTCTGTCGAATATATGGTCAATGCTCATTGTGCAGATGCGCTAGTTTGTATTTCTAACTGTGACAAAATCACTCCGGGTATGTTGATGGCCGCCATGCGCCTTAACATACCAGTGGTTTTTATCTCAGGTGGCCCAATGGAAGCGGGCAAAATCTTAGCCAGTACCGTTGGTAAGAGCCACAATACCGATAGTAGTGACAGCAGTGCTGTTCGCAAACTTGACCTTGTCGATGCGATGATGGACGCTGCTGATGATAGCATCAGTGATGAAGACGTCGCTGCTATCGAAGCCTCAGCCTGCCCTACTTGTGGCTCATGCTCTGGTATGTTTACAGCCAACTCGATGAACTGCTTGACCGAAGCTTTAGGCTTAGCCTTACCAGGTAATGGCTCACTACTAGCTACTCATTCATTGCGCCGCGAGCTATTCTTAGAAGCGGGTCGTACGATCGTCTCATTAGCCAAGCGTCGTTATGAGCAAGATGATGACTCTGTACTACCACGCTCTATCGCTACCAAAGCTGCTTTTGAAAACGCCATGAGCTTAGATATCGCCATGGGTGGTTCTACCAATACCATCTTGCATCTACTTGCTGCGGCCAATGAAGCAGAGATTGAATTTAAGATGGCTGACATTGACCGTCTAAGTCGCGGTGTACCTTGTCTGGCAAAAGTAGCCCCTGCCTCACAGAAATACCATATGGAAGATGTGCATCGTGCTGGCGGTGTCTTTGCATTACTTGCTGAACTTGATCGCGCCGAGTTACTAAAAACTGATGTACCGACTATCCATAGCGCAACGATGAAAGAAGCGATCGGTAAGTGGGACATCATGAACCCTGACAACCATGAAGCTCGCGCACGCTTCCTTGCAGCACCTGGTGGCGTACGTACCACGGAAGCATTCTCACAATCAAAAGAGTGGTCAAACCTCGACGTCAACCGTGAGTCAGGCTGTATCCGTAGTGCCAAACACGCCTACTCTACAGATGGCGGCTTAGCCGTACTATATGGTAATATCGCTGAGCGCGGCTGTGTGGTCAAAACCGCAGGCGTCGACGAAAGCATCTTGACCTTTACTGGTCGCGCGCGTCTATTTGAATCACAAGATGATGCGGTTGCTGCGGTATTGGCTGATCAAATCGTTGCAGGCGATGTGGTCATCATTCGCTACGAAGGCCCTAAAGGCGGCCCTGGTATGCAAGAGATGCTATACCCAACGACTTATCTGAAGTCAAAAGGATTGGGTAAAGAATGCGCCCTACTGACTGATGGTCGCTTCTCTGGTGGTACATCAGGTCTATCAATTGGCCATGCTAGCCCAGAAGCTGCTGAAGGCGGGGCGATTGGTTTGGTCGAAGAAGGCGATAGTATTCATATCGATATCCCAAACCGTACCATCAACATGCAAGTGAGTGATGCAGACTTAGCCGCTCGCCGAGAAGCCATGGAAGCGCGTGGACGTGATGCATGGAAACCTGTCAACCGTGATCGTCATGTCTCGCCGGCATTACGTGCTTATGCTGCTATGACTACCAGTGCTGATACTGGTGCCGTACGTGACGTGAGCCAAGTCGAGCGCTAGTCTGTAAACTAAATGCTCCAGACATACTGATAAGAATATTAAGCCTGCGCAAAGCAGGCTTTTTTTTCACCAAAAAACAACGTAGCTGTCGTTTTGATAACTATTTTTTGCGGTAATTATTTTATTTTGACGTCATGATAAAGGGTATCAGTGACTGACTATCAACTATTGCTGTGAATTGTCATCAATATCTAAAATTATCCTCATAAAATCGACCCTTAAAATATAACGACGTGCGTAAACCTTATGATTGAAAAATATAACTTATTCTTATTAATCTGCGGGATTGCCTTTTTACTCGGGGCCTTGTTTCCTGTTATTTTTAAGCGCACCTCTATCTCTTTACCGATGCTCCAAGTCAGCTTCGGTCTGATGATGGGCTACTGGTGGACGTCTTTATCCTTTTTAGACCCACTTGATAACGGCTTACTCATCGAGAAACTGACTGAAATTGTTGTATTGGTCTCATTGGTTGGTGCTGGTATTAAAATCGATACAGAGTTGTCTTGGCGATTGTGGCGACCAACAGTAAGACTGCTACTCATTACCATGCCTATTGGTATTTTTGCGATGGCAGTCTTGGGGTATTACGCGTTTGGTTTGAGCCTTGGTGCAGCTATTTTGTTAGGTGCAGTGTTAGCGCCTACTGATCCAGTGTTAGCTTCGAGCATTCAGGTGGGACCTCCCAATACAGGAGGAGAAGACACACCACGCTTTACTTTAACGTCAGAGGCAGGATTGAACGATGGTCTGGCTTTTCCGTTTGTGTATCTAGCGATTAAAATTGCGGAAGCATTCAGTGAAGGCAAAGCCTTTACTTACGAGATGCTGTGGTCGTGGTTTACTCATGACGTCTTGTGGAAGATTGGCGCAGGTGTAGTGGTAGGTGTATTGGTTGGTAAAGTATTGGCTAAAGTCGTGTTTTCTAAACATACCCGTGAGACTACCATCTCGCAAGGCTATGTGGTTATTGCATTGACGCTACTAGCCTATGGACTTGCAGAGTATGTACACAGTTATGGCTTTATCGCTGTATTCGTGGCCGCATTTGCGTTTCGTCGCTCAGAGTGTGAGCATACTTATCATCAAAAACTGCATGATTTCGCTGAGCAATCAGAAGGCTTACTGATGTCATTGGTGCTCGTTATCTTCGGTATGTTCCTTGGTCAAGGGTTGCAGGCAGGTGTCGAGTTGACATGGCGCGTCTATATCGTCAGCTTTACCTTCTTACTACTTATACGTCCGATTGGTGGATTTATTGCCTTATCAGGATTGAACTTACCTCATACCGAAAAATATGCGATATCGGCTTTGGGTATTCGCGGTATCGGTACCCTATATTATCTTTCCTATGCGCTCAATCAAGGTTTCTTCGCGGATGAAGATGCGCTTAAATTGTGGATTGTTTGTTCGATTGTTATTTTGACTTCTATCTTTATCCATGGTCTTAGCGCATCAAGATTGCTTAAAATGACACCAAAAAAGTAGCATTAAAATTAATGCTGCTTATGTTTGAAACAGAATCAATTCGCGATTGAAGTTGGCGTTATTAAAGTATCTCTTCTACCCAGCTCAAGACGGCTTCTGTCAGCGCAAACTGACGAACGTCATTGAGCATAGTGGTATCAAAATTATGAATAAAAGCAAATGACAGTTGGCGCTCAGGGTCGCACCAAGCAACCGATCCGTTATATCCCATATGCCCAAATCCTGATAAATCAGAACTCATTCTCTTATCCGTATCATCGTTGTTAGCATACAAGCTAAATAATCTATGGTAGCCCAATCGCCATTTCATAGCCGCTGGCATAACCGCATCTAAACCCTCAACCTGCGGAGTAGATAACTGCTCAAAAGTAGCACTATCGATCAGTGTTTTCCCTTGCCATACACCGCCATTAGCAAGCATTGCATAAATCGTTGCCAGTGCTTTAGCGGAAGCGACACCATTTGCCGCTGGAATGACAGCTTGTAGCGTCTGGCGCTTATGATAATCAAGGGCATGTTTGCCAGCAGGTATCAGCGCCGCCTTATAGTTCTTTAGATTAAGCTGACTGGTATTGAAATATAAGCTATTAATACGCGCCGTATTCAAGATAGGTTGTATGCTGTCAGTATCAGGGTTATTTAGATTTTCATCAAGGCTGTTATCAAGGCTACTTTGCGTCTCAGCTGCACGCTTGTCATTTAGCATTTTCTGTTGCCAGTAATGATAACTAGGTAAGCTTGTATAAGTACGTAAAGTCTCTTGAGAGTCTACTTTTAAGGTTGGTTTTTGGCGTCTTGATTTTAATTGGGAGCTTATATCTTCTGTTTCTTCAAAATCTTTGGCCAATTTCGCCACCTGATCTACTTTGCTATCTGGCACACCAAAATAGCAGCTGTCGGCAATGCCCAGAGGCTCTGTTAGATACTGGCGCAGTGCTTCAGCGAATGATAAGTTCGTAACCGCCTCTACTAAGCCGCCCAATATCCAACCGTAGACTAATGCACTATAAGCGCTGTCATACTTGGGCGCATCTTCGGGAGAAGTAATAGGCATCGCTGCAATGTGGCGCAGCATTGTATCCCAATCAAGTACCGTCTCGCTATCGACCTCGATACTTTGGATCGAAAACAAGTCGGCCTGATGTGACATGACTTGTCGCAACGTAATTTGGTCTTTGCCGTTTGCAGCAAATTCTGGCCAATAATGGGCAATAGGTTTGTCATATTCGATCAGTTGCTGCGAAACCAGCACATGAACCAATGTTGCCAATACCCCTTTACCGGTAGAAAAATTAATAGCCAACGTATCAGGCTGCCACGACATATCAGAGCGTGCCATACCTGTACTGGCTTGTGCTATACACTGACCTGCTTGATACACGGCCACAGCCCCGCCAGCAGGTGCATCATCAAGCTGTAAATCTGTCAGTAATTGCTGTAATTTTTTTTGAAAGTCAGCGTTTATGGGTGTATTAGAATTTTCTGTATTATGATCCATTATTATTACCTTGCTCCAGTGATATAAATTATTCTAGTTTTAAGATGATAGTAATACATAAGCTATAGTCAAAGAAGTCTAAAACGCATACAAGGTAGCCGATTACAGATTGCACAAGTATTTCTTTGATTATATAAAATACTTGAACCAGTATAAATGAATTGTGAGCCAATAAAAAAGGCCACCTATTGGTCGCCTTTTTTATTATTTATTCCGATAACATTTTTAAATTTTGCTAACGTCTAAGACAGCAATAATATTCAATGCCACAAATCTAGTTAACGCGGTACTAGCAAACGATTATGAACTTCTTGTTCAAGCTTGGTCAAACCATAACTGCGACCACGTTCCATAGCCGTATCCATCTTACGTCCACGCAACCATCCTGCCCGCAGCGCTATTGCAGCTCCTACTCTATTACCCGACCCACAATGCATAGCGACTTTTTTGCCATGGTGCTGGCGCAATACATTATCAAATGCCAATATCTTAAGCTGCTTTAGCTCTTTAGCACCGCTGATAGGCAGCTGTTCGTAGTGCATACCTGCTTGCTCAACTGCTGATGCCTCATCAAAGATCAACTCGTCGTCAGGCTGCAAGTTGATGACCAGCTCGACGCCTGCTTTCGCTAAAGCCGCAACTTTTCCGTCATCTAATGCACCGCACACGATAGTGTTTGCATCTGGACGAAAATAAGGCTCAAAGATATCGGCCAAATCAATGCCATTATCGGCACTAATATGCATGTTAGCGCCGCTATCATTAGCGGCGACCGTATCGGTTGCTATCGAGCTCTCTGTTTGATCTATGGCTATCGCGTTTTCTTCTGAAGGCATGTTTTGTGAAGTCATAATAATAAATATGTACGTTAAATATGGCTGTTAAAATAGAAGCTTTATGATACTTACTCTACTTGCTGTCGCTCTTTAGGGCCATAACACCCGCTAAATGCGGTTTATTGTTTTTAGAGCTATACAGTCCAAACTCACAAGTATCATCTATGTTTGTAAGTTGGGCTACTGGCTCAGCAATCAGCTCTACTTCAGCTGGCAAAAAGATAGGCAGCTTAAATGAGACGTCAATTGTATAAGCATCAGGCAAGTCACCCATTAGAGCAAGGCACTTAGCCTTTGACCACATACCGTGTGCAATCGCTTTAGGGAAACCAAACGCGCGTGCTGATAGTGGATGCAAATGAATCAAATTAAAGTCGCCTGAGACAAAGGCATAACGACGACCGATATCTTCTGGCACTTCAAAGATGCTATGAACACCTTCTTCGTTTACTCCAGGCTTGACCATGACCGGACGCGGTGCGCTCTTTTTATCTTTACTACTAGGTTTTTTGCTACGTGATAAATAAGTCGACGTACCTTCCCAGATGACTTCATCTTCTGACTTTACGATAGTGACAAAGTCAAACTGCTGACCTTGGGCATGATCGCGCAGGTTATCAAAAGTGACCGACATTGCTACCGTTTCACGCTCTCCAATCGGACGATACTGGGTAACACTATTATCAACGTGAACAAGACCTAGCATGGCAAATGGGAATGGCTCTTTGACCATCATGTTCATCTGCAGCGTCTGTGACAATACCGAGAAGTAAGTCGCTGGCACTTTGCCATCATCAGCAAAACCGCAAATTTTGCGATAGTCGTCTAGGTTTTCTTGATCGATATGCAAGTCATCTACATAGTAAGTAGATTGTGGCAACTGGTCTCTACTGACCTTGCCACCATTACCGATAGGCAATAAGCTTTTGACAATATTGGCGTAAGTGGTGTGCGCTTTTGGCAACGCATCATAATGTTTGTCTGACATAAGTACATCCTAAGTGTGGCTTGAACCAGTTCTTTAACGTTTATAAAGACAATCTGCAGTCATTGACTAAAGCCTACTATTAAATCATCTAATAAGCATTAAATTTAATCAACCTCATGAGTATCTTTAATAGCAAAAAATAGTTTGGCTATTGGTTCTTGTGTTTTTATCATAAAAAAGCCACCCTTGGGCAGCTTTATTACACTTTATCAGAGATTATTTCGTAAGCATATGTGATACAAACGAGGAATAATAGCTCATATGATACAACTACTGTCTCTATCTGTACCTTATTTCTCACATATACCTGTCAATTAATCAACATTATGCACCAAGTAAGCTTTGACCACAGACGCGAACCGTGTTGCCATTTAGACCGCCAGACGCAGGTGACGCGAACCATGCGATAGTCTCAGCCACATCTACTGGTAAGCCGCCTTGGCTCATTGAGTTCATGCGGCGACCAGCTTCACGAATAGCAAATGGAATGGCTTCTGTCATTTGGGTTTCGATGAAACCAGGAGCGACTGCATTGATCGTCATGCCTTTAGCATTGTCTTCTAATTGCTTGGCAGTTGCGTTAACCAAACCAATTACCCCAGCTTTAGAAGTGGCATAGTTGGTCTGACCCATGTTGCCCGCGATACCTGAAATTGACGACACACATACGATACGTGCGTTTTCTTTCAGTACGTCATTGTCCAACAAGTAGCGGTTCAATCTAGCGATACTGCCTAAGTTGATATCAATGACCATGTTCCATTTTTTCTCATCCATCTTAGCCAACGTCTTATCACGAGTCACGCCAGCATTATGGATGATTGAATCTAGACCACCACGTTTTTGAGCAGCGTCAGCGATTTCTGCACCAGCGTCTTCACTAGTGATATCTACTGTCAAAGCAGAACCACTGATTTCGCTAGCAACTTTTTGTAGGTCAGCTTGCTGCTGTGGTACATCTAGACAGATAACATGAGCCCCTTCACGAGCCAATACACGAGCGATAGCTTCGCCAATACCGCGACTTGCGCCAGTCACTAGCATCGTCTTGCCGCCCAAAGGCTGGTTCCAATCAACATCGACTGAGCTGCCTTTACTGACACGTACTACTTGTCCTGATACGTAAGCTGAACGAGCTGAGGTAAAAAAGCGTAAGGTTGAATCTAGGTTTTGCTCTGCGCCTTCTTCAACATAAATCAGCTGCGCTGTGATACCGCGCTTAAACTCTTTACCCACTGACTTCACAAAACCTTCAAGCGAGCGTTGAGCCATTGCTGTTTCAATATCAGTGATGTTCTCTGGCGTACGACCAACCACAACCACACGGCCTGATTTTTCTACGCGGCGTGCAACTGTATGGAAAAACTCATAAAGCTCTTTTAGCTGTTCAGCATTGCTGATATTACTGGCATCAAAAAGCAGTACTTTGAATTGATCATCGCCGCCCGTGTTGGCTTTTGCCTCTACGCCTGCATCAGCAAGTGCGTCTTTGATATCATCGCTGCTATTTACATATACTTCGGCATGGACGTCTGACAGGATACGGGCAACAGACTCACTGACACTCTTGTCATCACCAGTAGCACGGCCAACCAATACGCTACCACGCACTAGACGCTCGCCACTTTCGAAACGATCAAGCGTCGTTGGCATTGGCAAACCTAAGTTTTTTGCTACTTTTTTGCCAATAGAAGATTGAACAAAATCACCGTAACGGTCTGACATAATATAATCCTTATAATTAATGATTCGTATAATAATAAAAAATGCAATGAATCTATTATATAGAGACATTGACATCGTAATTATTTAAATTTAGTAAATCGCCTCAAAACTAGCCTAACTATACACTTCCCTTATAAACAAGTCCAAAAACAGATAATGTCTACAACAATCTGTAAACAAGTCAGTATACAAGCCAGTCGTTTTTAGCAGCGTTAAGCGCCACTATAACATGTTAAAATCTGACCTATAGGTTATGGCATACTTAATTATTGATAACAATATATTATCAAACGTACTGTTATGCAATGCTAATATTTCTTACTAGCCAGTCTATTAGAGCGATGCGTCATGGTCATGAATCTACTACCGACCTCATACAAGCGTCACATAGTTTGCTAAAGAGATACATTAAGTGAATAAAAACGCCTTATGATAAACAGCTGTACTGCGTAATAAATGATAATATTTGCTTGTATAAAATAACTTAACTATTTTTTATTATTACCTATCACTTTTTACTTCTACCCATACTTTTTAAGGATAATATTATGAGTAATAAAAACAATCATCCAGATAGCCCTGTTGTTGAAAGTACAGTTGTTAAAGCAACGGATACAAAATCAGATACAGCAAAAAAAGAAAACGCTGCAAAAAGCACCTCGACTAAAGACACCAGCGCTAAAGATACTAGCGCTAAAGAAACTGCTAGCAAAAAAGCGGTCGATGAAAAAGTGGAAACCACTGCTGCTAAAAAACCTGCTCCAGCTAAAAAAGCCAGCGCGAGCAAACCAGCTTCAAACCTAAACCGTGTTGCTATTTTAGGTGGTAACCGTATTCCATTCGCGCGCTCAAATGGATCATACGCTGATGTTAGCAACACAGATATGCTAACAGCTGCATTGGACGGTTTAGTTGAGCGTTATAACCTGCAAGGCGAAACCGTAGGTGAAGTGGTATCTGGCGCAGTCATGAAACTTAGCCGTGATATCAACCTTACTCGTGAAGCCACATTAAATACCGCGCTAAACCCACATACGCCAACATATGATATCTCACAAGCTTGCGGTACTGGCTTACAAGCGACATTTGCTTCTGCTAACAAGATTGCACTTGGTCTGATCGATTCGGCAATCACTGGTGGTGTAGATACTACTTCTGACGCTCCTATCGCTGTCGGCGATGGCTTACGTAAAGTACTGATCAAACTTGGTGCAGCAAAAGACAATAAACAACGTCTAAAAGCGTTAATGGGTCTAAATCCAAAAGACTTAATCGATTCACCGCAAAACGGTGAGCCGCGCACTGGTTTATCAATGGGCGATCATCAAGCGATTACCACGCTTGAGTGGAATATCAGCCGTGAAGCGCAGGATGAGCTTGCATTTAACAGCCATCAAAACCTAGCACGCGCTTATGACGAAGGCTTCTTTGACGACTTGATCACGCCATACAAAGGCTTAACTCGTGATAACAACTTGCGTCCAGATACTACATTAGAAAAACTGGGTAAATTAAAGCCAGTATTTGGTAGAAAAAATGCCAATCCAACGATGACAGCTGCCAACTCTACGCCGCTTACTGACGGTGCTTCTTGTGTGCTATTGGGTACTGATGAGTGGGCAAAAGAGCACGGGCTAAAACCACTTGCTTATATTGTCCATCAAGAAACCGCAGCGGTAGACTTCATCGGTAAATCTGGCACGACAGAAGGCTTACTAATGGCACCAGCTTATGCGGTACCACGTATGCTTGAACGCGCTGGTCTGACTCTACAAGACTTTGACTTTTATGAGATTCATGAAGCCTTTGCTTCACAAGTACTATCAACCTTAGCTGCTTGGGAAGATGAGAAATTCTGTGAAGAACGCCTAGGCTTAGATGCCCCATTAGGGTCTATCGATCGTAGCAAATTAAACGTAAACGGTTCATCACTAGCGGCAGGTCATCCATTTGCGGCAACTGGTGGTCGTATTCTAGCTACTGCTGCTAAATTATTGGATCAAAAAGGTTCGGGCCGTGCACTTATCTCTATCTGCGCAGCAGGTGGTCAAGGTGTGACTTGTATCCTAGAAAAATAAGCTTGGTCACTTTTAAGTGAAAAAGATACGCTGACTTATTATTCTAATCAGTACATATCTATCAATAAAAAATGCCCTTTAATTTATTTAAAGGGCATTTTTTATTGTCTGTACTTTGCTATGATAGAAACGACCTAGATAGTAGCCTCTTAAAAAAGCCGATACGCAAAACAAAGGTAATATTTATGGGTAAGACAAAAATTTTATTAAGAAAAATGAGGCAAGTCATTTTTGGCTCTGAAAAACTGGTGATGACAGAACCGCTTACAACCGCTGATTTTCAATCTCTAACGACTGAGGAGGATGTAGATCGGTACCATCAGGAACAAGCCATTCTTACTGAACGCATCGAAAAAGACATTCTTGATGATGATTTACGTCGAAAAATGCACCAAGACTTAATCGATACATATGATGAAGAACTAGAAAATGAAATAGATGACTATGCACGTGACTTTCGTTTTAACGGACGTGAGATGAGCGAGCAAGAAAAACTGGATCGACGCACCTACTTTCAAGAGTTGGTACGACTACAGCGAGAACTGATAAAACTACAAGATTGGGTAGTTGATCGCGGTGAGCGTATCGTCGTTATTTTTGAAGGGCGGGATTCTGCTGGTAAAGGTGGCGCCATTAAACGCATTACCCAACGATTAAACCCACGCGTTTGCAGGGTAGCTGCCCTGCCGGCTCCCACTGAGCGCGAGCAAACGCAGTGGTACTTCCAACGTTACGTGGCCCACTTGCCTGCAGCAGGCGAAATCGTATTGTTTGACCGTAGTTGGTACAACCGCGGAGGCGTTGAGCGTGTCATGGGGTTTTGTACTGACGCGCAATATGAGGAATTTTTTCAATCAGTACCAGAGTTTGAGCGTATGCTCGTACGCTCAGGCATTCGTTTGGTGAAATACTGGTTTTCTATCACTGATGATGAGCAACATGCACGATTTATGAGCCGAATATATGATCCGCTTAAGCAGTGGAAACTCTCACCAATGGATCTACAGTCGCGCCGACGCTGGGAAGATTACACCAAAGCAAAAGAAACTATGTTTGAGCGTACTCATATTCCTGAAGCACCCTGGTGGGTTGTCGAAGGCAATAATAAAAAACGTGCTAGACTGAACTGTATTGCCCATCTGCTCGACCAAATCCCTTACAAAGAAGTGCCTCGTGACGAAATTGAGTTACCCAATCGCAAACGCGATGATGAATATTACCGCGAACCTATTCCCGATGATATGTATGTACCGCCTCGTTATTAAGCGACTAGCGCCTACTACTATAAAAATCTAAAGAAACTTGATCGAAAAAAGCAGCCTTACTAATTAATAAGGCTGCTTTTTTATATTAATAAGTTCAAAACCACAGCCAAACTCATCAAAGATACATGTGTGATTTCTAGATACTACCTAGTTATTACCTAGATACTACATAGTATAAGTCGATTGCAAACTATCGATTTTTCCAGCTAATAAGCGCTCAACTTCATTCTTGATTCTTTGGCCAGAGACATCACTACCAATTTGCACAGCAAACCCTGCTGGGCGACTACCTTGACTCTTAGAGTTAATCCAAACCACCTTACCATTCATTGGTAGGCGTTCACTAGAGTTGGGTAGCGTGATAGCGATAAACACTTCATCACCCAATTGCTGAAGTTTGTCCGACGGTACAAACAAAGCGCCATTACTGACAAATGACAAATAGCTGGCATATAACATTTCGATACTTTCATAATGACAGGTTAAAATCCCGCCACGTCCTGGCATTGCCATAGTCAGCTTCCTTCCTCAACTGGGTTTAATATGTTTATATAAATAATCGATAGTATATAGTTAAGAACAATTGCAAATTTTCGAACAACAATTAAGCGCTCAAGCATGGCTCTATAAGCTTGCCAATTCTTGCATTAGCTTATCATAGGCAAATTTTTCTTGCACATTTTGTTGCAGCGCAATTTTGGTCTGCTGTACGCTGTTGGCAAATGCCTCTAACCCGCTATCAGTAGGCTGATAAGTCGCCAATATCGTTGATAGATTGACATCCTTTTGTAGTTCAACAAGGCCCAAACAGACACGGCGTATATCAAGGAGCATCAGCTCAGATAACTGTATAAATTCTTTAATATTGAGCTGACTTTGCCAATAATCACTCGCCGCCACACCACTACGTTTACCGCTACGTAGCGCCTGCCATGTGGTCAACCATAGGCTGCGCTTGCTATACCATGGTGCTTGTGCCAAAGCTATAGCAGCTAACGGCGCACCATTGGCCAGTTGTATCAACTGCTCAATCGCAGCGGTACCGACGGCTTCGCGGTTAATCGTATGACCTAGCGCCTGCGTCACATAATCGACAGCAACAGTCGGCTCAATTGTCTGTAATGCTAACTGTTGCACACGACTCTTAATCGTTGGCAATAGTTGAGCAGGCGTATCACTAATCAAAAACAGATGCACCTGCGCTTGCGGTTCTTCCAATGTCTTAAGCAGCGCATTAGCAGCGGCCACCGTCATTTTTTCAGCGTGATCTAATACACAGATGCGCATCCCTTGCCCGCCTTGATAAATAAAAGGCTGCAAAGCACGAATATCATCTACTTTGATCTTAAGTGCACTATTGCTAGTAGCTTTAGCGCCTTTTTTATCTTTTGTACTGCTTGATTTTTCTTGAAGCGCATCGCTTTCGGCACTGATAGGCATACTAACGAGTGGTAATACTTGCAAGCTCGGATGAGTTCCCGACTTGAGCCATTGACAGCTCTCACATACTTCACAAGCACCTAATGGGTGTGTACCACGCTCACGGCATAATAGCCAAGCGACCAACCGCCATACAAAGGCGCGTTTGCCCATACCTTGCATACCAGCAGCGAGCAATGCATGCGGCAAAGACTGCTGCTTAAGTACGCGCTCGGTCAACTGTAACCACAGTACTTTTTGCCATGGCAATAGTGGCGCAAAATATATACGGTCTATGTTATCTAGTGCGTCCATATTTCCTGTCAAATTATTCATGGTTATGGCTCTATCACATTGATTAGGTACTTTAGGTATAGCCACGACAACGATACTTTAGCGTTGTATGAAGCTTATAATCGCACGCAACTTTGCTCAGACTATTACTTAGTAGGGTTCTGAAAGCTATCTAAGCTCATCGCGTTTAGACGGTCTAAATCTTCTTGTGTATCCACACCAGCTGGTAACTGACAGGCAGCTTCCGCGATAGCGATATGCTGACCGTTTTCTAAAACACGTAATTGCTCTAAGCTTTCGAGTATCTCAAGTGGCGTTTGTGGCCAGTTTACGAACTGCTGTAATAGACTGACACGATAAGCATATAAACCCAAATGGCGATAGGCGTTCTTCGGTGGTTGCATCTGGTTATTATCAGCTAATACAACGTCACGATCACAAGGAATCGGTGCGCGGCTAAAATAGAGCGCACGCTGTAAGTTATTAGCAAATTGGCTGACCACTTTTACTACCGATGGCCGCTGGAACGTATCATAGTCATCGATAGGCTCACAGAGTGTGGCCATCACGCTATCCTCATCCGCTACCAAAAGCACCTGTACTTGCTCCAAAAGCAATGGCGGTACAAGGGGCTCATCGCCTTGCATATTCACCACAATATCGTGGTCAGCCCAACCTTTGATAGCTGCTACCTCTGCCAAACGATCCGTACCTGAAGCATGCTCGCTACTGGTCATAACCACATCAAAACCTGCATCGATACAAACTTTTGCGATTTGCTCATCATCGGTCGCTATACACATGTCATCAGCAAAACTTGCTGTCTGCGCTTTTTCTGCTACCCAAAGTATCATCGGCTTACCATGAATAGTTAGCAATGGCTTACCAGGTAAACGCGTACTCTTAAAACGTGCAGGAATCACGATATGGGTTTTAGCGGGCGTGGTGGCGAACGACATGGCGTATTCCTATAAAAGTGGTACGGAGATTTAAAATATTGGCTGATGTTTACAATAAGGCTGACGTGTTCATATCATGGTCGTTACGAATCCCTAGCGCCTTTAGTTGCTCATCTAGATTATGGTAACTATTCTCAGATAATACAGCCGTCACTGGCAATACCCATAGTCTACTGACAAGTTTTACATACTCATCACTGAGTGCTTGTGTCGCTGTATAGTCCGCCAATAATGCGCTAATTTTCACTGCATCTTTACTGGTCACGATGATAGGATAATCACTATATTGTAAAAGCTCAGCCAAACTAAAATCATAGTGATCAGGGTAAGGATGCCCTATGACCTCAAAGCCAATAGATTCTAAGGTATCAAAAAATCGCTGTGGATAACCGATACCACTAACAGCATGAACTCGGCTGTTAGTGGTAGGCTTCACACTATTAAGTTGAGCTGCACTCGATGTATGATTCCATAGGCGCTGTAACTCAGCTGGTTGCAAATGCATGGTCAAACGGTCAGTAGACTGTATCTTATTACCACTTCTAGAAGTCCGAGTTAAATCTGTACTTGGCTTTTCATGATAGATAACATTTGCACCCTCTAACCGTGACACTGGCTCACGCAAAAAACCTGTTGGTAATAGCTGCTTATTGCCAAACCCACGAGCGGCATCTACCACAATCCATTCGATATCACGCTGTAGTGCATAATGCTGCAAACCATCATCTGCAATAATCAATTGCAAATTAGGATCTGCCTTTAACAGAGTAGCAATCGCTTGTTGGCGATTGGGACACACTGCCATAGCAGCGCCTGTCATATGAGCAATCAAACACGGCTCATCTCCGACTATATGAGGTAAACTGGTAGCACTAACCAATACAGGCATTTGACTCGTATCACCGCCATACCCGCGACTGATTACCCCTACTTTTACGCCTTTTTTCTGTAAGTAGCTGACCAGAGCAATAATCAGCGGCGTCTTACCACTACCGCCCACACTGATATTACCAATGACCATCACGGGAATAGGTGCTCGATAGCTTGATAGTAGGCCAGCCTTATAAGCTTGACGACGCAAGAAGGTGATGAAACCGTACAACCAGCTGATAGGCAGCAACAACCACAACCAAACAGCTTGACGTTGCCATGCGCGGGTGACTGTCGTCTCAATACTCATTAATCAATATCGCTTATCTTATTGGTTCATGGCTGCATAAAAATTGGCTAAAAACTTCTAAACTGACTACTCGAAATCTCGAGCATACATTTGCGCATAGTGGCCTTGTAGCTGCATTAACTCATGATGCGTTCCTAATTCAACAATCTGGCCGCCATCCATTACAGCAATACGATCCGCCGATTCGATAGTTGTCAATCGATGGGCAATGACCAGTGTGGTGCGGTCTTTCATCACATTATCGAGCGCTTGCTGGATATAATACTCAGACTCATTATCAAGTGCGCTAGTGGCTTCATCTAAAATTAGAATCGGTGCATCTTTTAGTAGCGCACGAGCAATAGATAAACGCTGACGCTGACCACCAGATAGTTGCAACCCTTCGGCACCAATTTCGCTTTGATAAGCGTTTGGCATTTTCATAATAAAGTCATGAGCGAAGGCATCTTTTGCGGCTTGTTCAACCTCAGCTTGAGTCTTGTCAGCTAGGCTGCCGTAAGCAATATTATTAAGTACGGTAGTATTAAACAATACTACTTGTTGGTTCACCATTGCAATCTGGGCACGCAAACTCTCTAACTTAATATCTTCAATAGGCATACCATCCAATGTGATTTGCCCTGAAGACGTCTCTAGAGTACGTGTTAATAAATTGACTAGTGAGGACTTGCCCGCGCCACTTCGCCCTACTAGTGCAACTGTCTCGCCTGCTTTAATATTCAAGGTAAAGTCACGTAGAGCCACCGTCGAATCTGGATATACCAAGCTGATATTATCTAACGACATTTGCCCTGATAGCGCTTTGCTGATTGTGCCCGTGTCTTCTTCTTCTGGCTCATCAAGTAGCGCAAAAATCGACTCACCGGCAGCCAGACCTTTTTGCAGCTTCTGATTAATATCGGTTAGTGAACGTACTGGCTTACTCAATAAACCTGCTGCTGCAATGTAAGAGATGAACTCACCTGCTGAAATATCATCTATTACTGCAGGTCGCAACGCAAGCCAGACGACAACGGCCATCGCAACCGCCATCAACAGCTGTACGGCTGGCGTATTAATACTATTGGTAACAACCACCTTCATACCTTGGCGTAAGTTTTTCTTGGATGTTTTGTCAAAACGTGCTGACTCGTATGATTGACCACCGTAGTTTTTGACCACTTGATAGCCGCCGATGACTTCATTGGTAATGTGACTGACATTACCCATCGTCTCTTGGATACCTTTTGAGAGCTTAAGATAGCGCTTTGATGCAATGCGCACCAGCCATAGTATTGGTGGCAGTACCACAAATAGAATAAGCGTTAGACGCCAATTGCTATAAAACAAAAAACCAATCAACGCGACAACGGTCAAACCATCACGCAGCAAGGTCTTCATTGAGTCTGTACTGGCAGCCGTGACTTGCTCAACATCAAATATCAATTTCGATGAAATCGTACCGGCTGGATTGGCCAAATAAAATGAACTAGGCAAGCGCAGTAATTTATTGAAAACTTCTACACGTAGCTCATAGACTAAGTTGCGTGAGACCAATGCAGAGTAATAGTTACCCAAAAAACTACCAACCCCGCGCACAAAGAATAGCAATATAATCAATAGTGGAAATAAGGTTTGTTTGCTTCGATCATTCTGATTGATAGCATCAGTAATATATTGCAGAAGCTTGGCAGTCCAAATCTCTGTCCCTGCATTAATCGCAAAACCTAAAGCCGTCAATAGCAATGCCCACCAGTAAGGCTTTAAATACCTTAACAAGCGTAATAACGTCTTACTCTTAGGCGTAATGGGCGATACTGCCGATGCATTTTTAGCAGAAGATTTTTTAGAGTCAGGTAAATAAGCTTGGCTCATAAAAGCCTCAATTTGGGTATCATGGTATGAATGGGCTGTGTGTCACACAGTTTTATGATGATAAGACTATATCTGTTATTGCGGCAGCGTTTGGCCAAGTGGTACCACTGTACTAATGTTTAAATTCAAAAACCCGAGCTTTCCAGCGATATCCATCACTCGTACCACAGACTGATGAGTCGCATTGGCATCCGCTGCAATGACAAATAGCATATCGCGATTGCTGCCCGCCTCTTGCTGCAACATACTAGTCAGTTCAGCCTCATTGCTACTAGCAAGTGTAATGCCGTTGACCAAATAGCTACCATCTTCTTGCACAGCTACTTCGATACTATTGTTTTGTTCTGTCAGTGCAACACCTTCCGCTTCAGGAAGGATAATATTTAAACGACTAAAGTGATTAAATGAGGTAGCAAGTAATAAAAACACAATCAAAAACAGTAAACAATCAATCATCGGTGTTAGATTAATTTCAAGCGATTCAACCGTTGGTTTTCTAAAACGCATATCAATCTCTTTAATTCATCTACCATTTATAGGCTCAAGACTTCTATTCTTCAAAACCGCATTGACTACACTGCCGCTATGCTAGTTTTATCCGAATCCAACCCACCGAATGAACGTTCTTGTGCAATACTATCTTCTATTGACATACGGCTAGAAGGTGTAGATGCCTGCGCACTAGCAAGCAAGTGATAGTCATACAACTCTTGAATCATAAGACCTGCTTGAGTCTCAAACTGAGCATTAATATCAATGATACGGCGCTGAAAATAACGATAAGCAACCAGCGCAGGGATAGCAACAATCATACCAGCAGCGGTAGTGATTAGTGCCTGTGACACGCCAGCGGCTAGCATCGTCGGATCTTGCATGGCACCATCGGTAATCGCCAAAAATGACGAGATGATTCCTAATACGGTACCTAATAGGCCAAGCAACGGAGCTATCGCACCGATAGTACCTAGCATATTGATGTTTTTTTCTAACTGATGAACTTGGACGCTGGCACGATTTTGCATGTGCATTGTCATCGATTCTAGCCCATACTGACGATATAGCAAACCCGTTGCCAAGATATCGCCAAGCGCCGTCTTTTCTTTTACATTCATCAATTGTGTGCGGCCAATATCGCCATTTTCACGTAAACGAGTTATTAGCTGTTCGCGCAACCTGCTAGGAGCGACTTTGTTAAACTGTAGCGTATGGCTACGTTCAATAATGATGACTAATGCCAATATAGAACAGACCACGATAGGTGTCATTAGCCAGCCACCTGCTTTTACCAACTCCCACATACCTACTCTCTTCCATATTTTTGCAAAAATAAATGTTCAGAGGCGACTTAGCAATTGGATAGATACGGCTAACTCGCAAACGTTCTTAAGCTTGAGCTTCTATATGTTTAATCAACGCAGCTAATTGGTCTTGATTGTGGAAAAATATCTCAACACTACCTTGACCATCTTTTTTATGCTTTAGTTTGACTTCAGCACCAAGCATGTCTGTCAATCTTTGGGTCAAACGCTCTACATCACGAGATTGCGCTTGTTCAGCACGATTGATTTTGGG
This sequence comes from Psychrobacter nivimaris, assembly GCF_904846365.1. Lineage (GTDB taxonomy): Bacteria > Pseudomonadota > Gammaproteobacteria > Pseudomonadales > Moraxellaceae > Psychrobacter > Psychrobacter nivimaris_B. The sequence continues at coordinate 21,372 of NZ_CAJHAL010000019.1, forward strand.
CGCTGGCTGCAAAATCGATTTGACCAATTTTTCAGCCTCTCGCACGGTCATACCGCCATCAATAATTTTTTGCGCGATGATAGGTTGTTGTTCAGAGGACAATGCTAAAAGTGTACGAGCATGACCCATATCTAGCGCACTGTTGGCTAAATGGTCTTTTACTGTATCATGCAGCTGATTTAAACGAAGTAGATTCGATACTGTCGTACGCGCCTTGCCAACGACTTCAGCGATCATGGCATGACTCATACCAAATTCCGTATGAAAGCGCTGCAATGCTGCCGCCTGCTCAATCACTGACAAGTCTTCACGCTGAATATTTTCAATCAGTGCTAATGCAATTGCCAACTCATCAGATAAGGCACGCTCAATCGCAGGGATAACCGCTTTTCCTGCCATTTTTGCTGCGCGCCAGCGGCGTTCACCAGCGATAATTTCGTGAGTGACAAATGCTTCACTCTTATCTTCGTTTGCCAACAGTGGACGGATAACGATAGGCTGCATCACGCCATGCTGCTCGATAGAAGACGCCAATTCTGCAAGTGCTGTCTCACTCATATCACGACGAGGCTGATACTTACCTGCTTGCAAGCGTGTGACATCGATTTGTACAAGGCTAATCTGATCTTCGGTTGCGCTCGTATCTGCACTATTGCCACGCGATTTGTTGAGCGACGCCTTGCTGGTAGCACGAGGTGAACGTGGCGCGCGAGTACTACTCTCACTAGCAGCATCATTATCAGTAGTCTTCGCAGATGATTTTTTACTGGCTTTTGTCGGAGCGATATCAGGCGCTATATCTGTGGACACAGTATCTACAGGAACATTAGCATCTGGCGCAGCATTTTCACGCGCCACCATGTCGTCTTGCAAGGCAGAGGCGGTAATTTGCTTTTCTTTTTTGATTGACCCTAATAAGGCATCTAAGCCCCGATTAGCAGCCAACCCTCTTTTCTTCGCCATGATTACCTATCCTCTAACGCTAAAATAAAAGCCAATCGATTACTAATGCGGCTTACTAAATACAATGTTAAGTGTTCTATATTTATGCTATTCATTCACTGTGCTGATCAGTGACACTTTTTATCTAAAAATTCTTTGTAAGAACTTTAGATAATAACTAGCTACTTTGTTTCATCACTTCAGCGGCAAGCTTTTGATACGCGCGTGCACCTTTTGACCATCTCTCATACGCAATAACTGGTAAGCCGTGCGCAGGGGCTTCTGCCAAGCGAATATTTCTTGGAATATGAGTCTTGTACATGATATCGCCAAAATGCGCTTCTAGCTCAGTAGATACATCACGAGCAAGCGTATTACGCGCATCAAATAGCGTTCTGACCACACCGCGAATATATAGCTTAGGGTTCAACTCTGTAAGGCGTTCAATCGTTTGCGATAAGTCGGCCAATCCTTCTAGTGCATAGTACTCACACTGCATAGGAATAATCACACTGTCCGTAGCCACCAACGCATTAATCGTCAGTAGATTCAAACTAGGCGCACAATCGATAATCACATAATCGTATGGCTGTTTTTGTGTGGATACCTGATCGTTAACCAATTCAGCCATGGCGGTTTTGAACAGCTCATGACTATCTGTCTTACTCATTAAGGTAATGTCCATACCAGCCAAATCGCGATTGGCACCGATGACATCGAACCCTGCAGGACTAGTAACAATTGCTTCAGACAACGCGACACCATCTAGCAAAACGTCCGCTATGGTAAGATCCAACTCGTTTTTGTCAACACCTGTGCCACTGGTCGCATTACCTTGTGGGTCTAAGTCAATCAGCAGTACATGCTTGCGTTTAGCAGCCAAGCTGGCGGTCAAATTTACTGCCGTTGTGGTTTTACCCACACCGCCTTTTTGATTCGCAATGGCTATGATTTCCATACACTCACTCAATTTTATTAGGGTCTATTACTTTTGACTCGGTTGGTACGATTATTTTTTTATTCAATCTTGTACAGCGACACTTACTCAGTATTTAAAAATAAGCAATTTTTGGTCTAAAATACTCAGTTTGCGGTCGAGCATTTTAAATGCTTTTAAATACTATGTCATTTAGATACAGACGTAAACTGTGTTTCACAAAAAACTGTACCTGTTTCATGACTGCGAAGTGTTTATGCCTTAGCTGTCTTTGGCAGACATTTCAATTAAATGACGACTGTCGTGCAAACGTGGCACCGTCAGTTTAATAGTTTTGATATGCCAATCACTATCGAGTGCTTGCAGCTCTTCCTCACTCGGCACTTTACCTTTCATAGCACATAAGAAGCCGCCATCTGCCAATCTTGGCTGCGCTACTTCTACAAAATCTATCAAACTGGCAAACGCTCGTGATGTCACCACAGCATAACTTGCTTCATGCGCTTCAATACGCGATGCGATCGGCTGCATATTACTCAAACCAAGCTCGCTGCTGATTTGCTTAATAAAGCGGACTTTCTTCTGATTGCTATCAAGCGCCGTACACTGGCGCTCAGGCTGACAAATGGCAATAATCACTGCTGGTAATCCTGCTCCCGTGCCGATATCTAGCAACGATCCGGCGGGTAAATGCGTTATAATAGACAGACAATCTATCACATGCTTGATCAGCGCTTCTTCTGGATCAGTGATCGCGGTCAGATTATACGCTTTATTCCATAGTAAAAGCTGGTCTAAGTACAATAATAACGTACGCTGCTGCGTTTCACTTAACGGCAGACCCAGCTCATTTATCGCTTGCGCCAAGATATTAGCCAGCTTTGGCAATTGCGAACCAAGCTTTACGAAACCAGCCGGATCAATATTGATATTACCCATACTAGCAGACGATGAAGAGTTTTTAGCGGAAGCTGACATACAACGAGTTATCCAGTTTTGACTTGTGAACCGTTTATTTTATCATGCAGTCTGCCCATTGAATAGTTGCAGATTGCGCCAATGTGGGACATCTTATACTATCTACGCTGATCATGAGGCGTTATTCTGCTTTGATTGCCTCCAATTCGCTGATTAAGTCATTCGTTTTTTACCAGTTTTACTCAATCATTTGTCTAAATATGATACAAAACTGCGCTTAATGACTTCGCTAATAGGTGACTATATCTTGTAAGATGTCATGATTGATTATAAAAAACTCAGAATACGCATGACTAGATAAAACCAATCACTTCTCATATTCCTTTAATACTTTTTAAGATGATTTTTCAAACGCCTATGACAGAACAACCCTACACCCCTATATCGCAAGTATCAAAAGACGCTAACAATATGGTAGTACCTGCTACCGATACAAAAAACACTAAGCAAACAGCACCTGATACCCCAAACCCTATCTTCATAGAAGTTCAGCAAAATTGTCGCATTTCCGCTGAGCAATTAAAACGCTATAGCGACCCTGATGAATTACCTACAGATACACGTACTGCGCCTGACTTAGATGTTGGTTTCGGCCAACAACGCGCGCTTAAAGCACTACATACAGCACTGGATATTAAAGCCAGTGGTTACCATGTGTTTGCCGCTGGTGAGAACGGTTTGGGTAAGCGTACTGTCATTAGTCGCCTATTAACGCGTATTGCCGCCGACGCACCGACGCCAGATGATTGGGTATATGTGCATAATTTCACCGATCCACGCACACCATTGGCGCTGCGTCTACCAGCTGGTCAAGCCTCGCTATTACAGCCGCAAGTTAATAACTTATGGCAGCAAGCAAAAAAGCGTTTAAGCCAACGCTTTCGTAGCGATCAATACCAAAGCAAAATTGAAGCCATCAAAAACAGTACTCATCAAAAAGAAAGTCATGCCTATGACGCGCTTAATGCTGAAGGCAAACAATATGACCTAGCATTGACGTTTCGCTCGTTTGATAATAAAGCTGTATTTGTTCATCCTAGTCAGCTGCCTACAGAAAGCAACAGCGATGATGACAAGCAAATAAAAACACCTAACAATCAAAAAAATTCAGAAAAGCTCGATGATAGCGAAAAAGTTAACATTTTGAGCAAAAAAAGTAATGAGAGTAAAGAAAACCAAGACTCTATATATAGCAATAATGAGTATGAAGCTGAGCTGAATAACTTTGTACAAAAGAACCATATGCAAAAGCGTCTGAGTCAATTGACTATCGCTTTAGAGCAACTAGAAGATGAAGCCAACGATGAGATAGAGGCATTACATCGTAGTATTGCCCAACGTGCTCTACAGCCATTGTTTGAACCTATCTATAAGCAGTTTGCGACTCATCCACTTGTCGTGGCATATCTCAAGGCTGTATTTGATGACATGGTCACTCACGTAGAGCGTATCGTCAATGGCGATGATGAGGAGTTTGTGACGGCAGTTTTGGCTACGACGCCTAGTCGTTATGCAGTCAATGTTATTGTCAGTCATACACCTGACAGTGGCGCGCCCGTGGTTTTTGAGGATTTGCCAACCCATCTCAATTTATTGGGACATGTCGAGCAGATCACCCAATTAGGCACAGTAACCACTGACGTAAGTATGATTCGTGCAGGCGCTCTACATCGCGCTAATGGCGGCTATTTATTGTTAGAAGCCAGCCACGTCCTTGAGCATCCTTATGCATGGCAAGGCTTGAAGCGCGCATTACAATCACGAAAAATCAAACTGTCTAGTCTAGAGCAAATGCTAACGCTAACAGGCAGCTTGTCTCTCTCACCAGCGCCTATTGATTTAGATATCAAAGTTATCTTGTTAGGTGAAGCAGATTTATATTATGAGTTACTAGAGCTTGAGCCTGAATTTGATGCGGTATTTAAAGTCCGAGCTGACTTTCATGACGATGTGCCTCGTACCATTGAGCATGAATTGGCATTGGTCGCAAAAATGGCTGATATCATCGATTATGCCGACCTTTACCCATTTGATAGCAGTGCGCAAGCTACGCTACTTGAGCACTTAAGCCTGCAAGCTGAAGAACAAGATCGCTTAAGCCTACACAGTGACTTATTGATCAAACTATTGCATGAATCAAACCGTCATGCTCGCTTAAATAATGAGGCTATGGTAACGGCAGATCATGTCACTCAAGCAATCGATGACATGGATGAGCGTTCAGGATATTTACGCGATCTGTACTGGGATGAGCTGAAAAATGGCCAGCAGCTGATCCAAACGCAAGGCGACGCTATCGGACAAGTTAATGCATTAACCGTGGTCAGTTATGCCGATAGTGAGTTTGGCATGCCAACACGGCTTACTGCGGTCATTCAGCCAAACATTGGCACAGGTGAAATTCTTGATATTGAGCGTGATGTAGACTTGGGCGGTAGTTTACACGCCAAAGGCATGCTGATTATGACCAGCTATTTGCGAGCGTTATTTAGTCAGCATCATGCACTGAATTTTAGTGCCTCACTGGCGTTCGAGCAAAGCTACGCACAAATCGATGGCGATAGTGCTACTGTGAGCGAAGGCTGTGCATTGCTATCCGCATTAGCAAACGTCCCCATCAATCAGTCTCTCGCGATTACTGGATCTATGAACCAGCTAGGCGAAGTACAAGCAGTTGGTGGCATCAATGCCAAAATCGCAGGTTTCTTCGACGCTTGCCGCGAGCAAGAGCTAACAGGCGATCAAGGCGTTGTCATTCCGATGGCCAATGTCAAACAACTGATGCTACGTGACGACATTATCGATGCGGTAAATAGAGGCAAATTTCATATCTATGGCGTCTATACTCTAAGTGAGGCCCTGACGCTGATGACTGGCTTGCCCATCGACACCATGAATAAGAAAGGCCGTTATCGTAAAGATACTTTATTTGGCAAAGTATTAAGCCGTCTGATGCTGTGGGATGAAAACCAGGAAAACACTGATGACATCGATGATGAAAAGTCCAAAAAGAAAGCGAAGAAAAAGCGTAAAGAAAAACGTCAAAAGAAAGAAGGTAAGAGAATAAAAGAAAAGCGTAAAGATGAGAGAAGTAATGAGAAATGCAGCGAGGAAAGTAACAAGCAAAGCGATGCTAAGCCTATTGATGACACCCTAAACGATAGCGAGACAACAGCTGTCGATGAGGATGGCAATTAAAATTTAAACGGTACTACCGATACGTACGCACATTGCTGTTCGACTAGATTCATTGTTATATCTATGGCTAGATCGAACAGTAACCATCGAATAGCAACCTTCAAATAAACATACGCATGCATGAACGTCGCTAGACGCTACGCTGCTTTTCTGCGATGATTAACGGTTCCTGATCGAGCAATATCGTGCCAGAAACCGACTTGTAACTTCATAAAGGGTATCTCTTAATGACTGTACATCCTACTGATGCTGATAACATCCAAGCTCAGTCCAATCCTAGTGAGCAGGCAGGTGCGCTTGCAGCTGTAGACACTGGTACCTCAAAAGAGGCCAATGCCGCCAATATTAGTGACAATCGACATGGTGCGGCAACGACTGCTCGGCAATGGCAGGTACTATCACAGCTACAGCGCAATCGTTGGGTAGGCACTACGCATATTTATGAGCAGCTGATGATGGCAGGCTTTGATATCAGCCTACGTACTGTCCAACGTGATTTGAACGCCCTTGCCAAACGATTCCCTATCGAAAAAAACAATGCCAATCCTCAAGGTTGGCGCTGGAAAGAAGACGCCCCATTACAAAGCTTGCCGCATATGAACTTATCACAAGCGGTTGCTTTTAATATGGTCGAGGCCAATCTGACCCAGTTACTGCCGCCTGTTATCTTAGATGAATTATTTCCTTGGTTTGACTTAGCACGGCGACAGCTCAAAAACAGCAAAGTGACCCACTCTTGGATAGACAGAGTGCGTATCGAGCCTGCCACGCAGCCGCTTATTGCACCAGATATAGATTTGGATAGTAAAGATAATATTTACCACGCGCTATTTTATCAACTACAGATTCATGCTTGTTATACTCGTAGCAACAAATTACAAGCCAGCGAATACATCCTAAATCCAATCGCAATTATCCAGCGTGGCGTGATTATCTATCTACTGGCAACTCGTACCGACGACCCAGAAGCCACCATTCGCACCTTTGCCTTACATCGTTTTGATAGTGTTGAGATTCTCGAAACTGCTGCAAAAACGCCAGAGAATTTTCAACTCGATACGTATTTGGATGAAGGCAGCATGGGCTTTAGTCACCCACTGTTTGGTGAATTGGACGAGCGTGGCAAGAATACTGCTGTTGAGCTTAGGTTCACTAGGCAAGCAGGTAAGAGCCTGACCGAGAGTAAGCTTAATGACGATCAAACCGTGACGCTAAATGAGGATAATACTCTTACAGTAAAGGCTACTGTTAATTTAACCTCACAGCTGGTCTGGTGGCTACGTGGATTTGGTAGTGGGTTATTAGAGGCTAAGCCTGAGCTGCTCTATCAAGCAGTATTAGATAAGTCTTCGACAGCAATCAGTGAGTGACATCACTGACCTGAGATAGGCTTACCTCAGCACGCCTTATGTAAGCAAGCACCAGATCTAGATAACGGTTAAAAACTAAGAATAAAAAAGGAAAGTTATGTCGACCACTACCCCATCACCACTGTTGTCAGATAGTTTACGAGGACTAGGACTAGACGCAGGGACTTTATTCTTTGCGCTCAATTATGAATTTACCAAAATTGAGCCAAAAGGCATGTTTAAGCGCTTCAAAAAAAATCAAAGCGCGATGGATATTGATTTGGCTTGTGTGTTATATGATGACAATTGCGTCATCAGTGACATCGTTTGGTTTAAACAATTACGAGATAAAGCTGAGTCGGTCAAGCATCAAGGTGACAGCTTAAATGGTAAGGATCGCGGTGAACAAGCCATGTATCTTGCCCCGCTTGATCAAGAGCAAATCAGATTGGAACTCGAAAAAATTCCTGCTCATATTACTCATATTGGTTTAATCGCCAACTCATACCACGGTCATTCGTTCTCTAGGGTGAAAAAAGGCGAAATTCATCTGAGTGACGATGAAGGAAACCGTTGTTTTGAGGTAAACCTTAAGCAGCTCCCACGCGACTGCACGACGTTATGGGTAGCGCATTTGCGTCGATCTGTTGACGACTGGCATTTAACGTTGCAAAACTTACCACTCACTGCAGAAAGTCTAGCAGCTGCAGCACAAGAAGTGGCTCATGAGTTAGCACGTGCATTGCCTATTCCTCAGGGGATCTAACAGCAACTGCTAATCGCATATAAAAGAGGTCTTGTGCTATGCAAACACAAGACCTCTTGTTATGGTCAAAAAATTAATTAGTCAATAAATACCTATTTGTCATAAATCATTTCATACTTGCCTATAAAACTTCACCGCAATGCGGACAGAAGTTCTTTTGGCGCGTCTCAACTTCTTTCTCACGCCGTTCAAGCTCTTGCTCTCGAAGTACCTGTAAGACGATATTTTGTGCCTGCTCTTTATCTAAACCCAGCTCTCTACGAATTTTATCAATCATCATCTGATTCTGTACCAAATCAAAGTCGCTATCAATGAGCTGCTCCCGAAAATGCTGTTCAAGCTCTTCGCGGCGCTGAGCCAACTCATTCGCTAGTCCTGTCGCTAGAATACCAGCCGGCAGTGCTGCGAGACCTACGCCCAATATCGTAATGACCGCACCCAATATTTTGCCAGCATTAGTAATTGGCGTGACATCTCCATAGCCTACGGTTGTCAGTGTCACCACAGCCCACCACATCGCTTTAGGTATGGACTCAAACTCGTCTGGCTGTGCGTGATTCTCTACCAGATATATACCGCTAGAGGCGGTCACAATCATAATGATAAGAATAAAGATAACAGCCTGAAATGAGCCTCTCTCTTTACTAATCACGACTAGCAAAATACGCATTGACGCAAAATAACGCGTCAATTTTAGGATTCGAAACAAGCGTAAAATGCGTAAGAAACGCAAATCAATGTTGACAAAGAAATTCAAAAAGGCGGGCACGATGGCTACTAAATCAATCAACGCTGATGGGCTTCTAAGCCAATCCCAACGCTGTTTCCACGTAGTATTGTCAGGCTTGGTTTCAGCAACACTCCACAAACGCAATAAGTACTCAACAGAAAAAACAACGATAGAAAAGTTTTCAAATAAGGTGAAGTAATCTTGATAAGGGTAATACCATTGATCGACAGACTCCGCTATCACAGCGGCTACGTTAGTCATAATCAAAAATATGAGAAAGTAATCGACGTAACGGCTAAATAACGTGTCATGTTCTTCATTTTGTAAAATATCATAAACAAAATGACGCAAGCGCCGTATAGATTGGAATAACATGCCAGCCCTATATAGTGATATAACGATTTAGTATTAATAAAATTAAGCAACTATCATAAACTACTTGCAAGGCTTATTCACAATAATCCGCATTCTCACTTAATAGATTTTCTGATAAACACTGGTGTGTTGGGTATTGATATTATCAGCTAACTAAACAAAATATAAATAATAAATATAGATTGATACCAACAGTATAAACACAATCAATAACATAGAGAACCTCAAGAATTGCTCGTAACTACGAAGCTGCTGACTTATATCTTGAGCTGGTATTAAATGTAAGTGACATTTCGGACAACAAGAATCCACTTGGTTCAACAACTTTGTATTGCGCGCATTTTGACAGCGTAGAGGCGAATTACTGCAATAACCAAGCATTATATATTGCACCTCTCGTCAGATCATAAATAAGAGATACTAACTCACGTCAATACATCTTACTTAGATAGCCATTTTACTTCGTTTAAACATCAACTTTAGTAAATTATGACGGATACCAATGTAACTTATTGCAGGAGCATTGCTACTTTATTATTAAAACCTTACCAATAATAATGATTTTCGTACTATAATAGAGACTAAATGTTACAGATTAAACATTAATCAGGACATTGTGTATCAGTAGCTAATGCCATCCCTCATTAGAACACTGCTGATAATTTTCTATTACGTTAAGGAATTAAATGATGAAACTACAATCCCTAGTTTTAGCAACTGCTGCTGCACTTACAATGACAACTGCTTTTGCTGTCCCAGCTGGTACTTGGTCTGTTGCTGCTGGTGCACACTATGTTGATCCTAAAAGCAACAACGGTACTCTAGATAACGGTTTAACTGTTGATGTTGATGGCGATGTACGTCCAACTATCAGTGGTGAGTATTTCATCGCTAACAACGTTGGTGTTGAACTGCTAGCTGCTATTCCATTCCATCATGACATCACTCTGAAAACTGGTGATACTACTATTGATGCAGAAACTCAGCACCTACCACCTACTCTATCTGTACAGTATCACTTCGATGGCTATGATCTGCCTATGAATGTGAAGCCTTTTGTTGGTGTTGGTGTGAACTACACGACTTTCTTCAAAGAAAGAATCTACCTTGGTAATGGTAATGATTTAGAGCTTGATGATAGCGTTGGTGTAGCTGGCCATGTTGGTCTTGATATTCCTTTTGCTCCTACCGAAGCTTTCCGTATTGATGCCCGTTATATGGACATCAAAACAGATGCAAGCCTAAACGGTACTGATATCGGCGAAGTTGATATCAGCCCTTGGGTATATGGCGTAGCATTCGTTAAACAGTTCTAAATTAGTAAAGTTACCATGCGTAATAAAAGCCAGCTTGATAGCTGGCTTTTTTGTGCCTATTAACTATGGTTACTACCGTCTGTCTACACCAGCTACTAGGCAATTATTTATAAAAATAGATAATAACCTGTAAGAACAAATAATCTCCATAAAAAAAGACCACCCGTAGGCAGTCTTTTCTAATTGCTAGCTAGCTTTAGATCAAGATACGACGTGGGTCTGCTAATAGCGTTGCGATATAACGAGTAAATACAGCAGCGTCTGCGCCATTAATCACACGGTGGTCATAAGACAAAGACAGTGGCAGCATCAAACGTGGCTCAAAGCTTTGTTTTTTAGCATCCCAACGTGGCTGCATACTTGCTTCAGAGACACCTAAAATACCAACCTGTGGCCAGTTAACTAATGGCGTAAATGCCGTACCACCCAAGTTACCTTGGCTCGATATGGTAAAGCTTGCCCCTTGCAAATCTTTGGTACTGAGCTTCTTATCACGAGCTTTTACAGCAAGCTCGCCGATCTCAATCGCAATTTGCTTCAGACCTTTATCTTGTACGTTTTTGATAACCGGTACGATAAGACCATCATCTGTTGCCACAGCAATACCCATATTGACACTTTTACGCAATATGACCTGAGTATTGTCATCACTCAAGTGACTGTTGAATCGTGGGTGCTGGGTCAATGCGTAAGCAGTTGCTTTAACCACAAAGGCCAAGATAGTAAAGCCAATACCTTCAGCTTTCATGCCACCTTTTAGCTCACCGCGTAGTTTTTCGGTCTCAGTGATATCAGACAGATCGAACTGCGTTACTTGCGGTAGCAAAGTATTGTAGTTGAGCTGTGGTATCGAGACTTTCTGCAAGCGGCTGAGGTCTTGTGTTTCTGTCTCACCCCAGATCTCAGCGTTACTCATGTCAGGCAGCTTCGGTAGACCTGAGCTAACAGGATTACTGCTCACAGGTGCCGCTTTCTGCTTGGTTAGACTGTTTTTAACATGTGCAAACAAGTCTTCTTTTAGAATGCGATCGTTTAGAGCTGAACCATTCACTTGTGTGATATCCACACCTAACTGACGCGCTAGTTTACGGACGGCAGGACCTGCATACACATCAACCAATTTTTCATTGACCTGTGCTTCAGTTAACTTACCCTCTGTTTTGCTAGCAGCTGTATCAGTATTGGTCGGTTTGGCAGCTTGTTTTGGCTCGCCAGTAGTTTTAGCAGCTGGTTTATCTTCTGTTTTGGCTGGTGCTGACTCTTGTGGCTTAGGAGCTTCAGATTCACTATCACTAGCATCATCTGTACTACTTTCCATGATGACGATAAAGTCCTGACCATTAGCAACCATATCACCTGCTTCGACCAAGATTTTCTCAATCTTGCCGGCAACTGGCGCTGGCACTTCAACTGAAGCTTTATCTGATTCGATTAGCAAAATGGACTGCTCAGCGCTAACAGTATCACCAACGCTCACCATGATTTCAGAAACTTGTGCCTCGTCAACACCTAAATCAGGTAATGCATGAGTAGTTGCTTTACCAGCATTAGCGGCTGGCTTGGCAGCAGACTCTGATTGCTTTGACTCAGTTGTAGCAGGTTCAGGTTTTGATTCTGGTTTAACATCGTCTGTGCTGTTCGCTTCTTGCTCTTCAGCAGCATTTTCATCGTTGCTTTCTGCGCTATCATCTGCGCTTTCAAGCTCAATCAGCACCATACCTTCGCTGACTTGATCACCGATAGCAACGCTAATCTTAGTCACTTTACCAGCAGCAGAGCTTGGTACTTCAACCGATGCTTTGTCAGATTCTAATAATACAATGTTGTCGTCTTTTGCAATGACATCACCAACTTCTACCATAATCTCGCTGACTTCGGCGCTATCCACACCTAAATCGGGGGCTTTAATGTCCATGATTTATTTCCTCGTCTTATGGTTATTATTATTTGACATCTTTATCATCAAGTACGTTTGCATCTGCTTGATCTTCAGCACGGCCTTCATTACTGATTTCATCATCGTCTTCAGCGATAAATTCAGGTACAGGATTTGGATTTACGTTACCTGGCGCTGGTGCATCTGGAGACTGATCATAGTAAGACTGCTGTTGCCATGCAGGTGGATGATCCACATCGATACCTAAGCTTGAAATCGCGTCTTTAACCAAACGCATCTCAACTTCACCTTCATCGGCTAGACGTTTAAGCGTTGCCACAACGATATGCGCAGCATCAACGTTGAAGAAACTACGTAGGTTTTCGCGCGTATCAGAACGGCCATAACCATCGGTACCCAGAGTCGTATAAGGACGGTTATCTGGTAACCAAGCACGGATTTGCTCTGAATAGTTACGCATATAATCTGTTGCTGCCACTACGATACCTTCGTGCGGTGCTAATTGCTCAGTAACCCAAGGCACTTTCTCTTCATCCATTGGATGTAGACGGTTGTAATCGTCACAAACCATACCATCACGAGTCAACTCATTAAAGCTGGTTACACTCCAAACGTTAGACGTAATATTGAACTCGTCTTTTAGTATCTGTGATGCCTTCTGTACTTCACGCAAGATAACGCCAGAACCTAATAGCTGTACTTGTGTTGAACCATTGTCCTCTAACAAGTACATACCACGTTTGATACCTTCCTCGGCACCTTCTGGCATAGCAGGTTGTTCGTAGTTTTCATTCATCAACGTCAAGTAATAGTAAACGCGCTCGCCTTCACCATACATACGGCGTAAACCATCATGCATGACCACAGCTAGCTCATAACCGAAGCAAGGATCATAGCTGACGCAGTTTGGCACGACATTGAACAGAATCTGTGAATGACCATCTTGATGCTGTAAGCCTTCGCCATTAAGCGTCGTACGACCAGCAGTTGCGCCTAACAAGAAGCCTTGTGCTTGACAATCACCTGCCGCCCAAGCCAAATCACCTACACGTTGGAAACCAAACATTGAGTAGTAGATGTACATCGGAATCATCGGTAGCGCGTTCACAGAGTAACTGGTTGCCAATGCAATCCAAGTGCTCATTGCGCCTGCTTCGTTGATACCTTCTTCTAACATGTGACCATCGATGGCTTCTTTATAGCCCATCAACGCTTCACTGTCTTCTGGTGTATATTTTTGGCCAACAGCCGAGTAAATACCCAACTGACGGAACATACCTTCTAGACCAAACGTACGCGCTTCGTCAGGTACGATTGGTACGACGCGATCTTGGATGTCTTTGTTTTTAAGCATTGCAGATAGCAAGCGCACAAATACCATTGTTGTAGATTGCTCTTTACCATTGCTGCCTTTTAATACCCGATCGAACATTGATAGTTCAGGGATATTTAGTGGAATATGACCACTACGGCGGTTTGGTAAATGACCACCTAACGACTCACGACGACCTTTTAGATACTTCATTTCCGCCGAACCTTCTTCAGGGCGGTAGAATGGTAGGGTCTCTAACTGCTCATCAGTAAATGGTAAATCAAAACGATCACGGAAATACATCAACGCTTCTTGATCAAGCTTCTTCACCTGATGCGATTTGTTGACTGCTTGCGTTTGGGCAGACAAGCCATAACCTTTAACAGTTTTAACCAAAATAACCGTCGGTTGGCCTTTGGTTTTCATAGCTTCGCTAAAGGCAGCATAAACTTTAACTGGATCATGGCCACCACGGTTCAGACGCGAGATTTCTTCGTCAGTCAACGCATCTGCCATCTCTTCTAGCTCTGGATATTTACCAAAGAACTCTTTGCGAGTAAATTCAGGCGTACGCGCTTCATATAGCTGATACTCACCATCCACCACTTCTTCCATACGTTGTTTAAGGACACCCGTATGATCTTTACCAAGTAATGAATCCCAGTTACCGCCCCAAATGACTTTGATGACTCGCCAGCCTGCGCCGCGGAATACTGATTCTAGCTCTTGAATGATTTTGCCATTACCACGGACTGGACCATCAAGACGCTGCAAGTTACAGTTGACTACCCAGATTAGGTTGTCCAGCTTCTCACGACCAGCAAGAGAAATAGCCCCTAAGCTTTCTGGCTCATCAGTCTCACCATCACCTAAGAATGTCCAAATCTTACGACCTTCTTTTTCTAGCAAGCCACGATTTTCCATATAGCGATGTACATGGGCGTGATAGATAGACATGATTGGGCCAAGTCCCATCGATACCGTTGGGAACTGCCAGTAATCCGGCATTAGATATGGATGCGGATAGCTTGATAGACCTTTACCACCTACTTCACGACGGAAATTATCAAGCTGATCTTCGGTCAAACGACCTTCTAAATAAGAGCGTGCATAGATACCTGGTGCTGAGTGACCTTGATAATAGATCATGTCACCACCGAAGTGATCGCTAGCGGCACGGAAGAAATGGTTAAAACCCGTTTCATAAAGTGTCGCACTAGAGGCAAATGTCGCTAAGTGACCACCCAAATCGTCGTCGTTTTTATTGGCACGCATGACCATAGCAAGTGCGTTGTAACGAATTAGCGCACGTATCTTACGCTCCATGCCTAGATCGCCTGGGTACATTGGCTCATCTTCAACAGCAATACTATTGACATACGCAGTGTCTAGTCTGTTGAACGGGAGGCCTTCTTGAACTGCCATATTGTATAAGGCTTTTAGGAGAAACTGAGCACGGTCCTTGTCTGCGTGTTTAACCACAGACTCAAAGGCTGCCAGCCATTCCTGAGTTTCGGTGCTATCAGCATCCTTATAATAATTCATTCTTGTTAATCCTTTTATATCAGTCATACCTACCTAATGGCAGGGCTTCATTGAAAAATGCATGATGAGAGATTGGTTTACTTATGACATCCTTGCTACGTCCAAGCATTCCCTTGTTTTGTGCGATGACATACTGCTAGATTATAAAAATAGTATTACTCATATCGAAAAATGCATCAAATCAACACATCTGCCAAACCGTCATAATGCTATAGCTATTCGTTTAATCATTATTTGACTATGACATTCCATTATAAGCCTTTACGGCTAAGTTGTTTATGGCTGTAGAGAAATGATGAAATAACAAGTATTTTTTAAATAAATAATGATTAGTTTTTTTTAAAATGACGATAGCAGTCATCTGTTTCTTTGCACAAGAGATCGTTATGTATAGCTAAATGGGTAAACTATGCTTTCTATCATATTAAATCAACCACTGGTAACTTTATACTGGATGTAAGATCAATTACTCATTAATATCTCATACTAATATATTTGTATAAATATGGTTAGCTACCGTATTAGTTGGGCAATCTCGATTCTTAGGAATAGCGACATGTATAAAGCTAGAAAGTTCTCAAATATGATGAATACTTTTTCATTTAGTAACTATCAATCTCAAATATTGAGTTTGATAGGCCTTATGATATTGTCGTTGATAAGTATCTCATCTCATGCGCTTGTAGCAAATCCAGGTGCAACTTGTCAAGGCATTACAGGTGCATCTCAAGGTAGCTTGACTACTACTGACTATAGAAATCTAATGTCTGATATCGGCAAGTATGTCACTGTAGCTGGTAACGCCTCAGGTAGTATCCCATTACAAGTAAAAATTACTAAAGATGAATCGAGTAGTGGCAATGTGGAAAGTGCGTTTGAAGCTTTCACGAATTCTAATAAAACAGTCATCAACATCAAACGTAAATTTCCTACAGTATCAGACTATACAGATATTACATTTGAATTTCGTAACAGTATAACTTTAGAACCTATATTTTTAAACAACGTTGCATTCAGTGCATTCGATATAGACTATTCTAATAACGATAGTAACAAATTTTACGATTATGTTAAGTTTAGTGGTGTCGCTGCGAGTGGTGAAATTAATAGCGTTCAACAAACATCTACTGAACTGAACGGTAACACTTCTTTTATTACTAATTACCAGCAGGCAGGTTTGTTTACTGGTGGCAGTGATGGTCGTGCCTTTAACTGTACTGCAAAGAACTTAGGTACAGAATGTCAGGGTTCTATACAATTTCCAGAAGCAGTAAAATCAGTTAAAGTTCGTTATACCAATACTGGAACCTTGATACGTTCGTCACCAACAACTCAAGAAGTAGACATTAGCCTCGATAACTACTGCTACGTTCCTCAGTACATTTTCTCTGGTACTGTATTTGATGACAATGGTGGCATTCCTGCAGGCAGCGCTAACAAAGACAACGCTGATATCACTTCCTCTAATAGTGTTTATACTAATAAACCCAAATTTTTTAATGGTATATACGACCTTACTGCATCTGAAACTGGTATCTCAGGAAGTACAGTACAGCTTGCTAACTGTTCCAATACATCTACAATTTATCCAACACAATCAGTAACTAGAACAACGAGTCCTCTCTCAGTTGGCGAGTATCAAATTAGCATTCCCAAAACGACACTGGCTAATAATACAAACCTGTGTTTAGTAGAGAGCCGTACCGGCACTAGTTACCCTATTCGTACTAGCAATGAAAGTAAAAGTGTAGGGTTTTCTGCGACAACGTACAATTATCCGAACAATGATTTTGGCAGAGTGATTGCTGAGAATGCGGCACTAGTACTCAGAAAAGCTCAGTACGTTAATAACTGTCCTTCTACCATCCTTTATACTGATCCTGATCTCAATCGTGTAGGTGAAACAGACCTTAGAAATGGCTTTAGCGAAAGTGCTAATAATGGAAATGCCCTTACCCCTGTTCAGTGTATTGCTTATCGCATTACCGCCACCAATCGCGCTAATGTCCCCATCACAAACTTTGTGATGCAGGATAAACTGCGAAGCAAAAGTGATGGCGCAGCGGTTACCTCAACCTTAGCCAATCCAGTAGCCAGTACAACCGACTATGCTTCTAATAGTGTGTCTATCGGTAATAACGGTACAGTAATAACCAATCCCTTTACCATAAACGCCAGATCAAACCGCAACTTTTATTTTAATACCAAATATGGGACTACTGTGAACGCTCAGTAGCTATTATTTCTTGCAACTTTAAAATATTACTATTCTTCTTTCTAATCAAAAAAGGCCCTGTCTACCCAGACAGGGCTTTTTACCGTTTAGCTACCTCGAATTACCATTTGTCGTCTTTATAGTGAATCTTTGTATCGGTTACGTGACAATAGCTCAATGGGAAATATAGGCATTTTGCAGACAATACTCATATGAAACTGTAGATAGTTTTATTATGACCCAAAACATTAATAGCCCAATGATAGCAACGGTATAAGAAAGGATTTTATATGAAACGTTTCAAGATTCTACGCAATGTTCTATTGGCCACTATAGCTTCTAGCTCTTTACTAAATATAGCGCATGCTGAAGACGCCCTAAAAATGGAACTAACAGCTAATCAAGTTATAAAGAATGCGGAAGGTAAAACGGTCTATACACCAGTACGTACTGCACCAGCAGGTACTGTGATTCAGTATAAAGCGAATTATACCAATACTGTTAATAAAGATATTAATGATTTGATGGTAACCCTACCTATCCCTGCCAACATGACATTTACTGGTGATGCGATGCCTATAAGCGCACAAGCCAGCACTGATGGTAAAAACTATGCTGATATGCCGCTAATGCGTAAAGTTGATGGCAAGATGGTCAAGATTCCATATTCTGAATACCGTACGCTACGCTGGAATATTAAGTTACTACCAGCTAAGAAGTCTGCTGCCGTTGCTCTCAATACCACCGTTAATTAATTCGATAGACATTAAACCTTTACTCTTTTGACGTTTCAACCTTTAATCTTAATTCTGGAGCATTACATGAAATCAAATACTTTTAACTATAGCTTGCTTGCCGTCGGTGTCGCTACAGTAATGGGAATTAATACTGCACATGCTGCTACAGCTAGTACTAATGGTGTTACTGGTACTGCTGCTCCTATTGACAACGTAGCAACCGCAAGCTATAGCGTCGGTACTGTTGCTCAGCCGAAGGTTACTTCTAATACGGTTACCATTAATGTTAAAGAAACGGCTAATTTTTCATTAATAGCAACTAATGGTAATACTATCGATACAAATGCAAATAGAGCAGTTACTCTTGGTGGTAAGAATACTTTTGTTCACTCCTTAAGCAATACTGGTAACGTAACTGATACTTATACAGTTACTGCTAAAGCTGTAAACGACACTACTCTTAACACAGTAGCAAGTCCAAATTATCTTTTCAAAGCTGACAGCGATACTATTAGCTTTGTTATTAAGCGTACTTCAGATGGTACCGCTTTAACCTTAGCTGAAGGACAAGCATTAGGACTCACAGTGGTAGCTGGAAACATAGCCAGTGGTGACACTATTAAATTGGCACCGGGTTTAACTGCAGAGTTAACTTATCAAGCATCTTTACCTAGTGCAAATCAAATTGGCGGTAATACAGGTGTAGGTATTTTGACAGCTTCAAGTGCTTTCATTGGTGTTGGAACTGTACTGACCAATGAAAACCAGAGCATTGTTAAACTTCCTGTATTCAGTATTGTTAAGAGAGTTACGAAAACATTGAATCTTAGCGATTTGACTGATGAAGCGACTTATACCATTACAGTCAAAAACAACAAGGATTCTGCTTACGCTGCTGATGCTACTAATATAAAAATTATTGATAGCTTACCAGCAGGTCTAAAGCTAGTAGCAGGTTCAATAGTTACTACTGTTGACAATTCAGGGTTGCTAGTTTCAAGTGGCACAAAGGGAACAATAGGTAATGCTGCTATTACAAGCAGTAAAGGTACAAGTAGCGCCATTGATAGCTTTGAGATTGGTAATGTAAATCTACCAGTTGGTGCAGTCGTTACTGTTACTTTCAGAGTTTTACAAGATGCAGATGAGACACTTGTTTTACCTACAATCAACCATGCTCGTGTAGAGGCCCCTGTAGGCAATGTTACTATCATTGATAGTACTGATAATACAGATCCAAATGAAAATACTGCTACCTATTATCCTGCAAATGATGATATAGAAAACACTAATGGTACTACTCCAACTGGTACAGGTGGTGATTCTACGCAGCCTCTATCTACGGTTAAGCGTGCAATAGCAATAAGTAGTCCAACGACAAGAGAAATTGCACCTGCATCAGGTACTGCTAGTCAAGTTACGCACACTGCTATTATTACTAATACTGGTCGAGACGCTGAAGGTACTGCTGCTAACCCTTTAAACTTCACTATTCTAGACGACAGTGCAAATGCAAATGTCAGACCTGTCGTCGGTCCTGTCAATATAACTTATACACCCGCTGGTTCAACAAATTCAATTACAAGAAGCGTTTCACCTACCACTACTGACGGTAACACATACACTCTTAACAATACTACTTTACCTGCTGGCGGTATTCCTAATGGTGGTACGTTTACGATTAGTTATAACGTTTCATCAGGTAATGTAACTAATCCTACGGATGTTACTAAGGTTGCAGCTGTTGGTAGCACTGAAACTACTATCGTAACTTTAACACCTACTGGTACTGGTGCTCCTGCGGTAACTACGATTAATGATACAACTAATGTCAAAGGACTAACACTACTCAAACAAGCTGCAGTACAAGTTGATTGTTCTGGAACAATACCTCCTTATCAAGGAGAACTTAAAGCTGATGGTAGTGCAACTATTCTTACTACTAGTGCAAAACCTGGTGATTGTATCTACTACAAAATCACAGCGAACAATACTTTTACTTCTATTAGTGGTACAAGCCTAGCTGGTGTTACTCTATCGGATTTAACCAATCAGTGGAAGTCAAGATCAACATACCAAAGTGGTACAGCTACTGGTGGTACAGGTGATGGTTCTGTCACAATAGCAAATTCTGGTAACGCGTCTACCGAGGCGGTTACTACTAACTTAGGCACTTTGGCTAACGGCGCTACAGGAAGTATGACATTCTTTATCAAAGTTAACCCTTAATATGATTACTTAATCATCTTAAAACCTACAAGCAGCAATAGTTGCTTATAGATAGACCCTCTAGCTTGAAATGTGCACATATTATTCAAGCTAGAGACTTATTACACCCTTTGTGTTTTATTGGATAAGCGACCTATTATGACATCTACTGTAATCAATACGTCTAAAAGCATCACATTGTGTACAGCGAAAATCTCAGCGCTGTCATTTGCAATGTTGCTTATGCAATCAAATACCGCATCTGCTGCAACTGATACATTGGTACAGCTGATCAATAATACTGCTCAGGCCAGCTATAACATTGACAGTGAGACCAGCACGACTATCAGTACTGACTCAAACCAAGTACAAGTAAAAGCCTCCAATTTACCTGAATATGGTATCAGTTTGACTCAACATGCTTTACGCACAGTCATGCCTAATACACAGGTAAGTTGGGTCAACGTACTAAGTAACACCAGCTATAGTGATCAGACTGTTGAATTGACACTTGCTATATCACCAACTGTCTCTAATTTAAAGGTCTATCAAGACCTTAATAATAATGGTGAGGTCGATTCAGAAGATCGACAAATCATGCTCGATAACCTGAGCGCTCAGATTAAACTTGGTCAGAGTGAGAGTATTCAGCTTATCGTACAGGCTCTATCAGATGCCAACGGTGAAGATGGCGATACTGCCGACATAAAAATTGGCGCTATCATATTAGAAGATCCATCAATAGCAGCTGTCGAAGCAATCGATAGACTGCTTATCATCGAGCCTGAAATTAAATTTACTACCCCTCAATTTGATGGTACCAAAGCCGACTCGCAAATCGGTGACAACGTTTATATTGATGCCAGTTATGCGCAGTGTAATGTGCAATCTGATAAACCTGATCAAGTATGGATTACCGTTAAGTCTCCTGCAACAGGTGACACCTACTCTCTTAAAGGAATTGAAACTGGTAATAATACAGGAAAATATCGTCTAACTGCACCGACACAAAACAACGCCAATGCTATTGACGATAAAATGATTCAGACATTGGTCGATGATACGTTGACTGCTGATTTCACAGCTTGTATCGATCCTTCTGTTGGCACAGGTGCTGATCAGCTACCAAATGATAGCGATCTTACTACACGTATCGATAATCTGAGCTCTCAAGTAAATATCATTGATAATAATGCAAGCCTAGTCGTCACTAAAGAAAGCGATGTCAAAACTGCAGAGCTTGGTGATTATGTCAGCTATACCATCGATATTACCAATAACGGCAAATCGACTGCTTACGATGTACAACTAAAAGACGCTTTACCGCGTGGTTTTGACTACGTTGAGAACAGTGTACGTGTTAGTCCAATGACTGATATTGATATCAATCAAGCACAGACCACCGAGTTTAAAGCTGATGGTAAATATCAGGTATTGAGCTTAGGCAACATGGCAGTT
Source organism: Psychrobacter nivimaris (assembly GCF_904846365.1). Lineage (GTDB taxonomy): Bacteria > Pseudomonadota > Gammaproteobacteria > Pseudomonadales > Moraxellaceae > Psychrobacter > Psychrobacter nivimaris_B. The sequence goes on from NZ_CAJHAL010000019.1 coordinate 43,335, forward strand.
AACGAAAGTAAAAAAGTTACTTATCGTGTGCTCATCGGTGCGTCATCGCTAGGCGGCGATGGTATCAACCGCGCCACCGCAGTTGCTAGAAATGACCAAGGTCAAAGCGTCGGCTCAAGAGAAGCTCAGTGGAAGATTGATGTTGAGCGCGGCGTGATGAATACTGATGGTATTATCGTCGGTAAGGTCTATCATGATATCAACCGCGATGGTATTCAGCAAAAAGAAGACGGCGAACTTGGTGTCGCTGGTGTACGTATCTATATGGAGAACGGCAACTTCATCGTGACTGATCCTGAAGGTAAATATAACTTCTATGGTATCAGTGCAAAAACACACGTACTAAAGGTCGATCGTACTACTATACCTAGAGAAACTGAGCTGGTTACCCAGAGCAATCGCAATGCGGGTGATGCCGGTAGTCGTTTTGTTGATTTGAAATATGGCGAATTACATCGTGCGGACTTTGCAATCGTTGGTGGCATGGCAGATAGCACTGAACGCTTAAACGCTGAGCTAATTGCTCGTAGCAAGTCAGTAGAAGCTAAAAACGACACATTAGAGCAAGCGGTAAAAACCGAGCTGACTTTAGATCCTGACTATGATACCGATAACACTGACAATGTAGATGCTAGTGGTTGTAACATCAATGGTGACTTAGACCTTGGTAATAGCTGTGATTCGGCTATCGTTAATGACATGGTCAATCCAACAGATAGCCATGTTGGTATGACGGTAACCACTGTTGCTCCGCCAGTAGAAAAAGAGCTCGAAGAATACTTAAAAGAAGTGGCGAGTAACAGTGTTGCCTTCATCAACCTAAACGAAGGTCAGCAGCTTAGCACTTATAAACAAATGGTACAGGTTCAGGCACCGCTTGGGTCTGTGTTCACACTATATGCCAACGGCAAAGCTGTATCAGAACAAAAAATAGGTAAAACTGCTGAGCAAGAAAAACAGAATGTAACGGCTTTCGATTACTATGCTGTTGATTTACAGCGCGGCAAAAACACATTACGCGGTGTTGCAACGGACATAAATGGTAAAGTGATCTCTGAGCAAACTATTAAGGTATTAACCCCTGATAGCCTACAAGCTATCGACTATCGAACTCAGGAAAATCTAGTACCAGCAGATGGTATTAGTCAATATCAAGTGGTTATTAGCCTAAAAGATCGTGATGGTCGTCCATATATTGCATCAACTCCGATTACTATCGATACCAATATTGGTCGTATTAACCTTAATGACAGCAGTAAAGACCAATCTGGTACTCAAGTAATCGTATCCGGTGGTGAGCTACTAATACCCGTAACTGCACCTAGCGTACCAGGTAAGGGCGAGCTAGTAATTGACACTGGTAGCAGCAAACAAATCATTCCATTACAGTTCACCGCTCAACTACGTCCACTACTTGCTGTTGGTATTGTAGAAGGTGCTATTTCACTAAAAGACTTTGATGGTAGCAGCATTACCGATGCTCAAGGTGCATTTGAGCAAGAGCTAAATGACTTTGCTGGTAATGATGATTACACAGCTTCTGGTCGTGCCGCAATGTTCCTAAAAGGAAAAGTACGCGGCGACTATCTGCTAACGCTTGCATATGATAGCGATAAAAAAGGCGAGCGTTTGTTCCGTGATATCGAGCCTGGCGAATACTATCCTGTCTATGGCGACTCATCAGCCAAAGGCTTCGATGCGCAGTCTACTAGCAAGCTTTACGTGCGCCTTGATAAAGGTCGCTCGTTCGCTATGTATGGTGATTTAAAAACGCAAATTGATAACGATGAAGGTATCAAGCTTGGTCAATACAACCGTACATTAACTGGTCTAAAAGCTCAATTTGAAGATAGCAACACTCGTGTTACTGCCTTTTTAGCAGAAACCAGTACTAGCCAACGGGTAAATGAGACTCGCGGTTTGGGCATTTCAGGCCCATATCCATTGGCTGAGAACTTCGATGCGGTATTAGAAAACTCTGAAACGGTTGAAGTTATTACTCGTGACGCCAACAACCCTGGGCTTATTATCAATCGTGAGACGCTTACTCGCTTTGCTGATTATGAGATTGACCCCATCAGCCGTAGCTTATTCTTGACGGCACCGATTGCTAGTCAAGATATCGAAGGCAATCCTATCTATATCCGTGTCACTGTAGAAGTTGATGAAGGTGGTGAAGATTATTTGGTCGGTGGTATTGCAGCGAAGCAGCAACTAACGAATAAAGTCGCCATCGGTGGTAGCTATGTGAATAGCGATGACCCACTGAACAAAGAAGAGTTGGCTAGTGTTAATAGTGTTGTTAAATTCAATGATAAGCTAAAGCTAGTCGCTGAATATGCGATGAACAAAGCTGAGAACCCAAATTTTCAGTCAAGTAATCAAATCAATGCGAAAGAACTGACTGATAGTGATGCTGAAGGTAACGCACTACGTATTGAGCTGGATTTTGATAATAAGAAAAATACGCTTGCCAAAGCTTATTATAATGATGCTGATGAAGGTTTTGTCACTGGTGCATCACCGCTTACTGCTGGACGTACTGAATCTGGTGTAGAGGTTACTCATACTCTAAATGATAAGAAAACTGCTCTTAAGTTAGAAGGTATACGCACAGAAGAGCATACTACTGACGCTAGCCGCGAAGGCGTGCAAGCGAGCATTGAGCATCGTTTAAGCGAAAACATCGTTGGTGAAATTGGGGTTCGTTATTACAAACAAGATGCGACTGCTGCCTCACGTAATACTCAAGCCGCGACAGACGTTGTAGATATTACAGACGACACTTTGTTTAATGATGACATTATCAATCAGTCAGCGTTAAGCAGTGTTAGTAACGCTGAAGAAGATATTGAAGGCACGACTGTTCGTGCTCGTATTACCTCTCGTCTACCTAAGTTGAATGATAGCTTGGTATTTGCAGAGTATGAGCAAGATATCGAAAACAGCTCACGTAATGCGACTTCTATTGGTGGTGAGACACCGCTCGGAAATCTAGGACGACTATACGCACGTCATGATTTGATTAATAGCCTATCTGGCACTTATGGTCTTGATGATACAGATGAGCGTCAACGTACCACTGTTGGTTTTGACGCGACTTACATGAAAGATGGTAAGGTTTATAGCGAATACCGTATGCGCGATGCCATCAGTGCACGCGAAGCAGAAGCAGCCATTGGTCTAAAAAACAAGTGGTATGTTCAAGAAGGTTTAACTTTAAACACTTTATTTGAGCGTGTTGAATCTCTGGAAGGTGAAGAAAGTAACACTGCGACAGCGGCAGGTATCGGTGTTGAATATCTTGCCAAAGAGAATTATAAAGCATCAGGACGTTTTGAAAAACGTTGGGGTGAAACAAGTGATACGCTACTTGGTAGTGCTGGTATCGCCTATCGCTATACTGATGAGATTACCTTCTTAGCTAAAGACATCTACTCACGCACTGACTATAGTGATGGCGATCGCACTATCAATCGTTTTCAGCTAGGTGCTGCGTATCGTGACTACGATAGCAATCAGTTAGATATGCTTGCAAAATTCGAATATCGTTTGGATGATAATAATACTGGCGATGACGCTTATCAAAAAGACACTATGGTTTGGTCGTGGAATGGTAATTACCATCCTACGCGTCCGTTGACGTTGTCTGGACGTTATGCTGGTAAGTATACAGAATACGAAGCAGATAGCTTAACCAGCGATAACACGGCTCATGCTGTTTATGGCCGCGGTCTTTATGATATCAGTGAGCGTTGGGATATTGGTTTACAAGCAGGTACTTACTGGAATAATCAGGCAAATGACTTAGCTTATATGCTTGGTGCAGAAGTGGGTTATAGCCCAATGACCAACCTTTGGTTATCACTTGGTTATAACTTCATGGGCTTTGAAGATGAAGATATTGCTTATGATGACAGTACTCAGCAAGGTGCTTACTTTAGATTGCGCTTTAAATTTGATGAAGATTTATTCAAACGTGAAGACCCACGTAAGAACCAACGTCTAAGCAGCAATTCTGCATTTTAATTGTTTGATACTAATGATACTGTCGTAAGTACATCTTTAAGACAGTATCATGATTGTCTTATGGCAAATTATTTTGTCATTCAATAAACAACTAAGTCAGCCCTAGTAATGGTAAATAATACCAACGTTTATTACCTTAATATAAGGTTTACACCATGTTTGATTCATCCATCAATGCAGCACCTTTCAAGCGCTCAATATGCGTTACACTATCAGCTTTATCTTCGTTAACCTTTATGCAGCCAGCTTTAGCTAAGAGTGAGACTGTCCAAGTAGCTAACTCAACTAGCATGGCTAAATACTGCCGTGATGATAGTCAGACTCAAGCACGCTCTTATAGATATCAAAGCGAACAACAGCGCCTGTTAAATTGTATGGTCACGCAGTTAAAACCCTATCAACAAAAAGACAAGACAGCCGCTCAACAGTATTTCGCTTATAAAGCGCAAGCGTGGTTGAACTATGCCATTCATCAAGACAGTATGAATAGCCGCTCATCCGCTGGTCAAGTTGCGTTAGAAATGGCAGAGCCTATATTGCAAGCGCTAGATAATGATACGGTACAAGCCTTGAGCCTGTATCAAGATATTCCGTCTACCTCTGCTTTAATGCGTCCTGATCTATGGGCAACTTTAAGCGCGCTTAAAGACGGCGATGGCATAACATCAGCACCACGTGAGATGGCATTTAGTGAAGTGGCTTTAATTTGGGCAGCAACCAATCAATGTGCGCGAGGCTGGCGCGAATCTGGTATGCATTTTCGTATGGCCGATCGCTGGCTTGAACAAGCCCGCGAAGCTTACGTCAATGCAAATGACTCACAGACCAATGTAGCGCTAGAGAAGTCAATAGTCAGTTATCATAAGCAGTACTCGCCTTTAGATGCGAGCGATGATACTTGCCGTGGACAAGATTTGACGTCTAACCGTTAGAATAGTCGCTGTTTTATTAGAGATATTAATCTGTATTATTTCCAGTCCTATACTAAAAACTAAACATAAAAAAGCCGACCTATTTGTCGGCTTTTTTATGTTTAAAGTAAGCTCAATTAGCGGTTTTTACGTGGCAACTTTTCTGGTAGGTAACAACGTAAATAAGCAATAAATGCTGTATTTGCTTCTTGGATATACTCTTCAGTAATACTCTGATGACGGCGATAAGACAACGTAAAGATAGCATTTACGATGCTATAAGCAATCAACAAGGTATCTTGGATATCGTGGAAGTTTGGCATCTCATAACGCTCTGACAAACGCTTATAGACCAGATCAACGATTTGATGATCCATATCTTCACCAAAGCTGTCACCTTCAAAATCAGGTGTATTGGTGTCATAGATAAGCTTGGCTTTTGTCTCATCGTTATGGAATATCGTAATACAATGATCGATAAGCGCCGTTAAATACCCTTGCCATCTATCATAGTTGCCAATATCGACCGTCTCTACCATCTCTAATATTTCAATCGCATTCAAAAAACGCAATGCTAAAAATATTGCTTCAATATTGGGGAAAAAATGGTAAGCAGAAGCTCTTGGTATGCCCGCTTCTTCACACACAGCCGCTAACGTAATATCGTTAATAGCATGTGTTTCGCTCAACTTTTTGGCACCAGCCAATAGTTTTTGACGACGTGCACGACCTTGCTGGCTAGTAAACTTAAACTTATTAGGTACAAGCTTCTTTGCCAATTCCGAATCTACCAACACATCTTCGATCTTTTCGTCTTTGTTATCACTCATTGTAAATCTCTTAATGTTACGCCCTATTTTATAAATATAACTTTCATCGAATAGTAATTATCCTCAAATCAAGGATAGTTGCCTGTTGGCTAAAATATAAAGCCTATATGGTCACTACTATATTCAATGCAGAGGCATCATAAACGCTTGTATAGCATCAAGCAAGGGACATGAATAGGTTAAAAACAATAATACGCTCAGCAATTTAATAGAGCTAACCGTCTAATTTTATAAAGTTAATCTTTGAGTTTTATTTTCGCCCTTATAATACCATGATCGGTCACTCTATCGTCATAGTCCCATTTCAAATGATCATTAAAATAATCGACTCGTTCAACATGACCAAGTGAAAACTTACTATCAGGCAAAAACTCTTCAGAGACAAATAGCTGATCGATAACTTCTGGCATACCTTGATATATATGGGTGTATGCGACATCTTTCATCCAACCATACCGTGCTTGAATACGAGCAGCATCAAAAAGTGCGACATCACGCATACTTTTGTCGTAGTTAACTTCACCAGTTTCCGTCATCAACTGAGTAGTCACGCTTCCTGTGACATCATTCATATCACCCAATAGAATCAATGGCTCACGGGTATGTTGCAATCGCTCTATGACAGACATACGGATAGAGGCTGCTTCTGCCGCACGCATACATAGGCTACGAAGCTTGGCACGAACTCGAATATTCGGATCGTCCATATCCTCTAATAGGTTACCGTTTTCGTCTCGTAAGAAAAAAGCACGTTTGCTTTTTAGATGTGCTGTGATGACGGTAATAGGTTGCCCGTATGCGTCAATACGTAGCACCAGTGGAGGACGATTGAAGCGTTGATAAGGACCGATATCAGGTACATCAATAATGGCCTTTGGTGCTATATCTTTTAGCAAACTGGTTTCTAACTGCTCAAATCGGCTGATAATACCGACAGCAGGTGTATTCTGTGCACCCATGCCTTTGGTGTATATACTGGCGCTATCATTACTAGCAAGTGGAATGACCGCATGCTCGGGCTTGAAACCTAGTGAAACAGCCAGCGCTTCTAATGCATCACTATCCCAAACCTCTTGTACTGCGATAATGTCAGCATGCGCTTTAGCCAATAAATCTGTAAGACCTCGCAGCTTATGTTCATAGGCTTTATCGTTATAAGCTGGCGCATTTTCATAATAAGTTCGATTAGGGTTCGCAAAGTTCAGCAAGTTTGCCGTTGCGATATAAAACTGTTTATTGCCTTCAGTGTTATTACTCATATATTCCCCATCGTTCTCATTATTATAGTACATAATATTCACGTATGTGTATACGCTGCAAATTTTATGCCTAAAAAAACTCCCAAAGTTAAGCCTTGGAAGTTTTAAAATAGCATAAATGTTGATAAGTAGATTTACTAATAGAACTAGACATACAATCAATCTATTTTAGGTAATGGTATAGCAACCTCTAATGTTAGCTAATTACTAAATGCATTGGCTGCCAAGATGTTTGCCTAACCATTCTATTAGTTACCTAAAATTTCTTATGATACGCGGTTCCATGCATCACGTGATGCTTGACGCGCTTCGTTCCATTCCATACGAGACTCGCCTTTTACTTCGTGCCATGAACGCTCTAAATCTGCTTCATGATCTTCAAAACGAGCATCTACTGGATAACGAGCACGGTTCGCATAACCAACTGCATATGCTGGATGCAAGTCACGGTCGAAATCGTATTCTTCTCTATGATAATCTGCATTTGCGTACTCTGCACGCCAGTACGCTTCTTCGTGAGTTGGATCAATGGCTTCCGCTGCTGCATGACCTGCGCCGCCACCAACGATAGCACCGATAGCACCACCAATTAGCGTACCTAGTGGACCTGCCATTGTGCCGATAGCTGCACCTGCTGCTGCACCGCCTACACCGCCGATACCTGTACCTACTGGATGCGAGCCTGGCTCACCGGTAATAATGTCTGCGTTTAAATCTTCTTTTGTCTCTTTTGACATATGTTTTACTTCACTGCGATCGATAGCATCATGGTTACTCATAGTATTGTCCTTAAATTATTTATTATTTATTGAATTATTTATCTGCTAAAAACTAGCGGTCTTACTAAATCCAATTGAAGTATAAAAATTTATAGGTAAAGACAGATAGGCCGATTTTGTAAACTGTGTCCGTATTGCGATTATCTTGCGTTACAGCCTGTATCTTTATCACACTTGTGTACGGCAGCCTCATACTTTGAGTAATTATAAATGTACGATCACAATAAATTTACTAAGTAAATCAATCTTATAACGGCATCAGGGACCTTTTGATAGCCTGTTGCCATTTAACAAGATGTCGCTCACGAGTATCAGTCGACATACTTGGTTCAAACACGCGATCTACCTGCCATGAAGCTTTCATGGTCGATTCGTCATATAGCCCAGTTTTCAGTCCTGCGAGGAGTGCTGCACCCTTTGCCGTAATCTCTGTATCTCTAGGACGTAATACTGGAACACCTAACAAATCTGCTTGGAACTGCATGAGTAAATCATTATTTGCAGCGCCGCCATCTACTCTCAGCTCAGTCAAAGGATGAGGGCTGTCCTTTTGCATAGCGATAAGCACATCATAGGTTTGATAAGCAACGGCCTCCAATGCAGCGCGTGCAATATGTGCCTTAGTAGTGCCACGGCTCATACCAGTGATGCTAGCGCTAATATCCGAACGCCAGTAAGGCGCGCCCAATCCAGTAAAAGCAGGTAATAGAACGACATCTTCGCTACTGTTTACTTGACGGGCTAAGTCTTCGACGTCACTACTCTGCTGAATCATACCCAAATTATCACGCAGCCATTGAACGATAGCCCCTGCCATAAAGACACTGCCCTCTAGGGCATAAGTGACTTCCTTTTTAGGTGGCTGTAGCATGCGTTTGCCTGACTGTACGATTTGGTCAAATGATAAATTGTCCGGACGAATTGGTGACGTTTTACGTTGCCACGCGATGGTGGTTAGCAGCTTATGCTCACTCAGTTTTGGCTGTTGGCCAATATTCATTAGCATAAAGCAGCCTGTACCATAAGTGTTTTTGGCCATGCCTGCATCAAGACAACCTTGTCCAAAGAGCGCTGCTTGCTGATCACCCAATACCGCTTGAATGGGTATTTGCTTTGCAAACAGGCCTTTTTTGGTTTTGCCAAAATCGCCGTCGGACGGTAGTACTTTAGGCAATATATGCATAGGTATAGCAAAACGGTCACAAAGTGTCTCTGACCATGCCAGCTTATGGATATCAAATAGCAATGTACGAGAAGCATTGGTCACATCAATGACATGTTCACCGCCTGTGAGCTTATAAATCAGCCAACTATCAATCGTGCCGACCGCTATCTCACCTCTGCTGGCTCGTACACTCAGCTTCGGGTTGTTTTCGAGTAACCAAGCAATCTTACTGGCACTAAAATACGGATCTAAACGCAGACCTGTAATACGCTGTACTTCATGTGCCATATTGACACTATCAATGCTCTGATGCACAGGGTCATTCATGCTATTGGTAGCGCTTTCAGCAGCAAGCGTCTTACAGTAATTTGCGGTACGCCTGTCTTGCCAAATGATGGCAGGAGCCAGTGGCTTGCCAGTTTGCTTATCCCACATCACAATCGACTCACGCTGATTGGTAATCGCGATACTGGTAACGTCAGTGGCAAGCAACCCTGCCCGATTAATAACATCATGTGCACAGCTAATCTGAGTTTGCCAGATCTGCTGTGCATCTTGTTCAACGAATCCAGCTCTTGGTGTTTGCAGCGTCGTTGGCTGTTGTACCATTTTGATAGGACGCGCATGATCATCGTACAATATCGCTCGACTCGATGTGGTCCCTTGATCCAACGCTAAAATATACCCTGCCATGACACATCCTCTGCTAATATTGTTTATTCTGTTTGATAGCCATTTAGTGACTATTCATTGACTGATTGACTGATTGACTGATTGACTGATTGACTGATTGACTGATGCTTATTGAGCATTTTCTATTTGTTAATTACTGCCTAAATTTTTCATAATGAGATTAAAAACAAAATCTAACTAAAAATAAATTGCTTGAATTGAAAACGCCTTGTTGGCTATGTTGTTACTTATAAACAGATATTTAAAAATTAAATCAATCCTCTATCATACCGCTACTGGTCGCACAATAGAAAACGGCAAAATACTGAGCATTGACCCGTCACCATTGTGGCTCTACAGTGTACCTCTTATGACGAATGACCGCTTGTTAGCACTTTTAATATAGACGTATTTTTATATTAGAATATGAATGATTTATTTAAGCATCATTCTTTCGCTAGCTAGCAAATAGTCTATAATAGTTCAGCAACTTTATATCCTGAGCAATGAGATCTATCGGGGCTGTTCCTTATTTTATAATACCTTACATTCTAATTAATGGCTTATGTGACTTATGAAATTCATTTTATCAGCGCTACCGACTGCTATGATGACAGTTGCAGTCATGAGTGTGCCTGTCATGACTTACGCGAGCACTGACGCTGACAGTATAGAAGCGTCAGATGATGTTACACCAGTGGCTGTGACACAAATCATAGATACTGATAGTCCGACTGATAATGATAAACCAGCTGTAGCGCCTTTTCATACACTACCAAACCCTCAACACGTTGAGTCGCAGGCACTGTCTACGCTTGTTGACCCTATTACACATAAAGCCGTCGATAACAGCTACGCATTAGACGTCTCAAGCTTTTTGAGCTTAGAGCAAGCGCAGAAGCTGCTGGTACAAGTCTCACCTAAAATCGCTGCCAATCAAGCAGCGATTGCCGCTAGTGAATACCAAACTGACGCGCTCAGAACTATCGACAATCCGCTCGTATTTGCTCGAGTATCTGCCAGTGCCTATCATTTAGATGAGGATATAGATTTATCTTCTCTCAGAAGCGGTATCGTCAACGAAGTAAACAATGGCGTAGATAACATAGTCCCTCCTACAGCAGACCTACCAGACTTTGGTGAGCTGGTCGGTGAGCGTATTCCCGACTCCTATAACCTCAAGCGCTCAGGCTCTACATCAGGCGCAGGTCTTGGAGTCGTTTGGCCTATTTATACTGCTGGACGTACAGACGCATTGACTGGCGCCTCGGATGCACGTACACAAGAAGCGATGGCTGATAGCGTACTGGATAAAAATGAGCTTTATAATACGTTAATTGAGCGTTATTTTAAGGCACAGTTAGCGATTATCGCCGCTTACTTGCGAGAAGACGCTTACGATACATTGCAGCAAACCGACCATATGGCCGAGCGTTTGTTTGAAGAAGGTTTTATCTCACGTGTCGATAGACTAGAAGCACAGTCGGCGCTTGCCGATGCCAAAAGCGAATCCGTCAATGCGAATAATGACGCGCGCTTAGCTATGATTGCGTTACAGCGTCTACTACGTACCGACTACCGTATTAAACCAACCACACCTTTGTTTGTCTCTAGTCGTCCCCTGCCAGATGTGAGCTACTTTCAGGACTTGGCACTAAACAACCATCCCGGACTGCAAAAAGTTGCAGCCAAGCGGGCACAGGCTCAGCAGTTACATGCGCTATCAGATACGGGCTACAAGCCTACGGTATTATTATACGGTTATGGTCAGGTAGAGAAAGATCCAAGCTGGGTCGCTGGTATATCTGCCAGTTGGAAACTATGGGGCGGACTCGATAAAGCAGCATCATTAGCATCCAGTAGTGCCAAAATACGTCAGGCCGATCTCTCTGAGATTGAAGTTAGTGACAATTTATTGCTACTGGTAGAAAAAAACTGGCACGATGTCAATAATGCTCAATCACGCTATCAGGCATTGCAAAGTAATGTTGATTTGGCAGCAGAAGTATTGCGACTACGACGCTTAGGATTACAAGAAGGTGTAAATACCACCGTTGACGTGGTGCAAGCACAAACGCAATCGCTCAAAGCACGTACCGAGCAAGCACAGGCTGCTAATGACTATGTACAGTCACTGGCTGCCCTCATGCAAAGCTGTGGTACGCCACTTGCTTTTAATGCTTATCTCAATGCCGCTGACATTCAATTGCCTACTTTATATACTGAGCAATGATGTGATGTGAGAAGCCATAAGTCGTGCTGATAAATGCTTTGTATTACCATGAAGCCGACATCGAAATTACTATTACCAACCCTATTACGAACAGCTGCTTTTATGAAAAAATTGACCTCTAAATCGATAAAAAACTGGCTACAGACGTTACTAGAAACGTGGCGTATTGCCAACAACTCTAACGTTTGGGCGCATTGCGCAAGTGTAGGTTTCTTTGGATTCTTATCAATTTTTCCAGTGATGGCTGTGTTTGTACTGCTTTATGGTCTTGCGTTTTCTCCTACCGAGATGCAAGAGCAAATCTCGCTTCTGAGTCAATTTATACCTGATACAGTATATGAAGTGCTCAACTCCCGTCTGAGCGAGTTGGTTTCTACAACTACGTCTGCTCTGACTTTCAGCCTGCTTATATCGTCCTTGCTCGCACTTTATGCGGGTTCTAAAGGTATCAAATCTTTAATTATTCTTATTAATCTTGCGTTTCATATCACTCAAGAGCGTAGTTTTGTACAAAGCACGATCCGCGCAGTTGGTCTGACCTTTGCAGCAGTAGTCGTATTGATTATCGCAGTCTCTTCTATCGCGATTATTCCTTTGGGAGCCGCCTACTTCCCTTTCCCTCAGATAGCAAAGACAATTGCGCTTTGGAGCAGGTGGCCAGTGTTGACGGGTATCATATTCTTAAGCTTTTTGGGTCTTTATCGTCTAGCCCCAAATCGTGATGCCGTCGCCCTCAAAAAATTAATGCCAGGCGCTGCGTTAGCAACAGTTTTATGGATTATATTGTCCATCTTATTTTCAATTTATGTGCAAAATTTTAATAACTATAGTGCTGAGTTTGGCGCGCTTTCAGCTGCTGTGGTCATTATGCTATGGCTCTATTATTCAGCATTTATCGTCGCTCTTGGTGCTATTTTTAATTCTGAAACTATAGACAACGCCAAACCTTATGCGTTTCGAGTGTACTAGTAATAAACCCTTTATTTTCAACTTTGTTGCTTTAGGAATCTCATTGTCATGACAGAATTACCACGCGAATCAGACGACTCAAATAAATCAGCTGATGCAACCGAGTCAGTGACCTCTCAAGATACACAAAATTCAGTCGATCCTGTAGAAAACGTGTCTGATATTGAACCAGAGCAACCGACAGCTGCTTATAATCGTGATGCCTCTAAAACTGATAAATCTGCGCGTATAAAAAAAGCATTACTTGCACTATTCATACTGATTGTCCTTGGTACGATTGCGTATGGCCTATACAAAAGTAATGCGCATAGCGAGCCAGAAGTTATTACGCTGCAGGGTCAAATGCAAATGCAGCAAACGTCGATCGCTGCAAAAGTACCAGGGCGTATTGCCCAAATTATGGTAACAGAGGGTGATACGGTAACAGCAGGTCAGCAATTGGTTGAGATGGATTCGCCTGAGATTAATGCCAAGATTAATCAAGCACGTGCTGGTAAGCAAATCGCGCAAAGCCAATTAGATAAAGCAGAAAATGGTGCGCGTCCGCAAGAAATCGCCCAAGCAAAAGCCGCTTGGCAAGCCAATAAAGCCGCGTCTGACTTGGCAGAAAATACCTATCAGCGTGTCAATCGCCTTTACGAAGAAGGACTGATGGCGCGACAAAAGCGCGATGAGGCATATGCTCAATATCTTGCTACTCAAGACCAAACCGAAGCAGCCCGCTTACAATATGATCTGGCCTTAGAAGGTGCACGTACTGAAGATAAGTCAGCGGCCACTGCACAAGTTGCACAGGTCGATGCAAAACTCGATGAAGCGCTAGTAGCAAAAGAGGAAGCGAACCTAAGAAGTCCTATCGCTGGTATCGTCGATAATGTCATCGTGAGTACTGGAGAAGTCATCGGTCAAGGAGTTCCGCTCCTGACATTGGTGGATACCAATGACCAATGGGTGGTACTTAACGTCACTGAGTCTTATTTAAATCAATTTGCTATTGGTCAGACATTTACCGGTACTATCCCAGCGCTGTCATCAGCGGATAAGTCTTATACGAAACAGTTTACCGTCTATGCGACATCGACCTTATCAGACTTTGCCACTTGGCGTCCGACCAATAACGATGATGGTTTTGATGTGCGTACTTTTGAGGTAAAGGCCCGACCATCTAAACCCGATGCTCGTATCCGCTCGGGTATGAGTGTGGTTGTACGTATCAACCCTACTCCTGTCAATCAGAACCAAGAGTAAGCCATGCACTTGACTAAGTTAAGTGAGGCTTTTTTACGCAGTGCAGCCTACGAGCGCCGTTTTTTGGCAAAAAATCATTGGGACTTTAGCATGGTGGTATGGATACCACTGGCAACGGTGCTGTTAATATGGTGGATATTCTCACAGACTCAAATTACTGATTTGCCTATCGGAGTCATCGATCAAGACAACAGCGCTGTTGCCAATACTGCTGTACGTTACTTAGAAGCAAGTCCTACTTTAACAGTCAGACAGCTTTATTACTCCCAAGCGGATGCAGAGGCTGCTATTTTACAGCGCGACATTTATGCTGTTGTCATTATCCCAGAGGACTTTTCTCGTAATATCTTATCGAGCCAGCCTGCTCCATTGACTCTACAAGTCAATGCACAGTATGGTACACACTCTGGTATTATTCAGGCAGGTGTCCAAGCGGTCGCTAGCACCTTATCCGCAGGTGTAGAGATCAAGCGATTGATCAAACAAGGCGTAGCGCCATCACAAGCGATGACGGCTTACGCGCCTATCAGTGTGCAGCGTATTAGCTTATTCAATGCTGCGACCAATTATCAGCAGTTTTTGGCTTCGACCGTCATACCTGCCTTATTACATATATTGGCAATGGTCATTGGCGCAACCACGATTGGCCGCGAGTTACGTGATAAGAATATCGGTCGCTGGTACCGTTTTATTGATACAGGCAAACCTAGTCTAACCTTATCCAGAGCTTCAAAAACGTCATCTTCGCTATCAACCAAACAAGATAGCAGCGATAACAAAGCATCATCTTCAAGCGCAAACGTGCCCCATTCGGTCAGCTTATCAGTATTGGTCTTTGGTTTATTGGGTAAATACTTTTGGTCAATATTGGCCTATAGCTTATGGTCGGCTTTGGTATTGTGGCTTGTAACGTCGAACCAAAATATAAGCATTGGGTCAATCATCGCAGTATATATCGGCCTATTGTGTTTGATGATACTGTCATTCTGGCTTGGTGCTATTTTTACTTTGAACTCCTTTTCACTGCGTATGGGTTTGTCAACCACTGGTTTTATTTCAGCGCCTTCTTATGCCTTTGCTGGTGTGACCTTTCCTTATATTGCGATTAGTGATAGCGCGCAATACTGGTCAAATGCATTGCCACTGACACATTACCTCAAGCTACACATTGCTCAATTGCAAATGCAAGCGCCTATTGCTATCTCTGTGCCTATTGTCTACGGTCTGGCGCTTGCCACTATCATCGCCATGCTACTGACAGCCCTATTGACCAAACGCGCATTGGCGCATCCTGAACGCTGGGGAGCCCGCTAATGTCCGCACAATCAAAGCTCAAGCGCAAAGAGCCTCAATCAGCCATCGCTCCAGCATCTCAAACATTTTGGACAAGCTTTATTCAAACGTTCAAAGACGTTTTTGGGGATAAAGGCGTACTTTTGATGCTGATTATTGCCCCGATTATCTATGGGTTTTTCTATCCTTGGCCCTACTCAACTGAAGTGGTCAACCATGTACCAGTGGGTATCATTGATCATGACAACAGCAACTTATCGCGTACTCTTGTTCGCTATGCGAGTGCTAGTCCATACCTAGATACTGAACGATTTATCAATGAGCAGGCGGCCAAAGAAGCCATATGGTCAGATCAAATTGCAGGCTATATGGTGATTCCAGCTGGTCTCGAAGAACAAGTTCAGTCCGGAGAGCAAGCACACGTTAGCGTACTGGGTAATGGCGGTTATTTTATTTTAAATAAAAACGTCCAATTGGGATTCTCTCAAGCAGTAGGTACGGTATCCGCAGGCATCAAGGTAAAGAAAAGCATTGCGAAAGGCGCTTATGCATCTACCGCAGCACAGAATACTCAAGCCGTACCGCTACGGATTATGCCACTGTATAACCAAACTGAAGGCTATGGTGCTTATGTCGTACCTGCTGTCTCTGTTATTATTTTACAGCAGACACTTTTAATGGCGACTGCGATGCTGATTGGCACATGGTACGAGCAGCGCCGTCACAGTACGAGTGTACGTGGTTGGCTAGGACGCATTGGGGCTTTGAGCTCACTTAGCTTTATCGTTGGCTGCTTTTATTATGGGTGGGCGTTTGAGCTACATCATTATCCACGCGGACAAAACATGCTTGGTACGCTGCTGTTTTTAGCACTATTTTGTCCGACAGTCGCAACGCTCGGCTGCGTGCTCGGATTATGGTTCCGGCAGCGTGAGCGCAGTATGCAGATCTTAATTTTTATCTCCTTACCGATATTCTTCTTAAGCGGCTACCCTTGGCCAGCAGACCAATTACCTCAAGTATTACAAGTAATACGTTGGCTGGTACCGACTACGCCTGCAATCAATACCTCTGTACAGCTTAACCAAATGGGTGCCAGCATCTCTCAAGTCGCTATAGGATTTTACGCGTTAGCTGGCTTATGGTTGCTCTATTTTGTTTTGTTGCTATTTTTACGCAAGCGTATTCCACAGCGAAAAGCCTACTTGTAAATCTTCAAACTAATGAAATCTATAAGCATAAAAAAAGCGCCTGCACTATTAATAATATAGTAGCAGGCGCTTTTTTATTTATACGATATCAATAGCGGTGGTTTAAAACACTCGGTTCAAACCATTCAATGCTGCCACACGATATGCTTCTGCCATCGTGGGATAGTTGAAAGTCGTATTTACAAAGTACTCAAGCGTATTGTTGCTCTTACACTTCATCACGGCTTGACCGATATGAATAATCTCTGAAGCGTGGTTACCGTAGCAATGGATGCCTAGAATCTCTAACGTATCACGATGGAATAATATCTTTAATACGCCTGAACGTTCACCGATAATTTGGGCACGTGCCAAATGCTTAAAGAACGCCTGACCCACTTCATACGGAACTTTTTCATCCGTGAGCTCTTGCTCTGTCTTACCGATACAAGAGATTTCAGGAATTGTATAGATACCCGTCGGTACACTAGATACTGGCTCAGCATCACTATCACCAACCATAAAGGCAGCGGCACAGCGACCTTGGTCGTAGGCGGCAGAGGCTAGTGACGGCCAACCGATTACGTCGCCAGCAGCATAGATATTGTCGACGTCCGTACAGTAAGTATCATCTACTTTTAGCTGACCACGGCCGTTTGCTTTTAGCCCAATAGCTTCTAAATTCAGGCCTTCTGTATTACCTGAGCGACCATTTGACCAAAGAATGGCATCAGATTTGATGCGCTTGCCGCTCTTTAGGTGCAAGACTACATAATCATCATGAGTCTCAAGATGATCAATCTCTTCGTTACTACGGATAAGCACACCGAACTGTCTAAAGTCATGCGCGATGGCATCACTGATTTCGCTGTCTAAGTAATTAAGCAATTGATCTTGGTTATTGATTAGATCAACTTTGTAGCCAAGACCAGTAAAGATAGACGCATACTCACAGCCAATCACCCCTGCACCATAAATGATGATTTTTTTGACTACATAATCCATTTGCAAGATTTTGTCAGAGTCAAAAACGCGTGGATGGTTAAAGTCTAAAATCTCAGGACGGTAAGGACGACTACCGACAGTAATGATGGCTTTATTGAAAGTGATGGTTTCGTACACATTTTCATCGACTTCAATACGTAGCGTATGTGCGTCAATAAAACTTGCCCAACCTTGAATGACTTCAATACGGTTGCGCTCATAAAAACGTGTATGGGTACTGACTTGACGACGGATAACTTGACGCGCCTTGGCCAATACTTCATTTAGCGGTACTTGCTTATATTCCATCGCCTTGGTAAACATTGGATCGCGGCGGAAGTTAATCAAGTTAAATACAGATTGGCGTAGTGCTTTACTTGGAATCGTACCGACGTGAGTAGAGTTACCCCCTACTTGATCACGTGGATCGACGACGACAACTCTTTTACCAGATTTAGTCAGCTTCATAGCAGCGGCTTCACCAGCAGGCCCCGCCCCTAAAACAACGGCATCATACTCATACTCGTGATCGTCACTTTTTAGACGACGAGAGTCTTTGGTAAAGCCAGACTTAATATCGATTCGTGTGTCATCGAGCGGATTCACTAAGTCAGGATGATGCATGACATCATCAGTCACTTGCTCGTGAGTCTGCTCTATCTTTTCTTTTTTGTTCTTACCTTCGGTATGTTCAGGGCTTGGCACGTGTCCGCTAGATTTATTTGATACTTCGGTATGAATATCTTTACCAGTATCATTGGTCTCGTCGCTTGCACTTTTACTTACCATGATGTCCTCTTTATATTTATTTATCGAGTAAATGTTTGAGATATAAATGAATCAATATATAGCTGAGTTAGTATCATGTAGATAAATGAATACCGCCCTACTAAGGCATGCCCACCATACGTTGTGACAATATGTTTTGCAATGTCCAATGACCAGTGGCGCTCTGTTGCCCTTCATCAATCTGTGGGCGGGCGCTAATAATGTACTCTGTACCAAGGGTTGGTTTGAAGTCATCGATCCAGTCGTAAGGAATCTGAAACACGCTACCGTCTTTAGATTTAGCAAGCAGGCACTGCATTGGCAGTTCTGAGGCACAGGCCACACGGTTTGGCATGACGGTCAGTGTCTGTGCTTCACCCAATACGATACTTGGAATATAGCGCGGCTCAGGTACTGGATCCTTTGCAAATGGTGATGTTTGACAAGCACTCAGTAAAGTCGCTGCACTGATTAAACCTGCCAGCAACAACGATGGCTTTATAGATTGATAGGCTGAAATCATAATATTCTCTATATGATAATTATCTAGGATGAAATGATGTATGTTTATTAGTGTTTTATACGCACTTATTAAAGCTGCCTGAACACTTATTGATACTGATTGAACAGAGACTGTTTAAGCTGACATTCATTATCCAATACGGCGTTTGAGACCTGTCATCTGCAAAATACGCGTGGCAATCTCTTCAACAGACATCTCTGATACATCTAAGCTTGGGATACCGTGCGTGATATAAATACCCTGAATCGCGCGCTGCTCTTGCTGGCATTGCTGATAACTAGAATAACGACTGCCTGCACGGCGCTCTTGACGGATTTTTACCAAGCGATCGGTATCAATAAGCAAACCAAATAGTTTGTCTTTGTGCTCACGTAATGCTTTCGGCAACTGATTGTCGTACAAGTCATCTTCGGTTAAAGGATAGTTAGCCGCTCGAATACCGAATTGTAATGCTAAGTATAAAGAAGTCGGCGTCTTACCAGAGCGCGACACACCCACCAAAATAATATCGGCTGCATTATAGTGACGAGTACGCGCGCCATCATCATTGTCTAAAGCAAAATGCACTGCATCGATCCGCTCTTTATAGGTTTCAGAATCAACATCATCATGTGCATGGCCTGAATGACCATCTGGCTCCACACCTGTCTCTTCTGCAACACGGCCAATCAGACCTTCATACATATCCAAGTTACAGCTATGCGCTGAGTTAATCTTTTCACGAATCTCAGGATTGACGATCGTATCGAAAACCAATGGCAACGAACCATCGCGCTGATACGCCATATTGATTTGTTCAACCGCATCTTCTGCACGCTCTAAGCTATCGACATATGGCAATACTCTTGTCTCAAAAGGAACTGAGGCAAACTGACTCAAAATAGCGCGTCCAAGTGTCTCAGCCGTAATCGCTGTGCCATCTGAGATAAAAAACGCCGTTCTAATCGCCTGTGAGCTGTCCAAGTTTAGCGCATGGCGATTTTGGATAGTGGACTTAACTTGTTCAGATGGATTGCTTGAGTACATATCGTTGACACCTCGGTTGAAAACTCAATAATGACCTTCATTTAGTTTTTGGTATAGATCTTAGTAATAATTCAGACTTGGTAAATGTTTAGCAGTTATTGACTATTAATAGCATTACTTTGACTATCATTAATAGTGTGGCTTTTACTTAGATTTTTACAGTTACCTTTATAACTCGTATAACTAGGCTTTATAACTGCCTACTTCAAACGAGCCTTTTTCAGTACCTATACCGCACATTTATTATGCAATGTGCATCAACTATCTATGCGCTACATTATACGCATATTAGCTTCTTAATAGAAATCAATGTTACAGGCGTACACTTAGCACCAACATTGTTTTTCATATTGTCGTCATAGTTAATTCACCTCTCATTAAGGCTTTTTTTATGCTTCTTTTATACAGATACATAAGATTGAAACATAAATTATAGAAATACTCTAAATGTGGCTTATTGGAATGCATCTATTTTATGCAGTAATTGGCTTTTATAAGTGCTTAACATCGTTACTAGCAATGAGATTTTTCATCCTAGTAAATACGAAACTTGATTAGACTGGCCCTAATTTATGTAGCAAACCCCACAATTTGTATATTTTTAACAAGTTTTTTGGTGAAAACCCTCGAAATTGTCCTAATATGGCGGTATAATTCACCGTTATAATCTTTACTAAATAACCTTATTTTCTGGAGTTATCATGGCAGCGCAATCTACAGCACTTGTAATCAATCTTGATCAGCTAGGAAAAGACGACATCGAAATGGTTGGTGGTAAGAACGCTTCGCTTGGCGAAATGATCAGCCATCTTTCTGATTTAGGCGTTAGTGTTCCAGGCGGCTTTGCCACCACTTCAAATGCATTCAACCGCTTTTTGACTGAAACAGGCTTGCTTGACAAAATCAACAGCGAGCTAAAAACACTAGACGTAAATGATGTTAATAAGCTTGCGGCGACTGGTAAAAAGATTCGTACTTGGATTATTGAACAAGAACTGCCAAAAGATCTTGAGCAAGAAGTACGTCAATCATTTGAAACCATGAGTGGCGGCGAAGACATCGCTGTTGCTGTCCGTTCTTCTGCCACTGCTGAAGATTTGCCAGATGCGTCATTTGCCGGTCAACAAGAAACCTTCTTGAACATTCGCGGTATTGATAACGTCCTAATTGCTATTAAAGAAGTATTTGCCTCTCTATACAACGACCGTGCAATCTCTTACCGTGTACACAAAGGTTTTGAGCACGAAGGCGTTGCACTATCTGCTGCTGTACAGCGTATGGTACGTTCAGAGACTGGTGCTGCTGGTGTTATGTTCACGCTAGATACCGAAAGTGGCTTTGATCAAGTGGTATTCATCACCTCAAGCTATGGCCTAGGTGAAATGGTTGTACAGGGTGCGGTTAACCCAGATGAGTTCTATATCTCTAAGAAATTGCTAGCCAACGGTAAGCCATCAGTTATTCGTCGTAACCTAGGTAGCAAGCATAAGAAAATGGTTTATGGTGATGAGGGCAGCACTGCTAAATCAGTTAAAACCGTTGATGTTGAAAAACAAGATCGCATGCAGTTCTCTTTATCTACTGAAGAGCTAACCTCACTTGCCAAGCAAGCGGTAACGATCGAACAGCATTATGGCCAAGCGATGGATATCGAGTGGGCAAAAGATGGCGATACTAACGAGATCTTCATCGTTCAAGCACGTCCTGAGACTGTTAAGAGCCGTCAAGACAGCAACGTAATGGAACGTTATGTCATCGACACGACTGGCGCAAAAGTATTGTGTGAAGGTCGTTCAATCGGTCAGCGTATCGGTTCAGGTAAAGTGCGTATCGTTAGCAACCTAAACGAGATGGACAAAGTAGAAGAAGGCGACGTACTCGTATCAGACATGACTGATCCGGATTGGGAGCCAGTTATGAAGCGCGCTTCTGCTATCATCACCAACCGTGGTGGTCGTACCTGTCACGCTGCTATTATCGCGCGTGAGCTAGGTGTACCAGCTATCGTTGGTTGTGGTAACGCAACTGAGCTATTGGTTGATGGTCAAGACGTAACTGCTTCTTGTGCTGAAGGCGACACTGGTTTCATTTATGGAAGCCAGATTGATTTTGAAGTACAGACTAACTCTGTTGAATCTATGCCAGAGCTAGCATTCAAAGTGATGATGAACGTTGGTAACCCAGATCGCGCATTCTCATTTACCCAAATGCCAAACGAAGGTATCGGTCTTGCACGTCTAGAGTTCATCATCAACCGTATGATTGGTGTGCATCCAAAAGCCTTGCTAAACATGAACAGCTTGCCACGTGAAATTTCACAAGCGATCCAAGAGCGTATCGCAGGCTATGCATCACCTGTTGACTTCTATGTTGATAAATTGGTCGAAGGTATCTCAACGCTAGCTGTTGCCTTTATGGATCAGCCCGTTATCGTTCGTATGTCAGATTTCAAATCAAACGAATACGCTAACTTGCTTGGTGGTAAGTTATACGAGCCATCAGAAGAAAACCCAATGCTTGGTTTCCGCGGTGCTAGCCGTTATGTGTCTGATAACTTCCGTGACTGTTTTGAGCTTGAGTGTAAAGCACTAAAACGTGTACGTGATGACATGGGCTTGACCAACGTTGAGATCATGATTCCATTCGTACGTACTGTTGGCGAAGCCAAAGAAGTCATCGAGTTACTTGAGAAAAATGGTCTAAAACGTGGCGAAAATGGTCTACGCGTCATCATGATGTGTGAGTTACCAACCAACGCCCTATTAGCAGAAGAGTTCCTAGAGCATTTCGATGGTTTCTCAATCGGTTCTAACGATTTGACTCAGTTAACGCTTGGTCTTGACCGTGATTCAGGTATCGTCTCTCATCTATTTGATGAGCGTGATCCTGCTGTTAAGAAACTATTATCTATGGCTATCGAAGCTTGCCGTAAGCAAAACAAATACGTTGGCATCTGTGGTCAAGGTCCATCAGACCATCCAGATCTAGCTTTCTGGCTAATGGAGCAAGGTATCAGCTCAGTGTCATTGAACCCAGACTCAGTATTAGATACTTGGTTCTTCTTAGCTGGTGAAGAAGCGAAGTAAACCGCTACGTTTAGTCACAGCGGTCATTCACACAGTCATTAAAGATACCACTATTAGGGTCTATTTGATTTTTTCAAATAGACCCTAATATAATGTCCTAAGACATGACTAACTATGCAGGCAATTATGCAGATTTTCCTTGCTCGAAATAACGTACAAGCTGGCCCATATCAGTTGGATCAGCTGAATATCATGCTGGCATCTGGTGAAGTATTGCTTGATGATTTGATGTGGCATGAAGGCTTAGCTCAGTGGCAGCGCATAGGTGATCTTACCAATAACCAAACGGTGTATCGCCCGACCAGTGCTAACACGCCTGAAGTAAACGACTCTATCATCAATAACGTGACCGTCTTCCCTGAAGATACTAATAAATCGAAAGATGATAAGTCAGTATCGTTAGACAGACTATATGGCAAGCCTGAACGTCCTAAAAACGTGAAAGCCGACATGACGACCAATCGTCATCAAACGCCGCACAACAATGTCTCACTGAATAAGTCTACTCTCAAAAAAGCTGTTGCAGACAATGATAAAGTCGTCGGCAACGTGGTACTTGCGCCAATTATGTCACGCGTATTGGCAACCGCGCTTGATTGGCTGCTACTAATAATGGCGTTTCTTCCATTAATGCTAGCTATGAGAAAGTTGGGAGACATGCCCACAGACTTACAGAATATGGAAGCAGTAATTAAATATTCTTTGAGTCTTTCTGAAAGTATTCCGCAAGCGACACAATTAATATCCAATGCGATGGTTTTCGGCCTTATCGCTTTGCAATTACTTTTTATTATCTTGCGGGGCCAGTCGTTAGGTAAATTGATTACGGGAATTCGTGTTGTAGATCAAACCACCCATCATTTACCTTCTTTTCTTAGATTGGTTGTGATACGTACTCTTTTTCTAGCACTACTTTATATCCCCCTTTCTACTTCATTTATAGTACTGATACCTTTAGCCATTCATTACTATATGGCATCTAAAAGCCCTGAAAATATTGGTTGGCATGACAAACTTGCCAAAACCTTAGTGGTCAAAGCAGACAGTAGCCAATTGGCAAAGAAGTCAAAATCTGAATAACAGTATTTTGATTTGGCTATTGGTTTTATAGCTCGTTATACTTAAAAAAGCTGCGTACTATCGCGGCTTTTTTATTTAGCAAAGCTTATTTAGCCTTTTTTTATATTTTATTGACAGTAGCTTGGTGATTAACCTTTGTGTTAGTTGCCGAGTACTGTTATAATACGGCGCTTTATAAACTAAGCTTATTCTTGATTGTTTTTTATAAAATATGACTAGAATTGGGCTTACCTTATAAATCTCCTTGCTATTAACATAGGGTTAATAGCTACTAATCCGTAAGGAGTCATAATGCGACATTACGAACTGGTGTTACTTGTACACCCAGACCAAAGCGACCAAGTGGTCGGCATGGTTGAGCGCTACATCAAGTTAGTTCAAGACAACAACGGTGTTATCCATCGTCTAGAAGATTGGGGCCGTCGTCAACTGGCTTATCCAATCAACAAGATTCACAAAGCTCATTACGTTCTTTTCAACATTGAAACTGACGGTGAAACTTTAGCTGAACTTGAAGAATTATTCCGTTATAACGACGCGATCATTCGTAGTCTAGTTATGCGCCGTGACGAAGCTGTCACTGAAGAGTCGCAGTTAGCCAAGAATGCCGATGAAAAACGCGCACGCAAAGCAACTACTCGTCGTCCAGACAATCGTGAAAACGATAATGACGACAACGACAACAGTGAAGACTAATTAAAGGAGAATACTCATGGCACGTTTCTATCGCCGTCGCAAATTCTGCCGTTTCACTGCTGAAGGCATCACTCACATCGACTATAAAGATGTTGAATTGCTAAAACAGTACATTAGTGATAATGGTAAAATCGTACCAAGCCGTATTACTGGTACATCTACTAAATATCAGCGTCAATTAGCGACTGCTATTAAGCAAGCTCGTTACTTATCGCTACTTCCATACACTGATAACCATCAAGGTTAACCGCTAACTAGGAATGACTCATGCAAATTATTTTGTTACAGCGTATCGTCAACCTTGGTAAACTCGGTGAAACTGTCGATGTAAAACCAGGTTACGGACGTAACTTTCTTATCCCTCAGGGCAAAGCGCTACCTGCTACTAAAGCTAACATCGAAAAGTTCGAAGCACGTCGTGCTGAACTTGAAGCTGAAGAAGCAAAAGAGATCGCTGTTGCTCAAGAGCGTGCTGATGCATTGACTGACGTTAATGTTATCATGCGTGCTAAATCAGGTGACGAAGGCAAGCTATTCGGCTCTATCGGTACTCGCGATATCGCTGAAGCATTGACTAACTCAGGTCTAGAAGTAGACCGTGCTGAAATCAAGCTACCTGAAGGCACTCTACGTCAAGTTGGCGAATACAATGTTGATATTCAGCTACACCATGACGTTACTGCTAGCATCTTAGTTACTATTCTTTCTGAAGATGGTAACAACGAAGATTCAGCTGAAGAAGAAGCTGCTGAAGAAGACTATTCTGAAGAGTAATCTTCTATGTAGTTAGACTCAGTCTGCAAAAAGCCAGCAACTTAGGTTGCTGGCTTTTTTACGTGTGTTATTTTTGGCATTAGAGTCTATGTATTTAGACTATTTATATTGCTAACTTGCACTCTTTTATCTCGATAAATTAGGATTTTATATATTCCTAAACAACTTAGGATTCTCAAAAAATCTGTTGCTATGATAGCGGTGTTATCTATGCAATATTGTAGTAACTAAATGCAACAACTACCTTAAAAGTGCTATACCAAACAACAAGATACTGCCTATATAATCATCTTTATTACTATTAGCAGAATTGATAATCTACTGCTATCTAATGTACTAATAGGGCGCAAGAACATGAAAGAAAATAATAACATCCATACCAATGACAAGCTTATCTGTACCCAAGGTAATGCATACTACTCCGAAGGAGAGGTTTATACAGTTGGCAGAATAGTCAATGACAAATACTTTCAGCTGCTGACCAGTGGCAATGATGATCATTGGTATGCCACGTTGGACGATCAAGGCATTTACGTCAGCTTTGATACTGCAACTGCTACCAATAACAAAGCTTTTTTTGATAAGATTGCCTAACTGTCAATAAGGGCGCTTCTTAGAATACCTATCCTAAAAATAATTATTACTCAGGTAGGTAAATATTGTTTAGACAAAAACTGGTCATTATAAATGGCCAGTTCTTTTGGTTTGAAGTATTAGCAATTACTAGTTATACAAGTATTTCCATTAGATTCTTCGACGTTTTCTTACTAACTTCCGTCATTTCAAAATTAAGTATCTCTCGATTTTTTGTCAACAGCGCCAACTATTTAACGAATCTATTTCCTAGCGGCGTCTATTTGCTATAAAATATGCCCCTTTAAAATTTCGTATCGTTAGTGATGCAGATAGTTGGTTCGATATCGTTTAAATGTAGACATGGTAAAAGCGCTTGAAAGCACTACGCAGAGTAGACTTAGCACGCTATATACCGTATTTAATCTCGATATAATTGACTATATTTGCATTGGTAATCAATTAAGATATAAACCATATTGAGACAGTGATGATTGTATTTTGGCTTGTGCTGACCATTCTTTTTATTATTTTCGCTACCGCAAAACTAAAGTGGCATCCCTTTTTAGTATTGATTCTCTCTGCTTTTTTGGTCGCGCTATTTTATCAAGTACCACTTAATACGGTCGCCAAGACGATCTCTGATGGTTTCGGTGGTATCTTAGGCTATATCGGTCTTGTGATTGTATTTGGTACGATTATTGGCTTAATTCTTGAAAAAACGGGTGCTGCTATCGTAATGGCAGAGTCAGTCATCAAAGTATTGGGGCCACGCTTTCCTACTTTGACTATGTCTATCGTCGGTGCGGTCGTTTCCATACCTGTATTTTGTGACTCTGGCTATATTATCTTGAACTCTCTAAAAGAGTCTTTAGCTGAGCGCTTACATGTATCAAGTGTCGCGATGAGCATTGCCTTGGCCACTGGTCTATACGCTACCCACACCTTTGTCCCACCGACGCCAGGTCCAATCGCAGCGGCAGGTAACTTAGGTCTAGAGTCAAACTTAGGTTTGGTCATTATGGTCGGTGTAGTCGTGACAGCAGTTGCGGTATTGGCTGGCTGGTGGTGGTCTAATCGCTTCCTTAACGCTACTCCTGACAATATCAATGCGGCAGATGCTCCAGCAGCAATGCCTGAAGGAATGAAAACTCGTGATGATTATAATCACTTGCCTTCAGCAACAATGGCGTTTTTACCGATTATCGTGCCTATCATATTAATCTGTCTATCTTCGGTTGCTAATTTCCCAAGCGCACCATTTGGCAGTAGCATAGTAGCGGAAATTCTGATATTCATTGGTAACCCATTGACTGCGTTACTTATCGGTTTGTTCTTATCGTTTTTCTTAATTAATTCAGAGCAAAAAACGCAGCAAATCAGCGATAGTATCTCACAAGGTTTGGTAGTAGCAGCCCCTATCCTATTGATCACTGGTGCTGGTGGCGCGTTTGGTGCCATGCTAAAAGTGACGCCAATCGGTGACTACCTAGGTTCGACTCTATCGGCCTTGGGTTTAGGCATCTTCATGCCATTTATCGTCTCTGCTGCGCTAAAAACGGCACAAGGCTCAACCACAGTCGCATTGGTTACGACTTCTGCTATGGTTGCCCCACTATTGAGCCAGATTGGCCTAGACAGCGAACTTGGACGCGTGTTCTGCGTGATGGCAATTGGTGCTGGTGCCATGACCATCTCACATGCCAATGACAGCTTCTTTTGGATTGTTAGCCAGTTTAGTCGTATGAGCGTGGCACAAGCGTACAAGGCTCATTCAATGGCCACTGGTATCCAAGGTGTGACTAGCATCGTATTTATCTGGTTGTTGACTCTAGTGTTTATCTAGTTGATGAAATTGTGTATTTCTATATACGTTTATTTGATGATCGTTAAATAAACGTTTTAAAACATGACACTATCGCAATGATCGTGTCATTAAGATATTCAAAGAGAGCCGTATGAAAATTTTGATCGCCCCTGACTCGTTTAAAGAAAGTTTAGAAGCACTGGACGTGTGCCATGCCATTCAATCTGGTTTTAGCCAAGTGTTTCCAGATGCTGACTATAAGCTGTTGCCAATGGCCGATGGCGGTGAAGGCACCTCAGCGGTATTGTCTTATGTATTGGGCGGGCGCTGGAAAGAAGTTAGAGTACATGACCCATTGATGAGACCGATTACGGCAAAGTATCTATTATTGCCTGACGCGACTGCTGTTATTGAAGTGGCTCAAGCGTGCGGATTACACCTACTGACGGCTGATGAGCGTAATCCCGTTATTGCGAGTAGTTATGGTGTTGGGGAGCTGATCGAAAATGCGTTAGAAGAAGGTGCTAAGCGTATCGTTATCGGTCTAGGTGGTAGCGCAACCAATGATGCAGGTCTTGGCATGCTAATGGCGCTAGGCATAACATTTCATGACATTAATGACAGCCTGCTCACTCATGGTGGTGGCTCACTTGCCAGCCTACATAAGCTCGATAATACTAGCCTTCATGCAAGGATATCAGACACGGTATTTGAAGTTGCTTGTGATGTGACCAATCCATTATGCGGTTTGCTAGGGGCTAGCGCAGTATTTGGCCCACAAAAAGGCGCGTGCCCAGAACAAGTCAATACCTTGGATAAGGCACTCAGTCACTTTGCGACCATCTGTGGACAGCATGGCTATGAAGACTATCAATACGTTGAAGGCGCTGGCGCTGCTGGTGGTCTTGGCTATGCGATGATGACTTTCTTTCAAGCTCAGCTAAAGTCAGGCTTTGATACGGTGGCCGAAGTGGCTCACCTGTCACAGCATATCGCAGAGACTGATCTCGTCATCACTGGCGAAGGTAAGCTCGATGCACAAACAGCCATGGGTAAAGTGGCAGGCGGTATCAGCCAAATCGCTAAGGCTAGCCGTACACCTGTTATCGCTATCTGCGGCAGTGTCGATGGACTAAAACCTGCTCAGACCAGTCAGTTTGATGTGGTCATGCCGAGTATCCAAAAAGTAGACACGATCGATAATGTGTTAGGCTCTGCTTATAACAATATTGAGACTACTGCTGCTAATATTGCCGCAAGT
Organism: Psychrobacter nivimaris; assembly: GCF_904846365.1. GTDB lineage: Bacteria > Pseudomonadota > Gammaproteobacteria > Pseudomonadales > Moraxellaceae > Psychrobacter > Psychrobacter nivimaris_B. Next base: position 72,491 of record NZ_CAJHAL010000019.1, read on the forward strand.
ATCAAACTTGGGCAGACTTTAAGATAGACGCAATCTTTTATAGTCGCAATCTATCAATGAACCTCTTCTGTTAAATGCGCAGCTATTGAACTTTCGATTAACCCTTCGTTAGCTGTGCATGTATCATTCACTCTCAACATATCTATAGCCATTCTTTTACTTCATCAATGACCGTATGCATTCTATTAGAGAGTACCTGCTGTCTTCTGACTGCCAGATATAGGGTTTCGCTAACAGCAACTGGCAGATAATGACTGTTAATCAGCTCAGGCTTCGGATAAGCGGCCACGGCATGGGCTGGCAAAACAGTAAAGCCTATTCCTCTGCTGACTGGCTCTAGTATCAGGCCAATCTGATTCGAAAAGCCCTTTTTCTCGAAATTATTGATATGCTGGAATTGCTCATAATTAGCGGTCAGTAGCATGCCTGCATGATGGGCGCCATCTGGATGATCGATAAATCCAAGTGCCATAAGCTGCTCCCAGCTAGGCTTTAGTGTAGCCGCAGGGGTTACTAGTATCAATGCTTCTTGCGCTATAGGCCTGCAGCTAACCGTCTCATCGTCTGAGATATTTGTCATAAAGCCAATATCAATCTCGTGATTTGCCAGCGCCCGCTCAATATCAGAATTGGGTGCAAAACGGTAATCAATCACTAGTTTTGGATGCTGCTGCTGTAGTGTCAAAAGCTGCGGATATAACTTGAGTCCCACACTACCCGGTGACATCAACCGCACCAATCCTTCATAGGGCGGATCTTCACCGATACGCTGCTCCAAATTAGATAATCGCTGCAGTATCTCGCCCGCTTCTTTATAAAGCTGCTCACCTGCATTGGTCAATGAGAACTGCTTTCCTTGACGAATCAACAAGTCCGTATCTAGTTGCTCCTCTAACTTACTTATGTGTTGGCTTACACCAGACTGCGTCATATATAGACGTTCAGCTGTGCGGGTAAAGTGCCCAACTTCAGCAAGCGTACAGAAAGTTCGTAGCCATGTAATATTTATCATTACGTTTTATACTTATTTATATAATATTTGATAATTTTACATAATGAAAGTGCATTTGTATACTGGCCTTACGTTAAACAAGAGTACAGCAAACAGGAGCACAAATTATGAACAACGTTTATCCAAGAAGCTTTTCGCACATCGGTCTATCAGTCCCTAACTTAGATGCCGCCGTAAAATTTTATACTGAAGTGATGGGTTGGTACACCATCATGGAACCAACTGAGATTGTCGAAGATGACAGCCCGATTGGTGAGATGTGTACTGAAGTATTCGGTGCAGGTTGGGGCAGCTTCCGTATCGCTCACCTATCTACTGGTGACCGTATCGGTGTTGAGATTTTTGAATTCAAAAATCAAGAAAACCCTGAAAACAACTTTGAATATTGGAAAACAGGTATCTTTCACTTCTGCGTCCAAGATCCAAATGTTGAAGAGTTGGCTGAGCGTATGGTTGCCGCAGGTGGTAAGAAGCGTATGGAAAAACCACGCTACTACTACCCTGGCGAAAAACCTTACCGCATGATCTATATGGAAGACCCATTCGGTAACATCGTTGAGATATACAGCCATAGCTATGAGCTTATCTATAGCGAAGGCGCATACTAGATTCAGTATAAATACAGCTTAGTATAAATTTAGGGGCTGTAGTAGATAAGGATTAAATATCACACCATTTTCTCAAGGTTTTCAGCTGATTAGATGGTGAGCCATAGTTGAATCTAAACTCGCACTCTTTTAAAAACAAATGGAAGTTCTTCTTATTAA
>NZ_CAJHAL010000020.1:0-70154 GCF_904846365.1 Psychrobacter nivimaris
TAATAAGAAGAACTTCCATTTGTTTTTAAAAGAGTGCGAGTTTAGATTCAACTATGGCTCACCATCTAATCAGCTGAAAACCTTGAGAAAATGGTGTGATATTTAATCCTTATCTACTACAGCCCCTTATAATTTAACCGTAATCACATTCACAATTATCAATACTTACAAAGATAAGTCATAAGGATAAAAAATGAGTCAACAATATACCATCGCTGATTATTTGTTTGATCGTGTCGCAGAAGCGGGTGCATCTGAGATATTTGGTGTCCCTGGTGATTTCAATTTAACTTTTTTGGATAACGTACTTGCTTCTGACAAGCTGCGCTGGGTAGGCAACACAAATGAGCTAAATGCTGGCTATGCTGCCGATGGCTATGCACGCGAGCGTGGGTTTGCCGCCATGGTGACGACTTTTGGCGTAGGCGAGCTGTCAGCGATTAACGCAACTGCAGGTTCTTTTGCTGAGTACGCGCCAGTGTTGCATATCGTAGGTGCGCCAAGCACAGCGCTACAAGACTCAAAGCGCCGTATTCATCATTCGCTTGGTGATGGCGTATTCAATCATTTTATTAAGATGGTCGAGCCTGTGACGGTAGCACGAGCGCAGCTTACTCCTGAAAATGCTGCTTCAGAAATCGATAGAGTGATTCGCTTAATTCTCAAAAAGCATCGTCCAGGTTACCTATTGCTATCACCAGACGTTGCGCGCCAGCCTATTTATCCACCAACGACTAAGTTGATCGATAGCCAAGAAGATATTACTAGCCAAGCGGCATTATCAGATTTCAAGCAAGCACTAACCGAGTTTTTACCAAACAAAACCACGACACTAATGGCAGATTTGATGGTGCATCGTTTGGGCTTACAGTCACAGCTCAAAGCACTAATTGCTGATACCGATATTCCTTATACCACGTTATCTTGGGGCAAGACGTTGCTTGATGAAAATAGTGATCGTTGGGCAGGTACCTATGCTGGTGTTGCTTCGCGTCCAATTGTCAAAGATGCGGTAGAAAACTGCGAATGCCTCATCAAAGTAGGGGTGCAATATACTGACACTACTACCGCAGGGTTTAGCCAAGATATCAATGAAGATGTGGTCGTAGACTTGCATTATGAGCGTGCTTCTATCAGGGGTAAGAACTTTGCACCAATTGCGCTAAAAGATGCGTTGCAAGCCCTGCATGAAGTGATGACCTCTGGCATTAACATCGTGCCAAAACCTTTCTGTGAAGAAGTTAAGCCGCACGAACAAAAAGGTAAAGATAGTGAGGCTATCCGCCAAGATGATTTATGGCATATTATCGCTGACCGCTTAGATCACAATAACTTGGTGTTTTCTGAACAAGGGACGGCCTATTTTGGTATCAGTGATGTGCGCCTGCCAGAAGGGGTGACGTCATATGGACAGCCGATGTGGGGCTCAATTGGCTACACGTTGCCTGCCAGCTTGGGCGCGGCAATCGCATCGCCAGATAAGCGCAGTGTGTTATTGATTGGTGATGGTTCAGCATTGCTAACGATCCAAGAGCTAGCGGTCATGATTCAAGAACGCATCAATCCTGTGATCGTCTTAATTAACAATGACGGCTATACGGTAGAGCGCGCGATTCATGGCGAAAACCAATACTATAATGATATTCCTAAATGCGATTGGCAAATCATGCCGCGAGCGTTTGGCGCGACAGAAGAAAATAGCGTATTACTCAAAGCAGAGACAGCAGGCGAGCTAAAATCTGCTTTCGACAAAGCTGCTGCTACTACCGATAAGCTTATAATGATTGAGGTGATTGCAGACAAGCATGATATCCCACCATTGCTAGCAGACATCAGCGCGGCATTAAAGCCAAAAAAGGACTAAGTCATTCGTAAAAGCTTAATGAATAAAAGTAACAGCCCCATTTAGCAACTTAGCTAGATGGGGTTTTTGCATTTTTTTATCATACGGATTAATTAATCAGCGATTGCTCTTATATCAGTTTGCAGACTTTAGTATCATGGCGGATTGAGCTACGTTCAGCCTTGATAGTCAACAGGAGACAGACCCGTCGTGATTTGGTTAAAAATGCTTATCGGCGCATTGATGGTACTGGCGATTCAAATGTTCGCCCAAACCCGATTTTTCTATTTGGCGGCACTTGCGCCACTATTTCCCACTTTTACGTTAATCAGTCACTTTATCGTTGGTACTGAGCGCAGTCCCGCTGATTTAAAGGTCGCGCTGATATTCAGTATGCTTGGCGTCATACCGCATTTGATTTATACCTTTGTGGTGTTTTTTAGCATCAGTTATATGAGTTTATACAAGGCACTGCTATTAGGTGTGGTCGCTTGGACGGTTGCGGCTGCGATTCTGGTACTGACATGGCAATACATTCAAGGTTAATTAATATTAAGACGTAAAATTTTTTAGCACAGCAATGATATTTTATAAGCTTAACTTTAATATTTAAACTTTTTTTATTGAAGTCTTTTTTATTTATCTAGGGCGTGTCTTCAATTCACCCGATAGTCATCTAAATGGGCTAAAAATGGCTAAATCTTGCCAAACAGCGTCAAATAGCTGGTTAATATCCCGATATTATCTGCGCTATTTTTCTTGTTTGACGGCAATTTATCTCATTTTTATCACCATTTTTGAAATGAAGACACGCCCTAGTATTGGCTGCTAGTTCTGATGGTGATGTTAATATCATCATAAATAATTGTCATTCATATTTTGAATAACGGCCGCTTATGATAGGCTCACTGGTGTAATATCTACTAACAGCAAGATAACGAAAACCCCATCGTAATCAATTACTATTCTTAATAATAAAAAATAGGGCTCAAAAAAAATGGATACCTTAAATATCCTGTATCTCGTAGGCGCAGTACTAATTTTCGCCAGTATCATGGCGAGTACATTATCGGCGCGCTTAGGCGTACCATTGTTGTTGCTGTTTTTGATAGTGGGTATGTTGGCAGGCGAGCAGGGTATCTTGGGTATTGAGTTTTCTCAATATGGGCTGGCCAATTTTGTGGGACAAGCGGCGCTGGCTTGTATCCTGTTAGATGGTGGTTTACGTACATCCTTTAAATCATTTCGAGTGGGTCTAAAACCTGCGATTACCTTGGCTACTTGGGGCGTGCTGGTCACGGTTTTGGTGCTCGGGGTATTTGTTACTTGGTTGCTCGATGTCGACTGGCGTTTTGGTCTATTGATGGCAGCGATTGTGGGCTCAACCGATGCGGCCGCTGTATTCTCTCTACTGCGTAATGGCGGGGTCAAGCTCAATGACCGCGTTCAAGCCACGCTCGAGTTAGAATCTGGTGCCAACGATCCCTTGGCCATTTTATTGGTGACGGGGTTAATTGCTCTAAACGTCGACCCTGCTGGTCAGACAGCATTTGGCTTTTTGGTCTTACTGTTTCAACAGTTGAGCTTTGGATTGGGCATGGGCTTGCTCTTTGGTTATTTGCTCTCTCGGTTATTACCCAAGATACATCTGGCAGAGGGCATGTATGCCATTTTGATACTCTCAGCGGGCTTGGCGGTATTTGCTGCGACCAACTTGATTGGCGGTAGTGGGTTTTTGGCGGTGTATCTCACAGGGGTGCTAATCGGCAACCACAAGGTGCGCTCGACAGAGCATGTCATGCGCGTGATGGACAGCTTTGCGTGGCTGTCGCAAGCGGTGTTGTTTGTGGTATTGGGGCTATTGGTCACGCCATCAAACGTTCTTAATGTCTGGCATTATTCGGTGGCGATAGCGGCGTTCATGATCTTCGTTGCCCGTCCTATCGCGGTCTATACTAGTGTGAAACCATTTAAATTTAAAGATCGAGAGATTGGGTTTATCTCTTGGGTTGGTCTGCGCGGTGCGGTGCCCATTACCCTTGCGATTTTGCCCGTCATGGCAGGGATAGATAACGCCTTTATGCTGTTTGATATTGCCTTTGGGGTTGTGGTGCTGTCACTGATTTTGCAAGGCACGACCATTCCTACTATGGCGAATTTATTTAAGGTACGTATTCCAACCAATAAAGATCCCAAAGAAGAACACGAGGTTTGGGTATCGGATAAGGCGAGTATTACTTTGTATGAGTTTGAGGCGCAATCAGGCGCATTTGCTATTGGCCGCCATCCTATGGGAATCTCAAAAGGCATTAGCCCTGATGAGATTAGTATATTTGCGTTGGTGCGCGGTCAACAAATCGTCGTCGTTGATGAAAATACGAAAATAAAATTTGGTGATAGTGTTTGGTACGCCATGCGAGGTAATCACGCTAGCAAAATCGCTAAGATTTTTAATGACACAACGTTAGATCGTAAGGCTATTGATGACTTTTATGGTGATTGGTTGCTATCACCCAGTGTAAAACTCGGAGATTTGCCATTTTTTTCAGAAGCCATGGTCGCCAAACCTTTGGTAAAAACGCTGAAAACGACCGAAGCAGACAGTACCAAAGATATGTGGGAGCAGACAGTCGCTGAGTATGTGACCTCACATTTAGGTACCGCACCCGTTTCAGGCGATACAGTTGTGGTGAACGATGAGTGGTCACTGGTCATCAAGGAAGTAGGTGAAAAAGGTAAGCTTAGAAGCATTGGTCTCAAGCATCAACAACCGTCTGTAGTAGTGCAGTGATATTCGTATTCTCTTTATAGTAAGTTCATCATCTTATTCAAAAAGTCAGCCGCTTGTTTAGGCTGATTTTCTCGATATGCCCAATGGTGCTCGACATCATAGCTTGCCTCATCAGGCAGTAGTATTTTCATCAGGCCCATACCCTCATAACGCTTCGCTAAATCACGCGGCAAGTAGCCAACATGGTGACCTGCAAGGATAAGCTGGGCTGTCGCCTCCATATGATAAGTAGTCGCGCTTAATGTCTTGGGGCGAATATGATTGATATGATGCTCTACCACATAGCCTCTTTTTATCCACGGATAGTTCTGTTCTAAATCATCAAAAGTTAATCCGTCTGAGTTGTAAAACAATCTATGTTCGCGTCCACAGCAGACCACTTGTTTTTCAACAAATGCTGGCTTAAAGGTCAGTAAAGGTGGAAAGCTGCCAAAGTATCCCACGCCAATGTCACTCTCATTACTTAAGAGCTTTTCTAACATGCTCTCAGGGCTTTGTACGTCGATAGAAAAGTGTATTAACGGGTTATTACGGTAGCTGTTGGCTAGACGTTGTCTAAGTGCATCATAAAAAAACTTGGGCATTTGATCAATCAAGCAAAGCCTGATGTGCCCGCCGTGAACTGAGTCTAATTGTTTAATATAATGCAGCTGATGTTGAAAGCTGGCGACTGATTCGGTAAAGCCCAAACATGCCTCGTAAACAGCGGCACCGTCCTCTGTTAGCTTAAATCCTGCTCGACCACGGTGACACAGCGTCATTCCTAAGCGATCTTCTAAGTGGGTTAAGTGTCCACTGATCACAGAAGTAGTGACATTCAAACGCGACTGGGCGGCCGTCACGCCTTGGCACTCTACGATAGCCATAAAGCTGCGTAGTGTTTTGATGTCTATCTTTATCAGTTCATCCAATATCAAAAGCAGCTCCTCATTTATCAATCAATATCATCTTTTAATCGATACTTCTTTTCATAAACTTCTGATAGTGACCTATAAGCGCACTTTACTACGAAAAAATAGAAGTTTACTTCTAAATTTTACCATGGTTCCTTCTCTTATATTTATGTATTGTCAATGGCATGTAGCAAATTGTGTACTTAAACCAAATAGAACAAGGAAGTAACTTATGACATTCAATCAACCATTAAGCGGCAATGATATGCCAAGATTTGGCGGTTTCGCTTCTATGATGCGTCTGCCAACTCAAGCCGATGCTGAAGGGTTAGATGTGGCGTTCGTTGGCGTACCTTTAGATATTGGTGCATCCAACCGTAGCGGTGCAAGATTGGGTCCTAGACAGATTCGTGATGAGTCAAGAATGATTCGTCCCTACAATGTGGCCACTCGTGCTGCGCCTTTTGAGTCATTACAAGTCGCTGACATCGGCGATGTGCCTATCAATACATTCAACCTGCTAAAAAGCGTTGATATCATCGAAAAATTCTATACCGATAAAATCGTCAAACACGGCGCGATTCCTCTAACACTAGGCGGCGATCATACTATCGCGTTACCTATCCTGCGTGCCCTTGCCAAAAAACATGGCCCTGTCGGTATGGTACATATCGATGCTCATGCTGATATCAATGATGATATGTTTGGCGAAAAAATCGCGCATGGTACGCCGTTCCGCCGCGCTGTCGAAGAAAACCTAATTGATGGCAATCGTGTGGTACAGATTGGTCTACGTGGTACAGGCTATAGCGCTGAAGAGTTTGACTGGTCAACTGAGCAAGGATTCCGTGTGGTACCTGCTGAGGAGTGCTGGTATAAGTCGCTAACACCGCTCATGGCTGAAGTACGTGAAAAGCTAGGTGATGGTCCTGTCTATTTGAGCTTTGATATCGACGGTATTGATCCTGCATTTGCCCCAGGTACGGGTACTGCTGAAATCGGTGGTTTGACTTCTACTCAAGGCATCGAAATCATTCGCGGTATGCGTGGTCTAGACGTGGTGGGCGGGGATTTGGTCGAAGTATCACCACCGTATGATCCATTTGGTAATACCTCGGTATTGGCGGCGAACTTATTGTTTGAGATGCTATGTATCCTGCCAGGCGTACGCTATGACGACAAAGTTAAAGCAGTTTATTAATCGTTACGTCTCAACATGATAACCGTATGATAACCCTAAAAGGAATGGGTTATTGACAATCTCTTATTGGTTAGATGTGGAGCATAGAGTAGCTTTATCGGCACCAGTGCAATGACTGGTATTAATACAACTCGGTTAAGGAAGACACTAATGAGTAAACCTTCTTCGTTTTTTGGTCAAGATACGCTCTCTCCAAATGAAGCTGGACACAGTTTGGGTTCAATTGGTACGTTTGCGCTGTGGTTTGGTGCCAATATCGTAGTCACGACCATTTTAACTGGGATGTTGTTGGTACCAGATCTACGATTTACTACTGCTATCACGACCGTACTCATTGGTTCTTTAATCGGTGCAATTCCACTGCTTTTGGTTGGTCTGATGGGCCAACGTACCGGTTTGCCATCGATGGCTCTGACACGTAGAGCTTATGGGCCACTTGGTAGCCAGTTGATTTCATTGGTAAACATGGGTGTGCTCATTGCGTGGAGCTGTATTCAGGCGCTGCTCGCTGGCATGAGTCTGAATTACGCGATTGAGGCGACCACAGGTTATAGCAACCTACCACTATTTGTGATCTTGTGTGAGACAGTCGTGGTGCTAATTGTGCTACGTGGTCACCTCGGTATTGAGCTGGTCGAACGTTGGGCGGCACTAGCCATGGCCGCGCTTACCGTTATCGTGCTCTATCAACTAAACCAACATTATGATGTATCGACCCTGTTTGAGATGCCAGTTGAATCACGTAATGGTATTACGTTAGGTATCGCGTTTGATATCGTTATTGCTACTGCATTCTCTTGGATGTCTTCGGCAGCCGATTACAACCGTAACTGTAAGACTTCAAAGATTGCCGTATGGGGTACTTACTTTGGCTACATTATGGCGGCTATCGTTGCCATGGGTTTGGGTGCGACGATATCAGGACTTTCTATCTTAAACGGTATGGAACAGACTTACGATCCGACTCGTCTGCTTGCTGACTTTGGTTTTGGTTTGCCAGCTGCGCTAGTTATCTTCTTTTCAGTTATGACAACCAATGTAATGGCAGTCTATAGCGCAACGCTATCCTGCATGAACGTTGCTCCTAACATGAGCTTTTGGAAACCTGCACTTATCATTGGTTTGGTCACTATCTTTGGGGCGTTGATACCAGGTATTTTAGACCAATTCCAAAACTTCTTATTGATCGTAGGTGCACTATTTATCCCAGCATTTTCAGTCATGATTGTCGATTATTACCTTGTTGGTCAAGAAGGCTACACCGTAAAGCTGCTTGATTCTACCAAACAGTTAGGTCGTCCTACTGCAAAGATTGCTATCGCAGCCTATCTAATCGGTGCAGCGCTCGCCGCATACTGGACTTTGATAGCGCCTCCATCTTTCGGTGCTTCATTACCTGTCTTTATTATTACTGGTGGACTTTACTGGTTAGGTGCGACTCTGTTCACTCGTCCTAGTAGCGCTGTCACTTCAGCTAAAAAGGAGCCGTCATTATGAAATTGATGATTGCTCAAACCAGCCCTTTACTGGCTGAAACGACGGCCAATCTAGAAGCTTTAGAGTCGCTTTGTCGCCTAGCAGTAGAGGCAAAAGTAGATCTGATCGCGTTGCCAGAGCTTGCATTCACAGGCTACAACATCTTTGAGCATCTTGATCGCTTAGCGCAAACTATCGATGGTTCAATTGTCACTGAGGCAGCGAGACTTGCTGATAAATATAACTTGCATCTATTGTTTGGTCTCGCTGAGCGCCAGTCTAATGATGAGTTAAGCAACTCTGCCATACTGCTAGATGACAATGGGCAACACCTTGCGACTTATAACAAGCGTCACTTATGGGATCGTGAAAACGAGTTCTTTACAGCAGGTAAAAAGTCCTGCGTGGTTGACACTCGATTCGGCAAGTTAGGTTTAATGATTTGCTACGATAATGAGTTCCCAGAGGTAGCAAGAGAACTGGCACAAGCGGGGGCAGAGGTCATCCTGTCACCAACAGCAAATATGTTGCCAAATGCAGAACGTCAAGTGCTACAAATCCGCGCTCGTGCCATGGACAATCAATGCTTTGTTGCTTGTATCAACCGCTCAGGCATAGAAGATACCCTTCATTACTGTGGTAATAGCATCGTTGCTGGTCCCGATGGTGAGGTAATCGGCAGGCTTGGTTTGACCGCTGGCACGATGATAGTAGATATCGATCTCGCCCGTATTGATGAGAGTCGCACGCACCAAAATTATCTTAAGGACCTGCGTGTTCTTAAAGATACTCATGTCGTTAATGGAGCTGACTTATGAGTGAGCAGTCATTACCTCGAATCAAGCCAGAAAACTGGTATCGAACCACCACGCTCAGTGACGGGATCACACTTATTGATGAGCCATGGATTAAGCCGTTTTTTCGCTGTAATTTATGGCACGTACGGGGTAGCGAACGTGATTTATTAGTAGATTTTGGGTTAGGTGCTGTACCATTGCGCCGCCATGTCGCTTTGCTCGCTGATCGCGATATCGTTGGTGTAGCCAGTCATACCCATTTTGATCATATTGGTGCAGCAAACGAGTTTGACTGCTGTCATGTCCATTCTGCTGAAGCACACATTTTGGCTGAACCAGACAATGCTCGTACTTTGGCAGATATATTTGTTAACGATGAGATGTTTGACGCGCTACCGCCTGAACCTTACGCCCATTGCGGTTATAAAATTGCGGCACCAGCGAAAATTATGCAGCTTGAAGACGGTGACGTGATTGATTTGGGCAATCGTCAATTTGAAGTGATTCATACGCCGGGTCATTCTCCAGGTGGTATTGCTTTGTGGGAAGCTGCTAGCGAAACACTGATTTCTGGTGACCTTATCTATGATGGCCCATTAATTGAAGATACGTGGCACAGCAACATGGCTGACTACGCCAAGAGTATGCGCCGTTTAAATGCACTGCCGGTGCGTGTCGTTCATGGTGGTCATTTCCCTAGCTTTTCAGGTAAACGCTTAAACATCATGATTGATGATTGGTTACGGCACCATGACTTGTAATGAATAGCATTTAATAACGATTAAAAATAAACCATTAGCCAATATAAAAATTTTAAATTAATACTAATTATATTTTTTAGGATGACTGATCCATGACCCAATTGACGCAAATGCCTTCTTCTTTGTCTGACACTTCATCACTGACCTGTGGTGAGCTATTGGTGCAGTGGCTAGAGTACTATGGTGTAGAGACCGTTTTTGGTATCCCTGGTGTACACACGGTAGAGCTGTATCGCGGTCTGCCCAATACTAATATCCGTCATGTGACACCGCGTCATGAACAAGGTGCTGGGTTTATGGCAGACGGCTATTATCGTGCCTCTGGCAAGATTGGCGTATGTTTCATTATTACTGGCCCTGGCATGACCAATATCATGACAGCGATGGCGCAAGCACTGGCTGATTCGATACCGATGCTAGTGATTTCTAGTGTCAATAAAGTCAAAGACACGGGTAGTGGCGAAGGGCATTTGCATGAGTTGCATGATCAGCAAGGCATGATTAGCAAAGTAGCGTTGACGAGTAAGACCATTTGGCAACCTGAATCGCTACCGAAAGTCATCGCAGAAGCTTTTGCCTTATTTAACGGTGCACGTCCTGGCCCTGTACATATTCAGCTGCCTATCGATGTCATCACTGCTGATGCCAGCCACGTTGCTAAGCCGCCTAAGTTAAATGCTGTAGCAAATAGCGAAGCTAGTACAAATAATTTGAGCCTACCACAGGTCACAAGACCATTGCCGAATCCTACGCAATTAGACCTAATCGTGCAGTCATTACAAACCGCGAAAAACCCTGTAATACTTTATGGAGGCGGCTGTGTTGATGTCGATCAAGATGCACAACGATTGGTAGAGCTGATAGATGCGCCAACGTTTTTGACGATTAATGCAAAAGGCTTGCTGCCACCTGGTCATCCATTAAGTTTGGGTAGCAACCAGTCATTAGACGCAGGCCGAGCCGTGATTACCGAGGCCGACTGGGTGTTAGCGATTGGTACTGAGCTTGGTGAAACTGACTATGATGTGTTCTTTAATGGTGGTTTCAAAATCAACGGCACGCTGGTACGTATCGACTGTGATGCCCAGCAATTGCAGCGTCCATTTAGAGCAGATATCGCGGTACTGTCCGACGCGCAGATGGCGATTAGTGGTTTATGTAGTCGCTTAGAAGGTCAGACATTCGATCATCAAGCACTGTCACGTGTCAATGAAGCAAAACAAGCCATCTTGAAGGATGTAACGACAGACTTTGCGGGTCAAAATGCATTACTAAAACTGATCAGAGATGAAGTGGAAGACGTCATTTTCGTTGGTGATTCAACGCAGCCTGTCTATAGCGGCAACCTTGGTCTTGAAGCCTTGGCAACGCGTAAATGGTTTAATTCATCGACGGGTTTTGGCACGTTAGGCTATGGTTTGCCTGCTGCTATCGGGGCCATGGTTGGCTCAAACCTACCTGTCGTCAGTCTAATGGGTGATGGCGGTATTCAATTTACGATTGCCGAGCTTATCTGCGCAGCCGAGCTTGAGCTACCATTGATCGTCTTACTATGGAACAACCAAGGCTACGGTGAGATTCGTCGTTACATGGAAGAGGGCGGTTTACCACTGATTGGTGTCAATATCAAAACGCCAAATTTTGAGCCACTAGCAGCAGGATTTGGCGCTGGCTATCGTAGAATAACCGATAAGCAGCAACTGCTAGACGCATTAAAGGCAGACATAAAGGGTAAACAACCAATCATTTATGAGATTGATGAAGCAGACGACTTTCTAAAAGAAATGGCTGAGACAGTGACTTATTTTAGTTAATAGTAATACTGGCTCTAATGCTACGGATAATCACGAGACCGATAGTCACAGTTCTAAAAAACGACAAAAAAATGACAAACGCTGGTTACGCAAGGAAGCACCTTCATGACGCCCAATGCTAGAGAAATGTCAGAAAGTAGGCATGAGCAAATACCGCGTTTGTTGACGGCGCTTGCTATTGTCGTTGGTACGACCAATGTATTGACAAAACCTAGCCAACAGCAGTCTTATGTGCAAGGTGCGATTGAGGCTATCACAGACGCTACCGTCGCAGTTGTGATACCGCACTCTCTTGTGGCACTATGGCGCGTCATTAATATCTGTGCCGCTTTTGATGTGATTATCATTGCTCAAGCGGCCAATACAGGTCTGACAGGTGGCTCAACTCCGAATGGAGATTATGACAGGCCACTAGTCGTGATCTCTATGCAGTTATTGGGCGGCGTGCATTTACTCAACGATGCAGCAGAGCTGATTGCTTTGCCAGCCGCTACTTTGCGGCAATTAGAGTCTACCCTTGCGCCACTAGGACGTGAGCCGCATTCAGTACTAGGCTCTAGTTGTGTTGGCGCCTCAGTGATAGGCGGCATCTGCAATAGCTCAGGCGGTATGTTGGTGCAGCGTGGACCTGCCTATACTGAGATGGCTTTATTTGCCAGACGCAATGCCTCAGGAGCGTTTGAGTTAATCAATCACTTAGGACTGGATTTGGGGTCGCATCCAGAGGAAATACTTGAGAATTTGCAGGCTGGCACGTTCAATGAAAATCTGAATAGTACGAACAGTAAAGCCTGTACCAACCACCGTTATCAGCACAAAGTCCGTGATTGTGAGGCAGAGACACCTGCTAGATTTAACAATGATCCCAACGGTCTGTATGAAGCATCTGGTTCAGCTGGCAAGGTCATTGTATTTGCGGTAAGAGTGGCGACCTTTGCCAAGCCTAAGCGAGAGCAAACGTTTTATATCTCGACCAACGACGCTGATACCTTCACCACACTCAGGCAACAATGGCTAAAAAGCGAGTTGAAATTGCCCGTGTTGGCAGAGTATATGCACAAAGACTATAACAACATCACAATGCACTATGGCCGAGATACTTGCTTAAGCATGCGCTTATTAACCGCTAACAAAATAGGGTCGCTGTATCGAATGCAAGCAAAGATTGGCTACTATCTGGATAAATGGCATCTCCCAAAGACGCTGCCAGATCGGATATTACAGATGACATCTAGGTTTATGCCGCCGTCGTTACCAGCCACTTTGACCACGCAGGCACTCTCATATAACTACCATTTGATTATAAAAGTCGCAGATGGTTTTGTTAATGACTTTGATAATGGCATTAATAAAAATTCAGATAAAGATTCTAATAAAACTGATGGCGAAAATATCGCCGCTGCGCAGGATTTTTTGCAAAACTATCTACAGCAGTATCAAGGTACGCTGCATGTATGCACAGAGCTTGAATCGCAATCGTTATTAATATTTCGCAGTGCCGCGACCGCTGCTATGTTCCGTTATCATAATTTAAATCAAGATAAATTTGGCGAGCTGCTATCGACCGATATTGCCTTACCTAGAAATGCCGTAGATTGGGACGAGACTCTACCTAAACACTTGCAAGAACAAGTCAGTAAAACCTTTTATCTGGGACATTTTTTCTGTCATGTCATGCACCAAGACTATTTATTAAAACCTAAGACCAATGCCAAGCAATTCAAGGAAGACCTGCTGGCATTTTATGATAAGCGTCATATTGAGTATCCTGCTGAGCACAATGTGGGGCATGTGTATCCTGCTAAAGCTGAGCTACATTATTTTTATAAAAAACTGGATCCAACCAATTCGCTTAACCCAGGTATTGGTCAGACAGAGAAATGGAAAAACTGGCAATCATCGCCCATCAAGGAGAAGTTAAATGACGAATACTATTGATAAATCGCAGCAGCCGATTTTAGGAAACAATACTGTCGATCCAGAGACCCCAAAAGCCGCTCAATGGCGTGCAGCTATGTGGAAATTTTTATTATTTTCAGCACTGGGTATCGCGCTGTTTATCATACCGTTTGAGTGGGATGGTAAAGTCACAATTTTATTAGGTGTGTTGACTGATACGCTACAGTCCGTGTTAGGTGGATTTGTGGCCTATATCGCGATGGCGATAGTGACTATCTCCGCTCTTGGTGCGCTAGCAGTCAAAGCATTAAAGCCCAATTTGCATGAAGATTCACTGGTAAAAAAGCTCTTTGATGTTGATTGGTTTTGGCTGTCCACGCGTTTTTTAGGTATGTTGTTTGTTTGGATGATTTTCCTACAAGTCGGCCCTGAGTTTATTATCAATCGTAATACGGGCGGTGTCATTTTTGAAGATTTGATTCCTATTCTGATTCCGTTGTTTTTCTTCGCCATTTTATCGCTGCCATTTTTGACAGACTTTGGTTTGATGGAGTTTTTGGGTACCTTAGCCAGTAAAGTATTTATCAAACTTTTCAAACTGCCTGGTCGCTCTGCTGTCGATGCAATGTCTTCTTGGTTTGGTGCCGCGTCTATCGGCTTGCTAGTTACTATGCAGCAGTATGATAAGAGCTTCTACAGTCAGCGTGAAGCCGCCATTATCGCGACCACATTTTCAGTCACTTCTATCGCCTTTACCTATGTGGTTGCCAAGACCATCGGTGTAGACAATAACTTCGTCTTCTTTTATCTGACCATTGCGCTAACTGGTTTCATCGCTGCGATCATTATGCCGCGTATTCCGCCGTTATCACTCAAGCCTGACACTTATCATTCGGGCAAAAGCATGCTAGATGAAGGCATCCCTGCTGAATACACAACGTACCAATGGGCAGTCAACCGTGCCGTCACTCGGGCGCACTCTATGCCGAGCTTGGGTTATGTGTTCAAACGCAGCGTACACAATCTGTTTGATATCTATTTTGGACTGATTCCTGTTATCTTTGCTATCGGTACCATCGGTCTTGGCCTAGCAGAATACACGCCAGTCTTTAATTGGCTTGCGACACCACTTGTACCATTACTTGAGTGGTTACAGATTCCAGAGGCGGCAAAGGCTGCACCTGCCATGATTATGGGCTTTGCGGATATGTACTTGCCAGCGCTAGTCGGCAAAAGCATTGAAAGTGAGATGACACGTTTCATCGTTGGTGCTGCTTCAATTACTCAGATTATCTACATGTCTGAAGTAGGTGCGCTAATCTTAAAATCAAATATTAAGCTAAATGTATTAGAGCTATTTTTAATCTTTATCCTTCGCACGCTTATCAGCTTGGTAGTTATCACGTCAGTGGCGCATCTACTGTATTAGTGGTGCGTCTAGTATTTATTCACAAGGCATCTAGCCTGACGACCATTTAGCCAATGACGTTACGGACGTTACGCACATAAAGACAATTTGATCAAAAATATAAGGCGATTGACCATTATGGAAATGCTGAACTCTACAGATTTAACCAGAGAAACTGCCATACAAACGGCTCAAAACGAAGTTGTATTAAATGCCGCTTATATCAATGGTGATTGGGTTACGATTGCAGCACCTGTGACCGATTCTAATCATTCAAATAACCATGCGTTGTATGATCCAAATTCAGGCGAGGTGATTGCAACGACACGTCTGTGCACCAGTGCCCATGTAGAGCAGGCAGTTGAAGCAGCTGATGAAGCGTTTGCTAGCTGGTCACAGACTAGTGTAAGTGAGCGCGCCCGCTATCTAAATGCAATTGCAGAGTCTATGGAGCAGCAATTCGATAATTTGGTTGGGCTGTCTGTATTAAACAATGGTAAGCCAATTGAAGAAGCAAAGATAGACGTAGGGGACGCCATTGCTTGCTATCGCTACTATGCCAATCTCATCACAGAGCAAGCAACATGGTCTAAGGTATCAACGCTTGAGTCGGGTATTCGATTGTTAAAGACATACTCGCCAGTAGGTATTTGTGCGCTGATTACCCCTTGGAATTTCCCAATGGTGACGACCTCTTGGAAGTTGGCGCCTGCGCTAGCGGCAGGGTGTACCGTGCTATTAAAACCGTCTGAAGTGACATTATTACCAGAGCTTATGCTAGGTAATATCTTATCGGAAATTGACTTGCCAAAAGGGGTGGTTAATATTTTACCGGGTGCTGCTGAAGTGGGCACTGCTATGACCAGCCATCCGCTGATTGACAAAGTGTCTTTTACTGGCAGTAATATAGTCGGCGAAAAGGTGATGGTTCAAGCAGCAAAAGACATCAAAGACATTAGCCTAGAGTTGGGTGGCAAGTCTGCTATTATGGTCTTCGCAGATGCTGATATTGATTACGCTTGTGATTTAATCATTGGCGGTATATTTACCAATGCAGGTCAGATATGCTCGGCCACGTCGCGTTTAGTTGTCCATCAAGATATCGCTAAACAGCTGTTTGACACATTAAAAGCAAAAACGGAAAGTTTGCAGATTGGTGATGGTTTTGCGACAGAGACGCAAATGGGTCCATTGGTTAGTGAGCAGCAATTGAACCAAGTTAAGAAATTCTTTGATATTGCGACAGCTGAAAATCTAAATTGCTTAACCGGCGGTGAGTTATTAGAAGCATCTGGCTATTTTACGATGCCAACTGTCTATACGAATGTGCCAACGACCAGTCAATTATGGATGGAGGAAGTGTTTGGACCTGTATTAGTCTGTGCAACCTTTACTGACGACGCAGAGGCTATCCGTCTAGCCAATGATAGCAAGTTTGCTCTAGCAGCAACCATCGTGAGCCCCGATGAAACTGCTGCGCTTAAGATGGCGCTACAAATCAAAGCCGGGCATATCTGGATTAACGAGCAACAAATCGTACTGCCAGAAGCAGGGTGGGGCGGGTTCAAACACAGTGGTATCGGCCGTGAGTTGGGCGGTGATGGTTTGTCTGCTTATCAAAAGAGTAAGCATGTATTGCTGACTCATTAACCAGATTTTCACGTTTCTCGCTAGCCGTTATAAAGATTTGCACCTAGCTATCATTAAGGTTGTTGATAGCTAGGTCGCGCTCTAACATTACGTTTGTTTACCAGTGCGTTTGTTATATTAACTTTACTGTTATGCCCATTCAGGATAAAATTGAGCAATCATTCAAGTTTTATAGCCGTGCCCATTTTTATATGAGGTCACGGCTTTTTAAATGGGGCACATTATGTCACGCACCGCACTTTACAACCGTCATGACGCCTTGGAGCGTGCGCTACAGCTTTTTTGGCAAAAGGGCTTTCATGCCACCTCACTGAAGGATATCGAACAAGCGCTTGATATGCGTCCAGGCAGCATTTATGCCGCTTTTGGAAGTAAAGACGGCTTGTTTCAAGAGGCCCTAGAATACTATGCGCGTCTAGGATTGACTGAGCTTGAGCGAGTATTGAGCCATCATGAAACGCCTTTATTAGGACTGGCCGCTTATATACGTCAGCTTGGCGGGATTCGTGATAAAGCGTTACCGAGCCGAGCCTGCATGTTGGTCAAGAGTTTACTAGAGCTGGGCGCGCGTGAGCAGACAGCGTTAACCAAGGTGGAAATGCTGCTGGCAGGTATGGAGACACGTTTTATAGAATGCTTTAAGGAAGCGCAGAATGTCGGTGAGATGGATAGTGAGCTTGATCCGGTTAGGCTTGGACGCCGTCTACAGGCAGAAGTTATGGGGCTACGTGCCTTTGCCCAGCGTGACATAGAGAGCTCGACGGTACACGCCCTTGCTGAAGATATGGCTTTATCTATAGAAGCACTGCGACTCGATGATTCAGTAAATGCTTAGCGGTATGATTATGATGGCTGGGTTTTGATATGGTGTATATCTTCAAATGTTTACTTGGTAGATTCGAGCTCCTTGAGGGTATGATACCCACCATGTATACGAGTAAAAATAGTAACAGCGCAGGCAGTAGCAAAGATACCAGCAAGTAGCACAAAATGCTGAGGCCAAATGCAAAGAGCAATAAAAAGAGCAATAGTTTCGGTGCCTTCGGTGAGACCATTAAGATAGTAAAAGCTTTTATATTTAAACTGCGGCTTGTCCAATTTAAATTTTTCTGCAGAAATTGCAAAGGCCAAAAAGCTCGAACCTGTCCCGATAAATGCCGCTAATAACAACGCACCTGCAATAGCATTTTGTGCAGGGTTGGCCAAAATAAACCCAAGTGGCACAGCGGCATAAAACAAAAAATCAAGCGTGATATCTAAGTAGCCGCCAGCGCTTGAGCTTTGCTGTGCGTAGCGTGCCATTGCGCCATCAAGTCCATCAAAAATACGATTCAATATTATCGCTGCCAGCGCGCCATACCATAGCTTAAACGCGAGTAGTGGTAATGCCAATATACCAACTAAGAATCCAGCTACCGTAAGCTGATCAGCCGTGATGCCGAGCTTATGTAATGTCGCTACTATTGGGGTTAGCAGCGGCTTGATGACGGGCGTAATAAACTTGTCTAGCATGCGAGCTGCCTTTTGTATTTTGCTTGTTTTGATACTTTGTTTGGGTATTTAGCGTTAATATTTGACTCTGATATCTAAAATTATCGTCCTACATAAATAACTTTGCCATTGGCTGCTTCAGCGTCACTTTGGTCGTGCGTGACCATAATAGCAGGCAACTTATGAGTACGAATCTGATCGAATACCAATTGTCGCGTATCCATTCTCAATTGAGTATCAAGTTTGCTAAACGGCTCATCAAGTAGTATCGCTTTGGGCTCACTCAGCAGCGTGCGCAGTAGGGCGACACGTGCTTGTTGACCACCTGATAGATTATCAGGATGACGATCTCCCATCCCCTCTAAACCCACTTGCGCTAAAGACTGCGCTATTTTTTTAACTCGCTGTTTTTTGTTTCCTTTTGGCATGGCAAAAGCAATATTGCCTGCGACTGATAGGTGCGAAAACAGCAGTGCGTCTTGATACAGAACACCAATACGGCGCAAATGCGCAGGCAGGTGAGTCACATTTTTATCGTTTAACCAGACAGTACCCGTCGCGGCAAAATCACTCGCCAAAGTGCCTGTTAGCCAGTTTAGTAAGCTGGACTTGCCACTACCAGAAGGGCCCATCACGGTTAGGATGTCGCCACCAGCGATGTGCTCATTGATACTCAATAACTGCTCGTTTTGACGAAACAGTTGTAAGTCTTTTATCTGTAGAGATGATGGCATCAGGAACCCTTTATTTGTATTTTTCACGACTGATTATTTTAATGTTTGATAACGTTTGCTTTTGTTTGTGACCAGCCTGCTATCGTGCGCCACTTCTAAAAAAATATTTGGGTAGCATCCAAGCCAATATAAAACCTATAAGCGGTAGCGCCATTTGCATAATCGCATAGACAGCACTGGTACGCCGACTGGCACCATTCGCCAGTGTCACTGCTTCAGTCGTGATAGTGGCAATACGTCCGCCACCTGCCAATAGAGTTGGTAAATACTGACCAAAGCTGATCGCTAGACCGAGTGCTATAGCAATCAAAATAGGGGCAAATAGCTGCGGCAGTTTTATCTGAAAGAACACTTTAATTGGTGCAGCGCCAAGGCTGGCGGCCACATGAGCGAAACGAGGATCTAGGCGTCGATAGCTACTGGCCAGTGATAAAAACACGTACGGTAGCACGAATAAAAGATGGGCAAATGCCACATTAAAAAATTCTGATTGATGATTGGCCAACTGCTGTAACCATACTAAGCCGAATAGAAACGCAATACTTGGCACTAGTAGCGGTAAGTAAATAATAAAACTGGTGAAGTGTGACAATGGTTTAGCACTTAATTGCTCAGCTTCCAAGCATAGCAAAGTTAGAAAAACAGCAAATGCAGTACTGACGGCACCAATGCTAAGCGTATTGACCAGTGGTGTGCTCATTTGGGTAAAGGCGCTTTGAAAATGTAGTAGCACGAATTGCTCTGGTAGCATCGCCGGAAACCGCCAAAACCCTGCAAATGCCCATAACACAAGGCCGGCGAGTGACAGCAGCATAAAACCAATCACGCCTACGGTAAGTATAGCGGTGACTTTTTGCCAGATAGTATCTGCATAATGACGCTTGCCATTGATTGACGAAACACTAAACATGGCTTTGATCGTTTTTTCGCCGCCCAGCCAAAAGGCAACTAAACCTGCTGTCAGTACGAGTTGTAATAATGCGCCTGCTGATGCTTTGATACGCAATGTCAGGTCGACATCGTTGAACCATTGTATGATAGAGACGGCAAGCGTTGGCGGTGTATTAGGACCCAATATCAATGGCATCTCGACACTCGCACTGGCATAGGCCAACACGGCCAAAATCGGTAAACGTAGAAAAGGATATAACAAGGGCAAGACCACCTTAAAAAAAGCAGTAATTGGGTAATAACCTAAATTGAGCGCAACAGTATATTGTTGGCGCAATTTTTTGCCAAGTTCAGGCTGAGCAAGCGCGCCCAGTGCCATTAATAATAAAAACGGCAGCTCTTTTAAGGTTAAACCCAAGATGATACTGATACCGTATGGATCATGCGGAAACATACCATCGGGTGCCATCTCCCAACCAGTTAACCACGAAGAGATGAGCCGTGCAAACATGCCTGACGGCGCAATCAAAAACCCAACGGCAATGGCGGCAGCTGCATGAGGAATGACCAAGATGGGGCTTAATAAATGCTCAATACGCTGCAACCAAACACTGTTAAAAAACGCGGCCAATATCATCAGGGCAATGACAAAAGCAAGCAGGGTGCTGATAAGTCCTGTAGCAAGACTTAATGCAGCCATCTGCGTGATACCAGGCGTTTGCCATAGGTCTATAAACCCTTGCAGATTCAGAGTCGTTTTTTCTAGAGCAGGAACCCAGCTCAGGGCAGGCAACAGTACACAGATGAGGCCACAGAGTACCGGTAGTATTAGTATTAGAATTAAGAGTTTGGGACTAAAAGACACGATACGCGTAAACAGATCTTTTTTCTCAAGCGTAATAGGTCTAGGGCTATCACCTTTTTTAGTTATTTTGTCAAAACCTGGGCTCATGGACTCACCCCATAACGTGCTTGCCAGCCTTGCTGGATGGCCTCTACCCAACTTGGATGCGGCTCGCTTACCGTGCGTTTGACACTGTCAAAGGGCAGGGCGCTTGGATGAGGCTGTTTGGTTTTGAATAATGCTTGTTGTGCAGGGCTAAGTGTAGATTGGACCAGTACGCTTTTGTCACCCCATACCGAAGGGGTTTGTTTCTTTGCTTGGGCTTCTGGACTCATTAAGAAGTTGGCTACTAATTGTGCCGCCTGAGGATGACTAGCGTTATAAGGGATAGCGACAAAATGAGTATTGCTTAAGCTGCCGTCACTCATGGCATAGCTGCGAATGCTCTGGGGTAAGTCATAACGCTGTACGGCTGCAGGAACTTCTGGTGCTGAAAAGGTAAAGGCCAGACTCAGCTCAGTATCATCGACCAAGCGCCGCATCTGCGCACCTGTCTGCACGAACTGCTCGCCATTACGCCATAAGGTTGGATGAAAGTCATCCAAAAAAGCCCATAGCGGGTCTAATACGAGCGCGGTGTTTTCTTCAGTAGCTGGGAGACCTAATTGGGCGCTAGTATCCTCACCTGTACTGGCATCTTGTTGCTCATGTAGCATGACTAAGGCGTACTTTAAGAAACTCATACCCAAAAAGTCCGGCGGTTTAGGATAGCTAAAGCGGCCAGGGTTTTTTGCTGTCCAAGCGGTCAACTCATTTAGCGTTGTTGGCGGTTTACTGGTTGATAAGCTGTCGTAATAAAACGTCAGAGAGGCTTGTCCCCAGGGTGCTTCCATCCCATCGGTTGGTACACCAAAGTCAAAATTAACCGTTGGGTTGTTTTTCGGATCTGTCAGCGCAAAATTCGGCAGCTTGTTTGCCCATTGCTTAAGTAACAATGAGTTCTCACTCATGGTGGCAAAGTTAGCACCATTAATCCAGACCAAGTCAACACTGCCTTGATCGTCATTATGAGCAGACTTTTCTGCGAGTACCCGACTGACTGCTTCGCTGGTGTCGCTCAATTTAACATGGACTAAGTTGATATTATATTTATCATCGACTTGATCGGCGACCCACTGTAGATAAGTATTAATCTGTGGATCACCGCCCCATGCATAGAAATAAACGTCTTGATTGCTACCTTGGGCTTCTATCTGCTGCCAAGGTGATAGGTCTTGGCTAATATTAGAAGTAGTAGGTGATGCCGTGCTTGCTGATATACCAATACAAATGCTCATCACCATAGCGTAAGTGCTATAACGCGTAAGACGTTTGAGCATCGGTAAAGCGGTAATAACGTGCATTCAAGTTTCCGTTATGATTTAAATGTTAGTAAAGCCGGTAAAGATCTCGTAGTCTGCCATGTCAAACCAAACAGATACCACAAAATCTAAACCAGCTTTATTGGAGTCTTTTAACACTTTGCTACCAGTCGCGTCATTTAATGACGTTGATCAGCAAACTGTCCTTAATTAACTGATATTAACTAACCGTCATTAACTAATCGCGACGCCAAGTATGGTATTTCTCCAGCCAGTTTAATACGGTCTCAGGGGCATGGGCACGTTTCCAATCACCAGCGGCATATTTGTTGCCTTCTGCCCAAGTAGGGTAGCTATGAATGGTGCCCAATATTTTATTGAGACCCAGACCATGTTTCATTGCTAATACAAACTCAGCGATTAGGTCGCCTGCATGTTCAGACACCACCGTAACACCCAATATTTTGTCTTTACCTTTTGGCGTGATGACTTTGATAAAGCCTTTAGCTGCGCTATCCGTAATGGCACGATCCAGCTCTTCAAACTCAAAACGAGTAATCTCGTAATCGATGCCTTTATCAATGGCTTCTTGCTCGTTAATACCGACACGAGCGACTTCTGGGTCGATAAACGTAACCCACGGAATCACACGATAATCTACTTTAAACTTTTTCAGATTGCCAAATAAACCATTCACGGCGGCGTACCAACCCTGATGGGCAGCGACATGAGTAAACTGGTATGGGCCAACGATATCGCCTGCAGCAAAAATATTAGGATATAACGTCTCGAGATATTCGTTGGTCACGATAGTACGATTGGTTTCGATACCTAGTGCCTCTAAACCATAACCTTCAAGGCGTGCGCTACGACCAACGGCACAAAGTAGCTCATCATACTCGATATCGATTTCTGTTTCATTGTGTTTGACGATAATGTATTTTTTGCCATCACGCATCTCGCAGCGCATTGCTTGATGTGAGGTCAAAATATTAACACCGCTATCAGTAAGCGATTGGTGAGCAAAGGTAGACACTTCAAGGTCTTCTTTACCCATAATGCGATCGCTCATCTCAATTTGCGTCACATTAGAACCCAGTCGAGCAAAGCTTTGTGCAAGCTCGCTACCGATGGGGCCACCGCCCAGTACGACGAGCTTCTCCGGGGCTTCTTCTAGCTCAGCAAATTTGGTCCATAGCGTGTCACTGGTCACGTAACCTGTTTCTTCTATACCTGGCAGAGGCGGTATAAATGGACGGGCGCCAGTGGCAATGACAATGGTGCGCGCTGTTAGGGTCTGCATGCCGCCGTCGTTCAGTTTGATTTCTACTGTCCACGGGTCGACCAATTTGGCATAGCCTTTGACCACATCGACGCCCAGATTGGTATAACGCTCAACACTATCGTGCGGTGCGATATCAGCCACAACTTGCTGTACGCGTGCCATCACTTTTTTGAATGAAAACTGCGGTACAGTGTTCTCTAGACCATAGTTTTCACCATGACGAATTTGGTCAGCGATTTTTGCGCTTTTAATGATGGCCTTACTAGGTACACAGCCATAATTTAGACAATCACCGCCCATCTCACCTGCTTCAATCAGTGTGACTTTCGCTTTTACCGCGGCGGCAATGTAGCTTGTGACCAATCCGCCAGCGCCAGCGCCAATCACAATCATATTGCGATCGAACTTTTTAGGTTTGGTGTGGTTTTTATAAACACGGCGTTTTTTAAACATATTCAACACTCCTTTTGCTATTAAGGGGAAGAAACCTAATAACGCAAACGAGACAATTAAGTTGAAAGATAAAATACCCGATAAGCTGTCTATCTGTGCCAGCTGTGTCCCTGCATTGACGAAGACAAAGGTCCCAGCTAGCATACCGATTTGACTGACCCAGTAGTAAGTCCATGTTTTAATAGACGTTACACCCATCAATAGGTTAATCAAAAAGAATGGAAATATAGGTACCAGACGTAAGGTAAATAAATAAAATCCACCTTCTTTTTCGACACCTGCATCAATAGCTGCCAACCGCTCAGGAAAGCGCTGCTTGATGGTATCACGCAGTAGATAACGCGATGCCAAGAAGGCAATAGTAGCACCAATACTCGATGCAAATGACGCGACGAGCAGCCCTTGTACCAAACCAAATAGTGCACCAGCGGCTAGCGTTAAAATCGCAGCGCCTGGTAAGGAGAGGGCAGTGACGACGACATATAGTAAGAAAAACCCACCGATAATCAATAGCGGTGACTGCGCTTTGTATTCATTAAATTGCGCCATCGACCCTTTTAAGCCATCAAGCGTCAATAATTGATTTAGGTCAAAATAAAAAAAGCTTGCCGCTAATATCAATATTAATAGTATTAAAAATATTCTTTTAATCATGGAAAATCCGGCCAAATAAGGGAGCAAAGGCTAAAATCGTAGTTATTGCTCAAGCAGTAGAACACTCATCGTCTGAATAACTAAACTTAAGTAACAATACTTAAGTAACTATATTTGAGTGACGTGGCTATCAAATCGAATTGTCTGAATCGCTTAACTACGATAAAAAATTTAAGTCGGCAGTCTTAATAGTATATAAATTATGTCTTGCTGTCTGACATTTATACTACTTAAACAATAAGCACAGCCGCTGACATTTATACTGGCGACGCATTTTTACCCAATGTTAGGGTGTCATAGTCTCTCATTAAGAATAGCGCCAAACAGGCTGCTAGCATTGGCCATGCAGCAAAGAACAACAAGTTATCAAAAGGCGTTAGGTAAAGACCAAAAGATGCAAAAGTAGAAGCGGCATGTAGTAATAAGATAATGCCGTATGTCCATTTTTTGAATAAACCCATGACAAACGAGAAGATAAGAATAATTTGCAAGCTACCAATCAGGTAAACAATAGTGATGCCTAGGTTTTCTAGTGCGTAGAATTTAGCAAACACATTGGCGGCATGCTCAGGATTTACGAATTTGTCGAGTGTCCAGAAGAAGAATACGATGAAAACACCAAGGCGAAGAAACAATAGTGAGAGTGGCAAATGTTTTGGCATGAATTATCTCTTTTTGAGAAAAAGTAAAAGTGAATTGGAACAAATTAAGCAAATAAAACGAGCACGATGGCACCGAACTATCAGGTAACAAACATAGGTAAAATATGAACAATGTTGAGTGATTACTCAAAAATAAACAAAGTATTACCACAAAATGTACTAAAAACGCATTGTAGTGGTTATTGAATAACTGTTCAAGTTGATTGTATCTATGTTCTGGCAATTAGAGCGCTAGGTTACTTTCTTTAACCAAACCAGCAATGTTAGGTTAAAGAAGCCCGATTTGTGTACGTTTGATTGAGTCTATCGACACATTTAACGTTTATTTTGCGCTATAAAGATTTGCCTAACCTGTATAAATGCAAAAAGCCCTTTATAGAACATCAATTCTATAAAGGGCTTTTGGGGGAATACTTATAACACTATAGTAAAGCCAACAGCAGTAGAATAATGCCTTACCACATCAAGTCATCTGGAATCACATAAGCGGCATACGGATCATCTTCTGCCAATGCTTCCTCAGCAGTGTCGTTGGATACAACCATAAAGCCTTCCATTTTTGAATCAATACGATCCGCCAATGGACGAGGAAGTAGCGCGTAGCTTTCTTCCAAGCGTGCGATAACCACGTGACCGGCCACGATTTGATCGTACAGTTTCTGAGTGATAGCGATTTTCTTTACCTTGGACTCATCGACAAACTGATAGCTAACCTCACCTTCTGTCTCAGTAATCTGATGCTGCTTAATCATTTGGACGATATTGGCCTTTAATGCTTTCTCTTCCAATACGCGCTGTTTTTCTTGATTAAGCTTTTGATCCTTTTCTAGCTTTTGGGCTTGCGCCTCTGCCAACGCTTTTTTTGCTTCGACGCTTTCTGAGTCA
This sequence comes from Psychrobacter nivimaris, assembly GCF_904846365.1. GTDB lineage: Bacteria > Pseudomonadota > Gammaproteobacteria > Pseudomonadales > Moraxellaceae > Psychrobacter > Psychrobacter nivimaris_B. Next base: position 25,794 of record NZ_CAJHAL010000020.1, read on the forward strand.
CCAGTACGCTTAGCATGTTGCGTTTGCTTGCTGATCTTCTTGGCCTTTTTGCTATCAACCAAGCCAGCCTTTAATAATTGAGCCTGTAGGGCATTTTTTGCCATAATCCAATCACCTAAATAACGATACCGAAATCATAAATGCTAAAAAATACATTGTAGCAAACTTTGCTAGCGCATGTGGTTAGACAATGACCAGAGTTTATAGAGGCATCAATATAATACTCTTGCAAACCATAAATAATGATAGGGCTAGCACACTTCTGATGATGGCAAAAGCGTATACATCACTGGATGAAGCCGCCCAAATTGGTTATCATCGAATTAAGAAACATATTTTCTGTAGATGTCTCCCCAATAAAAGGCATAGCTTGGTTAAGTATGACCAGCTTTATAGGATTAAATAACTCAATCTAAGGACAGATTATGACAACATCACAGCACATTTTGGCCTGTATTGATGGCTCGGCAGTGACTGAATCGGTTTGTGACTATGCAGCGTGGTATGCCAGTAAATTAAACGTACCTGTTGGATTATTGCATGTCAGTGACATACCAGCATCGACTAGACGGGATTTATCAGGTGCTATAGGCATAAATAGCCGTCAGTTTTTATTAGAAGAGTTGTCCCAATTGGATGAGCAAAGAGCAAAAGTCGTCAACAGCTATAGTAATGCATTGGTACAAGATGCAAAAAGCCACATTCAAAGCAGTTTCGCTGATGTCAATGTTCGCGTTTATCAACGCCACGGCAAGTTGCTTCCTAGTATTGAGCATTTCAAAGAAGAAAATCGTGCGATTGTGATGGGACGCCGCGGAGAGGATCATAAGAACAGTAGGATTAATATTGGTAGTCAGATCGAGACGGTCGCTCGTGGGTCAGATATTCCCATATTGATTTGCTCAGAGAAATTTGAAGAGCCAAGCTCCTATATGATTGCCTTTGATGGTAGTAAAACCTCTATCAAAGCGGCACGAATGGTGTCAAAAAGTCCATTATTAAAAGGTCTAAAGGGCCATATCGTGATGGTAGGTAATCAGAATGACGCCGCCAAGCAAAGTATGAGCGCCGCCGCTGCACAGTTAGAAGATGCTGGGTTTGTCGTTGAAGCCCATCACTTATCTGCTTCTGATGCGGTAGATGGGTTGTTAAAGTTTCAGGTAGAGAACAATGTCGACATTATGGTGGTGGGTGCGTACGGACATTCGAAATGGCAGCAACTGTTTCTCGGAAGTACAACGACAGAAATTATCGCTAGCACGTTATCACCGGTCATTCTAGTGCGGTAATAACGTCATATATTTGTGTTTATCGTCTAGGGCGTGTCCTCAGTTTTATATTGTGGGTACGCCCTAATCATTTAATACTTTTGGAATATTTTATGCTAATTAATGCAGATTTTTCACAACGTGCTTCACTGACCCCTGAAGCACATCAATGGATTAAGTCACCACAAAATGGTGTGGAGCGTGTCATGCTTGATCGTGTAGGCGCGGAGAAGGCTCGCGCTACCAGTCTTGTGCGTTACGCGCCAAACTCTTACTTTCCGCATCATCTACATCCAGGCGGCGAAGAGATTTTAGTATTATCAGGCACTTTTTCTGCAGATGACACTCATTATCCAGCAGGTTGGTATCTACGTAATCCACCGTCTTCAGGTCATCGGCCTTATAGTGACGAAGGTGCTGTCATTTTTGTCAAGTTGCGGCAAATGTCGTCTGACGAAACACAGCACGTGGCTATCGACACTTATAATGATGCTAACTGGCAGCAACAAGGCAACCGTACTGTCTGCAAGCTTTTTTCCGATGGGGTAGAGCGCGTTAGTCTACAGCGTATCGATGCAGGCGAGTTGCTATTCACTGAGACAGTTCATGGCGGTGCAGAAATATTAGTTGTAGCAGGCGAGCTAATAGAGGGTGGACAGTTATATCAGCAGGATAGTTGGATACGCCTACCGATAGATATAAGCGTACAAATAAAAGCAGGGGTGGAGGGCGCAACCATATACTTAAAAACTGGCCATCTTAATCATGTCATCGGTTTAAAGGTTAAATAAACCTAAATAGCACTTATTAATTGTATAGACAAAATATAAAAATAATTTGGTGCTTCTAATTCCCAATTATGACGTACCAAATTATCTGTATTAGAACTTACTGCACTATGAAAAACTCTTATCTATATATGAGTATCTTTAGGTAAAAGTATCAAAGATCACTTGTTTTGATAGCATCTTTGCTCTCAAAGTCAGCCAACATTTCTGTGATTAGTTGATCTTTTTGATGCCATATCTGTTCTACCCAATCAAACATCTGTGCTTTTATCGCTTCATCTGTTTCATAGCCACCGTTTTTGATCGCCGTAAACAGGTCTTTGGGTATCTCAATATGTCGTACATCGACACCTAAACGCTTGATATTGCCTTTCCATAGATCACTATAAGTGGGAACACCGTCAGGGTAGACAATCGTCATGTCCAAAATCCCATCAATCTCTTCCCCTAATGCACTCATAGCCAGTGATAACCCGCCAGCGCGTGGCTTAAGTAAATGCGTATATGGGGATTTTTGTTTATCATGTTTGCTAGGAGTGAAGCGAGTCCCTTCTAGATAGTTCAATAGTGTAAAAGGCTTGTCCTTGAGCAATGCACATGCTCGTTTCGCTTCTTCGATATCCTTACCCTTTAGAGCAGGGTTTTTGGCGATGGCTTCTTTAGAGTGTCGACGCATCATAGGAAAGTCGAGAAAGTAGAAAGCTTGACCAATGACAGGAATATATATGAGCTCAAACTTGGTAAAAAAGCGCGTCAATGGCAAGCGTTTTTCGCTGATATATTGCACGATACTGGTATCAACCCAAGACTGATGATTGCTAACCAGTAGATACTTACCGTTGGTATGCACATCATCAGGTAAGTTAATGCGCCAATCTTTGCGTGGTAATACGTTGTCGATCAATGCGTTATTGCTATTGATCCAATAGTTCGTCACGTCGATAACGGCTTTGTCAGCGATGGCAGCACCGGTGATAGCCTTGGTAGCACCCATTACCCAGACAGGTAAACCAGCTAACATACTATTAAAAGTGATAACGCTGGTTGCTGTCGTCAGTGAGGCAGCTTTGCCCAATTTTGGAGCGCGTTCATGTAATTTTTGAACGATTGATTTCAATCGCATATCGAATCCTTTTACTCATACCTATGATGAGATATTGATAATGTTGCTGCATGATTTTAGCAGAAATTAATCTCAGTGTACGAGTGTTAACAACAAATAATAAACAGCATTGGTGAATTAGAACGTACAATTATATCAAGATTTTGCCAAAGCGAAATACGAACCAGACCATAAACACAGTCTGTTTTATTTATAAAAACTAACCGATGAAAAAAGAAATATAGCTTGCTCAAAGGTAAAATGTTTGTAGATGATATTTTGAGTTCAAATATAGCCCTTATATGCTGGCTAGTCTATGAATTTTGTACAGAACCTCTTTTTATAGATTCACAGTGCTACTCGCACATTAGTACTGAGCAAATACTAAGGAAGTTAGATATGAAGCGACTACGTTTGATAGCAGATAGGTTATCAATAAATAAAAAAAGGGCGTATCAAGAATTATCTCAATACGCCCTTTGCAATTTAACTGGTTAGATATTAATCAGCCAAATAATCGAGTGAATCAACACTCTATATTTACTATATCAATTAGCCGTGCATACCACGGATAGGGTAGTTGTTTTCTGGGTTTCTAACAAAAGCCAAACCATTTGCCAAGGCTTCAAGATCTGGTCTAGAGAACGGTGCGTTCGAGATATCAACGATATGTACTTTTCCTTCAGCATTGATAACGAATACAGCAGGTTCAGCGAAAGGATGATCAGTTTCTTTTTCTGAACGTGGGTCAGAGATATATAGACCTAGCGTATTCATCTGTTCGATAGTCAGAACATAAGCCATAGGGAAGCTAACATCTATTTGATCTAGATGACCTTCTAACTGCTCTTTGCTGTCTGCAGATACTGCGATGATATCGACACCAACGTCATAGAAAGACTGTTTTACTGTCTCTAAGGTATTTAGATATTTTGTGCAAATTGGGCAATGCTTACCGCGGTATACAACGACCAGTTTCCAATCATGACCGTTTTCAGGTTTGCCTAATGAAGTCATTTCACCATTTAATACTTGTACTTCCATTTCAGGAAACGTAGTACCGGCCTGAATTTTTTGAGCATAATCTGTTGACATAGTTTTTATCCTTTTTGATAGTATTTTTGTGGTTAGTTGGTATTTAACAGCCTTACAGTAGCAGTCTTAAGTGCAAAAGTATTGGATGTTTACAGTCGTCCCAAGTAGTAACAGGAAAAATTAACATTACCTTTAAAATCGACCAATAAGACTACTTAAGTAGGCTAGTAAGTCATAGACAAAGCGTCTATTTTTTTGCTTCTTCAGTTGTTTGAGCATCTAGTTTATCTTGAGTTTTTAGCTCAAAATCAGAGGCATCATGACGTTCGTGTAATTGCTCAGCAGGTTCACCCCAAGTGCGGTTTACCTTGCGACCACGTTGCACAGCAGGACGCTCTAAAATCTCAGTTGCCCAGCGACGTACATTTGGATAGCTCTCAACTTGTAGGAACTCTCCTGCATTATATGCTTCACCTAGTATTAGATTGCCATACCAAGGCCAAGTGGCGATATCTGCAATCGTATACTCATCGCCACCTAGATAGCGATTTTCTGCAAGCTCTCGTTCTAGTACATCTAACTGGCGTTTTACTTCCATCGTGAATCGATTGATAGGGTACTCAAACTTTTCTGGTGCATAAAAGTAAAAATGCCCAAAACCGCCACCCAAGTAAGGAGCAGAGCCTTGTAACCAGAAGAGCCAATTCATCACTTCAGTACGTGCTGCTGCATCTTTAGGCAGTAGTTTTCCGAATTTTTCGGCAAGATAAAACAAAATAGCGCCACTCTCAAACACACGACTACCAGTCTCTGTATCCAAAAGCACAGGGATTTTTGAGTTTGGATTTAGCTCAACGAAACCTGATGAGAACTGTCCGCCTTCACCAATTTGAATCAGGTGCGCGTCGTACTCAGCGTCTGTCACACCTAATGCCAATAACTCTTCGACCATAATGGTGACTTTTTGGCCGTTAGGGGTGCCCATTGAGTAGATCTGTAACGGATGTTTGCCGCGAGGTAGTTCTGCTTCATGCGTTGGGCCAGCGATAGGGCGGTTGACGCTTGCCCACTTACCGCCGCTTTCTGCATCCCATGTCCAGACGCTGGGTGGCTCGTAATGATTAGAGTTTGACATAATGATGATACCTTTTTATATACTGTGCTCAGTAGGGTGTAATTGGTAAATCAGATCCAGTTTATTGTTTTTATTCTGGCATGTCTGCTAGTTGCTTTAAGATGTTTTTGTAGTTTTCTACACCTTGTGCACCGCTCACCAGATGCCGACCGTTGAAGATAACGGATGGTACGCTTTGAACACCTTGCTGCTTTGAATGCTGTACGGCTTCACGTATCACATTGGCAAAGCGTTGATCTGCGATAACGGCGAGTGCTTCATTACGATCTAGTCCAATATCTGCTGCGACATCTGCCAGTACGGTACTGTCAGCCACGTTTTTATTATCAACGAAGTGTGCAACGAATAATGCTTGTTTTAGGTCGTGCATACGTCCTTGCTGATCAGCCCAATGCAGCAACTGATGCGCATTAAAAGTATTGTAGGTACGGAAATCATCGGTAAACTGAAAATTAAATCCAGCTTCTGCACCTGCTGTTGTCATTCTAGCTCGGCTCTCTTTAACGTCTTCAGCAGTTGTACCGTACTTCTCCATAATATGCTCACGATAGTTTCGTCCTCCGTGCGGCGTATTAGGATTTAGTTCAAATGGGTGCCAGTGAATCTCGTGCGGCGTGTTGGTGTGTTTTAATGCCTCGGCCAATTGACTATAACCGATAGCGCACCAAGGGCATACAATGTCTGACACGATGTCTATTTGTAAGGGTTTTTTTACCTGTTCCATAGGATCTCTCATTAGCGATGAATTAAAATGAAAAACTGCTGCCCGAAGATGTTTCGAACAACAGCATGAAAACATCAAATAGACTGTGTCAGCGTTAGCTGAAAAACGTATTAGTCAGCTTTATGCCATTCAAACTTCTGGAATGGTTTGTCGACTGGTGTGTTAGCTATGTGGTTCGTGTAGTTGCTCATTACTTTTTGAGCAGCACCAAGGATAACTTCAAGAATCTGACGCTTAGTGTAACCTGCATCTAAAAACGCTTGAACCGCGCTGTCATCAACGTTACCACGATTACGGACTACAGATAGTGTGAAGGTACGCAATGCTTCCAGTTTTTCAGTTGGTAGTGGCGTTTCATCACGTAATGCATCAGTGATAGCGTCATCTACTTTCATGCTCTTAGCAATACCAGTATGCGCAGGCACACAGTAATGGCAAGCATGCTCAACGTTGATAGTTTGCCATACAACAGTGGTCTCTTCATCATCAAAGCTACTGTCTAAAAACAGTTGATGTAGCTGTTGATAGCCTTCAAGCAAACCAGGCGCTTCAGCCATCACAGCGTGTAGGTTAGGTACCATACCAAATGCTTTGATAGAAGAATCAAGTAAGTCTTTGCTTTCTGCTGGGGCTGTGTCTTTACCGTGTAGAGTAAATTCGGTCATAATATAATTCCTGATAATAGGTTTAAGATTTAGTGTGTTTTAGAGTTTTCATGCCCGCTTCAAAGCAGTCGCTGATTTACATTTAATTATTGGCTTGAGTAATTACTCAAAATTAGCAACTTTGCTTAGTAAGCGAGTCAATAGAGACTACTATAAATGATATTGAGCAGTCGCTCAATAATTATTTGAGTAATCGTTCAAGTAAATTGTAATGGCTAAATTACATTACTCTGCTTAATTCATACTACTCTATTAATATCAATATCTTAAGAAGGTAATACTGTGTAAGTAGTAAGAAAAAACAACGATAAAAATATTTTTTAACTTTAGTGGCTCTGTAGTACGAACAAGACTTATCGAAATGGAGCTGATCGACTTCATCCATTGCATGTAGAGAAAATAGTATTGATATGATGCTTATTATATCAATATATAACATTACTTGAACGACCGTTCATTTGCGTTTATAGTGTATGTCAGACAATAAAAATATGCTTCAAACTTCGACGTCTATTTTTGTTATCTCATTACAGCTTTTATAGTCATTAGTATAGTCACTAGATTTGATAGTCATTAGACGACTGTCTTCATATAATAGGATAAAGTTATGCTTAAATTTTATTTTCATCAAACGCCAAACCCAATGAAAGTAGCATTGTTTCTTGAAGAAACTGGTCTGCCTTATGAGCTTGTGGCAGTAGATACGCTAAAAGGTGAGCAGCATACACCTGAGTACCGTGCTATCAACCCAAACGGCAAAACACCTGCCCTAGAAGATGATGGCAAACGCGTGTTTGATTCTACGGCTATCTTGATGTATCTTTCTGAAAAAACAGGCAAGCTGGCAGGACAGCCAGAGGATCGTAGCGAGATGCTATCGTGGCTAATGTTTGTAGCATCTGGATTGGGCCCTTTTTCTGGTCAATCTGTTCACTTTAGACATAAAGCGCCAGAAAAAATCCCATATGCAATTAATCGCTACCTTCGTGAGGCTGAGCGTCATTATGAAGTGCTAGATACGCACCTAGAAGGCCGTGAATATATGGTTGGTGATAGCTACTCAATCGCTGATATTTCTACTTGGGGCTGGATTGATAAGGCGACAGTTGTACTAAGCGAAGGCGGCTTGGATAATTATCCGAATCTAAAGCGCTGGTTTGATAGCATTAATGCTCGTCCAGCGGTACAAAAAGCCCGTGACATTCCTAAAGGTATTGATTTCAAAACTGAGTTTGACGACGTTGCTGCACGCGCGCTTTATCCGCAAAACTTTGATAAAAATAGTTAATCGAAGCAAAGAGACTCAATAAGTCTTATAATATAAAAAGTGATTAAAACCAGTAACTAAGGTTGATTCTACAAACTTTGCCTTAAAATAGATTTTAATGACTATGTGCAGAATTCCTCTACCTTTAAAGTAGAGGGATGAGTATATCATTATTTTTTAGTATAGCTTAAGATGTTATCATACCTTATGCCCAAACAAATCTTAAAAGCTTATAAAGTGAGATTATATCCAAATGACGAACAGCAAGTATTCTTTGCTAAATCATTTGGATGTACCCGCTTTATTTGGAATAAGATGTTGTCTGATAAGGTTAATCATTATAAAGCAAATAAAACGATTCTAAACAACACCCCTGCTCAGTATAAAAAAGAGTTTGAATGGCTCAAAGAAGTAGATAGCTTAGCGTTAGCTAACGTGCAGCAGAACCTTCGCAGCGCCTATAAAAAGTTTTTCGAACAAGGCACAGGCTTCCCTAAATTCAAGAAAAAAGGTATCAAAGACAGCTACACCACTAACAACCAAAAAGGGACGGTTGCACTCACATATAACAGTGTCAAACTCCCTAAAATTGGTCATATCAAAGCAAAAATACATCGCCGCATTAATGGGCTTATTAAAAGTGCCACTATCAGCGCAACTCCATCTGGTAAGTACTTTGTCAGCCTATTGGTTGAAACAGTAGTGGAGCCGCTACCAAAGACTTATTCTAATATAGGCATTGATTTAGGATTGACCAACTTTATTGTCTTATCAGACAGTACTAAAGTTGCTAATCCTAGGTTTCTATCGAAGCTGAAAGACAAGCTTGCGCGTGAGCAAAAGATTTTAGCCAAACGTAGAGAGGTTGCTAAAGCTCAGCAGCGTAAGCTGTCAGACAGTCGTAATTATCAAAAGCAAAAAGTTAAAGTCGCGAAGATTTACGAAAAAATAACCAACCAGCGTCTTGATTTTCTACATAAACTCTCATTCAATATCATCAAAAACCACGATGTCATTGCTATAGAGGACTTGAACATTAAAGGGATGGTTAAAAACAGAAAGCTTGCCAAAGCTATTAACGATAGTTCATGTTCAGTCTTTACAATTATGCTTGCTTATAAAGCAGAATGGTATGACAAAGCGCTTGTGAGAATAGACCAATGGTATCCGTCATCTAAAACATGCTCAGGCTGTGATTATGTCCTTGGCAAAGATGACCTTAAACTCAGCGATAGATTATGGGACTGCCCAAGGTGTCTACAGACCCATGATCGAGACATCAATGCCAGCATCAATATCTTAAATCAAGGATTGATATTGGTTAAACAATCAAAAACTGTCGGTGCGATAGGGTTAGCTTAGTAAATTCGCTTAACCGCTGATACAGAATAGCGTATTAAGTAAGAGCGTTACCTAAGAAACCTCTACCTATAAGCAAGGTAGTGGATAGTTCATGGCAAAGTTATTAAGGTGAAAATTATGAGTGCTCCGATAAAGTTCAATCGTGAGGATGTGATCGAAAAAGCAAAAAACCTCTATTGGGAAAAAGGCTATCACGCGACATCAATGCGCAATTTGCAAGATGTGGTGAATATGCATCCAGGTAGTATTTATGCAGCTTTCGGTAGTAAAGATAAACTATTTACAGAGTCACTGAATCGCTATGCTGCAGATGGTGCCAAGAGATTGGCCGACTGTATTGAGCAAAAAGACACAGTGCTAGATGGCTTAAAACATTTTATCCATACGGTGATTGTCTGTAATAGTGCTACTGCGCCTAGCGGTATGTGCATGATCGTCAAGACAGTCGCTGAGCTTACTCAAAATGATAGTCCAGATTTGCTCGCACATGCAACGAATATCTTAGAAGGTATAGAGGCATCGTTTGCTGTGCTCTTTGGACAAGCCATTGATAGCGGTGAGATTAGCGCAGAAAAAGATCCCGTTGAGCTGGCGCGTTATTTCCAAATTCAAATTATAGGTCTCAGGACTTATGCGCAAGTCACTAACGACAATGATGCAGTAGAAAAATATATCGATGATATTTTTAAAAATATCGTATAGCAAAGTTGTATAATCTGATTATGACAGCTCGTATATTTTGTCGTTGACCAATCATCATAGTATTACTAAAAACCCTGATTGCTAGTACATTAGCAATCAGGGTTTTTGTTATCTATTACTGTGCTTTCGGATTGTCATTGATGAATTTCAGTAGAAGCTCAGCCAACGTTTCACCTTGGTCTTCTTGTAGGAAATGACCACCGTTAGTGATAGTCGTATGATTTTGGCCTTTGGTACCAGGAATTAGCTTTTGCATGATGCGATCGCCGCCCCCAGTTACAGGGTCGGAATCACTAAACAGTGTAATAAATGGCTTGCTCCATTTGCTTAGCACGACCCAAGCTGCACGGTTGTTTTCTGAAGCAGGATCATCTGGTGTCGTGGGCACTAGGATAGGAAACTGTCTAGCACCTTCTTTATAGGACTCATCAGGGAAGGGTGCATCGTAAGCATCCAGTACGGCTTGAGACAATGTCGTTGTGGTGCCGCTTTTGATGGTGCCTGCTACATTGAACTGCGGCGTCTCCTGAGAGAACTTCTGCCACTTGCGAAAACCTTCGCCAGGATCATGATCTCCAGTCGGTAGCATCGTGTTGCCTGCTGCGACGCGATCGAATTTATCAGGATGCGCTGCTACTAAGCGTAGGCCGATTAAACCGCCCCAATCTTGACAAAACAGTGTGATATTTTTTAAATCTAATTGATCAAGTACCGATTGCATCCAATCGACATGGCGCTGATAAGTGTAATCAGTACGCGATGCAGGTTTGTCTGAACGTCCAAAACCAGGAAGGTCTGGCGCGATAACGCGGTGTCCTGCTGCTGTTAGTATTGGAATGACTTTACGATACAGATACGCCCAAGAAGGTTCGCCATGTAATAACAAGATAGGGTCGGCATCGCTTGGGCCTTCATCAAGGTAGTGTACGCGCAGCTCGCCACCCTCTGTATCATCGACCATCAAATAATTCGGTTCAAAATCGTAATCTTGCAAGTTAGCAAAATACGAATCAGGCGTCCTGAGTTTTTTCATATATCATCCTTGGTTTAGAAAAATAACAGTGCATTCTGGCACTGGTGTTAGACAATCTATTAAAGGTGGGTCTCTTAGTGCTACTCGACTATCACTGGTAATCCTAGCGATAAGGCTATCTGCCTATAGTTTATATTGATTAAACGTTCAAAATGAAAACTATACCCTACATGCATTCGTTGCTGCAAACATTAATAGTGGATGCGTCAGTAGCATCCACTATATATAGGATAAGTTTTGATAAGGGTAGGTTTTGAGTTTCATTTTATAAGGCTAAACTAATCGTGACGCCAGTAGACCTTTACCACGACATCGGTACGACTTAGTCCAAGTAGGTCTTTCAGTAATGGGCGCAATGCTTTGGCAGTATTTGCTTCTAGTGCTCCCCAAATTTTATCAATTTGTAGAGGGTTATTAGTCAAATAGTCGCCTAACTCTCTGTCGATTAGCGTGGCTAAATCTGCCCCTGAGTTAACCTGATTGGTCACTATAGGCAATATGGTAAAGTGGTCGTTACCATTGTTTTCAGTATCGCAATCAATGCCACTGCGCATTTTTACAGTATCAAAATAGCTTTGATCGCCTGCATCTTGCGTCACACAAACGACCAATGGTGGCGTAGGGTTGTTCCATAGCTCCAGCAGTCGTGCTGCCGTTGGCATCGAGGTCTCATCGACAATCAGTACCGCTTGACCGTTTCGTAAGTGCTCTACCTTTTCTGGAAACTCTCGTTTTGTAACGACGGTCTCGCCCGCTTGTAGTGCTGCTGCCCAGTTGCCACCTGGTGTATCTCCATGCAAAAAAACATCGACCCATGCTCGTATTCCATTATCAGCTTGCCATGCTTTTCTCAAAGTGTAATAGCAGTGAGGACGAGCAGGGCGTACGTTTTCCTTATTGCTACCATTAGTTTTATAGTCACTAGCTTTATTGCCATCAGTGCTGTCAGTCATCAATGCATCGGTCATTGCATTGTGCTCTAAATCAAACAAGTAAGCGTAACCCGCTTCGTTGGTAGGTACTGACGTCGAGCTTGTGACGCCCTTAGCATTACTTAACTGAGCGGTATTATTTAATGGCGTATCACTATTTAATGACGGCATGCTCAATTCAAGGCGCAGCATATTTTTGCTGACTCTATAACTACTTTGCACATCAAATACTTGCTTGGTCAGTTTGATTGTTTTTTTGCCTAGCTTTTTATCTGCTCTTTGTTTTAGCAAGATATATTGGGCTTGCAAATCATCAAGCTGGGAGATAGGTGCAGCAAAAGCGATAAAGAAAGTCTGGTTATGAAGCGAGTTATTTTGAGCGTCAGTTGATTGATTCTCTACGCCTTTTGGACAAGTCTGTATGGCAATACCTTCAGCATAAATATCAGTTATTTGGGCATCGACCAGATCCGATTCGGCGGTAGATAATGAGGTAAATGCACTCAAAAATCCAAGCAGTTCGTCGAGGTGCTCTTCATTAATATGAGCGACCACACTTGCTATTTCAGGATCGTTTAGAGAAGTGTATTGGCTGTTTTGGTTATCAGTGTTTTCTGTAGTAGCTAAAAGAAGGTTGGTCATATAAATACTCGCAATCAACAGAGCGTTGAAATTAAAGTGAATGAGTTTATAGTTAATGATAATTGTTTTTGTTATCATTTACGAGTAAAATCAATTTTTATTGTGGTTTGATCGTCAAAAATTGGTCTACAACCGATGGCCGATGAACCATCATTTTTATGACATATTATTTTTATCAACAATGAGTGCTTATATGCTACGTGCAAACCAGCTGACTATCAGCCGTCAAGGAAATACTCTATTAGACAACGTGACTTGTGAGATTGATACCAATCAACTGGTGGCTTTGGTTGGGCATAATGGGTCTGGCAAGTCGACTTTGATCAAGGCGCTAGCGGGTGAGATGGCAAGTAGTAGCGGCAATGTCACTTTAGATGAGCACAGTATCAATGACTACGGCAGTAAGGAGTTAGCGCGGCAAATGGCATATTTGCCGCAGCAATTGCCAGAAGCTGCTGGATTCACGGTGCGTGAGCTAGTCATGCTAGGGCGCTATCCCCATCAAAAATGGCTGCAAAAGCCAACTCAAATAGATAAAGACAAAGTCGCGCAAGCATTAAAAGTGACTCAAACCGAAGCGTTTGCTGATCGAATTACTGCCACACTATCAGGTGGTGAGCGCGCTCGTGCGTGGCTTGCGATGTGTCTGGCACAAGATACCCGTTACCTATTGCTCGATGAGCCACTTGCTGCGCTTGATATGCATTATCAAATCGAGGTCATTCAGCTAATTCGTCGTTTGGTGGATGAGCAAGGCTTGAGCGTGGTAATTATTATCCATGATATTAATTTGGCAGCGCAATATGCCGATCGAGTCATCGCGCTGAAAAATGGCCAAATATGTCACAATGGCGATATCGCCAGTACCATGCAACCTACCGTGCTACACGATATCTTTAATGTCGATATGCAGTTGCTCAGTCATCCTATTACTGGACAGCCTGTCGCAGTCGCTTAACGTTTGGTTTCTGCTCCTTCTTTCTTTTTAATTCGCCTACAAAGATACGCTTCTATGCCTCCCGTTTTTTATATAGATAAATTATCGAAACTTCCAATAGTTACGTCAGTATCAGTAATGACAACATTGAAATGGTTCGCCCTCGCATTGTGCTTGGTATTGACGGCCTGTAATAGTCAGACATCCACGCAAACAACTGCTACCTCAGAAGCAGAAAACAGTCACAGCGATAGAATGAATATCGTTTCTCCTGACTGGGGTAATGCAGCGACTTTGACGGCGATGGGGCATGCACCAATTGCGACAGGTGATGTCAGGGTTTGGGATAGATGGGTGGGTAGTCCCAAACTGCCAACATCGATCACGGACTTAGGAATCCGTTATCAGCCCAATGCTGAGCTAATCGCCCAACTGCCTGTCGATATGGTCATAGATAATTATTTTTATGAGCATGCACGTAACTTATATGGCGATGTCCCTGCAGAATCTGTGATGTCTGCGGCAAAAGGAGAGACAGCAACTTGGGCTGACTATACCGAGCCGACGCGGGAGCTTGGCATGCTGATCGACAACCCGAAGATGGCTGAGGACTATATTGTACAAAGTCAGAAAGACATACAGCTGGCCAGTCAGCAATTCAAGCAGCGCTATCCAAAAGCCAAGAAATTCGCAGTGGTACAGTTTGCAGATGCCAATAACATGCGTATGTATGTGGCAAATAGTTTATTTCAGCCTGCGTTAGAGCAGATGGATAGAGAGCTTGTGGTATTGGGCAAGGGTAATCAGTGGGGGTTTGTGCCGATACGAATGGGAGATTTGGCGCAATTAGATGATGAGACTTGTTTATTAATTATCGATCCACTAAGCCCAATCACTCGAGCTGAAATTGATGATAGCTTGATTTGGCAGCGCCTAGGTTATGGCAAGACCCGCTGTGTGGGAGAGCTACCACCAGTATGGATTTATGGCGGGATGTCATCATTGGTCAGCTTAGCAGATAACTTGTCAGAAGTTTCACTAAAAGGCGGGGACGTACTATGAGCACCAATGCAGACACTCACAACAAAAACAATAATATCAATAACCACGCCGACAGTTCTCATAACGACAGTGCTCACACGATAACATTAGCCTCTCAAGCAGCAACGGTTTCAAAACCCTCATCAACGTCATCGAAACATTCATCATCATTGAATCAGCCACCGAATCAACCCAGTCCCCAAACTTCTTTATTTGCCAGTATGTCTTGGCGACTATGGGTCATGCTCATCGGATTAGCGGCTTTGTCATTATGGAGTAGCTGGGCGTTGCTAGATCAGCAATGGACGCGCCCACTGAGTGACTTGCTTATACCAAGCTCGCAATTAGATATTGCCAGTATGGCGATACAGCTACATATAGTGGCAACCAGCGTAGTGGCGTTGTTGGCTGGCGGGCTATTAGGCGTGGTCAGTATTTTACTACAGCAATTGGTAAAAAACCCATTAGCATCAGATACAACGCTAGGTGTGGGCGTGGGTGCACAGTTGGCCATGCTTATCGTCACGTTGTTTTTGCCAAGCTTGGCAATTTATGGCGGACTTTATGTAGCCTTTGTAGGAGCTATCATTAGTATGGGTCTGGTGTTTGCCTTATCAGCACCCAGTCGATTTAATCCATTAATTTTGATATTGGCCGGTTTGGTCGTCAATATTTTGCTGGCCGCAGTAGCCAATGTTCTAGTACTGTTTTTTGCTGAGCGTAGTAATGGCATGCTGTCATGGGCGGCTGGGTTTTTGGCACAAAACAGCTGGCATACCAGTATCGCGCTAGTCATCACTGCTATTTTGATGGCGGTTGTATGTCTGCCACTATTGAAACCATTAACGCTAATGAGTCTAGATGACACGCAGGCCAAACGTTTGGGTGTGCCTATTAATGGGATTCGGGCACTGGTTGTATTGGTAGTCGCCGTTGTGACCGCTTTAGTGATTAGTGAAGTTGGTTTAATTGGTTTCATTGGTCTTGGTGCGGCAAGTTTGGTCAATGCGCTGGGCATCTCCGCGATTGGTAAGCGTTTGGCCACTGCCTTTGGGTTGGGGGCGCTGCTGTTATTGTTGACCAGTAATGTCGCGTTACTGCTTGAGCCAATGCTCGATATGCAGATTCCAGCTGGTGCCATGACAGGTATCTTGGGTGCGCCGCTGATTATTTGGCTGATTTTGCGTCAGCGCCGCGCGCGGATAGAGACAGTGACGCCGATGCTTGCGGGTAAGCATACATCTATTGCCTTTTGGCGATGGGGCGTTGGTGTGATCGCTATCATCATGCTGGCTTGTCTTTTTGTACAAGATATCAATGGTTGGGGGCTCAGTACGGACTGGGCGCTCACGCAGCAGTACCGCTTGCCTCGCAGTTTGAGTGCTGCAGCAACAGGCTTGATGTTGGCAGTCGCCGGTGTGCTACTGCAAACCTTAACGCGTAACCCTATGGCCAGTCCTGAGGTGCTAGGTGTCAGTTCAGGTGCTGCATTGGGGGTTATTTTAGGGTTTTTATTATTACCAAGTTTAGGGCTATATGCGGGAGCAGGGACGTTGCTGGTTTCAGGACTGTCAGGAGCGATGGCCGTGCTGCTATTGATTATTTGGCTGGCACGCAGGGTCAGCTCAGGTTATTTATTGTTAGTAGGTATAGGCATTGCCGCCATGATGGATGGGGTGATGCATATGGTCAAGCTTTCAGGAGATCCGCGTCTAGAAGCGATGCTCAGCTGGCTGTCAGGGACAACTTATAGCACGCAGCCCAGTACAGTATGGTATCTCATTGGTATTGCATCTATCTTATTTGCACTCAGTCTACTGCTGATTAAGCCTTTGCGTGTCCTTGGTTTAGGCACAGGTGTGGCACGTAATCTAGGTGTGGCAGTTACACCAGTGACTTTGTCGTTATTGGCATTAGTAGCAGCGCTTAGCACGGCCAGTACGCTTGCCGTTGGCCCATTGAGCTTTATTGGTTTGATGGTGCCACATTTGGCTACTTCACTGGGAGCTGTGAAGCTTGAACGGCAATTGCCACTAGCTGCACTCTTAGGGGCAGGGGTGATGGTGATAGCGGATTGGATTGGCCGTTATGTTATTTTCCCTTATGAGCTGCCTGCTGGCACGATTGCGGCGATTATCGGTGGTGGCTACTTCTTATGGCTCATTCGTAAGGTGCCAGCTTCAGCAAGTAGGTAGTTCATGTCTGCAAGCATTGAATAGCCTATAATTTTGACTTTATTTAGCAGAAGCGTATCGAACCTTACTTGATCAGCAGTTTGATAAGAATAACGATGTTAAGTTTCAGCTAGATTGGATGACGTGCTCGGCAGGCTAGCAAAATAATAACTAGGAACAAGTCATGCTGACCATCACCCAATTTTATGGTGCCACTGCTTAATGAGCAACGCCCCTATAAATAAAGCCCCTATAAACAAGGTATCTACAAATGAGTCTTCTATAAACGAAACCTCTCAGAGTAGTAGTGATGGCTTGAGCAACAAACAAGTACAGCAGGTATTACTGACGCTATTACTCGGCGGTACGGTTGTCAGCTTTAGCAATAGTGCGCTTAATCCAGCCATTGCTGTTTTTATGTCGGTGTTTGATGTCGATATTGTGATGGGCGGCTGGGTGCTAAATGCTTATGTATTGGCCATGAGTGTGGGGCTGATGCTAAGCGGCTACTTAAACAAAAAGTTTCCTTTTAAGCATGTTTATTTGGCGGCAATTTTTGGATTTATGCTGGGCTCAGTCATTGGGATGCTGGCGTCTAGTATGAGCTTTGTCATCATTGCCAGAGCCATACAAGGACTGAGTGGCGGTCTGATAATCCCACTGTCTATTGGTATGCTGTATCAGATTTATCCGCAGCAGCAGCACGGCAAAGTAATGGCGCTATGGAGCATTGTTATTATGATGTCGTTGGCGTTTGGCCCTTTGGTCGGTGCTTATTTGGTTGAGCAGTTTGCGTGGTGGACACTGTTTGCCATTACGTTACCACTTAGTATCGCGGTCATGGCGATGGTATGGTGGTTAATACCTGATATGAGCTCACATGATGAAAAAAGCCCTTTCGATACCATCGGGTTTATCAGCTTACTCACTTGGCTGCTTGCGATGATGGTTTGGCTGAGCACGCTGAAGATAGACTTCACTAGTGGATTGCTCAGCAGTGACGGCCTATTAAAGATAGCCACGTTGGGTTTGTTGTCTGTCGGATTCTTGCTGTCCGCGATGGTTTGGTGGGCATATGAGCGGCGGCAGAAACATCCATTATTAAACGTGCGCTTGTTCCGTAATAAAACCTATTTGCACAGTAATATCATCAGCATTACCCAAACAGTCGGTTTGATGTTGTGTCTATTGCTATTGCCTGTGTTAATCCAAGATGTGATGGGCGAGAGTGCTTTATGGACAGGTGTTGTCCTGATGGTCGCGACGATCGTGGCCAGTATCACCACGCATTACGCTGGCAAGATGGTAGATAAGCAAGGTGCCAGAGGGATTGGCATCGTAGGAATTGCGATTAGTGCGCTGTCTACCTTGATGCTGGCATGGTGCTTGTATCAGCCCACACTTTGGCTACTCATATTGACGATGAGTGTGCGCGGTGTCGGCGTGGGTTTGGCGTATCTGCCAACCACCACAGTGGGTTTTAGTAGCTTACCTAAAGACTCGGTCACTGAGGGAGCTGCACTCAATAATATCAGTCGCCGTATCATCTCTACCATCGTTATCACGTTGACAACCCTTTATATCCATAGTCGAAGCGCGCAGCTACTAGCCGCAGGTAGTGATGTTGGCATAGCAAGCGCTATCCAAGAAATACTGGTGATAATCGCGTTGATGCTATTGTTCACACTTCCTTCTGCCTGCAAATTACCCCGCGCGCCATAACGATCAACTTCATAGTTGGTCAGCATGTAGATTACCGGTGTCAATGACGATCTGCTTGAAGGCTTATCCCTTTTATCTATTTATTTGAACAAACTTTGAGACAAGCCGCTTATGTCACTGTCTAACCATTTCGCCAAATTTACCAAAGAAACGGACGGTAATTGCAGTAAGTCAGTCAACATGGTCACTCGCTACTTATAAAAACCTATTTGTAAATACTTATAGAAATAAAAATCATTATCATTTAGAATGTCATTCACAAAGTTAGTACATACAGTATTATTTGCTAAATATAACGCGTATCACTGTCCACCTATCCAACTAAGTGAAATAACCTAAGTGAAGTAATTATGAAAAGCCACCATCATGTTGCTCTATCTCTTCTTACCCTTTGTATCAGCCAGCAGTTATACGCCCAAACTAATACCAATTCAGTGCAAAGTGCATCAGGTGTGCAGGCCACCGCTGCGGCGACCCCGAATGCATCATCAAGCGATGTACCTAGTGTGACTTTAGATGCTATTACAGTTAGTGCCAATGCCAAAACAGGCACAGCGCTGGCACAGAAAATCAGTGAAATGCCTGCTGTCACGCAAGTGATTTATGAGGCGGACATTCAGGCGCAGGCGACAGGTAACCGCACGGTTGGGGACATCTTAGCCCAGCTCGTGCCCAGCCTTGGCGTGAGCAGCGGCTCGGTTAGTAACTACGGCACGACCATGCACGGGCGTCCTGTACAGTTCTTGTTGAATGGTGTGCCTTTAAGCAGCTCACGCAGTCTTTCACGCGAGCTAAATAGTATCGATCCTGCGCAGCTTGAGCGGGTAGAGGTACTCTCAGGTGCCACCAGTATTTACGGTGCTGGTGCAGCAGGTGGCCTGATTAACCTTGTGACCAAATCTTTGGTAGGTTATGGCCCTATCAGACAGACTAGAGTCGGTGTCAGTAGCAGTCGTGGTTTTGAGTCAGACTCATTGGGTTATCATGTAGGACAAACCTTAGGATATGGCGGCGAGCGAGTGTATGGTAATGTCGATGTAGACTACGAGACCACAGGTGGCAAGTTTGACAGTCATGGCGACCGCATCAGCCCTGATGCCAACCAAACCGACAACCAAGACACCGATACTATCGGCGTCAACGCCAACCTTGGCTTTGATATTAGCGATACCAAAACCATGAATCTTGCGGCGACTTATTATGACAGCGAGCAAGATACCGATTATGGCGTCGATTACGGCAATGATCTGTCTGTACTGCTAGTAAAAGGTACTATACCGTCACTACGTGCTATCGATGGCGCCAATATCGAAAACCAGCCCTACAATACCAAAAGCTCGGTCAACCTAAACTACGATGTAGAAAACCTGTTTACCTAAGAAAAGCCTATCTATATTAATAGTTAGGCTTTTCGGGTCTAAAACTAGTACATTACGCTGTAGCAGTTCGTAAAAGGTCTGAAAAACACAGCACTACAAAATTATCAATAATTATCCGTTGTCAGCGAAGAGGCTTGAATAAAGTGCCTATATCTATGCTTATACACATAGTTGTTATTTACTAAAAAAACAACAGACAATAAAAAAGACCTCCAATCTCTTGAAGGTCTTTTTTATTAAAACTTAAATATGGTGGGCCCAGTAGGACTTGAACCTACGACCAAAGGATTATGAGTCCTTTTTTTTACAACAACAATACACAATGGATGGCGATAATTAGCTGCAATTATTGTCTGAAAGCCTTTCCCATTAAAGGATGGGATTAAAAGATAAATATACCTATCAACAAGTAGATATGCGTATCAATAAATTTAGAGTATCAAAATAGTATCAAATTAATAGTATTGATACTCTCTAAAAGTCTAAATAGTTATGGCTGCTATCTACTGATACTTAACAGTAAGGGACAAGTATTCAGTTCAAGGTATCAAAAAAGCTAGCTGCTAGCTGGCTTTATTTATATGTGGTTGAAATAAAGATATTTTAGGGTGTGTTGACATATAGAGAATAATTGATAATCATATTGTTATGACAAGATTAACACTAAGTGATGCCCAGTGGGCAAAGATAGAACCGTATTGTGCAGGTAAAGAGACCGATGTTGGTAGAACAGCCGTAAATAATCGACTATTTATCGAAGCTGTTCTATGGATTGTCCGAACAGGTAGTCCGTGGCGAGATTTACCCCCTGAATTTGGTAACTGGAACAGTGTTTATAAGCGCTACCGTCGATGGGTAAAAAGCGATAGATTCAGCAAGCTATTTAATGCTCTGAATGACTCAGATTTAGAGTATGCCAAGATTGATGGCACTATTGTTAAGGTACATCGTCATGGACAAGGCGCAAAAGGGGGGCTTGCCATCAGGAAATTGACAAATCAAGAGGCGGTATGACCACTAAAATCATGGCAATGGTTGATGCATGAGGCAACCTTGTTGATTTTACTTTATTGAAAGGACAACAGCATGACATGGCTGGCGTTAACCCTTTAATGAAAGACAAAGAGTTTGATGCATTGCTTGCTGATAGAGCCTTTGACACGGATTGGCTACTGCTAGACTGAAAAGAGCGTGGTAGCAAAGCGGTCATACCCCCTAAACGCTCTCGTTTAAAGCAACGAGCGTTTAAAGCAACGAGATTTCGATAAAGAAATGTACAAGTGGCGTCATTTAATCGAGAACTTCTTCTGTAAGCTGAAAGATTTCAAGAAAATGGCCATGCGTGCTGAAAAAACGGATGAGTCGTTTGCTGCTAATATCTATTTAGCAGCGACGATTATCCATTGACGGTAATTGTCAACACACCCTAGTTAAATCTACAATTTAGAATTAATACCTTTAAAGTATCCAATTAAGAGATATTTGATATTGGAAAACGTTTCTAAACTCATTTATAAAGTAATTAGCTAAACGGAATAGTTCAATAAATATTGTCAATATAGCAAGGAGATGCTAAATGAATAAGATGATTTTTAAAACGCACACGCAGTCTGAGGATGTTTTTTTAAAAGAATGCTGGTATGTTGCTGCGCTTTCAACCGAGGTTGATGCATTTAATCTATTTAAGCGCAAAATTATGAATATCAACATGGTAATTTATCGCACTCAAGATGGTACGCCTGTTGCGCTACATGATCGTTGTCCTCATCGTTTCGCACCTTTAAGTTTAGGGAGAAGAGAAGGCGACCAATTGGTTTGCCCATATCATGCTTTAAAATTTGATTGCACTGGTCAATGTGTACATAATCCTCACGGGAAAGGTCACATTCCAACTGCGGCGAAAATACAATCTTTTTCTTTGATAGAACGTTATGGTTTTATTTGGATTTGGATGGGTAACGCAGAAAACGCCGATGAAAATTTAATCCCAGATTACAGCGAACTATTGTCAGGACATCCAAATTCGGTTGGTCATACCTATATGCATGTAAAATGCAATTTTGAGCTCATAACCGATAATGTAATGGATTTAAGTCATATCGATCATGTACATGGTGAAATTATTACAACGCGTGGCAAGCTGTCACCAATTATTCCACAGGTTACAGAAACATCTAATAGTATTTCTGCACGTTGGGAATGGGAACAACAACCTGCAATGATGATTTTTGCACCATTGTTACCAGATCCACAAGCCTCAGCTCAGCAATATTTTAACATTACATGGACGGCACCTTCGCATATTCAACTTACTGTTGCTGCTGTACAAAACGGAGAATTTGGCGTAGATGATTTAAATCAATATGATTTACATACTACCACCCCTGAAACTGATACCACAACACACTATTTCTTTGCGACACGTCGTAATCATATCGAAGAAGATGCAAGTTTTAATATGATGAAAATTCAGAATATGCATCGTGCATTTGAAGATGAAGACGTACCGTTACTTGAAGCCGTACAGACAGAGATGGAAACTACCGATTTCTTCTCTTTAGACCCAGTATTAATGTCAAATGATATTGCACCTGTACGTGTACGTAAGAAACTTTTAGAGCTGATTAGCCAAGAGACACAGCAAAATCAAGCTTAAATATTATCAATACATCGTGAAGTACTTGTTGAGAAGTACTTCACGTTCATTCCACTAAAAGGAGGTGGTGGTTATGACAGTAGGAAAATTAAAGCTCAGAGTGACAGATATCCAATGTGAAGCCAAAGGTATCCTGCTCTTGGAGCTTAGAGATGAAAAGAAACAAGCACTTCCATCATTTACAGCAGGGTCGCATATAGAAATTTATCTTGCGAATGGACTGACGAGACATTACTCATTGTTAAATTCATCTGTAGAGACTGATCGTTATGTATTTGCTGTGAGTTTGGATCCAAATAGCCAGGGTGGTTCAGCTTTTATTCATCAAAAGATAAAGCTTGGTGATATGCTGAGCGTAAGCACACCACGTAATCATTTTGAGTTGGTTGATGCTGAACAATATTGTTTCATTGCAGGAGGGATTGGGATTACTCCAATTCTTTCGATGATTCATTGGTGTATTGCACATCAAAAAAAATGGACATTGTATTATTCTGTACGAAATCGACAACGTGCTGCATTTTATGAAAGTCTATGTGCGCTTAATCAGGAAAAAAATATTCATTTCCATTTCAATGATGAACAAGCAGATTTGTTGAATTTACAAAAAATTGTACAAGATAATGCTGAAAATACCCATATCTATTGCTGTGGTCCAAATCCACTGATGCTAGCACTCAAAGAGGCTTCAGCTGATATTGCAGAAAGAGTACATTTTGAATGGTTTAATGCGCCGAAACTGAATACGTCAGAGAATAAGACAGAACTGGCTATATCAGACTTTACCGTAAAATTAGCAAAATCAGGACGCGACATTCTTGTAAAACCTGAGCAGTCAATCTTGGAAGCAATCGAAGCGCAGGGCGTAGAGGTACCATTTTCTTGCCGTGCGGGTATTTGTGGTGCATGTGAATGCAGAGTACTTCGTGGTGAACCTGAGCACTTAGATATGGTTTTAAGTGATACTGAGAAACAAGGTAACCAACGGATGATGATTTGTGTTTCTAGATCACGTTCTCCTGTTCTAGAATTAGACCTTTAAACTAATTGATTTTATACAGTACAATGTGCATTAAATCAATAAGGATATTCATCATGAAAAAAATCTCAATCATTCGAAAGAAAATACAGGGTTAAGGGTTGCTATAAACTTGAAGAATGAGAATCATAGGCTGACTTTTAGAATTCATCTGCCAATGCGATTCGTGCCATTTTTTCCTGTTCTAAATTCTATAAATTTAGGCGTAGTTTGGCACTTTTTATCGCATTTTTGAATTAGGGACACGGCCTAATAAAGATATATCGAATCATAATTTTAAACCCTGTAGAAGATATGGATTGAATGTGAATAACATCATTGATGTGCGCATAAAGCAAATGCGCTATGAATCTGACAATATCCTAAGTATTCAACTTGTTCCAATTCATACCAAGTTATTACCTCATTTTAATAGTGGTGCGCACATAGACTTCCATTTTCCTCATGGCAAAGTACGTCAATATTCACTCATTAGTCCACTACAAGACCGTAGATATTACGAAATAGGTGTTTTAAAAGAGCCGCAATCACTAGGTGGATCTCGTTATATTCACGAGCAACTTAGAGTGGGCGACCTTATTAAAATAAGTGAACCACGTAATCTATTTGAACTCGATGATACTGACCAAAAAGTTCTGTTGATTGCAGGTGGAATCGGCATTACACCTATTTTGAGTATGTGGTCAAGCCTTGCTATCGATCAACGTAAATGTGATTTACATTACTGTATACGTCAGCCGAATATCCCATTTATTGACCGTATTGATGAATTTCATATCATGAACCGTAATAGCCATTATGTGACCTATATTGGTAATCAACAAACTAACGGCTTTGATATCGCAGCAGTTTTACAGCAAGAAAAAGTCAATACACACATTTATGTTTGTGGCTCTGCACATTTTATTCAATATGTTGAAAGTCAGGCATTAAAAATGCAATGGACTAAACCTTTTATTCATAAAGAGTGCTTTAAAAATACTAATACTGCATTGCAGTTGGCTCCTTTCCAAGAACACATCATAGAAATTGCATCTACAGGTCAAAAAATTTCATTATTACAAACGGATAATATTGCCGAGGTTTTAAATAAGGCAGGTTATGTAGTACCAATGTCATGTGAACAGGGTATTTGTGGCACATGTACGCTGCGTTATACCGGAGGTGAGTTACATCATCAGGATATGATTTTAAATGAAACAGACCATTTGACTATGTTTACACCCTGCTGTTCAAAAATAAAATCACAGCACCTTATTATTGATCTTTAAGAGGACAGCCGCACAATATGGATATTCGCCAAATGAAATATTTCATTGCTGTAGCTGATGAGATGAGTTTCACAAAAGCGGCTGAAAAATTATTTATTGCTCAGCCACCATTAAGTCGTGCTATACAAAATTTGGAAGAAGAGTTAGAAGTGTCGTTATTGGTACGTAATACTCGATCCATAGAATTGACAGAGGCAGGTAAATACTTCTATGAAAATTCTAAAAAAATTGTGCAGAGTGAAATGCATCTTAAGAAGATGACTCAGCAAATTGGCGGAGCCAATAATACACTGCGTATTGGATTTATTGGTTCTGCCATGTATAGCGAACTGGCAGAATGCATCAAATATTACCGATTAAAGTATCCTGATATTTCCATTCATGTCGAAGCCATGAATACTCTTCAACAGATTGAAGAATTAAAAAACGGCAAGATTGACATAGGAGTTGGTGGGCTTAAAATTATAGATCACGAGATTGAGCGTATTATTCTGAAAGAAGAAAAACTTTATGTTGCTTTATACAAAGAGCATCCACTGTTACAGCTAAAAGTTAACCAGTCTCTGTCTTTAGAAGATATCGTTAATGAACCGATGATTTTATTTCCTGATACTCCACAACCAAATTTCCTATTAATTATTCTTGAAATTTTCGAAGTCAAAATGATGTCACCCTCAAATTTATTTGAGCCTGTACGTGATATTCAATCTGCTTTGGGATTAGTGTTGGCTGGATTTGGAATTACAATAGTGAATGAGGGGGTGGTTAATCTTTATAGTAAAGATCTGGTATTTCTTCCTCTAAGTGAAGAGTTTGCTTTTAGCCCAATTATTCTCAGATACCGAAAAAAAGAAAACTATACCGTCGTTGATAATTTCGTTAATGTAGCTAAAAAAATATTTAATCATAAGTTAAAGTCTACTTAATCGTATCGACTTATTGATGAAAAGAATATGTATCAAAGGTAGAGGACGTTCAAAACTCTGTGTCAGCTAAATTAAAGATTCATAACGCTATAGTCAGTTCAAAATAAAATTGTTATGGTTAGGACAAACATCATAGAACAATTTGGATAAGTCGTTTTCCATCCAGCCTTGGCGTAGAAACTTCACCTGAGCCCATTTCTTTTCGATAGTTTAGATCAGGGCTGTACGGTGGCAGCCATAAAATACGATGACCATGTCTATTCAGTAGCTTTTGAATACGCTTGCTCTTATGAAATCTGGCATTATCCATCACAATCACGCATTTTGTTTTAAGACTTGGGATTAGCTTGTGTTTGCACCAGTGATAGAAGACGATGCTGTTGATGTTTGTCTCAAAGTAATCTAGGGCAAACAGCATCTTTTCATATAGAGCACCGATAACGTTGGTTCGCTTTTTACCTTGCCAGTTGTAGCTATCGATACAAGGCTTACCAATCGGTGCATAACCATGAGAGCGAATGGTTTGACTCTCAAAGCCGCGCGCGTATATATAAACGATAGGATAGCCTTGCTGCCTAAAGCTATTAAGCTTACTGTGGTATATCGCTCTTTTGATCGGACAGGCTTTTAGATGTTCTAAAGTCTTTTTTTTGACTGATGCCTAGGCACTTTAGGGCATGATGAATGCCTGTTTTACTACAGTTCAAACGACGTGCTCGCTCATACTGGTAATCATCAGGATGTTCTTTGACATCATTAAGTAGCACATCATCTGGTATTTTATAGGGCTTGGTTTGCCTGGTTGTTTTGCTATGAACACGCCGCTTCCAGTTTTGTATGGTGGTTGGGCTGAGGTTATAAAACTCAGCTGCCTCGGCAAGGGTCATACCCTCGTCTAAGCTTTTTAGTACTTGTTTGCGATAATCTAGCGAGTAAGTCAGTGGGATTGACTATAGTTTTAGTTACTTTGCATATAACAATCACCGCTAATTGAGCTTGCGTAGTCGATAGTCAAGTTTTGCGCGGCTGATATTTAAGAGTCGTGCAGCCTTTGATACATTACCATCACACTGACTTAAAGCGACACGAATAAGCTTGTCGTTAAACACTTCTAAATCAAAGCCACCATGGAATAAGGTGGCAAGTGCGGTATTACTATGGTCGTCAATGCTAGAATGCTGTAAACCACCACTTTCAGCCGATATTCGAAGCTTATTATCATTCATATTATTATCTTCGATATTGGATAAAAGTAAATCACTAGCATCAATCCACTTGTGGTTATCATTGAGTATGACCGCTCGCTCGGTGACGTTTTGTAGCTCTCGTATATTGCCTGGCCAATTATATAAACTCAGATATTCTCGCGCTTGATCTGTAAAACCTTGAATATTTTTTTGATACATATCCGCATATTTATGTAAGAAAAACTTGGCTAGTAGAAGTATGTCCTGCTTACGCTCTCGTAAAGGAGGTAGGTAGATAGGAAAAGTGTTTAATCGATAATATAAATCTTGACGAAACTTTCCTTGAGCTACGGCCTGTTTTAGATTCTCATTGGTGGCTACCACCACTCGAATATCAACAGCTATATCAATGTAGCTGCCGACATGGTTGAGTATACCTTCTTGTAATACGCGCAGTAGAGCTGCTTGCGCCCGCGATGATAACTCAAAAACCTCATCCAAAAAGAGTGTCCCTAAATGTGCCGCTTCAATTTTGCCTTTTCGAGATTGCGTAGCGCCAGTAAAAGCGCCTTTTTCAACACCAAACAGCTCAGACTCAATAAGATCGGTAGGGATGCTGGCACAGTTTATAGCGATGAAAGGGTTGCTTCTGCGATCACTAGCATCGTGGAGCGCTTGAGCAAACACCTCTTTACCAACCCCAGTTTCTCCTTGCAATAAAACAGTCGCTTTGGTTTTTGCGACCTTTTTCATCAGCGCTGTTGCCTTTTTAAAAGAAGGCGATTCACCAATAGCAGAAAAAAATCCTTCAGGGTTGATACGTAAATCAGGGTTTTGTCTTTTTATCTCATCAAAATTACTGCGCCGCTCAAACAGTTCAGTATTTAAGCGCTCAGTGTTGAAAAACCTTTCAAGATCCGTTTCTTCCTCCCAGTCCTCTAATGGTCGCCCTTCAATACGACAATGATCAAAACCCATTGCCGCGCATTGTACTTCTTTAAAAGCAATCTGACGGCCAAAGAAGGAGCTGGTATAGCCGCTGGCGTAACCCAGTGAGCTAAAACATATCGGCTTATCTGAAACCCCATGGAACTTTTTATGATAAGCGGCTTCAAAAGAGTTATACCAATCAAAGCTTGCAAAGAATCTACCGTTGTCGAAGTCGACACTCATTTTATCAGGAACGACCTTCACCATACCGCGTATGGCATGCAGCTGTGGACCAGATAAAAACACCTCTTTCCAACTGCCTTCTGGCCGTAATTTCTTACTAATCTCAGCGTCTTGTTCCCCAGCAAAATGACCGTAACGAAAAAAAAGCCGCTGCATAATATCGCTACCCAAAGTCGACTCGACATCCTCTCGTAGACGCCATAGGGCATGAGCATGGCTTAATATCATGCGTTGACCGCCGAACCATATTTTCCCTGAATGCAAATCAAACTCAAGATGTGTCAATAAATCTTCGATTCTCTTTGAGAATTCAGTTTTCTCTTTATTATTTTTTTTATTAAGTTTGATTGGCTCAGGTATAGCCTTGCCATCGAGAAATTTAGATGGATGAGGGACTGCATTTACTTCAGGAGTATCATCTTTATAAGAGGTTTGTTTTGACATAGCAGGTGCGTTCCTTGTAAGGAGCTGAGTAACATCTATCCTTAGATGGTTAAGCCAATCATCATTACACATCCATCTAAATCATGCAATTTTATCATGCTAAATACATGGCCTATCAAGCTATATCAAACTATGAGCAGCGATTCTAAATTTAATAATTTAAGTATTTCATGAAATTTTGAAAAATGAATGACTCAAATCATGAAATAAAACTATTGAGCTTAGATGGTTAATGCGTAGTGTTATTTAATAATTTTATTAAAATCAAAAACTTAAGTCAATAATTATAAAGTTGGCATACAACTTGTAAGGTAGTAAATACCGGATAAGGACTGTCTATATTCATACCATTTAAGAAAAGGAGTTGAGAATGAATTCACCTAATACCTCATCAAATTATCATCAAGAGTCTAATCTTTCTTTTAATGACTTGCCCAAATATGTACGAGTAAGAAGTGAGCCAGATGCTAAATTCGTAATGTTTGACTTTGCTATCGGCGACTCTAGTCTATTTGTCGAATTAGTCTTACCTCCTAAAAGCTTTGAAGATTTCTGTATTAATAACAAAGTTATTCCAATGACTGCAGAACAGATGGTCTTCAATGATGAGGAGGAAGATAAGTGGCGTTATGGCACAGAGGCTACTTTGATTAGTAATAATCGATCTGAAAGTAGTCACTAAACCTTTTACCATTTTCAAGAATTATTACATTCAAAAAGGAGCAGTAATCATGTCTTTAGAAATTAAAACCTCGAACCTTGAGCCTATCCGTCATACCTATGCGAACATCGCTCGGCGTTTTGGTGACAAACCTGCAACTCGTTATCAAGAGGCAACTTATGATGCGCAGGGCACGGCTAACTCTCATTATCGTCCACTATGGAATCCTGACAAAACATTGAACGATGAAAACTACACGATTATTCAGATGGAAGATTGGTACGACCTGAAAGATCCTCGTCAGTTTTATTATGGAGCTTATGTGCAAAATCGTGCACGACTGCAAGATACCGCTGAAGGTAGTTATAAGTTTTTTGAAAAGCGTGATTTAGTTGAAAACCTTGGCGAAGATGTAATAGACGCAGTTACATTTGGACTATTACCGTTACGTCATGTTGAACAGACTGCTAACTTAAATTATATGTATGGTGCTGCTTATGGTTATGGCACAGCAATTACCCAAGCGTGTTTGTATGCTGGCATGGACAGACTGGGCATGGCGCAATATCTATCGCGGATAGGTTTATTAATAGATGGCAACTCTAGTGATTCATTGACTCAAGCCAAAAACTATTGGATGGATGATGAAGCATGGCAAGGTATTCGTGCATTGTGTGAACATACCTTAATTATAAAAGATTGGTTTGAGTTATTCATTGCACAATCTTTAGTTATGGATACTTTTATTCATGTGGTTCACTACCAACATTTAGATGAGTGGTTAGTCGAAAACAATGGTCGTGATGTCGCTATGTTAACTGAGTTTATGCAGGATTGCTTTAAAGATCTTACTGGCTGGAGTAACAGCACTATTAAGATAGTAGTTGCCGAAAGTGATGATAACAAACAGAACTGTCAGCGATGGTTAGATAAGTGGCAAGAAAAAGTAGTCACCGCCTATCGTCCCTTAATTGAGAAAATGTTTAGTGAAGAGCAAGTATTAATCGCACTAGATGATATTCAAACTCAGTTAGCAAAACGTTGTAAAACAGTAGGGTTAAGTGTTCAAATTGCTGCTTAATTGCTTTTAACCGTATTTAAATTGCTCATTAATATTTATTAATTTTCTAAGGGGAAGCTTATGTCAAAAGTATACTTGGCGTTACAAGACAACGATATGTCACATTATATTGTTCAGGCAGTAGAAGAAGATAATCCAGAAGTAACGGTGATTTATCAGCCAGCTATGATTCGAATGGAATGTGAAGGCAAGCTTGTCGTCAATCGTGCCACGGTCGAAGAAAAAATCGGTCGCGAATGGGAAATCCAAGAGTTGCAATTAAGTCTAGTCACTTTGGGTGGTAACGTTGAGGAAGAGGAGGACTCACTGACCTTAAGTTGGAATCAGTAATTATTCAAACTTATTAAATTAATAATTTAGCATTTGCTAAGGAGCACAGCATGGCTACTACTAAAACAGCTAAGAAACTCAATTTAAAAGAGAAGTATCGTCTCTTGACGCGTGATCTTGATTGGGACTTTTCTTATGAAGATAAAAAAGAAGCCTTTCCTCATGAAGAGTTTGAAGGTATTAAAATCACTGACTGGTCAAAATGGGAAGATCCTTTCCGTCTGACGATGGATACTTATTGGAAGTATCAGGCCGAAAAAGAGAAAAAGCTTTATGCTATTTTTGATGCATTTTCTCAGAATAATGGTCAAATGAACGTCTCAGACCCACGCTACCTTAATGCTATCAAGCTTTTTTTGACAGCAGTTACTCCTTTAGAGTATCAGGCCTATCAAGGCTACGCTAACGTAGGTCGTCAGTTCAGTGGTATTGGTGCACGCATTGCTTGTCAAATGCAGTCTATCGATGAGCTACGTCATGTTCAAACCCAAGTTCATGCAATGAGTCACTTTAATAAGTATTTCAATGGTTTTCAAGATTGGAGCCATATGCATGACCGCGTTTGGTACTTATCTGTTCCTAAATCTTTCTTTGAAGATGCGCGTTCAGCAGGACCATTTGAGTTTTTATTGGCAATATCATTCTCGTTCGAATATGTCTTAACCAATCTGTTGTTTGTACCTTTCATGTCTGGTGCAGCTCACAATGGTGATATGGCTACCGTCACTTTTGGCTTTAGTGCCCAATCGGATGAAGCACGTCATATGACATTAGGGCTTGAGATTATCAAGTTCTTGCTAGAACAGCACGAAGATAACCTGCCAATTGTACAAAAATGGATTGATAAGTGGTTTTGGCGTGGCACCCGTCTACTGTCTATCGTGGGCATGATGATGGATTATATGTTGCCAAATAAAGTTATGTCATGGAAAGAAGCATGGGAAGTCTACTTTGAAGATGCAGGTGGAGCGTTATTCGACGATTTAGCTCGCTATGGTATCGAAAAACCAAAATATAGTGAAGTGATTGAAAAAGAGAAAGAACATATATCGCATCAAGCGTGGTGGATCTTCTATAACTTCGGTCATGTTGCTGGCTTTCACACTTGGATTCCATCAGATGAAGAGATGGATTGGTTAAGCGAAAAGTATCCTGAGACCTTCGATAAATACTATCGTCCACGTTGGGAGTTGGCAAAGAAAATGGAAGCAGAAGGCAAGCGTTTTTATAGCTCAGGCCTGCCTATGTTGTGCCAAGTCTGTCAGGTACCCATGACCTTTACGGAAATGGACGGTGATCCTGGTACATTTAGCTATCGCACGACAGTTTATAACGATGAGCGCTACCACATGTGTTCAAATGGTTGCCATGATATCTTCGTTGATGAGCCTGAAAAGTACGTGCAAGCGTGGTTACCAGTACAGCAAATATTGCAAGGTAACTGTGGTGGCCCTGAGCTTGAGAAGATTCTTAGTGAGTATTATCGCTTCAATGTGGGTGTCGATAATATGGACTTCAAAGGTTCTGTGGATGAGCAAAACTGGAACAAATGGAAAGGCACCGCTTAATTTATTGGTTGATTAGAGCTTAGTAGCGCGGCTAAACAAAGTCAGCGCTACTGAACCAAAATACACAAATAAGCTCTCAACAATAGAATGTTAAATAGTTAGTAAGCAAGTAATTAATTAGCAAATATATTAATAAGGAAATTATTATGGCAGTTACAGCGATTCGCCCAGATTACACGGGCAAGGTTATGGACAAACAAGAAAACTATGGCGACAACATTTTAGTCTTTATTGGTTGGGATGAGCATTTACTGTTTTGTTCAGCTAAAGCCTTCCCATTACCTCCCACAATGACTTTTGCAGATTTTAAGGCTGGAGTATTATCTGAAGGTTTTAATCAGCATCCAGATTTTGAAAATATCAAATGGGATGAGGTTGAGTGGAATCTTAATGGAGAATCAATAACGCCAACAGATGACAAAACGCTTGAAGCATTAGGGTTTGATCACAAGTCATTATTACGATTTAAAACACCTGGCTTAAATGGTTGGAAAGGAACAGGGGTATAAAATCCACCATTATTTGAAGCGCAGATTCATCTAAGTAATAAATAATTACAGATATTGCGAGGGAGAGCGATATGTCTTATGAAGTCACTATTGAGCCGACCGGTGATGTTATTGAAGTAGAAGATGGTCAAACGATACTGCAAGCTGCCTTAAGGCAAGGGGTTTGGTTACCTTTTGCTTGCGGTCATGGTACTTGCGGTACTTGTAAGGTTCAAGTTTTGGAGGGGTTTGCGGATCTTGGTGAGGCTTCTACTTTTGCACTGATGGAGGTTGAGCGCGATGAAGGCAAAGTACTCGCTTGTTGTTGTTATCCTGAGTCCGATTTGGTCATCGAAGCCGATATAGATGTTGATCCTGACTTTTTGGGCTATCCGGTAGAAGATTATACAGCGACAGTTGAGTCAGTGACGCCTTTATCGCCTACTATTTTAGGAATTCGCTTGCAGTTAGATCGCGATATGCAATTCCAAGCCGGCCAATATATCAACTTAGATATCCCTGATGTTGGGACGCGAGCCTTTTCTATTGCCAATCCGCCGTCGCAGTCTAATATCGTTGAACTGCATGTGCGCTTAGTCAATGAAGGTAAAGGCACTTCTTGGCTCCATAATGAGTTAGCAGTTGGTGATAGCATCGAGCTGTCAGGTCCTTATGGTCAGTTTTTTGTGCGCAGTAGCGATAGTCAAGATATGATCTTTGTGGCAGGCGGGTCAGGTTTATCAAGTCCTGAGTCGATGATTCTGGACTTATTAGAGCAAGGGGAAACTCGTCAGCTCTATCTGTTTCAAGGGGCTAGAAATATTCCTGAGCTATATCATAGAGATAAGTTTGAGCAGCTAGCAACAGAGCATGACAACTTTCATTACATTCCTGCTTTAAGTGATGAAGATACGTTAGGGGAGTGGTCAGGCTTCAAAGGTTATGTGAATGATGCGGTCAAGCACCATTTT
The DNA here is from genome assembly GCF_904846365.1 of Psychrobacter nivimaris. Taxonomy (GTDB): domain Bacteria; phylum Pseudomonadota; class Gammaproteobacteria; order Pseudomonadales; family Moraxellaceae; genus Psychrobacter; species Psychrobacter nivimaris_B. Next base: position 59,497 of record NZ_CAJHAL010000020.1, read on the forward strand.
AATGGGAAATGCTCAGGTCATAAAGCGTATATGTGTGGTCCGCCGCCTATGATTGATGCGACTATTACAACTTTGATGCAAGCCCGTCTATTTGAGCGCGATATTCATATGGAGCGTTTCTTAACTGCGGCTGATGGTACGGACGAGTCAAGTCGTTCTGCTTTATTTAAGCGTATTTAGTAGTCATAAGTTTGTCATATTTTTCTCACTATATGCTTACATAAAAACCCCGCCATCTGAACTGCCCCATAAGTTGGACACAACTTATGGGGTATTTTTATGCGTTACAATCTAGACTTTAAGATCAAAGTCATCGCATAAGGACATGCCGGAATCGCAACAGTAAAGAAGTTTGGACTTGATAAAAAAATAGTGTCTAAGTGGACTTATCAATACCAAAGCGGCGGTATAGATGCTATCAAGCCAAAGGCGAGTAAAACTAAATACAGTAGCGACTTTAAACACCAAGTGATAACCGTCATGTTAGAACAAGGCTTAAGTCAATCTGAGACGGCATTAAAGTTCAACATCAGCTCACCCGCTCTTATCAGCCTTTGGCATAAAGCGTATCGACAGTATGGTATGTCTGGACTCACTCCCAAACGACAAGGTAGAGGCGCCATGACCAAGCCAGATATCACAAGAAAACCAGATGACGACAAGACAACAGCAGAGATTAAGCGTGAACTGGCATACCTGCGCACGGAGAACGCTTACCTAAAAAAGCTCGATGCCTTGCTCAGGGAGAGGGAACAAACTGCGACAAAACAAGGCTCATCGAAGGATTAAGAGATCAATATCTTTTATCTGACTTATTAAAGACAGCACGTATACCAAGGAGTAGCTTCTACTACCATAGAACAACGCTAAGTCATAAAGACAAATACGCTCATATAAAGCAGCGTATTGCCGATTTGTATCACAAGCACAAGGGCAGGTATGGCTATCGCAGAATCACTGTCGCATTAAAACAGTCAGGTGTTCATCATAACCATGAGCTTATTGCCAAGCTCATGAAACAGTTGAAACTCAGTGCGAAGATAAGAAGACAAAAGTACCGATCATATAAAGGTCAACTGGGTAAAATAGCAAAGAATCATTATTACAACAATGAGCGTATTCAATTGAAACTAAAAGGACTGAGTCCTGTGCAGTACAGAACTCAGTCCTTGGGGTAAACTAAACCGTCCAAGTTTTGGGGGGCAGTTCATATTTATGTCGGGGTTTTTTAGCTATTGTTTAAAGCGAATCATTTTAATCGGTTTAAGCATTATGTTTATTTAAATAAAATGCTTATTTAGGCAAAGTGTTTACGAATAGTTTGATTGAATACTTGTGGTTGCTCAATATTTGAAATGTGTGACGCGTCAATAGTCGCGAGTGTGGCATTTGGGATATGATCGACCATATATTGACTATCGGCCACCGTCGTCACTGGGTCTTCAGTACCTGCCACCACCGTAATCGCGACATCGATATCTTTTAACTGCTCGCGAGTATCAGCGACAGCCAGCGCTTCACAACAGCTGGCATAACCTTTGCTACTGCTAGCGGCAAGAGTGTCAGACAAGGCGTTGACGATATCAGGATGGTTACTGATAAAGCCCTCAGTAAACCAGCGCGATGCGGCTGTAGCTGCAATAGTGCTCAAACCTTCTGTTCGGACGAGCTGGGCACGGTCTTGCCAAGCTGCTTCCGTACCAATCTTCGCTGCTGTATTACACAACATTAAATGATGAAAGCGATTAGGGTAGTTAATAGCCAGCCATTGGCCTGTCATACCACCCATTGAGATACCACAAAAGAACGCTTTATCAATATTCAAGTGATCGAGCAGATCAATGACGTCTTGTCCAAGCTGATCTAAGCTATAAGGGCCTTTGGGTGCAGAAGATTTTCCATGACCACGAGTGTCATAACAGATGATGAAATAATCGTTTTGCAAAGCATCAATTTGCGGCTGCCACATGTGGTAGTTGGTACCTAAAGAGTTGGAGAATATAAGCGCAGGGTTACGGCTATCACCAAAAGTGACATAGTTTAAGGTAATGTCTTTATTTTCAAGTACAGGCATAACGATCATCCTTATTTGTCATTTTGGGGTGATTATGATGGTAGTGGCGTATAGGTTTATGGTGGTTGGCCATTAATGCATTCAATGTTCAATTCGTTCAATAATCATGGCGATACCTTGTCCAACACCAATACACATCGAGCAGATGGCATAACGCTTATCCGTTTTCTCAAGTTGATTGAGTGCTGTCAAAATCAAACGTGCGCCTGATGCGCCAAGTGGGTGACCAAGCGCAATCGCACCACCATTCGGATTGACACGCTCGCTATCGTCAGCTAATCCCAAGTCACGCGTGCAGGCTAGGGATTGCGCTGCAAAGGCTTCGTTTAATTCAATGACATCCATCTCATCAAGTGACAGTCCAGTTTGCGCCAGTAGTTTTTTGATCGCAGGCGCTGGAGCAAAGCCCATAATACGTGGTTCGACACCTACCGTGGTGGAAGCCACAATACGCGCACGCGGCTTGAGATTAAATTCTTTAATGGCTTGCTCTGACGCTACTAAGAAGGCTGCTGCGCCATCATTAATGCCTGAGGCATTACCAGCAGTGACTGTGCCATTTTCTTTAACGACGGCACGAAGTTTGGTTAATTTCTCAAGCGTGGTGTCTGCACGAGGATGCTCATCCTTATCGACAATGATGGGCTCACCTTTGCGCTGCGGGATAATGACTGGGGTAATCTCGTCTTTGAAAAATCCTGATGCTTGTGCGGCATGGGTACGTTGTTGGCTGCGTAGTGCAAAGGCATCTTGGTCAGCACGATTGATGTTGAACTGCTCAGCGACATTTTCCGCCGTTTGCGGCATGGTCTCCGTGCCATATAACTCGTCGAGCTTTGGGTTGATAAAGCGCCAGCCCATGGTAGTATCTTTTAATTTTTGGTTACGACCAAATGCCTGATTTGACTTACCCATTACAAATGGCGCACGGCTCATGCTCTCAACGCCGCCTGCAATAATGAGACTGGCTTCTCCGGCTTTAATTGCCCGTGCGGCGATGGCTAACGCATCCATTGATGAGCCGCATAAGCGGTTGACCGTAGTAGCAGGCACTTGATAAGGAAGACCTGCGAGCAATGATGACATGCGCCCGACGTTACGGTTGTCCTCACCGCTTTGATTGGCGCAACCGTAAATAACATCATCTACTTGCACCCAATCGACATTGGTATTGCGTTCCATCAAGGCTTTAATAGGAATAGCGCCCAAATCATCGGTACGTACAGGGGCTAGACTACCACCGTAACGTCCAAAAGGCGTGCGAATGGCGTCAATAATATAAGCGTTGTTTAAATCAGTGGTCGAATCGATCATAGTGATTATCCTAAGTTTTAATTATGAGGCGTTTTTATTTAGTCTCGTTAATGAGTGTGGCACCCGTTACCGCTTGTAAGTCATTAAAGCTTAGGTTTTCGACCATTTCAGTCACTACCAGCCCTTTAATCGAAACGTCTATAACACACAGGTCGGTGAAAATTCGATCGACGCAGTTTTTGCCAGTTACAGGATAGGTAAGCTCGCTGACGATCTTGGGCTCACCAGTCTTGGTCGTATGATTGGTCATCACAAAGACTTTTTTGGCACCGATGGCTAAGTCCATAGCACCGCCAACTGCAGGTATTGCACCTTCTTCACCAGTGCTCCAGTTGGCCAAATCACCATTGGCCGCCACTTGAAACGCACCCAATACGCAAATATCAATATGACCGCCGCGCATCATGGCAAACGAGTCACCATGGTGAAAGAAGCTACCGCCATCTAACATGGTGACGTATTCCTTGCCAGCATTGATCAGCTCTGGATCTTCTTCGCCTTTGGCAGGGGGCGGGCCAAAAGCCAACAAGCCGTTTTCTGAATGTAAAAATACGTCTTTGTCATCAGGCAAGTACTTAGCGATTTTGGTGGGTAGACCAATGCCCAAATTGACATAGGCACCATCTGGAATATCTCGGGCAGCACGCTCAGCGATTTGATCCCGTGTGAGTAATGTATGGCTCATGATGACGCTCCTTATGATTGACCGTATTAAGCGCTGGCTGCGGTAGTAGAATGAGTAGGCTCGATTTGCACCACATGCTGCACAAAGATACCTGGCGTGATGATGTGTTCAGGATCAAGCTCACCCAGATCGACGCTTCTAGAAACTTGAGCGATCGTCACGTCAGCTGCCATGGCCATGATGGGACCAAAGTTACGTGCTGATTTTCGATAGACTAAATTACCCCAGCGATCGCCCTGATCCGCTTTGATTAAGGCAAAATCTGCTTTGATTGGATATTCAAGCACATAGTCTTTGCCATCGATATGGCGCGTCTCTTTACCTTCAGCAAGCAAAGTACCAAAACCCGTTGGCGTATATACCGCACCAAGTCCCATGCCAGCAGCTTGAATACGGCAGGCCAGATTGCCTTGTGGTACCAGCTCAAGCTCGATTTTTCCCGCATGATATAGCTCGTCAAATACCCAAGAGTCTGACTGACGTGGGAACGAGCAAATGATCTTACGCACTGCCCCTGTTTTTAATAGTTTGGCAAGACCATGATCACCATTGCCTGCATTATTGCTAATAATCACTAGGTCTTTGATATCCAAATCAATGAGCGCATCAATCAGTTCGGCAGGTTGTCCTGCCGTACCAAAACCACCAATCATAATCGTGGCGCCGTCTTTGATTTGACTGAGCACATTCGTGATGCTTTTCTCCGCTTTGTTAATCATAGTTTGACCCCATTTTAGATCTTGTGGAAATCTTTAGAATACTTTGGTTAGCGACGCTCTGATCACCTCTCCCTCAAAAGTATTTTTATTTGAATACTCTTTATACACGGCGACATCCCCACCTAGTAGGTTAGGCGGTGAAAAATAACCCATAGATAAGCCTAAAGCGTTTCTTTCCTCGTCGCCGTCACCGGTCTCAAAAGTGTTATAACCAACCAGGCCAACATCTAGCAAGCCGTAACTTTTGCTCAAACCCCATTCAATGATTAGCTCATCATCTAGGTCGTCACCATTAGGCATCTCATAACGACTTAAGGCACTGAGATTTAAGTCACCTTGTTGGTTGAGCTTAACGTTACCACCAAGGGTAAGCATGACGGAATCATAACCTTTGCCAGGGCTTGCAAATCGATTGCTATCATAGTCGCCAGTTTCTGCCCAATAACCGATACCACTGACTGCATCCCATCTATCGCCATGCCAGCCTAATACACCGCCCACATATAAATCACCTAAGCCTGTACGTTCATCGACATCCTGACCACCGACTCTTAGATCTGTTTTTATAAGCGGTACAATGGCCTCTAATGTCAAATCGCCACCTAGTACCTTTTGCGGTGTGACCCATATCGCTCGATTGGCAAGTGCGGTAACATTAACCTCGCTGTCATCTGGTAACGCCTCATTTTCATCAGCGCTATAATTTATGAGATAGCCTCTGTAATACACTCCAGGTGGTGGTACTACACTTGCTTTTATTCCTTCAATGCCTGGGACGTAGTGGGAGTCAGAAGCATGGATGGTAAATGACAAGCTAGCAGCGATAGTAAGTAGGGTGATTTTCTTCATCGTATTTTTCATAGAACATCCTTGTCCATATTTTATTTTATGATTGTCCAAAACTTAATATTAGTGTTTATATTAGTCAACAAGTTCATGAATGGATTAGTGAGTTAAAAAAGATTAGATATTAGGTTGAAAATAATGAGTGCTTGCCGAAAGTTAAACTTGATACCACAGCAGGGAGTGGTATCAAGTAGATATTGAGATTATTAGTCATGACTTTTATGTAAATACCTGAAGAAGCTAGGTATTTAACTAAGTATTTAACAAAATATACTATCTAGCCTTGTGCACGGCGACGTGCTACCTCACTACCATGTACATCAGCTTTACTATTTTTTAACAGATGGAAGTCGAAATCGATTGAAGCATAAGGCTTATCAAGACCTTTTTCTTTGAGCTTATCAGCGTTGTCAACCATGGTGACTTCCGGTACTAAGCCTTCACGACTGGCAAAAGCAAAGTCATCCCAAAGGTATTCATCACCATCAATATTGATCTGCGTGGTTATTTTGCGCATACCTTCAGCACTAGCGAAGAAGTGAATGTGAGCAGGGCGATTACCATGACGTCCTAAAGCACTTAATACTTGATCCGTCATACCACCTGGTGGTACTGAGTAACCCAGTGGCACAATACTACGAAAAGCATACTTGCCGTCACCATCAGTAATGATAGTACGACGTAGATTAAAGTCAGGTTGCGATTCATCGAAGAAAGAGTAGTTACCTAAAGTGTTGGCATGCCATGCCTCTACTTTAGCATTAGGGATAGGATTGCCATCTTCGTCATAAACATATCCTTGCATAAATAGCACTGTGCCTTCTTCATCTTCAGTACCATCATCAAGCCTCGCAAAGCCTTTTTCTTCAGGAGCACCTGATACATATAGTGGCCCTTCAATGGTACGTATTGTGCCACCTTCTAATCCAGCCGCTTTCATATGTTCTTCAATCATTAAATCCATGAAATGATCAAAACCTAAACCTGGTGATAAGAGGCCGGCTTCTTTGCCTAAATCGCCAATGTAAGACACACCAGTCCAGTATTCATCAGCAGTGATATTTAGATCATTAATCGTTTTCATCAAATCGGTCACAATGCGCAGGGTGATTTCTTGCACACGTGGATTAACTTGCTCAGGGAAGTCGATCTTGCCTTTAATGAACTGTTCAGCCAATTTTTCAATCTGCTTGTGTTCCATGTCCTTTCTCCTTGGGTTTAACCTGATTTGTGAGGATATCCTCGTGGTCGTTCAATCGTTTTAGCTGTCATTTTTTTTCAATCTGCTTGTTCCATGTCCTTTCTCCTTGGGTTTAACCTGATTTATGAGGATATCCTCGTGGTCGTTCAATCGTTTTAGCTGTCATTTTCACGAACAGATGATGGATGACGAAGTAGTGGCGTAACTTCTACTTTCATGTAAGGATAAAGAGGCAATGACATCATGATATCGTGCAGCTCTTCATTGCTCTCAACATCAAAGATACTAAAGTTTGAGTACTCGCCAGCCAATCGCCAAATATGACGCCATTTGCCTTGCTCTTGCAATTTTTGTGATAGCGCTTTTTCAGTGGCTTTTAGTTCGGCAACTTTGTCAGCATCCATATCGTTTGGTATTAAGACATCCATTCGTACGTGATATAGCATTATTCTTTCCTTATGGTTTTGAGCCCGTTAATTATTTAATTCTTTATAAGCTATTTTCAGCAGCAAGGTAGGGTTGAGAGTTTGTATTTGATACCGCTGATAGGCTGAGTCCTGCATAATGATAGATTTTATCGCGATCCACCTCGATCCCTAGTCCAGGGCCTGTTGGCACAGACAGTCCAAAGTTACTGTAATCTAGCGGACGAGCTAGAATATCTTCGGTGAGTAATAGAGGTCCAAAAAGTTCAGTATCAAAATTTAAACTAGGGTAAGTTGAAAACACATGAGCCGATGCGGCCGTGCCAATGGGGCCCTCTAACATCGTACCACCGTATAATTCTATTCCTGCAAGCTGTGCCATTTGTCCAATGAGGCAGGCTGCCTTTAGTCCGCCAGCTTGGTTGATTTTGACTGCAAAGACATCGGCGCAATGATCAATTGCTAAACGAAAAGCATTTTGTGGATCTTGGACAATCTCATCGGCCATGATGGCTACCTCAAAATGCTCTTTTAAACGTTTCAGTCCCGCCTGATTACGCATAGAGATAGGTTGTTCTATTAAATCTACCCCGCCAGCTTGCAGACGCTTGATTGCGCTCATGGCTTCAAGCTCAGTCCATGCTTGATTGACATCGACGGTGACACGATACTCTGGTATAGCTTGCTTGATAGCCAGTACATGAGAAATGTCTTCATTAATAGGATTACTGCCAATTTTCAATTTGAAAATCCGATGCTTTTTTTGTTCGATCATCTGTTTTGCTTCGCTAATATCTTGATCAGTATTACCGCTGGCAAGTGTCCATGCCACTTCAAGCTCATTACGTACACGGCCACCTAATAACTCACTGACCGGTATGCCAAGACGTTTGCCCTCGATATCGAGTAGTGCGGTTTCAATTGCGCATTTCGCAAAGCGATTACCACTGATATGCTGGTTTAGTAACTGCATAGCTTTGGCAGTGGAAGTAGGGGCTTCTTTTAATAACAAAGGCGTGAAGTAAGTGTCTATATTGGTCTTGATACTATGTGGGCTCTCTTCTGCATAGTTGAGCCCACCGATGGTTGTCGCTTCGCCCCAACCTTCAAGCCCATCTTCTGTTTGAATATGAACTAAGACTAATGTCTGCTCATTCATTACCGTACAAGCAAGTTTATGAGTTCGAATGGTAGGTATCGGAACCAGCAATGTCGTAATTGAACGAATCATATTGCGCTAACCCTTGATTAATTAGTTGTTATGCTTGTTATTAACTATAAGACTTATAAACTGCCGTGTCTAAGACCTTATATGATGCTTTTTTATACCTTTTAGGTATAGTATGGTGGTAATACAAGGGTTAAATAGACGGACAAAGTTGATTGACAACCTAATGATAATTAAAAAAATGATAATAAGGATAACGGTATGGAACTTAGACATTTACGTTATTTTGTCGCAATGGCAGAAGAGAAGAGCTTTAGTAAAGCGGCTGAGCGGCTTTTTATATCACAGCCACCGCTTAGTCGTCAGATAAAACAGTTAGAAGAAGAGATGGGTGTACTTTTGATTGATCGTGATCAACGGCCTCTTAAGTTAACTGAAGCAGGGGTCTTTTTTTACGAGCATGCCATACAGATTCTAAAAAAGTCTGATAATCTTCGAGCGATGACTATGCGTAAAGGGAAGTTTGATGGCTCTTTGTCTATAGGTTTTGTGGCGTCGATTTTATACGGAACGTTACCAAGAGTGATCTCCCGATTTCGCAAGGTATATCCTAATATAGAAATAAAGCTTCACGAGTTAAATTCGTGGCAGCAAACGCAAGCACTGACAAATGGCAAGATAGATGTGGGGTTTGGAAGATTATTTTTTGAAGACGCTGCGGTGAGACGTATTTTACTGAGAGAGGAGAGCTTAGTGGTAGCCACTCCTATTGATCATCCCATCATTCAACGACGACAAAGCACTATAACTATCGCTGATCTAGCTAATGAGAATCTATTATTATATCCAAAGGCACCGCGCCCTAGTTTTATTGACTTTGTTTTGAGTTTGTTTGAGGAACGCAATATTGAGCCAAATTCATTTTCAGAAGTCAGCGAATTGCATGTGGCTTTAGGTTTAGTAGCTGCAGGAGAAGGGATCACCATTGTGCCTCAAGCGCTTAAGAACCTACGCGGTACAGAGATTGGTTATATTCCATTAGAAGATGGATTATTAACGTCGCCAGTTATTATGAATGTCCGTCATTTTGATAAGTCGGATTTGCTAAAAACGCTACTCGATGTCACCTACAAGTTATATGATGAAGAGGAGTTTGTTTATCGGCGTGAAGAGATTTAAGCAATTTACTCACTATTCGTTAAGCTTCCTAATATTGACTCGCTTAAGGATAAAATCATGCAACAGTTTTATTATATATAAAGTGCTGCTCGTTTTGACGTAGGGATGTCAACGACATCTTACTTCACCATAGTTGTTAGAAGGCATTAGTGATTAAGACACCTGGTCAAACTCCAATATTAACAACACCACCTGAGAAAAGTGGATTTCATACCTCAGTCTTCTGCACTATATAAACAATAGCATTTAGGTGATTTTCGAATCAACAGAGTAAAAGAGTTTTATGGTAAAACAGTTGGGTGATATTCAGATGAATGTCTCACACAAAAAGGCTATGCTTGTTTGGCCAAATGGGATAATGGCTCTGTGCCCAAGCATACGTTATTTACATTGAATCAAGGGTTTGTCTATCCTGATCTTTACTTTTTCGACAAACCCCAGTCCAACTACAATACCAATAATATGGTTATTGAGGTTGCGACTCAAAACTTCGATATCGAACATGATATCCAGCATTTCGATCGTAAAATATCGACAGACGAGCTGTTTGAGACTCATCAGCGCGCATGGAAAGAGGGTATCTATGTCGATGACGAACAGTGGGCGATACTCAAAAAAACAGCAGCGGCTATATTGGTTGAGAATAGTGAAGCATCTAGTCGCGGGGCAGGGAGAGTGTAGGTTAGAGTATTTAGCAACAGAGGTGTAACCCTATGAATGTTCAGCATTGCTTAGCTTCTTCACTCAAGAAGACGACAATATTCAGTCAGTAACGGCCAAGTGAATTCTTTACCATCATTATTAAATAAGATATTGTCGTTAGTTATGCCCTTAATAGTACCGTTTAACTTCATCGAATCGCATACATAAAGGTACATTACAGTAAATGAATACGAAGCAAAAAACTTGGGGCTGTAGTAGATAAGGATTAAATATCACACCATTTTTTCAGCGTTTTAAGCTGATTAGATGGTGACCCATAGTTAAATCTAAACTCGCACTCTTTTAAAAATAAATGGAAATTCTTCTTATCAATTCCATTATCAA